>CALEZT010000235.1 GCA_937927975.1 uncultured Phycisphaerales bacterium
TTACCTCACCAACTAGCTGATAGGAGATAGGCCGCTCCCGCGCCGATAAATCTTTGATCACCAACCCATCGATCGGTGATATTATCCGGTATTACCCACCCTTTCGGATGGCTATCCCAGAGTACGGGGCACGTTACCTATCCATTACTCACCCTTTCGCCACTGACCAGCTAATAAATTAACTGGTCCGTTCGACTTGCATGTCTTAGCCACGCCGCCAGCGTTCGTTCTGAGCCAGGATCAAACCCTTCAGTTTGATTCGGCGAATCCACCTTTCGGCGGACACGTCGTAGGCTCAACACTTCTGGTATTGCGCACCGAAAGTGCTGAATTTAACTCTGATCTGAAAACCACCACGCGGGGCGAATCCCATCGCGGCGGCCGCACTTTCGCTGCTCATATGGCTTAACTGTTAACTTGTCAAAGATCACGCGGACCACTTCGTCCGCTCGTACGATCAAGCGTTGTTTTTACGTCGCTCAATCGTTGTGAGTTCTGTATTGTAGACGTTTCTTCCGTATCGTCAAGGGCGAATCTGTGAATTTTTGAACTTTTCCGCAAATTCCCTTCAGACCCCTGCGATAGGCTGGAGAACCGACTTCCCCCGCGAAACCGCGTCGCAGCCGCCGACCCTTGGAGCACGCCGAGGACTGCCATATGCATCGCCTCAAGGCTCATACTCCGGCCGACCGCCGTCCATTCCCGCAAGCGGGAGCCGACGCTGTCGCACAAGGGATTCCGGCCTGAGATTTCAAACCCGAAATCTCAAACCTCAGAACGCCTACAACCCGAACTCTCTTCTCGAATCAAAGAACTTCTTCGGCGTCCGGCCCGATTGCCTTCAACCGACGAGCACAGGAGTGTAGCCGATCGTTCCATCGGTTTCAAGAACAAAATCCTAACACAAGACACTTTTTTTCGTCCTCCGTTTCCCGCACGGCCGCACTGCACGTAAGTATCGGTGAATTCTGATGCTACGCGAGAGTTGCGCATCGGCCCTGCTATCGCATGCCGGAGGGGTCCTTCACGCAAATCTCGTCGAACCCAAACTGCATGCCGGCGAGACTGTGGTGCTCGGCCACGATCTCGAAGCGGTCCACGGCGGACCAGTCGAAGGCCCCTCGCGGGTTGAACCAGGCGCCGTTGTCCCAGGAGCCGCTGTCTTTGAAGCTCCGCAGCGGTATCCGCAGAAGATGCCACGCGCCGTCCCATGCGGCCAATTTCTCGTCGATCGTCGCAGTCATTCGCCAGGGGTGGTCCTGGGGATCGGCAGTCTTGGTGTCGAGGAACCGGATGTCCAAGCGGGCTCTCGGCGTATCGCCTCGAACCCAGATTTCCAGCACGAAGCCTTCGGACACCAGAACCGTCAGGTCCTTGTCGGGGCGGAAATCAAACCCGATGGTGGCGTAGCGGTCCCCCCCGGCGCTGTGGATGCAATAGGCCCCAGCCACGGGGTCGGTGTCGCTGTAGAAATCGACCGTTCCGCGGCTGAAGTAGCTGGATTCCCGCACATTGCGGGCAATGGCGTCCGTGTAGAGGTCGAAACCCTCGCGATCGGGCGTCATGACGAACGGCGTCTGCTCTGGCGCGGTCAGGCCCAGGGCCTCGACCAGCGGGACGTTCAGATCGTGCTCGAACATCTCGTTGGAACCGACGTTGAACAGGCCGAAGCCGCCGTGATAGTCCCAGATGGTCCAGGCGATCCCCTTCTCTTCGAGGTACTCGCGGACCACTCGATACCAATGAACCCGCTGGTCGTCGTCGCTGTTGGGCTTGTAGACGCCGAACTCGCCGCAGAAGACCGGGACCTGACGCTTGTCGCGAAAGCTCACTGCGATGTCGAGCAGTTGCTTGACGCGGGCGACCGTGCCGTCGTTCTGGTAGGAGCTGAGACTACTCTCGATCCAGGTCCCCTTCAGCGCCGGCGGGCACGCGGGCACAGGTCCCGCGCCGTACGGGAACGGCACACCCGCCAGCGGAACCAGGGAAGGACTGGTCCAACTGGCGCCCTGGTGCGAGAAGAGGAACGGGTCGTAGAAATGGAACGAGTAGATCAGATTGTACTCCCTGGGGTAAGACGGGATTGAGTTGAGGTTGTTGTAGCTGCCCCAGCCGGCGCCGGAGACGATGATCGGATGCCTGGAATCGATGGCGTGAATGGCCGCGATGACCTGATACTGGATCAGACCCCAGCGCGCGTCGGTGATCCCGTGCGGCTCGTTGAGCACTTCGTAGTAGAGGTGCGCGGGGCTGTCCTTGTAGTGCTCGGCCATCTGGCTCCAGACGGGCACGAGCACCTGGTCCACGTTCACGTCCGTGCTGGCGTCCACGTCGAATGTGTGGTTGTCGAGGATCAGGTGCAGCTCCAGCTCCTGGCACCACGCGACGACCTGGTCCAGAAAGTGCAGGAACAGCGGATCGAGCGTGTAGTTCGGGGCGCCGTCGGTCATGAAGTGCAGATTGATCGGCAGGCGAATCACGTCGCAGCCCAGGCTCTTGATGTCGAGGAAATCCTGCTTGGTGAATTTCGTGAACTGGATTTGCCTGGGGCTGTCGGCCTGGAACCAGCCGGTGAGATTGACGCCGCGATGGAACGGGACCTCCATGTTGACCTTGGCCCCCGGCCGGACCTGGGCCCAGCCGCACGCGGAAACGACCCCAATCAGCGTCCAGACTGCCGCCGCACGAATCTTCATATCAGCCCTCCCAAGGCCGGGGCCCCATTGCCCATCTTGTCATCATTATACCATCCGACTCGTCGATTTCGACGGCCAATCGGGCGGTTTTTTGGGGTTGACAGGCCGCGGAACGGGCCATAGAATTCGTGCGGTCGAGCAGTGGTATCGCGGCTGTAGCTCAATGGTAGAGTGCTACCTTCCCAAGGTAGATGTTGTGGGTTCGAATCCCATCAGCCGCTTTCGTCTCGCACGCTTCGTGAGAAGACCCTTCCCCTGCCTCAATCCATAAGGTATTTCTTCGAAACCACCTTGCCGGCCGCCACGTGCATGACCACCAATTCGGCATTGAAGCACGGGTCGTTCGGGTCGAGCAGAAAAGAAAACTCTTCGTCCGAGGCCCATTCCACGGGACGGGCGAACCGGCCGTTCGCGGGAAACCGGCGGACGAGCTCGCCTCTCACTTCTTCCCGGGTCATGCCGCTGCGGATGGCCGGATAGAACTGGCAGAAAGGCTTCCTCGGAGTACACGCAACGAAGATCAGCCAAGACCCGAGCTTCGAGCTTCGTGTGCGACGACGTCCCGCGGGGCCAATCCGTCATCCTGAGCGGCAGCGAAGGACCTGGGCACAGGATGAAAACAGACACCGGTCGCATCCGATCGCCAGATGCTTCACTGCGTTCAGCATGACAGAGGCCGGCCGCAGCTCCACGAAATCCAGCGCACGCCAAGCGTCAGTCGCCTGGCACCTTCTATCTATGCCGGCCCGGGGGCTGTCGCCTGCTCCGCGAGGCGAACGTGCCTGCCAGGATGCAGACGGCCCCGCAAACGCAGAGGACCGCCCCAGGCCAGATCTCTCCGTCGAGGGCGAACAGGACTCCAAGCGATGTCACGCCGACCCCGAACGTCACGGGCACGATCGAGAACCTCATCGGCTGGACAAGCACGCGCCGCACCCCGGTCGAGTTCCTCATCACGCCGGACGGCCTCATCCAACCAGAGCCTCTCAACTTCGGCCTCGCTCAGGGTATCCAGACTGGCCAGCAACTCGCGTGCGAGGTCGGCACGGGCCTCCGGATCCAATTGAAGCGCCCGGGCTTTCAGTTCCTCACCGCTCATATGTACACCTCGGCATCCCAAACACTACTGTTCATGACCGGGCCTCTCGGCCCCATACTGATTATACAGAATCTCGTGTGCTTCGCACAGGGTTGACGCAACTGCGCTCGGTGACGGCCTTGTCTTTCGCCATCTACTCGATTATGAACTCCAAGGGCTCGCTGAGTACCGACAGCCGTGAGCTGTCATCTACCTGCAGGTTGTCCACACGAGCGACAACCGTGTAACGTCCTGGCAGCCAGCCGTCGCGCAGCGTCCATTTGCGAGCATCGGTTGTGATCGACAGTGAACCGTCTGGCTTGATCTCTATGACCTCTTCGCGTTTGACTTCGTAGGCTTTGCCCTGCCAGAAGAAGGTGGCCGCGCCAAAGGCGTGGAAGACGCGGATGACGGCGGAGTCTTTCAACGGCTTCTCGTCGGTCGGGCGGAGTGTGAAGAGGGCGCCGTCGCCGTAGTCCTGGCCGTTCCAGAAGCGGGCGTGGAACGCGACGAAATGCGGCGATTCCACGAGGAAGCCCCAGGGCGGCAGGACCGTCCGGCCTCCGATCTCCGAGACGACCTCCGCGTCGGCAGGTCCGAAGTTGACCGTGACCTTCGTCGCGTCGTCGCCTTGGCCGTAGATTGCCCGCCGGACCGTGCGGTCGGCCGTGAGGTATTCGAACGTCGTGAGCCGCTGGTGGGCGGTGACATAGTTCAGCGGGCCCAGGACTTCGTGCGTGTTCTTGATGAAGATGTCATAAGGGTGGAGACCCTCGGCCCAGCCGTTGTCGCTGCGAGTGTAGACGCTCTGTGCGTTCCACTTCCGATCGGGACCTGGGCCGGACCGCCAATAGAGATGGTCGGGGAAGCTGTGGTAGTGCAGCGGGCGGGCGCAGAGGACGTGGTGCGCGACGTACTCCGCCGCTTCTTCGGCCTTGTAGCCATACTTTCCGTAGGCGACCTGGCAGTCGTGATACACCATCTCGAAGAACGGGATCGCCTGGGCGTCCAATTCCTCGGGCTTGAGCTGGTGGAAGTAGTGCCCGCTGACGCCGACGAGGCCCTCGAAAAAGTCACTGTGCGGCAAAGCCCACTCCCGGCCGCACTCGCTGCCGAAGAGGCCGAAAACGTTCCGCGAATAGTCGCTCAGGCGGATCTTCCAGGCGATGTCCTCGTTGCGGCCGATCGGATGGCTCGGGTCGTGACATTCCCGCGGGCCGACCGCGTAGGTCGTGTCGATGAAGTAGCTCCAAGGCTTGAACAGGTCGTGGATAGCCCCAAGGTTCTGGACCCGCTGGGCCAGCTCCAACTGCTTGGGGGCGCAGACCATGTAGGCCCGTCCGCCGTTCCAGCGGCCGCCGACGATGGGCGAGCCGTCTGCCCTCTTTTCGATGAAGTTCGGGTCCCAGCTCCTGGCGTCGCGGTACATGTCCTGCACGTTGTCATGCAGGCAGCCGACGTAATCGAGCTTCTGGATCCGCTCGACGGCGTCCGCAAGGGCCTCGTTGCCGCCGCACTCGGGATTGGCCGGCAGGTTGT
Source organism: uncultured Phycisphaerales bacterium (assembly GCA_937927975.1). GTDB lineage: Bacteria > Planctomycetota > Phycisphaerae > Sedimentisphaerales > Anaerobacaceae > PLanc-01. The sequence continues at coordinate 5,314 of CALEZT010000235.1, forward strand.
CCGGGTGACGGACATCGTAGCCCCCTTCCGTCCAGCCGCCGATCATGAACAGACAGCGGTCGATTTGCAGATCCTTCCGCAGGTGCTCTGCAATGCGGGCGGCCTCGTCGAACGTCCAGCGGATCTTCACCGACTCCTCGGCTGTGCTCTCCTCGTTCATTCGACGCGCCAGGCAAGTCCAGAGCTTGGCGTTCGACGCCCCGAGCATCAACTCGGCGTGCGGGTCCCGACGGATCTTCTCGTTCAGTGTCACGGCGAGCCCGCGTCCCTCGGCGAACTTGCGGTACGCGCGGGCAATCGTATTCCAGTCGCCCTTGCCCAGCGGCGTCAATCGCACGGACCGGGCCGAACCGCGAAGCTCGAAGCTTGTCACGAGCTTCGGCCCGCCGGACACGGTTCGCTCGATCTCCGGAAAGACATACGCATCGTCCCAGGTCGCGATCAGCGCCGAACCGTCTTTGACAAAACCGAGCATGTTCATGTGGCAGCCTTCGTACTCCGACGTGCCGAAAATGCGTTTGAAGGGCTTCTCGCTCCGCGCCGGGATCAGCAGTCCCTCGCGGCTGGGCACGATCACGAAACCGTCGCCCGTGACGGCCAGGGCGTCGCCCAGGGTCCGGATCGTCTGGCCCGCGGATTTCTCATAGCGAAGTTCCAGCGTCCCGCCGGATGCGTCAAGCGAGAAGACCACCGCCCCGCCGTCTCTGGCCTTCAGACGGATCGAGTTCTCATCGCTTGAGGTTCGCGTCAGGCCGTCCTGCAGCCAGGTGGCGTCGCCGGCCTTGGCCATCCCCTCCGAGGGCCATCGCACGCCGGAGCGTCGGTCCACGAGCATCCAGCCGCCCGTCTCCTCATCGACTTCGACGGTGATCCGATCGTTCGAAATCCGGGCCGCGTCGGCCCTGGCAGCCGTTCCAGGCGCAAGGACGAACGACACCGACACAAGGAACGCGGAGAACAGACGTGTCATAGGACGCACCTCCAATCGCATACCAACATCAGACGCTTCGACGCTCGCATCAGAGTAACCCGTGCGTCGCTCGTTCGCAAGCGATCGCTACAGTGGATTGCGTCTCATGCGGAACCTCGTCCACGCAGCCAGCGCCAAACCCACCACCACGTGGATCAGGGCTGTCAGGAGTATCCACGCGGTGGCATCGAGAACGCTGCTCAAACCGCCCTGCGTCCACTCGTAATCGTGGAGATTCTCCCCGTGGGCGGTCGCGGAGGCGACAACGCCCGCCTGGACGAATGGGTTCATGTCCAGGTACGGCTCGATCCAGTCGCTGTCCCCATGGCCAATCCCCACCGTCACGATGGCTGCTATCAGCGGAATGATCGCCCACAAGGTGGCAGCCAGGCCCATGTTCGCGATTACTGCGGTGGTCGTGTGCTTGAAACGCTGGCTGAAGTACAAACCGGCGCCCGAGAGAAACACCAGGGCCCAGGCCGCGATCAGGCCGAACTGGAGAATCGCCGCCGGATGGATGTACCCGACAAGAGAGAACACCGCGAGATGCGCAAAGAGCAATCCCCAAGCCGGCAGGCAGCGACGCACGACGCCGCCGAACTTGCCGGCGAGGATCTGCCATTCGCCGATGGACGTGGCCAGCAGCAGCGACCAGGTTTGCGCCTCTTTCTCCGAGGCGATGCACGTCGCCGGCAGCACAGCGGCGAAGAGCATCCCGACCGCAAAGAAGACAACCATGTAGGCCGACTGGATCTCGCCATCGCCCAGGCAGTCCTCCCGATAGCAGAGCCAATAGGTCAGGTCGATCAACGCAAGAATGGCAATTGCCCCGATGAGGTTCATCACCCGGCGTCTGCCCAGCAGCGGGATGCGGCACTCCTTCCACAACACCGGCGGTCCCTTCACCCGCGCGACCCGCCCCTGGGCCATGCTCTTCTCGGGATCTGGCGAACCCCGGCCCGACCACAGCCCGGTCAAACCCATCGCCTGACGAAGGGCCGCCTTGCGGACCAGCAATGTCGACAACAGCAGCAGCAATCCGGAGGCCCCCAGCATCGCGCCGCAATGGATCGGCCACGAAACCACGCCCCACACGCGGACGCCCTGCATCGCCACCGTCGCCTCGAACAGGATCAGATAGGGGTTCACCAGCGACAGGCCCCGCCAGAACGCCGCCGACGGGTCGTGCGGGTAATAGGCCAGGAACGCCGCCCCCAACGGAACCAGCAGGAACAGCAGGCCCAGCGTCACGATCGTCGTGAGGATCACGGTGTACGCCCGACGGGTGAAGATCGAAAAGAACAGGCTCAGGGACCCGACGAACATCGCGGTCGTCAACGTCACGCACAGGCCGCAGGCGAGGAAATCCCCAGGCACGCCGCCGAACACGCGAATGACCGCCAGCGGAGGCAGCGAAATCGCCAGCAGCAGAACCAGTTGCAGTAGCCGGCTCAGCAGCTTGCCGACGACGATCTGGAAGCTGCCGATGGGAGTGGTCATCAACACGCCGAGCGTGCGATGGTAGATCTCGTCGCTGATCGACGTGCTGAGCATGACGACCGCGATCACCTGCGCCGCGAGGAATTCGAACCACAGGATGGTGCTGACGATGGCCTGGCCCGCGACGGCCATGCGCGAGCTCTGGTAGGCGGACGTGCTCTGATACGGCACCGTCTCCGCCCAGACGATCGCCAGAAAGAACGCGAAGAACCCGACGTAGAAGAAACGCAGGACGTAATTCCGCCGGCGCCGGCTGGAGACCCGCATCTCCTTGTCGAAGATCGGGCCGATCAGCCAGCCCAGCGTCAACAGACGAACGAACCGATTCACGACCACTGCGCTCATGAGATCCCTTCCTGGTCAAGTGTGACCCCAGTATAGGCCCTCCCATTGCCGGCCGCAAGGCCGGGTTTCAGGCCCGTCCTCCGCCCGCGAGAAGTGCCGATCCCTCCAATTCCCCTCGCGAGACCCGTGCAGGGGCTCCGGGATTCTCACTTGGCAAGACCGTCCCTGGCCTTTATGATCCCGATGGATTCCGATTGGCTTGGGAACGTCCTGGGTCAATGCGGATGCGATGTCGTTACCCTGTTGGAGACCCGACTCATGAGGCAGAACGTTGTCCTTTCCCTGGCATGTGTATTGACCGCGATTGTGTTCCTTCCCGGCTGCGGCGGCGGGAAGTATGCGGATATCGAGCAGGCCGCCAATCAGTGGACCGGCGCCATCGAAGAGTTCACCGCCGCACTGGACAAAGCGACCGGCGCGCCGGCCGTGGCCCAGGCGATCAATCGTTTCGCCGACAAAGCGGAGAAACTCGCGCCGACCATGCAGAAGCTCGCGGAAAAGTATCCCGAGCTGAAGAACAATCAGAACCCGCCGGAACCGCTCAAGAAGGTCATGGCCCGGATGGAAGAAGCGGGCCAGAAGATGATGGGCGCCATGATGAAAGCCGCGCCCCACATGGCCGATCCCGAAGTGCAGAAAGCCCAACAGCGGCTGGAATCGCTCGATATGAACTGACGCCTCCTGTGCCAGGCGGAAGGCGCCGCAGTCGCCGGCGCCTTCCGCCTTCGCAGCAAGATTCTCGAACCGCAGAGGCCGCGGAGGACTTGGCGCGGCCTTCGGCCGCAACCCAAGGATTCATCGCCCAAAATAAGCCGAAAGACAAGAAGAAGACATCGAGACCGACCATAAGCCTCCGCTCTTTCCCCTTTTTCGCCTTCTTTCGTTTCTTTCGGCTGCCTCCTCTGGTTCTTCCCTCGCGGCAAAGACCCTTCCCCAAAAAACAAGATGTGAGGACTTCGTAGCACGGATTCACACGGACTGCATTCGAGACGCGCCCTCGCGCTTTCACGCGTCGCCCCGCGACGTCAGTAGTCCTTGAATCCCCTCATCCATAGCGGCCAGTCCTCCGCCTTCGCGCCGCCGGCCTGGGTCCAGCGTCCTGCAGTGTTGTATTCCTTGTGCCACGCGAGCGTCCACAGTTCTTTGATGCCCACTATGCGGATGGCTCCATCGGCGAAGAGGCCATTGATTCCGCCTCGATGGCGATCGATGGCCACTTCGGCGGCCTCGTCGTACAAGTTGCCTGTCAATCCCAAGGGGGCATCCTCACACGGAGGCGGCTCACCCGCTTCTGCGGAGGAAAAGCTCGCCAGACAGTCGCGGGAATCCAAGAACACCGGGAGAACGGAGGGCTTGACCCTCTCGATTCGCCCGCTGAGCCTGAGGTGGTTGTTCATGGCATAGCTGCCGTTCCATGACAGATAGGTCCCTTCCGCGCCTCCCTCGCCACTGGAAAGTTCGTATCGCCACGCCTGGAAAGTCGTGCCGCATGCGAGGAAACTGCCGCGAGTTCGAGGAGCCCCCGCAGCTTGCAGCTTGGACGCGGTCGGGCACAGCATGGCCTTGCGGAGGTCGAGCCCGCTGTGAATCTCCATCTGACGAGGCCAGGGAATCTGGCCGGTCTCATCGCGTCCCCAGGGAAGACGACCATCGTTGTCGTTCTGGTAGGCCGCGAACAGGATGGCCCATCCGTGCATCCCGCTCTGGCAGGCGACCGCCTGCGCCTGTTTCCTCACCCGCGAGAGCGTCGGCAGCAGGATCGCCAGAAGCAAGGCGATGATCGAGATGACCACCAACAGTTCAATCAGGGTGAACGCGGAGCGATTGATGATGGATGGAGGATAATGGATGGTTGAAGAGGGGCCGGACCGACGCCTTGGCTCAACCGACGTCGATTTCCCGTGTCGAATTCGCGTCTCCTGCCCAACCATCGCATCCGCTCCTTTCCGCACCAGGAGCTTCTATACACCGATATCTACGCCAAGCCCTATTTGGGCGACTTGGCCTATCCTCTGTCAAGCAGGAAATCCGCCGTGGGCGGTCGTGGTCGTGCAGATGGCAGATGGGGGTGTGCCCGGGATTTCCGGCGAACGAAGACCTCCGGGCGGACGGGAGAGACCGCCATCCCATGAAGTTGGACGCAGGTATGAAGCGGACCTGCCTGAGGTGTTTTCCGATTTGGAGCCTCCGGTTTGACACGCGAACGGGGCGATCGCTCAAGGGCGTGCGCAGCACCCCGGCTGCTGGTGGCCTGAATGCGAAAAACTCCCGTCGCCCCGCCGCGCAGCGGCGCGTCCCGTCCAGGCGACGGATTCCGGATCAGTCCGTCCCGTCCTCTCGCCCGTTTCTTCTCGCAGACGCCGTGAATTGTGTCTTCCCGGCGTTGAGGGCGACGCATGCGTCGCCCCTACGGAGCGTCCGACGGAGGATTCTCGCACGGATGTCATGGGCGTCGGGAGAGGCTAGGGCAGGAGCTTGACGCCCTGGCCTTGGACGAATCCCTGGGCCACTTCCCAGGCCTTGGCCCTGGTGGAGATGTCGGGGTAGGCCACCGACTGGGTCACGCCGAGCCGGGCGAGCAGTCTGGCGGTCTCGACGCGGGCCTGCTGGGCGAGGTTGGCCGCTTCGCCGAGCAGGCGGACGGATTCCTGGGGCGAGTGGAAGCCCATGCCGTTGTTGGCGGAGATGAAGTCCCAGCGGAAATGGCCCTGGCGCAGGAGCTTTCGCGGACCCGCGAGATCTTCGGGCTTGGCCCCCGCCTGGACCGCAGCCGCGACGTCGAAATGCGCCTTGACCAACGCGTCCTCCGCGGCGAGCTTGGCGGCCTCGGTCTTGGTCTGGATGCCCTCGACGCGGGTGCGGATCTCGTCCTCGCTCCAGCGGTGGCAGACGGCGCAACTGTTGGCGATGTTCAGCAGCGGGCTCTGGACGTGGTGGTCGGTGTACTTGACGCCGCCCTCGGTGCGGTACGGCATGTGGCAATCGGCGCACGAGACGCCGCGATAGGCGTGGACGCCGGTCAGGTACAGCTCGTAGTCGGGGTGCTGGGCCTTGACGATCGGCGCGCCGGAGATCGGGTGGACGTAGTCCTTGTGCTCGATCTGGTCGTAGTAGGCCATCATCTCTTCCAGCGTCGTGCCCTTGGCCCACGGGAAGACCAGGTAGTTCTTGAGCCCTTCCTTCTCATCCGTCTTGAAGTAGTACTCGACATGACATTGCGCACACACGAGCGAACGCATCTCCTGGTGGGTCGCCTGATCGATGTCTTTGCCCATCGCGGCGAAGGCCTCTCGCAGGGCAGGTCGCGTGATGCGGAGCTTGAGCGTCTCGGGGTCGTGACAATCCTGGCAGCCGATCGGGTGCTTGACCTCGCCCGCCAGGTCGTGGAAGTTCGACGCGTAAAACTCTTTGACGCCCATCTTGGCCATCAGACGCGGCACGTCGGTGCTCTTGCAGGACCAACAGGTCCCGGCCTGGAACGGCTTGGCGATCCTGGCCGTCCCGGCCACGTCCTCCACCGCGTGGTAGTGCCCGCGTCCCTGCAGATAGTCTTTGCTGAACCCATACCCCGCGAACAGGATCACCTGGAGCGGATCGGCCTCCAGGTAGTCGCGGGGAAATGAGCCGCCGTACTTGGTCTTGGTGTCCGAGATCCGCGTCTTCAAGTAGGACTCGTACTCGCGAGGGTAGTTCTGCCCCCAGACTGCGTTGTCGGGCTCCCACTGTGCGATCGGACGCACCACCATCGAAGGCCGCTGCGCCTCCCATCTGCGCTCCATGATCGAGACCGCCAGCAACCCCAGCAGCAGCACCAGCACCACGAGCAGCCCTGCGATCGCAATCCCCATCCACACCGGCAGGGACAGCCAGCCGTTTCCCTTGCCCGTCCTGCGTTCACTCGAGCCCGACTCGGTCGTCATTTCTCGTCTCCTTGTTTCATCCACTCCAAGCCCGCGGAGGGCAATCCCGGCCGAAGTGTCGAAGGCGAAGCCGACAGACTGCGGACCTCGCCGTGAATGCCGCTGTGACAGTTCCAGCATCGCCGCTCGGTCGCACCCGCCAGCCGCACCATCGAGAGCTGATCGTCGTGACACCGCACGCAATTGGCCTGCACGACCGGCACCGCCCCTGTGGAAAGGTCCAGCACCTGGGGCTCCTTGCGCATCGTGAACACATAGGAATGCTTCAAGCCATCGAGAGACTTGAAGGCGTACTTGGCCACGAGGTTGCTGTGCGGCACATGGCAATCGACGCAGACCGCGACCCGCCCGTGACTGCCGCGCTGCCAGCTCGCGTAGGCGTCGGTCATCACGTGGCAATTGATGCAGGTCTCGGGTTTGTCCGACAAATACGAGGTCCCGTTGGCGATCCGGATCACCAGCAGCACCATCCCCGCCGCGACGCCGGCGAGGCTGTAAATGCCGATCCTCAGCGGCCTCGGAAGGCCGTGAAGCGCCACCACCGACTTGACCAGCCCGACAACGTCCATGTCACCCCACACATAACATTCCCCGCTGCCCCCCCACGCAAAGCTGCCAGCCGAACAAACCCATTATGCCCCGTCTCCTCCCCGACGTCTACCCAATCTGCTGACAATTTCCGCCGGCGGCTTTGCGCCTCCTGCGACCGTTCAGGTCCGCAGAAAAGGCCGGGGCGAATCCTCGGGGTTGACCATTCCCGCGTTCGTGCTATACTATCCGTGCGAAGAACGCGGGCGTTACGACGATCGAGAAGGGCCGGGATTCTGTTGTGAAAGACGCCACCATGAAAAGACGCGGATTCACACTCATCGAGCTGCTGGTCGTCATCGCGATCATCGCCTTGTTGATGGCGATCATGGTTCCCACCCTGTCCAGGGTCAAGAGGCAGGCCGCAGGCAGCGTGTGCCAATCGAATCAACACCAGCTCGTGCTGGCCTGGATTCTGTACGCCCAGGACAACGACGACAGACTCGTCGGAGGCCACGACGGCTATTCCGCCTCGCCCAGCATCCAGTACGACTGGGTCCAACTGCCGCGAACCAAGGACGGAGTCACGGTCCAGAGGGCCCAGGCCACCCTGGAGGACGAGAAACGCGGCTGCGAAGCCGGGGCCCTGTTCCCCTACGTCAAGAACGTGGATCTCTACCACTGCCCGGGCGACCGCAGGAATCGCACCGAGCTGACGCATCGCAGCTACGGCATCCCCGGCGGCATGAACGGCGACGTCGGCACGGGGGCCAGTAGCTGGCTGATGCAGAACTGGGGCTACCCCTCCTACAAGAAACTCACGCAGATCAAGAACCCCGGCGTCAAGTACGTCTTCCTCGAAGAGAAGACCGACGTCGGCGGCTACAACTGGGGCTCGTGGAACCTGGAAAAACAAGGGGACCGCTGGTGGGACCCGATTGTCGTCCGCCACGGCCGGCTCAGCGTGCTGGCCTTCTCCGACGGCCACGCTGTTCAGCACCAGTGGCTTCAGAAGAGCACCCTGGCCATGACGGACGTGCCCTATCCCGATTGCATCCGTTGGCCTGCCCCCGACGGGACCGACGACCTCGCGTTCATGCGAGAAGGCTATAATCCCGCACGGTGAGGGGGGCAAGACCGAGGTCAAGATCGAGAAGACAGCGCGGCCTTGCCTGACAAGCGGAACGAGCGGTCCTGCTTCGCTGCGATCTCACGACTATGCCTTAACCAACAAAGCAAAGACTCCGGTGATGAGCAGATGCACGCTCCCGAAGAGAATCAGAAGCACCGTCATACGCCGAAAGCAGGCTGTTTCTGCCGCTCGATCCATGGTAAGCATGCGATAGGGAGGATAGAGCAGCGTCAGGAAATACGCCAGACTCGTGGTGATGAGAATTGCCTGTGCCCCCATGCCCGCGCCTAACTTGATCCCCAAGATGCCTCCGAAAAGTAGTTGCGCAAAGATGGAGGGTTGGCCGACGAGGCACCAGAGCGGCCGCAGGAACCCGGGACCCTTCGGGAGAAGAGCCGCAGCCAGAGCCGCGACGACACTCCCCCCAACATACACAGCCAGCGTCTTTCGATTGCCCCTGGGCGGCGCCACGGCCATTCCCCCTGGTTCCGCAGGAACAGGGCATCGCAGATGCCACCCGACTATGAACAGGGTCACCCCCAACACAAACAAGACACCCGCAAACAGCAGGCCCGCGACGAAAGCCAACTGTTGATCCTCATTCAAATCGCCGCGAGAGCCGGTGATCTCAGTGATGGTCCCCAGAACCGTGACCGTCATCAGAAGAACGCTCGCAACAACCAGCAGTGTCCCAATCCGTCGTCTCATGATGCGGTCCTTTCACTGCTCCCATCGATCTCCGCTCTCCGTCGCTCGTGCAGAACCCATACGCAACGCCTCATCCCTGCTTATAGCACGGGCGGGTCTGACTGTCTATCGTTATCCCGATCTACGGCTCGCGCAGACCGAAGGCACGGACCAGGTTGTCGTACTGGGCCCGCGTGATGGGGATCATGCAGCCGTGACGGACTTTGGGCGAGAGGCTGTACTTGTCCCAGTCCTCGTGGAAGGTGTAGCCGGAGATCTGGTGCCAGGGCCCGCCCAGATCCGCAGAGACGGACAAGCCGTAGGACACGCCGGGATACTGTTCGTAGTAGAGGTACCACGCCTTGCCGTCGGGCGACGGGATCAGGGTCGGCGCCTCACGGAAGTTGGGACTGACCGGTCCCGAGGGCTCCGTCCACAGCCCGAACGGGCTCGGGGCTGAGCTGATGCGGATCGTCTTGCCGGTGACCCAGTCGAGCGTGGGATATCGTTCGTCCTTGATCAACGCGAAGTACCGCTCCCCCTGCTTGCGAATGACGACGTCGATCGTGGCCATGTCCCAGGGAAACAGTCTTCGCGGTGGATCGGAGAACGTCTTGAGGTTCTTCGAGGTCAGATACAGAGTCCGCTGGCTGGCCCAGTACCGCTCGGGGTCTTCGCGACTCCCCTCTTTGTGCGGCGTATGCCAGGTCAGCACGTACTGCCCCCCTGCTCGGTCGAAGAACAGCTTCGGCGCCCCGATCCGCTGCAAGGC
>CALEZT010000236.1 GCA_937927975.1 uncultured Phycisphaerales bacterium
GCCCTCGCCTGCTCCAGGCCCTCCTCCTCAAACTCCCTGGGCAGGTGGAACTGGTGCATGACCGATTCGATCTCCGCCTCGTACTGCCCGGCCCGGCCCAGCACTTCGACGATCACGCCGCGAGCCAGGTACTTCTCGCTCGGATAGGAGAGGATTTCGACGACCACTTTGTCCTTCTCGCGGGCGTTCTTGGCCGTGACGTCCTCGACGATAATCGGCTCGATGAACCGGCTTCCGTCCGGCTGGACGATCCAGGCCTCGGGATGACGCATGAGGGTGCCGACGAACCGGTTGTTCGCCCGTTCGAGGATCTCCAGGACCTCGCCGGTGTAGCGAACCTCCAGGCCGCGTTTGCCCTTGCGGTTGACCTTGGCCAGGACGGTGTCGCCATTCATGGCGTCGGCGGTCGCGTCGGGGGGGATGAACAGGTCGCCATGGGCGTTGGGCTCCAGTGGACAAACGAACCCAAATCCCTTGGGATTGGCCCGAAACACGCCCACAACCTGGCTGGCCATCGCGGGCAGGGCAACGAGATTGCCCGAGCCGATGACGATGTGCCCCGCCCGGCGGAGCTCGTCGAACGCCACTTTGAACTCCGCGTACGCGTCATCGGCAACCCCAAGCGCCCTGGCCAATTGCGCGACCTTGAGCGGCTGGTACTCCTCACGTTTGAGGAACTTGAGGATCCGATCCTTGTAGACCTGAGGCATCCTTGCACTCCCCTGGAACAGTCTTCCGGGCTTCCGAAAAAGGGCCGCTCGGGCTGCTATCCGAAAGGGACAACCAGCTTCTTCGGAAGTCCGGATTCCGATCACGCCGCCGCACAAAAGCAACAGCACCCTGTCGGACTCGCGTCGACCGGGTGCTGTGGTTTCGCGTCATTGCCGTCATAAACGTCCGGCAAAAAAGAGAGACCCGAGAGGGGCCGGATCAAGCCTTCGCCTTGGCCTTCAGCGCATTGATCTTCTTGGCCAGACGGGATTTCTTGCGGGCCGCGGTCTTCTTGTGCATCGTGCTCGTGGAGGCCACCTTGTCCAGCTTCTTGGTCAACAGCCGGAACTGCTCCTGGGCTTCCGTCGCTTTGCCCTCGTCGATGGTCGCTTCGAGGTGCTTGATCTGGGTCTTGACCTGGCTCTTGCGAGACCGGTTCAACGTCCGCTTTCTCGTGTTCTGTCTGACTCTCTTCTTTGCCGATAACGAATGTGCCACTTTGGTCTCCTGAACAACTCTGATGTCAATCACTATTTGCCGAGGGTCCGGCCTTTTCCGGCCCGGCCCTGAGCTTGTCTACTCGTGCTCCCACGTCCCGATAACAGAAGTCGAGCTGGGCGATCCTGCGATAGATGTCCAACGCCTTGTCTTTCTCACCCTGCTCTTCGTACGCGCGGGCCAGATTATACCGCAGTTCCTTGGCCACCGCATCATCTTTTATTTCATACGTATCGATGGCCTGGCGGAACACATCAATCGCATCAGCATACCAACCCTTCATGAAGAAGCAATACCCCACCTTGTCCATCGCCGAGATCCGACGCCGCGGGTCCTTGTGAGCTTCTTGGAAGAGCGGAATCGCATCATTATACCGACCGTTCCGCATCAGCCGCAACGCATATTCGTACTTGTGGGCCAGATCGGTGGGGTAATTCTCGACGCACAGGCGGTAATGCTCGGTCTCCGCGTCGTTGAGAGTGGCCGTCAGATCGGCGACCCGCTCTTTCGCCTCGGTGGAGTCGGGCCGGGCTTCGAGCTGCTTCTTGGCCTCGCGGAGCTTTCGTCGAAGCTGACGCAGTCGCAAGAGGCCCGCCCGCTCCTTGAACGGGAACTCGTGGCAGCGGATATAGGTGTCCTCGAGCAACTGGACCGCTTCGTTCTCCGCCTTGTCGTTCTCCAAATCCGCCAGGGTCTCGGCCAATGTGAAGACGTTCTTGGCCAGTTCCGGCTCCCGTGCGTACGCCTTGCGGGCGTCCTCCACAGCCGAGATGCGGTAATCCTCCGTCTTGATGATCCGGTCCTGGGCATACAGCTTGGCCTGCGTCTCCTGGTCGCGGATCGACTGGCGGAAATCGCCTTGGCCGTTGTAGTTGCCCTTGGACATGGTCAGCTCGGCCGAGAGGTTCTTGAACTCGTCGGCCAACTCCTTGCTGTCGGATTTCATGCGGTAGGCCCGCTGGCAGGCGGCCACCGCCTTGTCATACTGTCCCAAGGCCTTGTAGCTGTCCTTGAGCAGCAGATAGGTCTGCAACGAGGGCTTCTCCAGGGCGTTGTTCGTCTGGAAGATCAGGTTGGCGATCCAATGGGCGGTCCTCGAAAACCCGCCCTCGACCGCGGCCCTGAGCATGGCTTCCGCGTACGCCAGGTTGTCGGGGTCCTTGACGAATAGATACTCGGCGTTGAGCATCTGTTCGAGAGGACTCTTGCCCCGCATCCGCTTGACCTTCTCCATCATGGAAGGCTTCTTGCCGCCTTTGCCCCGCCTCTGCAGGCCCAGTTCGCACAAAGGCAGATGGCCCTCTTCCAAGGCGTCCGGCGCGCGGGCCAGGCCGCTGAGGTACATATCGATGGCGTAGTCGTACTGCTTTCCCTCGGCCGCCTTGCGGGCGTTCGCGAAGAACGCCTTGGCTTCCGCCATCTGCTGTTCGTTGGAGGTCTGGACCATGGCCGCCTCGTGGCGTTCGCTCTGGTCGACAGTCTCCGCGGTCGGCTTCTCGTCGTCTTTGACCCGCTTGCGATGGGGGACCGGCTTGCCTGCAGCGCCGGCGGGGTTGGACGCCTTGGAGCCAGGGTTGAGCCGGGCTCGCAACCGTTTCAGATCGTCCACCAACTGCTTGTCCTGGGGCTTGAGGCGAATGGCCCTTTGACAAGCGGCGGCCGCCCGGTTGAATTGTCCGATTGCCGAGTAGGCATTCCGCAGATCCACATACAGATCGGCCGAAGGCTTGGCTGCGTTGTTGTTGGCCAGGAAGACCAAATCGGCGATCCACTTGGCGGCCTCTCGAAAACCGCCATCCACCGCCGCACGGAGCAGAGCTTCGCCATAGGCCAGGTGCTCGGGGTCCATCGCCAGCAGATACTCGGCGTTGAGCATCCGATCGAGGGGAGTGGCGCTGTTGGAGAGCCTACGGGCGACTTCTTCGGTCGAGGGCTTGCTCCCGCCTCTTGCCTGCCTCTGCAAGGCCAGGACTCGAAGCT
>CALEZT010000237.1 GCA_937927975.1 uncultured Phycisphaerales bacterium
ACCACCGAGATCTACACTCTTTCCCTACACGACGCTCTTCCGATCTCAGACACTGACGGGCCAAGAGAGATCCGTTCTGCGTTCCCTGCGTTGTTCCAGCAAAGTTTCCATAATCTGAACCTCCATTGCACTTGGTTTCAGCCAACGGTGCACTTATCGGAGTCGTAATAATGGGGACTTTAGCGAATCTGGCGAATACATCGATCACAGGGGAGTTTTCGCCTCGTTTTCCATCTTCAGGCCTGATTATCGGTCGTCCCCACGCGGCTTCGCAGAAGAACCCCTCGGAAACCTTGCGGGTTCTTGAACTTTGGTGTATCGTGACTCCTTATGACAATAGAGGTCATTAAAATCAGCGGTCGCCCGGGAGACCTGGACCGGATCAAGGAGGCCGCGAAGGTCGTGGAAGAAGGCGGCTTAGTCGCCTTTCCCACCGAGACAGTCTATGGAATCGCCTGTCGGGTCGAGGCCAAAGCTCTCGATCGTCTGGATCGGATTAAAGGCCGGGATGCTCGCAAGCACTACACGCTTCACATCGGCCAGATTGATGAGTACCGCAAGTATGTTCAGAACGTGGGACTCCGAGGCGAGAAACTGATCCGGCAGGGCTGGCCGGGACCATTGACCCTTGTCTTCGGCGTCGATCCTGAGTTGATCGCTCAACAGAGAACCTGTTTGGGCGACGACGTGGTGAACACCCTCTACAAGGAGGACTCGATCGGCATTCGTTGTCCCGATCATCCCGTCGCCTCCCTGCTGCTTCGTCTGGTGAATTATCCGGTGGTCGCGCCCAGCGCTAATCTCGCCGGCCGCGAACCGCCCAAGGACGCGGATCGCGCGATCGCTGAACTCGGCTCCGATCTCGACCTCGTCCTGGACGCCGGGCCGTGCAAGTATGGAACGAGCAGCACCGTCGCGGCCGTCGGCTCGCACGGGATTCGCCTCCTGCGAGAGGGCGTCTACTCCGCCGCACAGGTCAAGAGCATGTCCGACGTTGTCTTTCTCTTCGTGTGCACGGGCAATACGTGCCGCAGCCCTATGGCCGAGGGCCTGTTCCGCAAATACCTCGCGGAAAAAACCGGCTGCGGCGTTGACGAACTGCCGGAACGAGGCTATAAGGTGTTTTCTGCGGGCACCATGAGGCTGGCCGGCGCTCCGGCCAGCACCGGAGCCATCTCGGCATGTGCCCTGAAAGGAGTTGACATCGGCGATCACATGAGCCGGCCCTTGTCCCGGCAGCTCATCGACGCCAGCGACTTCATCTACTGTATGACGCAGGCGCACTGTGATCAGGTCGTTTCGGTTGCGCCGGAGGCGGAGCGGAAATGCCTGCTTCTGAGCCCCGATGGCGAGATTCCCGACCCGGTCGGACAACCTCAGGAGTATTTCAATCGGTGTGCCGCGTACATTGAGGCGGCCGTGAAGACAAGAGTAAGTGAGCTCGCGATATGAGAATAGCCGTAGGAAGCGATCACCGGGGCTATGACGCCAAACAATTGATCAAAGCGATCGTCGCCCAGATGGGCCATGAGTGCATCGACGTGGGCACCGACAACGCGACCCCCGTCGATTTTCCGGACCTCGCCTATGTGGCGGCCAAGACCGTATCGGACAAGGGCGCGGACAGGGCCATCCTGATCTGCGCTACTGGTCTAGGCATGAGCATCGCGGCCAACAAAGTCCACGGCATCCGAGCCGCCCTGTGCCACGACGAGCTCAGCGCGAGAATCTCGCGCGACCACAACGACACGAACGTTCTGTGCCTCTCCGGCGACCAGCTCGGCGAAGTGCTGCTCCGCAAGATCGTGGAAGCCTGGATGACGACGGAGTTCAGCGGTGGCCGCCATCAGCGACGGGTCAACAAGATCACCGCGATCGAGGAAGGTCGCGACCCGCGAGAAGTCACGAACGGTTGATTCCAGCCACGACGATCACCCGGTGCGGACCTCCTGCGAAGGCGTCGCGTCCTGGGGCTCGGACGCCAGAGCCATCGAAGGGCGCCCCGCTTGCCTGGCGGTGCAGCCGTCCAGTTCCTCGATGCACACCCGGTCCAGCTCGAGCAACGCCCGTTCCACTTGCTCCACGCAGCTTCGACGCTGTTGCGAGGAGATCCGTCTGGGGACTTGGATCGGTTCGCCGAAGGCCACGTGAACCCGGCCGAACGGCTTGACGACGATGAATCGATCCCAGCTCTTGAGCAGCAACCTCCGGCTGGCCTGGTAACTCACCGGGATGATCCGAGCGCCGGTCATCTGAGCCAGCTTGACGACCCCTTCTCCGACGACCAGGGCCGGCCCCCGCGGTCCGTCCGGAGTGATGGCGACGTTGCTACCGGATGCAATTCGCGACACGAGCTTTCGCACCGCGTCCTGTCCACCGCGACTGCTCGATCCGCGGACCGCGTCCTGCTTGAGCCGCCGGACGAGGGCGGCTCCATAATCCCCGTCTCGACTCATGCTCACAAGCATGCAGGCCTTGCGCCGCGGCGCACGCATCACATAGTAATAGACCAGGTAGAACAGCCGGCTGTGCCAGAAGACGAAGATATTGTTGCCCTGGTCAACGTAGTCGTCGAAGATGTCCCGCCTTGTCACAGTCAGCCGATTGGAGCCGCAGACGCACCTGAGCAACAGGCTGAAGAAGAACGCGAAAACGATAGTCAGGACTTTGTGCATGACTTCAGACCAGCGAACCACAGATCCACTCGTATCCACGGGCCACGCAGGTCGACGTGCCGACAGACGCGCAATCCCCCTGACGCCGGGGTATCCGAAATACCCGCACACCCTCCTTCAGCGGACAGCCACTCCCAAGACTCCGTGGCCCGCGAATCTACTCGAGCTTCTGCTGAAGCTGCTGGAGCACAGCCCGAACCGACGTCATCTGTTCCTGCAAATCCAACATCTGCTGCGTCTGGCTCTTGAGCCGTTCAGTCAGGACGTCGACCTTCGCCTGGGCATTCTTGGCGTCCACCATCGCGGCGTTTCGCGCCTTGGTCAGAGCCGCAACCTGCTTCTCCAGCATGCCCCGGGTGTCGACGAGGCTCGTAACCATGGCCTGTAGATCATCCCGCGACTTGACCAATTCGTCAACCCGCTGCTGAAGCTGGTCGCGAGACGTGCTCAACTGATCCAGCTTCTGCTGCAGCTCGGTCCTGGACGCGGTCAACTGACCGACCTTGCCATCCAGATCGCCGACCTTCGACTCCAGACCTTTGCGGGAAACCGTCAGGTCCTGAATCTGCTTCTGCAGGTCTTCGTTGGCCTTCTTGGCGTCCGCAAGGCCCGATTCCGCCTCGTTCAGCGATTTCTCCAGCCGGCCGACGTCGGTCTGGAGCTGCCCCTTCTGACGCTGGCTCTCGTCCAGCGCCGTCTTGAGCTGCTTGACCTCGGCGCTCGGCTCAGCCGACTCCCCCCCCGTACCGTTGCATCCCGCCACGGCGAGCAGCCCGATCGTCGCGGCCAAGCCTGCGACCACACACCATCTTCTCATCACTCCCTTCCTCCTTTCCTTTCGCCATCACCCTACTTACTACTCCCCCTGCAACCCGACGCGTCTGGCCGGGCACGAGCCGATTACAGTCCCCCTCTGACACAGGCTCTTGGGGCAAGGCAAAGCGGCCCCAGCCCGTCGAGCCCGATTTCATCATACCCTGGCGGCAGAAGAAACGCGACGAGCCCCCGTCGATCCGCTCGTGCTGACGATGGGCGTCCTGCATGTCGCCATAACGCCGACGCTCACGGTGCAATCCTTGCCGACGGAACGCCACTTGCGATACCGCGTGTCCAGAAGCTCGCGGGTGCTCATCTTCTGAAGCTGCGATAGAGTCTGCGAGATATAAGACTCGACGTTGTAGACTGTGTCGTGCACGTTTCGATGGGCGCCGCCGACGGGCTCGGGAATGATCGCGTCGACAAGGCCCAATTGGTGAAGGTCCTTGCTGGTCAGCTTCAGTGCCTGCGCCGCGTCCGGGGCCTGGGAGCCGTCTCGCCACAGAATCGCCGCACAACCCTCCGGCGAGATCACCGAATAATACGCGAACTCGAGCATCGCGAGCCTGTCGCCGACCGCGATGCCCAGCGCGCCGCCGGACCCGCCTTCTCCGATGCAAACGCTTACGACCGGGACTTTCAGCCGCGACATCTCGGCGAGATTGACCGCGATGGCCTGGGCCTGGCCCCGCTCTTCAGCCCCAATTCCGGGATACGCTCCCGGCGTATCGATCAGGGTCACGATGGGCAGGCCGAACTTCTCCGCGAACTTCATCTTCGCCAGGGCCTTGCGATAGCCCTCGGGATTCGGACATCCGAAGTTGCACGCGATCTTCTCTTTGGTGGTCTTGCCCTTGTTCTGACCCACGATCAGCACCTTGTTGCGAGCGATCTGGCCGATGCCCGTGACGATCGCGCGGTCGTCCCCAAAACACCGGTCCCCGTGCAGTTCGCGGAAGTCTTTGACCATCAGGCTCAGGTAATCGGTCAAGAGCGGCCGCTGCGGGTGCCTGGCCACCTGGACGGTCTGCCAGGCGGTCAGACTGGAGTACGTGCGCTTAAGCTCCGCGATCCGGTCCTTCTCCAGACGACGGATTTCGACGGAATAATCGATCCCCTTCTTCATGCCGAGCTTGCGAAGCTCCTCGACCTGCTGCTCCAGGTCTGCAATCTTCTGCTCGAAATCCAAGTAGCCGCCGCCTATTCTGTTGCCTTCGGGCGCCATACCTTACTCTACCCACTCCACGGAGTGTAAACTCCCCTTGATGTTTGGAAACGGCCTTCTCTACACAAAAAACCGGCCGCTCATCGGCGGCTCCGAGGTTTCTATCGCCGGGTCCTTCGGCATTTCTTTCGCTGTAGAATGTAGCATCTCGGCCGGTCAAATGAAAGAAAAAATTTGACAGCCGACGGGGACTGCTATAGGCTTATGCATCGCCCGTGCAGTACATTTCTCTTGTAAGGTCTTATGCGTGAAGAGTTTACGGCAGGTTTCCGTCATAGGGTTGGGACTCCTCGGCGGCTCGGTCTCGCTGGCTGTGCGTCAGCGCATGCCCGCCATCCAGGTGGTCGGTTACAGCCATCGGGCCACCACGCGCCGCAAGGCCAAGACCCTGGGGATCGCGACCCAGGTGGTTGGGGATCTCGCCGCCGCGACGGCCACCGCCGATCTGGTCATCCTGGCAACGCCGATCTTCACATTCGAGCAATACTTCGCGGACCTGTCCGCCGTCGTGCCGCCGGGCTGCATCGTCACCGACGTCGGATCGACGAAGTTGCTCCCGCATCAGTGGGCCGAACAGCGTCTGGGGAGTTCCGCCCGGTATGTGGGGTCGCATCCGATCGCAGGGTCCGAGCAGCGAGGCGTCGAATTCGCGAGGGATGATCTGTTCGACACCGCTCGGTGCATCCTGACCGCCACGCCCTCGACCGATCGCACGGCCATGAAGCTGCTCAAGGCCTTCTGGTCCGCCCTCGGTTGCTCCATGCGGGTGATGAGTCCGGACGAACATGATCGCGTCTATGCGAACATCAGCCACCTGCCGCACGTGATCGCCGCAGGGTTGGTCAACGCGAGCGACGACGAAGATATGAAGTTCGCAGGCAAGGGGTTTCTGGACAGTACGAGGATCTCCTCCGGTCCGGCCTCGATCTGGACGGACGTTCTCCTGGCCAACCGTGAGAATATCGCTGCCGGGCTCGACCGCACGATCGCCGAGTTGTCGCGGTTGCAGGCGGCCATCCGCGATGGTCAGAGGGATCGGATCACGGAATTGCTCGAGACCGCTCGACGCAAACGTGCCGACCTCGTGAAGTATAAGATCAGAAGGAAGGAACTACTGTAGTGAGACAATGGCGTTTTGAGGTCTTCAACCGGCCCAGCCTTCCCGACGTCGCGGGCAACAGCGTGCTGGCCGATATCCGCGAGTTGGGCATTACCACAGTGCAAGTCGTTCAGTCGGCCCGCGTCTTCCTGATCGAGGCGGATTTCGACCAGGCGTTTGCGGAGCGAGTGGCCCGTGGACTGCTGACGGACCCGATCTGCGAACAGTATCATATCGGTCGAAGCGGCCCGCCGGCCGGACTGGCGAAGGCCACGCTGATCGAGGTGCATCTCAAGAGCGGCGTGACCGACCCGGTGGCGGAGTCGGTCATGGCGGCCATCAAAGACATGGGCGCGACCCCTGCCGGCGTCCGGACGGCCCGCAAGTACATCCTCCTGGGCGAGATCAAGCCCAGCCAGATCGACACGATCGCCCGCAAGATCCTGGCCAACGACGTCATCGAGGACGTCGTGATCGGCGATCAGGCCGAACCGCCCGGTCCGCACCTGAAACCCTATGAGCTGAACCTCGTTCACTGGCCCATTCGGGACCTGGACGACGCGGGCCTGGAGGCTTTGAGCAAAGAGCGTGACTTGTTCCTGAACCTGGTCGAGATGAAGACGATCCAGGAGTACTTCCGCAAGCTCGAGAGAGAACCGACGGACATCGAACTGGAGAGCCTCGCGCAGACCTGGAGCGAGCACTGCGTCCACAAGACGCTCAAGAGCCAGGTGGAAATGAACCACGAGGGCGAGCCGATCCACTTCGACAATCTGCTCAAAGAGACCGTGTTCAAGGCCACCCAGCAACTCGCCAGGCCCTGGTGCATCTCGGTGTTCGCCGACAATGCCGGCGTGGTCGAGTTCGACGAGGAGTCGGCCGTGTGTTTCAAGGTCGAGACGCACAACCATCCTTCGGCGCTCGATCCGTACGGCGGCGCGGCCACCGGCATCGGCGGCGTCATTCGCGACCCGATGGGCACCGGCATGGGCGCCCGGCCGATCGCCAACACCGACATCTTCTGCTTTGGCCGACCTGACAAGAAGTTGGACGAAGTGCCCAAGGGCGTCCTGCATCCCCGCCGGATCATGCGAGGCGTCGTCTCCGGCGTCCGCGACTATGGCAACCGCATGGGCATCCCCACAGTCAACGGAGCGATCTATTTCGACGACCGCTATATGGCCAACCCGCTGGTCTATTGCGGCAACATCGGCGTGATGGACAAGAGCAAGGCCTTCAAGCACCAGCAAAGCGGAAATCTCATCGTCGTCGTCGGCGGAAGGACCGGGCGGGACGGCATCCACGGCGCTACGTTCTCCAGCGGCCAGATGACGCATGAACACGAGACGATCTTCTCGCACGCGGTTCAGATCGGCAATGCGATCACCGAGAAGAAGATGCTCGACGTGCTCATCCAGGCCAATGAGGCCGGGCTCTATGAAGCGATCACCGACTGCGGCGCAGGCGGCCTGAGCAGCGCGGTCGGCGAGATGGGCGAGAAACTCGGCGCCGAGGTGGACCTGGACAAGGTGCCGCTCAAGTACACGGGTCTGAGTTACACGGAGATCTGGATCAGCGAAGCCCAGGAGCGGATGGTGATCGCGGTCAAGCCCGAGAACATCGAGGCGGTCCAGAGAGTCTTCGCCAGCGAAAACGTCGAGGCCACGGTCATCGGCCGTTTCACGGACGACAAGAAGTTGCGTCTTCGCTACAACGACCGGCAGGTGGGCGAGCTGGACATGGATTTCCTCCACAACGGAGTGCCGAAGTATCGGCGCCAAGCCTCGTGGAAGAATCCCGTGCTTAGCGAGCCGAAGCTGCCGAAGAAAGACAACTACACCGACGACCTCCTGCGTTTGCTGTCGTCGTACAACATCGCCAGCAAGGAGTGGGTCATCCGCCAGTACGACCACGAGGTCCAGGGCGGCTCGGTAGTCAAGCCTCTGGTCGGCGTGGCCAACGACGGTCCCAGCGACGCCGCCGTCGTGCAGCCCAAGTACACCTCGCAGAAAGGCGTCGCGATCAGTTGCGGCATGAATCCTCTGTATGGCGACATCGATCCCTATTGGATGGCCTTGGCCGGGATCGACGAAGCCGTCCGTAATCTGATCTGCGTCGGCGGACGAGTGGACCGCATCGCCCTGCTGGACAACTTCTGCTGGGCCCGCTGCACCGATCCCGAAGTCCTGGGCAGCCTCGTGCGCGCGGCGCAGGCCTGCTACGACGGCGCGATCGCCTATCAGGCCCCGTTCATCTCGGGCAAGGACTCCCTCAACAACGAATTCGTTTGCGAAGACGGCTCGCTCATCCGCATCCCGCCCACCCTGCTGATCAGCGCGATGTCGATCGTGGACGACATCGACAAGTGCGTGACGATGGACCTGAAGCGCGCGGGCAACCTGCTCTTCGTCGTGGGCCGGACGAACAACGAATTGGGCGGATCGCACTACTACGAGGAGAACGGCCACATGGGCGCGAACGTCCCGAAGCTCGACCTGGCGATGGCGCCCCAGATCGCAGCCCGGATCGCGTCGGCCATCGCCGAGGGACTGGTCGCGAGCTGCCACGATTGTTCCGAGGGCGGCCTGGCGGTCGCCCTGGCGGAGATGGCCTTCGCCGGCGGTTTGGGCGTGGAGGCCGGTCTGCGGGGCCTGCCCAAGAGCCGAGAGTGCTCGCGCACGGACGCACAATTGTTCAGCGAATCGAACAGCCGATACATCGTCGAAGTGACTCCGGAGAACTTCGACGCCTTCGCCAAGAGAATGCTGAATCTGCCGTTCGGACAGATCGGCACGGTGACCGAAGCGCCGCGTCTGGTCATCAAAGACGAAGATGGCCACAGCGTCGTCGACGCCGGGATCGACATTCTCAAACAGGCGTGGCAGAAGACATTCAACTGGTGACAACGGGCTGGAGCATAGGGATACAGATGGAACAAGTTCGAGCGATCATCTTGCGGGCGGCGGGAATCAACACCGACCTGGAGACTCAATACACGTTGGAATTGGCCGGGGCCAAGGCGGACCGGGTGCACATCAATCGAGTGATCGAAGACAAGTCGCTGCTCGATCAGTACCACATCGCGATCTTCCCCGGCGGCTTCAGCTACGGTGACGACGTCGCGGCCGGCAAGATCATGGCCAACCAGGTGGTTCACCACCTGGCCGAGCCCGTTCAGAAGTTCATCGACGACGGAAAGCTCGTGCTGGGCATCTGCAACGGCTTCCAGGTCCTGGTCAAGGCGGGCATCCTCCCCGGCGGCACCCACTTCCGGCAGGAAGACGTCACCATCACCAACAATGACAGCGGCAAGTATGAAGACCGCTGGGTCTACCTCGAGCCGCAGACGAATCGGTGCGTCTTTATCGAGCCCGGCAGGCGGATCTACGTGCCGATCGCGCACGGCGAGGGCAAGATCGTCGCCAAGAGCCCCGAAGCATTGGAGAGACTCAAGAGCGAGGGCCACGTTGCCTTCAAGTATGTCGACGCCAATGGCCAGGAAGGGCCCTTCCCGATCAATCCAAACGGCTCGACCGAGTCCATCGCGGGTTTGACCGACAAGACCGGCCGGGTCCTGGGACTCATGCCCCACCCCGAGCGGTACATCCGGCGGACGCAGCACCCCCACTGGTCGCGTCTGGGCAAGGACCTCCGGCCGGACGGCATCGAGATGTTTCGCAACGCAGTCAAGTACGTGCGGGAGAATCTGCTCGCATCCTGCTCGGCATAGTCCTCACGCCATAGACATGAGACAGTGGAGGCCGTCGGCAAGGCGCACCTGCCGCTGTCACCCGGGATGAGAGACGCATCTGCGCTTCCACGCTGTCGCTCGCGACGGCTCCGTCATTTCCGGATGATGTCCGTGATCTTCATCAGGCGGGTGATGTTGTCTCGCTCGACCTCGCCGAGCTTGGTGTTGATGAACTTGATCGTATCGACGATGTCCGGGATCACCACGTGCTCCAGCACGTTCACGCGACGCCGGGTCATCTGGAGTTCTACCGCCAGCAGGCGGGCTTGCTTTTCTTTCTGGGCCAGTTCGACCAGGCTGTCGATCGCCTTCTCCAGCGACTGGAGGGCGACGTCGAGTTCGCCGGAGGTGACGCCGTAGCCGTAGCAGATGATGTCGCCTTCGATGTCTTTGGACAGGCGAGGCACGCGGACGTTCATGACCGAGGCGAACTCGATCGCCATCTTGAACCGCTTGGTCGGGACCGCCATCGCGGCCTTGACGTCCTCGGGCTCCATGGTCGCGCGGGCGAGCATGAATCGCCGGAAGGTCAGGAGCAAGGCCTCCTCGACCTTCTTACGCAGCGGCTGGATGTCCCGGGCGATCTGAATCAACTGGCGGGAGATCTCGTCGCGTTTTTCACTGAGCAGTCGATGCCCCCGCTTGGCCAGCGTGATCCGCTTGCGAAGCCGAAGGAGCTCCATTCGTGTTGCGTTTACGTTTGCTAGCACGGGGGAACCTCGTTGATGCGTAGAAGCGTAGATGCGTAGATGCGTTGGCTTCGCTTGTCCATGGCTCTACTTGCCTCTTCCGTCGTTCTTGTCCGTTTTCATGTACTTGATCAGATTCAGGGTCTTTCGACGAAGGGCTTCCACCTCTTCCAGCAAAGACGCTCCTTTAAGATACCCGAGCCTCTCCGCAATAACCACCTGCGTTTCCAGCTCAGACAACGAGCCAAGGGACACGCGGAGAAATTGCGTATATCCCCGTCTGGACGCACGCGCGGCGCCTTCGGCAATATTGCTCGGATAGGACACCGCCGCCCTTCTCATCTGCGATTTCAGTCCATATTCTTCATCTTTCGGAAACGTCAGGGTCGCCTGATAAATGTGTACAACGAGCTCAATGCCCTGTTTCCAGATCTCCAGATCCTTGTGCGTATTGCCCATAACCGTTCTCCTCTCCAACTTCTGAGTTCGCATCGTTATGAGCCTTCGCATCCACACATCCACGTTTCAGCGCTGTCGCACGTCTTCACGCATCTACGCTTCTACGCTCCAACGCTTCTACTTCTTCCTGAATTGCGGCATGTACTTCTCGATGAGCTTGACGTCGATGCGTTTGAGCTCGTTGTTCTCGAACATGCTCAGCAGTTCCCAGCCAAGGTCGAGGGTCTGGAAGACGGTGCGGTTGTCGTACCAGTCCTGGCCGATGTACCTGTCCTCGAAACGGTTGGCGAAGGTCATGTACTTGCGGTCCTCGTCGGAAAGGGCCGCTTCGCCCATGATCGTCGCCAGTTCCTGCATTTCCTTGCCGCGGGCATAGGCCGCGTAGAGCTGGTTGTAGAGGTCCGCGTGGTCCTCGCGGGTCTTGTTCTTGCCGATGCCCTTGTCCTTCAGACGCGACAGGCTGGGCAGCACGTCCACCGGGGGCTTGACGCCCTGCCGCTGGAGGGAACGAGACAGAATGATCTGGCCTTCGGTGATGTAGCCGGTCAGGTCGGGCACCGGGTGCGTCTTGTCGTCTTCGGGCATCGTGAGCACGGGCACCATGGTGATGGAGCCCTTCTTGCCCTTGATGCGGCCGGCCCGTTCGTACAGGGTCGCGAAATCCGTGTAGAGATAGCCGGGATAGCCGCGCCGGCCGGGCACTTCCTTGCGGGCGGCGCTGATCTCGCGGAGGGCGTCCGCGTAGTTGGTCATGTCGTTCAGGATGACCAGCACGTGCATGTCCTGCTCGAAGGCCAGGTACTCCGCGGCGGTCAGCGCGAAGCGCGGGGTCGCGATTCGCTCGATGGCCGGGTCGTTGGCCAGGTTGATGAACATGACAGACCGCTCGATGGCGCCGGTGTTGTGCAGGTCGTCGATGAAGAACTGGGCGGCCTCGAACGTGATACCCATGGCCGCGAAGACCACGGCGAAGGCCTCGCCCTTGCCGAGCACGGACGCCTGGCGGGCGAGCTGGGCGGTGAGGTCGTCGTGGGGCAAGCCAGAACTGGAAAAGATCGGGAGCTTCTGGCCGCGGACGAGCGGGTTGAGGCCGTCGATCGTCGAGATGCCCGTCTGGATGAACTCGTTGGGATAGTTGCGGGCATAAGGATTGATCGGGGCGCCGTTGATGTCGCGGCGTTCGACCGGAATGATCTCGGGTCCGCCGTCCTTGGGGACGCCCAGACCGCTGAAGACGCGGCCAAGCAGGTCGGGCGAAACGCCCAGTTCGAGCGGACGGGCCAGGAAGCGGACGGTGCTGCTGGCGTTGTCCAGGCCGCTGGTGCCCTCGAAGACCTGGACGAGGACCTTGTCGTTCTCGACCTGGAGGATCTGGCCGCGACGCACGGAGCCGTCGCCCAGCTCGATGTCGACGATGTGGCCGTACTTGGCCTCGTCCACCATCTCGACCAGCATCAGCGGGCCCTGGATGTTCGATACGGTCTGATACTCTTTCACGGATAGCATGTCACACTCCTGCGTCGGTCGCGACGCGTTGGTTGGCTACTTGGCGGCCACGGCTCCTTCGAGCTGTCGCATCTGGTCGTCGATCTTGGCGCGGATCTGGCGGATCTTGTCGATCTCCGCCTGCGGGATGTACTTGGCGCGGGCGATGTCCTCGCGAACGGCCAATCGCGAAATCGCGGCGGTCTCGACGCCGGCCTCGACCGCCGCCAGGCCTGCGTGGTGGAAGTGCAGCACGGTCCTGAGCATCTCGTACTGCTTCTCCAGCGAGGTGTACGTGTCCACCGCGTGGAACGCGTTCTGGTGCAGGTAGTCCTCGCGGATCGAGCGGCTGGTCTCCATCGCCAACCGGTCCCGCGGCGACAGCGCCTCGGCGCCGACGAGCCGCACGATTTCTCGCAGTTCCGACTCCTGCTCCAGAAGGCCCATCGCCTCCTTGGTCATCTGCTCCATCTCGGCGCCGAGATCCTTGTTCTGGAAGGCCCCGCGCAGGTACTGGCCGTAGAACGAATAACTCGTCAGCCAGTCGATGGCGGGGAAGTGACGCTGGTAGGCCAGCTCGCCCTTGAGGGACCAGAAGACCTTCACGACGTGCAGGGTCGCCTGGACGACGGGGTCGGAGAGGTCGCCGCCCGGCGGGCTGACGGCCCCGATGACGGACAGACCGCCTTCGCGGTCGGGCGACCCCAGGCACTTGACCCGACCAGCCCGCTCGTAGAACGCCGCGATGCGAGCCGAAAGGTACGCCGGGTATCCTTCCTCCGCGGGCATTTCTTCCAGACGCGTCGAGATCTCACGCATGGCCTCGGCCCAGCGGCTCGTGCTGTCGGCCATGAGGGCCACCGTATAACCCATGTCGCGGAAGTACTCCGCGATCGTGATGCCGGTGTACACCGACGCCTCGCGGGCGGCCACCGGCATGTTCGACGTGTTCGCGATCAGCACCGAGCGCCGCATCAGGGGCTCTCCGCTGCGGGGGTCTTTCAGCTCGGGGAACTCGGTCAGCACGTCGGTCATCTCGTTGCCGCGCTCGCCGCAGCCGACGTACACCACGATGTCGGCATCGACCCACTTGGCGAGCTGATGCTGAACGACCGTCTTGCCCGTCCCGAAGGGCCCGGGCACGCAGGCGGTGCCGCCCTTGGTGATCGGGAAGAACGTATCGACAACGCGCTGCCCGCTGACGAGCACGTTCGTCGGCGCCAGCCGCTTGCTCAGGGGCCGCGGGTTTCGCACGGGCCACTTCTGCATCAGCGTCAGTTTGTGCTCGGTCCCCTTATCCGATACGCAGACCGCCACGGTCTCCTCGACCGTATACTCGCCCTGCGAAATGCTCTTGATCGTGCCGCTGATCCCCGGCGGAACCATGATCCTATGCAGCACCAGCGAGGTCTCCTTCACCTCGCCGATGATGTCGCCGGGGTTCACCTTAGCGCCCTTGGCGACGGTCGGCTTGAACGCCCATTTCTTCTCGCGGTTCAAGCCCGGCATCGCGCTGCCGCGGCTCATGAAGGAGCCTTCGAGCTTCACCAGGGCGTCCAGCGGCCGCTGGATGCCGTCGTAGATGCTCTCGATCAGCCCGGGGCCCAGTTCGACGCTCAGCGGCGCCTCGGTGTCCAGTACCGGCTCGCCCGGCCCGATGCCCGTGGTCTCCTCGTAGACCTGGATCGAGGCCCGGTCGCCGCGAAACTCGACGATCTCGCCGATCAGGTTCAGCGCCCCCACGCGGACCACGTCATACATGCGTGCCCCGGCCATACCCTCGGCCACCACCACCGGCCCGGCGACCTTCATTACACGACCTTGTCTTTTCTCTGTCATTGTTGTCACAACCTTTTAGCTACTCTTGAGAATATCAATCCCCGTAGCGAGTTTCAGTACCCTGCCCAGAGCCTCGCTGGCGAAGCCCTCGGATTCCTGCGTGAACGGCGCGACCACCACGCAGGGCGTCGCTTTGGCCTCCGTCGCCGCCAGGACCTCGTCGGCCGCCGCGGCAATCGTCTCGGCCACCACGAGCAACGCGTAGTCCCCGCGGACGATCTGCTCGGCCGCCTTGACGATCTGCTCGCGCTCGTTGCCCACGGCGTACGTGTCCACGCCCAGCGCCGAGAACGGCATCACGAAATCGGCATCACCTAGTACTGCTACTTTGCCTTCCATCGATTCGTATCCCGTGACCCGTGATTCGTGTCCCGAAAGAGCGACCTGCTCTACGCGAGACGATCCACGATCAGTTTGGTGTCCAGATTGTTTCGCTTGGCCGTCAGGATCAGGCGGACCGACCGGATTTCGTGCTCCTTGGCCAGGAAGAACGCCACCACCGGCTGCGGACCCGATCCGATCTGTGTCGTCTGCCTCAGGTAGCCCAGCACGTAGTCGTCGCACTGCTGCTCAACCTTCAGGAACGATCCGTTGGCCGCCACGTACGCAGCGCCGGCATCGAGAATGGCATGATACGGCGTGGCGAAATACAGTGGACCGACCGCCTCGTATGGTAGGTCGAGCCCCTGTCGCAACCGGTCCATCTCGATGAATCCACCCTCCAGGAACACATCCCGCGGGTCCGCCTGCAGGAACTTGACCCGCAGCATCGTCCGCAGGTTCGTCATGTCGATCTGGATGCGGAAGAGATTCGTCAGGAACTCCGCGCCGTCGGCGACCTGGGCCACGTCCAGCTTGTGCTCGGCCTGCGCGTGGTCGATCGCGATGTCGATCTGGCGGATATCCTTGTTCTGGTAATACGCCAGAGTTGCCCGCTCGACCGCCGCCTGCGCGTACTCGGGCAGCAGGCCGTAGTTCTGTTCTTCGAAGGCCTGCCGCAGCACTTCCGGCGGGATATTCCCCTCGGGGCTGAAGTCGGCGCCCACCGGCTTGTCGGTGAGGACCCGGCGCAGGACCAGGCGGAGATTCGCATAGTCGTCCCGACTGCGGAACAACTCCGCGACCCGCTCGTCCAGCATCAGGTCCTCGAACAGCCTGCGGACCGCGGCCCGGCGCTGTCGAAGCACGGACTCGACCTCGGAGCCGCCCGCCCCCTGGGGAAGCGTGTATTCCGTGCCGCCCAGCGACGAGGCCGCCGAGGCGAAGTCCGACGCGTTGGCCATGTCCGTCAGGGTCGTCCGCGTCAGCATCTGCGTCTCCATGCTCCGGACCTGCGCGGTCTGGAACATGTAGCGGTAATCGTCCTCGCCCACCGGCGGGTACGTGAAGAAATCGTGCACACCCAGGTCCATCTTATCCAATCGCATCTCGGGCATGTTGGGCTACCGCGACCGACCCGCGTCGGCGTTGTTTGAAAAGAGATCCTTGGCCACTTCGATCTCGAGGTCCTTGCGGGCCTGGCCCACGAGCACGTCCACCGAGACGTTCGAACGGACCTTGCCCCGCTGGAGGAGGAACCCCGCGCCGAAGTTGTGCTTCTCGTCGGACAGCGTCAGCTTGCCCTTGCCCTGGAGTCTGGCGTTGACGTCGGCGACGAGCTTGGCGTCGATCCGGGCGTCGTTCTTGCCCGCAACCACCTTCTCTTCGCCCGTCTCGACCGCCGCAGCCATGAGCTTGGCCATCAGTTCGCGGTACTCCGCGTCCGGCAGCTTCTCCATCTTCTGGCGGGCCTGGACGAACACCTCGTCCAGCAGCGAGGCCTTGGCGGTCGCGTACTCCTTTGCGGCCTCCATTCTCGCCACGGCCAGCCGCTGCGAACGTTCGTCCGCCGCGGCCTTCTCCACCAGAGCCTGCGTCTGCTGCTCGAACCGGGCCAGCTCGTCGTTGAGCTTGCCCGTCTCCGCGGCCTCGCGCTCCTGGGCCTGCTTGAGGATCGCGTCGGCCTGGGCCTTCGCATCCGACAGTATCTTCGTTATGACCTGTTCAGCTTCCATTGTGCCTTCCTGCCGAAAAGGGGTGCTCACTTACGCGCCGGCGCCGGGAACCGCGAGCTTGATGCCCATCAGCAGGACCAGCAGCGAGATCAGGAAGCCCAGAATCGCGTACAGCTCGATCAGAGCCGCGTACACGACGCCGGCCTTGAAGGCCATGTCCGGACGCTTGGCGCTCATCAGAACGCCCGCGGCGCCGGTCCGGCCCTGGTGGATCGCGCTGAACATGCCCGCGACGCCCACCGGCAGGCAGGCCGCCAGCATGGACAGACCCTGGAACCACGTCACCGGGACGACTTCCGGGCCGAACATGTTCAGCTTGATCATCACGAACAGGCCGATGACGAAACCATAGATGCCCTGGGTACTGGGCAGCACGACCAGGAGCATCAAGGTGCCGTATCGTTCCGGCTTCTCACTCAAGACGCCCGTAGCGGCCTTGGCGGCGGTCCCCAGCCCGATGGCCGAACCGATACCCGCCAGAAACACGGCCAATGCAGCCCCTGTCAACGCGAACGGCAAACCCATCATTTCCAACATAGTTTCTGACCTCTTTCCCTTTGCGTACTTTCCTAGACTTCTGCCCAACCGCGGCCCTGGACCGGCGGCATCATTCAATCGTGATATAACGGTAATCGTTCTGCAGCGGCGTGAACTGCCGGCCGCCGCCCTGGAAGAACTTCGGGAAGAACTCGACGAACTGCAACCGCAGGCTGTGCACGAAG
This sequence comes from uncultured Phycisphaerales bacterium, assembly GCA_937927975.1. Classification (GTDB taxonomy): domain Bacteria; phylum Planctomycetota; class Phycisphaerae; order Sedimentisphaerales; family Anaerobacaceae; genus PLanc-01. The sequence goes on from CALEZT010000237.1 coordinate 16,815, forward strand.
GCCCCGAGCACCGACAACGCGATGTTGAACAGGTGCCCGCCCACGAACAGCAGCGCTCCGAGGAGCCACCCCACGTACGGCACGTCCATCACGAGCTTGACCAGCACGTTGATCGCCATGCCGAAGCCCGAGCCCACCATGCCCAACGCCATCAGACGCACGTAACTCAAGATGTCGCCGCCGTAGAAGACGGTGCTGAACAGGTTGAACACGCCCATGCCGATCCGCCCGGCCCAGGGCAGGTCCCGCCCGCTGAACAGCAGGATGACGACCGCCGCGACGATCGCCAGAACGCCGAAGACGCCCGCCAGAGCCGGCGGCAGGATGCCGCCCTTGCTCAGACCCAGACCCAGCAGGCTGTTGAGCATCAGGATCCACGTCAACTGGTCGAAGATCGCGGCCTTGGCGTCCTTGCGCTTCAGGAGGTTGTGGAAGAACGCGATGAACAGGCCGAACTGGATCTGGAAATAGCCCAGGCCCAGCGACAGGAGGAAGAACGTCATCGGCTGCGTCATCGGGTCGAACCACATGATCGACCGACGCACGCCGTCGAGAGTCTGTCGAATTCCGCTCTCGGCCGGCAGCAGCGACTGGATGGCGTCGCTGAACCAACTGCCCGTCAGCGCCCCGGCGATCACCGTCGTGATGCTGCACATGATCAGCATCACCATCGCCCCCTTGTTGCCCTGCATCTTGCGGACCACCCACACGAGCAAGGCGGTCATGATCAGGCCATAGCCGGCGTCCGCCAGGCACAGCCCGAAGAAGATCGCGAAGAACGGCGCCAGGAACACCGTGGGGTCCACGGAACTCGGCACCGGCATCCCGTACAGACGCGTCACCGTCTCGAACGGGCTGACCATCGCAGAATTCTCAATCTCCACCGGAACCTCTTCCCCCTCGGCCGGCTGGATCTGCGACAGGCTCGCGGCGTCGAACCGGGCCACCACTTTCTCAAGCTTCGGATAATCCGGTTTCTTGCACCAGCCTTCCAGGATCATCGCCTGCTCGGTGGCCGGGACGTTTTCACGCTTCTGCTCCCGCTCCAGGAGGTTGCGGTAGTGATCGAAGAGGACCTGCAGCTTCAGCAGGCTTGCCGACAAAGCCGCAGCGGCCTTGCGGTGCTCTTCGAGTTGGGTCTTCGCCTCAGCGAGTTTCCGCTCGTGGTCGCGGATCAGGGAAGCGACCGTGCCGGTCATCGGCTCGAAGCTCACGATCTCGAACTCGTAGGATCGCAGCAGCTTCTGGACCTGCTCGCTGTTCTCCCGCAGGGCGACGACGACGACCGCCTCCCGCGTGCCGGTGCTGTTGACCTTCTGGATCGCCGCGCCGACGTCCGCCAACTGCTGCTCGAAGGCTGAGAAATGCTGGCTGGACGCCAGACCCGCCCAAGAGACGCCCGTCCGCAACCGACCCAGTTCCTCGACTGGAGTCTCGAACGTCGCCCAGGGGCGCAACAGGTCCAGGACGCCATCGATGCGATCGATTTCGCTGCGGGTCTTCTCCAGAGCCGCCTGCGTCTGCTCGGCCATTTCCAGCGGCCGACGGACCTGCGGATCCGAGACGATCTCCTTGTACAGCCGCGACTCGACGACCTTGCGAGGCGCGAACATGCTCGCCCCCTTGTCCGGCGGCGCGTTTTCCTTGACGAAGCTGATGCTCCGATCGAGACGACCTACCAGTTCTTCGAGGTCCTTCGGACGCTCACGCAGCGCGGTCAATCCCGGCGTGTCCTTGCTGATCGTCGCCTCATCGGCGTTGAGGATCTGGCAGATGCCCTCGGCCTGCAGCGCCGCCAGCAGGTCCGAAACCTGCGTGCGATGGCACACGATCATCACTTTGGCCATTCGGGTAATCGCCATGCATCAGCCTTTCTGGGGTCCCTGACCGCCATTCTTCGCGGCCTGGGTTCCCTTCATATGCTCGACCACCTTGGCGACGGCGGACGGGATCTTCTTCTGCACCTGGTCGCGCAGTTGCTTTCGCTGCTGCTCGGCCTGAGCCATCAAGGTCTTGATCTCGCCCTGGGCCTCTTCCCGCGACTTCTCCACCGCCGCCTCGATCGCCCGCCGGCGATTCTGTTCGGCCTGCTCCTGTCGCTGACGACGCTCCTGGCGACCCTTGTCCGCCAGAGCGACCGCGTCGGCCTTTGCCTTCTCCACGATCTGGTGCGCTTCGGCCTCGGCCTGTTTGATCTTCGCTATCAGTTCCATGTGCAGTTATGCCCCTTGTTCTTCCAACCGTATGAAAAAGTCGCGTAGGTTATATCATCGACAGAATCAAAGGCAAGAGAAAAGCAAATCCAGACACAAGAATAGTAAATTCCCGGACGAATCCGTCTGGGTTGTCCCCGAATCGGCAGGCCCTTCGCTTGGTCGGGCGCGTCCCATGCAGGTTTTTGACAGCCAGGCATTCGTTCTGTACTATCCCGTCTCGCCTATTGCCGGTCCAGGAGCTGATCCACTCGGACAACAAGCTCCTTGACTCGTCCCAGCGACGCATCGAATTGCGTTTTCTCGTACGCGTCCAAATCCAACTCGACAATTCTCTCCACGCCGGCCTTGCCCAGGACGGCCGGGACGCCGACGAAACAGCCGCCCGCGCCGTACTGCTTTTCGCACCAGGCGCAGCAGCAGAGGAGATTCTTCGTATCCCGCAGAATCGCCTCGGCCATCTTCGCCGCACCCGCCGCCGGCGCGTAATAGGCGCTGTAGCCCAGGAGGTTGACGATCTCGATGCCGCCCTTGCGGGTGCGGTCGATCAGAGAATCGAGTCGCTCCTTGCCGATAAACTGGGAAACCGGAATTCCGCTGACCGTGGTAAACCGGGGGAGCGGGACCATGTCGTCGCCGTGGCCGCCCATCAGGACGCACTGGATGTCCGCGACGTTGACGCCGAGCTCCTGGCCCAGGAAGCAGCGGAACCGCGCCGAGTCGAGCTCGCCCGCCATGCCCATCACGCGGTTGTTCGGAAAGCCGGTCGTCTTGCCGGCGACGTAGACCATCACGTCCAGCGGATTACTCACGACGATCACCGCCGCGTCGGGGGACAGTTCGGCCACCTTGCGGCTGACGTCGCGGACGATCCCGGCGTTGATCGAGAGCAGATCGTCCCGGCTCATGCCGGGTTTTCGCGGGACGCCGCTGGTGATGACGACCACGTCGCTGCCGGCGGTCGCCGCCCAGTCGGTGGTGCCGAGCACGTCCTGCTGCGAGAGTTGGATCGGGCTGGCCTCCGCCATGTCCAGGGCCTTGCCCTCGGGCAGCCCCTTGACGATGTCCAGCAACACGATTTCGCCCAGCCGGCGGTTGGCGGCGATGAACGCTGTCGTCGCCCCGACGTTCCCGGCTCCGACCACGGTGATCTTCTGTCTTGGCATCGACGGTTCCCCATACCTTGCACACCCCTGGCTCTCCCCGCCGGACAGTCTTCTACCGCCGCGGGTTCGTCAGGATGGCAGCATCGTATAGTGAACCGAATCACATGTCAAGAAACCAACCGCCGATCTTTTGTGCTTTTGGGTCCGATTTTGTGAATCGTGGCAACCTATTCTCCGGTCTGTGTGGGATCAACGACACGTCCCAGGAACAGAATGCTGCCGGTTCGGTTGTCCTGGATCAGGAACAGAAACGGATGGTCCGCCCGAAACTCCGGCGGCTGAGGCGGCATTCCACCCATCATCATCTCCACGGCGGTCGCCGCCGCGGCTTCCGTGCCTCTCTCATTGACATCCACATAGGCCTTGTGGATCACCTGCCCGATGTAGAACCAATTCGGATCGCCGTCCAGGCCCGCGAAGTTCGCGCCCGGCCACTGGAAGGCCTTCTCCATCCCCATCCGTTGGAGGACGCCTTTCATCTCCGCTTTCCATGTCATCCTGAATCGAGGCATTGAGACGACGACGGACTGCTCCTTGAGTAGACTTCGCCAGCGGGTCAGATTCTCCACGGTCAGACGCTGCTCAAGTTGGCTGAGACCTTCCACTCTGGCAGGCAGAAGAATGAGCATGGAAAGCCCCTCATTGGGATCAAAGAAGAAGGGCAGAGATCGCTCATCCTTGCGGTACGGCAATTCGAGGATCTGCACCGACGAGTCAACTCCGTAGCGGAAGACCTCCGTCTGGTGCATCATGGGCACCGAAATCGATCTTCCCACCGAGAAGTAGAACGCCCCGGGACGTGTTTTTTCCGGATCGAACTCGCTCAGCCATCTTGCGTCGAAGTAGATCGCGTTGGTCAGGATGAGCCGGGTGAATTCGGAAGGATGCCCCCGCTGGAGCAATTCCCGGATCTTATCCTGTGTCTTGACTTCGACCCAGCGATTGATTGTCTGACGCGAGGCTTCGCGGGCAGCGTCGGTCGAGTAATCCAGCGAAGTAATCGAGACGCCGTAGTATTTCTCGACCAGAGAGAGGTATTCACCGAGGAGCGGATGCCCCCGCTGGGGCCACAAGGAGTTGGCCACGCTCAACCTGATGACGCCGCCCTCCTGAACCTTGTTGAGGCCCGCCTGCAACTCGGCAAACGCCGGGTGGAGCCGTTCCGGCGCCATCGAGAAACGCAGCGTTTCCGCCATCTCACGGGCGGTGTCCTCCCGAGCCCCGGCATAGGTCATGGCCAAGGCGGTGGAGATACTGTACGGCGAGAAGAACAAGTTGCCCTCGCCTGCACGCAGTTGCTTGTATAGTCCGATGGCAAACGCGGTGTTGCCTCGCACAAGCCGCTGGGCATCCGTCAGAGGGCTTTCGTCGTCTTGAGAGTTGTTTTCGTCTATCGACTCGATCGGCGACTCATCTGTCTGGGCGTCCGGCCCCTTGGCGTCACCGCCGAGCTTCAAGAGAGTCGCGAGGTCTTCTCGCTCTGGGCCCTGAGCGAAATCCAGGGGGGTCTTGCCCTGCTTCGTTCTTGTTTCCCTGTCCGCACCCGCATCCACGAGAAGTTCGGCGGTCTCGTAGTGTCCGTTGCGAACCGCGTAATGCAGCGGGGTCATTCCGCTGTCGGCCACAGCGTCTGCATCCGCGCCGGCGGCGACCAGCAGTTCGGCCACGCGAACGCAGTTCTCATTGGCGGCATAATGCAGCGATGTCTTGCCGGCATCATCCTTAATGTTGGCGTCGGCGCCCTTCGCCAGCAACAAGGCCACGACGGTGCCATCTCCGCAAAAGGCGGCATGGTGAAGAAGCGTCTGGCCACGAGGACCTCGCTCGTCCACACGAATGCCCTTCTCCAGCAGCTTCTCGACGGCCTGCGAGCACCCCTCTTCAATGGCGATCCAAGCCAGCGTATTGCCGTGGCGGTTACGGGCGCGAATGTCGGCCCCGCCGTCGATCAGCAGCTCAGCCACGCCGGGCTGGGCGTGACGCCGCACGGCAAGAAACAGCGGGGACTCACCGTCTTTGTTCTTTGTGTCGACGTTTGCGCCGTTGGAGATCAGCAGTTGGACAACCTCCCTGCTCTCTCCGAAATACACCGCCTGATACAACGGCGTCCAGCCAAGGCGGTCTTTCGCGTCAATCGCAGCCCCCTTGGCGAGCAATAGTCGCATTGTCTCCAGTTGACCCCGTCGCACAGCTTTGTGCAGCGGAGTGACCTCCAGGCTGCCCTTGGCATTGACATTGGCGCCGTTGTCGAGAAGGGCTCGGATTCGCGGGAGGTTCCCGTCCTCCACCGCTTGAAGAAAGAGCACATCGCGCTCAGGCACCGCTTTTCTGCATCCTGCGAGCGTGGCGAACGCGAGAACCGTACAAACCACCAGACTGTGCTTCATACTCATGATCCTCCCTGCTGATTCTTCGACAAATAGCCCTTCAAAAACCTCGCAACCTCATCATGCCCCCGCCGAACGGCTTCGTCCAGAGGCGTCCGGCTGCGGACGTCCTGGGCCTGCGGATCGGCCCCATGAGCCAGGAGCAACTCGACGATCTCCTTGTGCCCGTGGAGGGCGGCGCTGTGCAACAGGGTTACGCCGGTGGGGCTCTTCTCGCCTGCGTTTGCTCCGTGTTCGAGCAGCGCCCGGACCATCTGCACATTGCCCGCTCGTACGGCTTCGTTCAGAAGGGAAGTGCCGCCCTCGTAAACGGCGTCAACCTTGGCTCCGTGGAGGAGAAGGAACTCCGCGAAGGAACCGTTGCCCTGGCGGACCGCCTTTAGGAGCAAGGTTGGGGAATGAGGCGCAAACCAATCCGCCGACACGTTCGGGTTGGCTCCGCGTGAGATCAGCAGCCGGAGAATGCTCTCCGGACAACCATCGGCCGCAACGCCTAGAGGCGTGACGCCACGATCCCCCCACTTGGCGTCCACATCGGCGCCAGCGTCGAGCAGCATACTCAGGATATCGATCTTGTCTTTCTCCAGGGCCGCACGTGCCGCCTCGTCCATGGCCCGCGCGAATGACCACGAACTGGCGGCCGCATGAAGGGGAGTTCTCCCGTCGCTGGTCGTCGCCTTGGCGTCGGCGCCATGGCCAAGCAGGAACGCAACCAGGGCAGGGTGCCCGCCGCTGGCTGCGGCATGCAGAGGCGTCACCCCATCGGCGCTTCGCATCGTGATGTCCGCCCCCTTCGCCACCAACCGTCGCACGATCTCCTCATTGCCCCGCCACGCAGCGGCGACCAGGGGCGTCACCGCCCATTCGCCGCGGGTGTTCGGATCCGCCGTAGCGTCGATGAGCAGTTCGATCGTGTTCGCATCGGCCGTTCGGGCTAGCACCGCGCATGCCAGGGGGGTTCTGGCGTCCCTATCCTTCGCATTCGCGTCCGCCCCCGCGCGTAGGAGCAAAGCGGCAACGTCCCGCCGGCCGCCTTCCGCGGCAACGTGCAGAGCCGTCCGCCCGTTCTCATCCTTCACATTGGCGTCCGTCCCTCTTTCCAGAAGGCCCCGGACTCTCTCTACATCGCCGGCGTACGCCGCTCCGTGAAGCATGGCGTCTGCCCCTGCCTGCACCAACAACCGGGCGATCTCCGCTTGATGATTCTGCAAAGCCAGCATCAACGGCGTGCGGCCGTCGGCGTCCCGGACATTCGTGTCGGCCACGGCTTCGAGCAGAAGCTTGACGATATCCGCGCTGCCGCGGGCGGCATGATGCAGAGCGGCGTCGCCCGGCCCCCTCCCCTTTCCCGCGATCGCGTTGACCTTTGCGCCACTGGCCACCAGCCAACGCACCAGATCCGTATGTCCTCTCAAGACAGCCATGTGCAAAGCGGTGGCGCCCGCGTCGTCGGCAGCTTGGATGTCGGCTCCGCAGGCGAAGAGTACCTCGGCCGCCTCGACATGCCCCCCGAGAGCCGCCTCGTGAAGCGGAGTCCTTCCCCCCTCATCGCGAACGTTGACGCTGTATCCGCTGACGACAAGAGCCTGTATCTCCTGCACATCCCCTTTGGCAGCCGCCGCATGTAGTTCGTTGTCGGGAAGTGGCTCTCGCTTTCTCTCGCAGCCGGCGAGGATTAGCGTGGCCGCCAGAGCGACGCAAACCCATTGGCTCGTTCTCATTTCTCGCTCTCCTTCGAAAGTCGCGGCTTGGCCGTCAGCAGTTGGACTACGTCCGTGTGCCCGCGGCGAACGGCTTCGTCCCGCGGCGTGCGGCCTCTGCTGTTTCGGAGGCTTGGGTCGGCCTTGTGGGATAAGAGCAACTCCACAGCCTTCCGGTGCCCGCGGAGGGCGGCGCTGTGCAGGGGCGTGTCGCCGCTGTCATCCTGGGCATTCACGGTCGCTCCGTGAGTCAGCAGCACAGACACAAGATCCACGCAGTCGCTGCGAACCGCCAGATGCAACGGCGTCTTCCCGGCGGCATTCCTGACGTTCACGTCGGCGCCGTGGCCAATCAGCGATCGGCCAAGCTCCACATACCCCTGGCCAGCCGCCACATGCAGTGCCGTCTCGCCTTCCAGATCTCGCTCGTCGGGGTCCGCGCCATTATCGAGAAGGGCCAGAGCCAGAACGAGATCCGGCCTAAGCCACCGAAGGGCCTCATGCAACATCGTTTCTCCGGGTTCATTCCTGACCACGACGGGCTGCGCTCCCGCGTCCATCAGGGCTCTCGCGGTCCCTCCATTCCTCGCATGAAGAGCATGATAGAGCGGGGTCAATCCCTGGCGGTCCTTCGCGTCGACGTCGACGCCGAGACAAATCAGCATCCGGATCACGTCGGCATCTCCTTGCGCGCCCGCCACATGAAGCGGCGTTGGATTCTCGATCCGACATCTGGTGCCTCGACGCCCCCAATACTCCGCGTGCCCCGGAGAAACCGCATTGGGGTCTGCTCCATGGGTCAGAAGAAGATCCAGCATGCGAATCCACCGACCATGCGCCATCCGCTCCGCCATGGCTCCTCGCTCGTAATAGGGCAGGTTGGGGTCACAGAACTGCGATTCCATGGCCTCCTTGAGGAGATATCGATTAATGCCAAGGGCCGTCTGCAAGGGAACGCAGGCGTTGATGTCGCGAATTCTCGGTATGAGCAATTCCATCATATCGATCCTCCCCCCTTCAATCGCCAACGTCAGCAACTGCGTGGCATGACAGGGATCGGCAATCTTCCCCTCAGCGTCGCTGCAGTGGTCCAGGAGCAATCCGGCAAGATCCATATGGCCTTCTGACAGGGCCTCATAGGCCGCCGTCAAGGGAGTCCCGGCGTTCGCATCGGCACCGGCCGCCAGTAGGGTTCTGACGATGCGGATCTCGCCCTTCTTTGCCGCCAAGTGGAGCGGCGAACCACGGTAGCCACTACCGGCATTCACGTCGGCCCCGGCGTTAATGAGCAAGTCCACCAGATTCGGATCGGCGACTTCCACCGCCACGTGCAGCGGCGTACGGTCATACTTGGCCCTGGCGTTAACCTGGGCTCCCTTTGCCAGGAGCAGCCTGGCTATCTCGACATGGTGGTTCGCTACCGCCACATGGAGAGCCGTGTCTCTCCACTGCGTCACTGCGCCAACCTCCGCACCCCGCGCGATCAGCAACTCAACCATGGATTGCCGGCCCGACAGGGCCGCGAGGTGAAGCGGGGTCTGCCCGCCGATCGTCCTGGCGTTCACGTCGACCCCATCAGCCAAGAAACCCAATGCCGCCGTCGTGTCGCCGACGTAGGCCGCAGCAGCCAACGTCAGGGTCGCCCCTGATTCGACAAGGTGTTCCACCATCGCTTTGTGGTTGCCCTCCAGGGCGAGCATCAAGGGAGTCCACCCCTTGTCATCCGCCGCATCGATCCTGACCCCGCAACCGACCAGAAACCGAACCATCTCCGTGTGCCCGTATCTGGCCGCGATGTGCAGCGGGGTCTGGCCTTCATAGCGCGTCAAGCGAGGGGGGACGCCGCGGGCGGTCAGGTCCATCGCCTTCTGGACATCCCCTTCGTAGGCGGCCTCCCACCAATCGTACTCGGTTCGAGCCTCTCGTCTCTTCCGGCATCCGCTCCCGACCAGGAGCACCACCGCCAGAACCACGCAAACCCATTGGCTCGTTCTCATTTCTCGCTCTCCTTCGAAAGTCGCGGCTTGGCCGTCAGCAGTTGGACTACGTCCGTGTGCCCGCGGCGAACGGCTTCGTCCCGCGGCGTGCGGCCTCTGCTGTTTCGGAGGCTTGGGTCGGCCTTGTGGGATAAGAGCAACTCCACAGCCTTCCTCTGGCCCCGGAGGGCGGCGCTGTGCAGGGGCGTGTCGCCGTCGACGTCCTGGACGTTCACGTCCGCGCCCTTGGCCAGCAGCAGCGAAATGAGCTCCCCCCTGCCGCCGGCGGCCGCCAGGTGCAGAGCGGTCGTGCCGCCGGGATTGCAGGCATTGACGTCGCAGCCGTGGCCGATCAGCAAGCGGGCCAACCCTTCGTCCGCCTGGAGCAGAGCCGCCGATAGAGCCGTATTGCCTTTTTCGTCCCGCTCGTTCGGATCGGCGCCGTTGGCCAAGAGCAACTCCACCCATTCCCTGCGGAACTCGGCCAGGTTCGGTTCCGCGTCGGAAGGATCGTGTTGCCAAGACATCTCCGAGCGGCCTGCGATGGCGAGGTGCAGAACCGGCTCGTGTTTGGACTCGTACTCGACGAGAATCCTCGGCAAACGGTCCTTCATGACAACCTTCTCAGCCCCGGCGGCGATCAGCGCCTGGGCCGTCTCAACGTTCCCCCTGCGCAGCGCAATCGCCAGGGGCGCCGTGCCTTCCTTGTTCCGGGCGTTCACGTCCGCCCCCGCGACAATGAGGACCTCGGCCACCTTCCGCCCCGTCCTCGCGGCCGCGTAGTGCAGCGGCGTATCGCCCGATTCGTCCGAAGCGTTCACCTTCGCCCCGTGGGCGAGGAGAAGACCGACCACGTTCGGGTCCCATCCAGCAACGGCCTCATGCAACGGCGTCACGCCAGGAGCAAGACGAAAGCCCAGGTCACGTTCCGATCCGATCTGTTCGGGGCGAGGATCAGGCACCGTGCGAGCATTGACGTCTGCCCCGCGAGCCAGAAGAAATGCCACAAGGTGTTCGTGACCCTTGTAGGCGGCGCAATGCAGCGGCGTCATACCTTCTTCATCCCCGGCCTTCACATCTGCGCCGTGAGCAACCAGTCGTTCCATGATCTGCACGGCCGGCGTCCGGCTCTCCCCAAACCTATCATATTCCGTCACAGCGACGTGTAGCACACTCCACCCCGATTCGTCCGTGGCGTTCACGTCGGCGCCCCCGGCGATCAAGAGTTCCACGATATCGATCCGCCCCGCGCGTACGGCGATCGCCAAGGGCGTATCCTCCAGGAAATCGTTGCGTTCGTGGGCTGCGTTGGCGTTCGCCCCTTTGGCGATCAGGAGCTTGACCATCTCGGCCTTCCCCTTCCAAGTCGCCCGCAGGAGCAACGCATCGAGATCCCGGTCCGCCGTCCCCGCCTTCAGGCCTGCGTCAATGAGCATCTCAACAACCGAACCGTGATCGGCGGCCAGAGCCAGCATGGCCGGCGTGCGTCCTTCGCGGTCGCCAATATCGACAGCGGCCCCGCCCCGGATCAGGAGATCGACGATTTCCAGATGGCCCCACTCTGCTGCATTGTGCAGCGCCGTGCGACCGCGGGAATCGGTCGCGTCCATCGACGTGCCGGCGACCACCAGGGATTGGACCTGCTGCACATCCCCTTCCGCAGCCGCGCGGAGCAACTCCGACTCGGTTACAGGCTCTCGCCTCTTCTGGCACCCGATCCCGACCAGAAGCGTCAGGGCCAGGATCGCCGCAAGGTACTCTCTCACTCTCACGTTCGCCTCCTGTGAACGCACATTCCGTCCGTCCCCCCATTGTCAAGGCACGAAGGGACCGGAGAGTAACATAATTCCAGAAAAAAACCTCGGCAAGAGCCGAGGTTGCTTTTCCAGCATGAAGGTGGAGCCTGCGGGGCCGACTCGTTTGTTGGCCCTGGAGATGATCCGGCGAGAAAGCAAGAGGGCAGACACAGGGCTTGCCCCTGATGGGTTTCGACGAGCAAGATCGGCAATCGAACCGTGTGGCACCCCCGCCCTCGGGGGTGATCCCATCGCTCCCAGCCGGGGGCGGCTGGGCTACATTCCTGTCGGCTGAAGGAACTCCATACCAGGCGCACGAAGTCCGCCAGAGCCGTGGTACGTGCTACCAAACTTGTCTGTCAAAACTCATTAGGTTGGTTCGTTGCGGGGATCGGGCCTTCGTCGCAAGGACGCGTCCGCTCGTCCTACTTGTTCGCGGCCAGCCAGAGGTCTGCGAAGAGCCGCAGGTCGAGGGCGTCCACGACGCCGTCGCCGTTGAGGTCGGCGGGCGTACCCTCGGTCGGGACAGGCTTGTCCAGGGCCCTGGCCAGGAAGCCGAAGTCGTCGCCGTCGAGGTCGCCGTCGAGGTCGAAGTCGCCGGCCTTGGGCAGGCCGCGATAGAGGCGGACCTTGCCGTCGCCGTAGCCGACGAGCAGGTCCCAGTAGCCGTCCTTCGGGCCGAACTTGCCGTCGCCGGTCCAGTAGCAGACGCTCGGCCGGGATCGACTGCCGCCGGGCAGATCGATGGCCACTCCGAGCGACTGGACGAGCGTGTAGGAGGCGAAATCGGGAAGCGAGGCTGTTCCGATGTTCTTGTAGAACAGGATCAGGCCGTCGGTGTTGCCGGTGATCAGGTCTTTCTTGCCGTCGGCGTCGAGGTCCGCGAACTCCGGGCTCGATCGTCCGCTCGGGACCGTCAGGTCGCGACCGGCCACTTGAGCGAACGGGTAGCCGTCCTGGGTCGAGAAGAAAAAGTGCGGCGGAATCCAGCCGCCGCAGCCGCAGTTCAGGTAGAGGTGGATCACGCCGTCGAGACCGCCGACGACGAGGTCCAGCATGCCGTCGTCGTTCCAGTGGACCATCGAAGGGGTCGCCCGCGAGCCGACGTCGAGGGTCGTGACGTCGTTGACGCCCACCTTCACAAGCGTGCCGGCGTCGAAGGCCGGCTCGTTGTTGTCCGCGACGTTCAGGAAGACCTTGACCGTGCCGTCGGCCAGCCCGACCAGCAAGTCCTTGCGGTCGTCTTCATCCCAATAGACGACGCGGGGGAACACCCCCTGGCAGCCCGCCGGCGCCGCCGAAAGGTCCGTACCCGCAGCCTGGACGTAGAAGTAGTCCACGAAGCACGGATCGGATTCGATTCCCACGTTCAGATAGACACGGACTTTGCCGGTAAAACCGTTGCCGCCCTCGCCGACGATCAGGTCGCGCAGCCCGTCGTTGTTCCAGTCCTCGAAGGACGGGACCGAGTAGCCCGGCACGACGATGTCCACCCCGCCGGCCTGGATAATCTCCTCCGGTCCCAGATTGAGAACGCCGTCGGCCCGGACCTGCAAAGACACACAAACCGTCACAAGCATCGCCGCCAACACAACGGAACGACCCATACCCAACCTCCTCAAATGGCAAAACATCCCCACACCGAGGGACGCTGATATCCCAGAAACGCGAGGAAGAACCCTCTTCTCCAGACCCCTCCATGTTCCAATAGCATACCACCGCGGTCGGGAAAAGTCAACGAAAAACCGCCCGAAGTCCCGCCGCGGGTCCGGCCAGTCTTCCTGGGGCATGGGGGCAACCACTCTGTCATCCTGAGCGCAGCGAAGGATCTGGGCACAGAATGCGGGCGTGCATTCGTTGCATCCGAAGGCCGGATGCTTCGCTGCGCTCAGCATGACACATGCTCATGAGGCCCCACGAAATCCAGTCACACACCCCGCCGCGTGGGTGCTGTGGCGCGTCAGTTCTCTTGGCGGTTCGGATGCCTTCGAGGCCTAAACGAGCAGTTTGCTCAGCACCGCGGCGGTGTGGGCCGCGATGAGCATCAGGTAGTCCAGGTCGCCCAGCGTGTAGTGGTCGTGGACCATCGCGTTGTCGATGTAGATGACGCCGTAGCAGCCGGAGGGGCCGGAGATCGACGCGATCAGCGCCGAGCGGATTCTCGCCTTCTCCTCCACGTCCGCGGCCACTCGAGGCATCACCAGGGACTGGCTTCGCTCGACCGCCTGGTTGATCTTGTCGGCCAGTTTCAGATCATTCAGGTCGACGGCTCCGCCGTCGCGCCGCTTGCCGGCGTGGTAGGTCATCGGGCCGCTGGGCTGCTCGCGGAGGGCGCACCAGGTGTGGAACGCGCCGAACTGCTTGAGACACAGGTTCAGCATCGTCACGAGCAGGTCCTCGAGATTCTTCGACCGACAGATCGCATCGCAGGCGTGCGAGAAGTCGGAGAGACGCTTGGCGGGCAGTCGCATCGCGGGGGCATGGCCCGCATCGGGCTTGCGGACGACCGTCTCGTGCAACGGGGTCGCCAGTCCGGCCTCCAAGTTCAGGGTGTCCTCGAACTGCTCGGAGTGGGACTCCTGTGCGACTTCGTCGAGATTGACCTCGAGAACGAAGTCCGTAATGCGGATGGAATCGCCTGTCTTGATCGGCGCCTGGCGGACCGGCTCGCCATTCAGGTAGGTCTTGTTGGCCGATTCGAGGTCCTGAAGCTGCCAGCAACCATCCCCATTGCAGGCGATGGTCGCGTGCTTCTTGGAGACCGTACGATCGGGCAAGAAGACCTGGCAATCCACAGCCCGGCCGATGTGGATCGGGCCCTGGGTGAATTGGTACTCCTTCGCCTCGCCGTCTTTCTGTTTTAGTACCAGACGCATGGTCAGTACCTCCACACACACACGGGTTTCCGATGCGGCTCCATTAT
>CALEZT010000238.1 GCA_937927975.1 uncultured Phycisphaerales bacterium
GGAGTCCTCGCAGCTTGTCGATGGCTCCTTCGCAGGGGCAAGACCATCGACAAACCAGTTTGTCGATGCCACCCGGAGTCGAAGCAAGCCATTCTGACTTCACACTTCAAACTTCACACTTGAAACTCGCGCCAGCGTCGTGCGAAACGAACCCAATCGCGGGCGAAGCGTCCAGTGTGAAACGTCAGGTTTCGAGGGCTTGACTCTGACTTCACAGTTCGAACTTCAAGAGAAGCCGACGCCTTGGGGCGTCAGGAATCGAACGCGCCGTCGCTTGGCGGGCGGACCCGGCTTCTCGCTGCGGCAATTGCGGGGTTGCGGATTTGGGCGGGATTTGGTATGGATGGGCCCCGGTGCGGCTTGTCGGACCCCTCCGTCGACGGGCCTCGCCGACGGACTTGGGTACCGCAACGACCGACAAGATCGAAAGGAGATCCTCGTGAGCATCGAACTGAAAAAAGACTGCCGATACGCCCTGCTCGTGCCGACCAGCATGGGCATCCGCCTGACCCCCGACAACGGCCAGCCGTTCCATTGCAGCAAGCGGCTCACCATGCAGGCCACCAGCGCCGAGACCAACGTCGCCAGCGTCTCGTCGTATCTGGGCCTGCCGGTCAAGGTGCTGACGACCTTCGTCAAGGGCAGCCCGATCGCGAGGTTCATCAAGGATGAACTGGCGAGCCGGCATCTGGACGTCGAGGGCAAGGAAGTCCCGCAAGGCGGTCCCTGGGGCTACCGCCACCAGTTCAACCTGGCCGACAGCGGGTACGGCTCGCGCGGCCCTCGCGTGTCCAACGACCGCGCCGGCGAGGTCGGCCGGACGCTGAACGTCAAGGACTTTGACCTCGATCGGATCTTCGGGAAAGAAGGCGTTCAGATCGTGCACCTGTCCGGCCTGATCGGCGCCCTGTCGCCGGAGACGGGGACGTTCTGCCTGGAGCTGGCCCGCGCCGCGAAGAAGTACGGGACGCGGATCGCGTTCGACCTGAACTACCGCGCGTCGTTCTGGAAGAACCGCGAGAAGGAGCTTCGGGCGATCTTCCATGAGATTGCAGGCGTCGCGGACATCCTGGTCGGCAACGAAGAGGACTTCCAGCTCTCGCTGGGGATCGAGGGCCCCGAAGCAGGCGGCAAGGGCCTGGCGGCCAAGATGGACAGCTTCAAGGGCATGATCGAGCGGGTGAAGAAGGCCTATCCCAACGCCTCGGTCTTCGCGACCACGCTGCGGGAGGTCGTCAGTTGCCAGTGTCACCGCTGGGGCGCCCTGATGGCCGAGGGGAGCAACTGGCACGTGGTCGAGCCGCGGGAGATCGTCGTCCTCGACCGCATCGGCGGCGGCGACGGCTTCGTCGGCGGCATGCTCTACGCCATCCTTCGCGGCTGGGAGCCCGCCAAGTGGGTCCAGTTCGGATGGGCGACGGGCGCCCTGGTCACGACGCTCTTGACCGACTACGCGCAGCCGGCGGACGAGGACGAGATCTGGAGCATCTGGGAAGGCAACGCCCGCGTCAAACGATGAGCGAAAGCCCCAGACGGGATCGGAGGCCACGCTCACGAATCGCGACCGTGGCCTCCGGCGCCTGCGGGTCGCCATTGCATCGAGAAGAACCGACGGACGATATTGTGCAGACTCATTGTGTACACCACCGCAATGGAAAAGGCCGTCGCCGGCTCCAACTGCCAGAGGTAGCGACAAGCCAGGATCAGCAGCGTGATGCAGGCTGTCGCCAAGAGGACCTGGCGGACGGTAGCCCTTTCGCCCGTCAGACAGTCCTCGTCAAGAATGCCGAAGGTGGCCAGAATCAACAAGAGCAGGCCGTTCAGAATGTTCCAGAGAGGAAAGAGCGTCAGCAGACCGAACCCTCCGCTCATCATCGGTCGGCCCGCGGAGAAACCCGCGCCCACCGTCACCAACACCGCGAAGAACAGCATCAGGGTCTTCTCGAACTCGGACTTCTCTCTCGCGAAGAACACGTTGACCAGGCACAGCAGAGCCCCGAGGGCCACGATCGCGAACCAGGCGGTCGCGGGATTCGTCCAGTTGGGGGCCAGCATCTCCGCGAGCGACCGACGCAAGTCCCCTTCCACCGAAAACAGCACGACGAACGCAAGGCTGAATGTGAAGAGCGTCAGGTCGTCATAGCGAGGCAGCCAGGGAGCGAGGGCGCGTTTCAATATCCAGCGCCGCCGTTCGAGTTCAGGCATCGCCGGCACGAGGACGGCTTCGCGAATCTCATCGTTGCTCATGTGATCCCATCGCTCGGCGGTCCGGCGATCCGTCTCGGAAGGGGCAACGGCGGAAGCCGGCTGGGCTTTGCCTCGCTCCGCCGGGCGAACGCGAATCGTGTGGCCGCAAGCGGGACAGCCAATCTGCTTGCGAGCCAGTTCATCCCCGACCCGCACCGGTTGACCGCAATAGACGCACGCAAACTCGATCATTGGACTTCCCACACCGACACACGCCTCATGCCGACACGCGGCCATAGCCTATCAACCGCACAGAGGTTTGCCAAGACCCAACGAACGCCCGCGAGTCGAGATCGTCTCTTTGTCTCGTGTGCCGGCCTCGACGATAATCCGGCCCGACTTCCATGGAGCTATCGATGCGCCGACTTCCGTCGCTAGGGGAGTTTCTGCTAACCGTCGTTCTGTCCGGCCTCGCATTGCCAGGGTTGAGGGCGAGCGGAGAGATCGTTGACTTGTCGCCGGATCTGGCGGGGGTACGTGAGGAATTCAGACTCCCGGCGGTTGGGGCGGCTGTGATTCTGGACGGCAAACTCCACGCCCTCGGGGTCGTGGGCGTCCGCAAGGACGGCGGCAAGGCTCGGGCCGAGATGAACGACGCGTTTCACCTGGGCTCGTGCACGAAGGCGATGACCGGATCGCTGATCGGCATGCTCGTCGAACAAGGCAAGCTCCGATGGGACACGCCGCTGGTCGAGCACTTGCCCGAGTTGAAGGACACGATGCACCCCGACTATCGGGGCGTGACGCTGGTGCACCTGCTCTCCCACCGGGCGGGCGTTCCGTCCATGACCGCGGGTTTCGCGCCCGTCCAGGGCAAAGAACTCGCCAGGATCTGCAAGATGAAGTCCCCCGTCCAGCAGCGAAAGCGGGTCGCAGAGATCGTCCTGACGCAGCCGCCGGTCAACAAGCCCGGCGAGAAGTTCGAGTACTCCAATGCAGGTTTCACGATCGCAGGGGTCATCGCGGAACGTGCGATGGGCGAGGACTATGAAACGCTGCTGCAACGAATGCTCTTCGACCCGCTCGGGATGCGGACCGCGGGATTCGGGTCGATGGGGACGCCCGGCAGAACGGACGCCTTGTGGGGACACCGCAGGAAAAACGATAAGATTGTTCCAGTTCAGCCGGGCCCACAGGCCGACAATCCGCCTTTTCTGACGCCGGGCGGACGCGTCCACTGCTCGATGGCGGACTGGGCGAAATACGTCCAGTGCATCCTGACGGCCGCGCGGGGCCAGGACGGCCTCGTCCCGGCGGCCGCGATCCAGCATGTGAAGGAGCCCCTTTTCGGCGGCGATTACGCGCTGGGCTGGAGCCTCCACGACCGCGACTGGGGGGGCAGAGTCCTCACCCACTCCGGCACGAACACGATGCACTACGCCATCGTCTGGGTCGCTCCGCAGAGGAACTTCGCAGTTCTCGTGGCCGCCAATCGCGGAGGCGACGGCGCCGCGGAAGGCCTCGACAAACTCTGCGGCGCGATGATTCGGAGATTCCTTGCGGACCCATAGGATCGCACGGGACCCCACCGAGCCCGATGGGTCCCATCCGTCCTATTCGTCCCGTGCTCTTGGCCGGTTACGGCTTGATCACCCAGAGATCGTCGATGAAGATCACGCCGTAGCTGCCCGGCGCCGGCTGGGCGCTGCTGCCCACGCTGATGGAGACCTTCTTGACCCTGGCGAGGTTCACTCCGCCGGCCGTGAACTCGCTGAGCGGGACCTTCCACGCAGTCCACGTGGGAGTCTCAACGATCGCGGAGTCTGTATGACGAACCGTTGCGAGCTTGCCTGTGCTGTCCTGCACCGCGACGAACAGCGGCGCGCCCACGTTGCTCGCTCTGCCTCGGACATGGAGCACCAGCGTATTGACGCCATTGACGGTCCAGTTCTGAACCGACGGGAACTCCCGCTCGATCCGGGAATAGTGCGGCGAGCACACGTTGTTGTAGTCCAGAGGCAAGGATTGAGCGCCGCTGCGAACGATCGTCTGCTCGGCAAACGGAGCGTTCATGTACCCGACGGTGGAGCCGCAAGCGCCGGCGGCATAGTCATCGAGCCAGGCCTCGTAGATGCGGCTGCCCTCCTCGTCCGTGTAGCCTTCGAAGTCGTCGATCACAAGGAAATCGGCGGTGGTGAAACTCCAGACCGAGCCGACCGACGAACCGCCCGCCTCCACCTCGTCCACCCGCCAGTAGTACGTCGTGTTCCACTCCAGCTCGCCGGGATCGAACGTCGCGACATCGACATCCTGACGGCCCCGGTAGATCCCTGCGGTTGTCGTGTCCGCTTCGGCCACTGCCTTGGCGTCGGCGCCGAAGTAGACATCGTGCTGCGCTGCGGACTCGCCCGCGACCCAACGGAGGAGGGGCGTCAGGGGAACGTTCGAGGACGCATGAGCCGGATAGGGATCGACCGCATGGACCGGCAGTTGCAGCACGCCCGCCGGGATGATCTGCCTGGCGATCGAGGGGCTTCGCCAGGACAACTGGGCCACCGCCTCGCCGCCGTTCTCGAACCACTCCATTTTCAGGCGATAGAACTGGCCTGCGACCAGGTTGACCGACGCGACATCGTCGGCGCTTCCGTGAGGGGTCCAGTTGTCGATGATTCGCTTGCCGTTGAGCCAGAGCCGCACGCCGTCGTCGGAGGTCGTGATGAACTCGACGGTTTCAGTGAAGGGCGCTTCGAGGTCCGCGGTCCAGCGGGCCGAGACATTGTCCTTGAGCCCCCCTGCCACTTCGTTGCTGCCCCAGTTATGGTCGATCGCGTTCTCCTTCGCGGTCAGGATCGGATTGCCGGCGAGTTCCATGCCTGCGAAATACTCGGCCTGGACGCCCAGGCCGGGACCGACGGTCCTGAAGCTCCAGACGGGACCGGCGTGCACGGTCCAGGTGACATCCTGCGTGTCGATCCGCCAGTAGTAGGTCGTGTTCTCGGCCAGCGGGCCGGGATCGAACGACGGCACGAGTTGATCGCCCTTGAACACGCTCGGATCGCCGGCCTCGACGGCGGCCTTGTCGGTCCCGAAGTAGATCTTGTGATAGACAGCCATGTAGCCCGAGACCCAGATCAGATCCGCGTCGACGGAGACCCCGTCGAGCCCGTTCCAGGGCCTGGGAGAATAGGCCGTCGAGGGGACCGACGTGAACGACCAGACGTCCCCCTGAAAGATCGTCTTGTTGTCCGAAGCGACCTCGTCGACCCGCCAATAGTAGGTCGTTCCGGGGGCCAGGCCGGGGACGTGAGAATACGCCGCGTTCGCTAGCGGCTGACGGCCCCTGTAGTCGTCGGCCCCCAGCGTCGCAGAGGTCCCGAAGTAGACGTCGTGCGAGGCCGCGTTGACGCCGGCGGTCCAGCGAACCAGCGGCGTTTCGACGTACTTGACGCCGTCGGCGGGATCGGGGCTCCACGCTTTGACCGGTCCTCTGTCGAAGACCGCGGTAACCAGCTTGCCCCCGACTTCCGAGGCGACCGCGTAGCCGATGTAGACGCTCTTGGGGATTCCGGGAACCGTCGTGCTGTACTGTTGGGTCCAGGTCTTGCCGTCGGGCGAAGAGGAGGCGGAGAACGTGTCGCCGGCCCGCTGGACCTTGACCCAGTGCGGAGCGCCGGTGGCCCCGCTGCTGACCTGGTCGGCGGCCGCGTCGAACGTCTCGCGGCCCCAGAAGGTGACGCCGTGCTGGAGACCGTCGGTGTTGGCGCTGACGCCCTGAAAGAGATAGGGCGAGCCGGGCGTGAGCATCACGCGGATCATCACGCCGGCCATGGACCAATCCGACAGGGGCGGATCGAGGCTGACGACCCGCGCGACCAGTTCGCCGTCGCCGGAGAGGGCCTTGTAGGTGTACTGGAACTGATCGGACGTGGAGCGAATGCCTGTGCCGCCTCCTCGGACGGTCCAGGTCTGCGTGCTCGAATCGTGCTGCGCGCTGCCGGCCGCGGCGGGACTTCCGATGTCCTTGCTGGTCCAACCGGCGGGCAATTGGCCGAGCAGGGGTACAGAGAGAATCGCCACCAACAACAGAGAAAACCGAAACCTCATCCCACTACGCATGGCAGGCCTCCAGAAAAAGGAACTACACGGCGACACAACCGCCCTGTTGCACGGAAAAACCTCCACACAATGCCTGAACAGCATACCGACATGAACCTCCCTATTTATACCATGTTTTCGGTCCCACCGCAAGTGGATTGTGGGTCTTCCGCGGACGAGACTCCGGCTTTGCGACGGACGTCGGACCCCTGGCCCTTGCCACGCTGGAACCATCGCGATAAGCTCTCGCTCGACGCGGCCTACGCGGCAGAAGCAGCACGGTTGCCGAAGGATTGGGTGCTTATGGACGGCCGGGGCAGGTCCCCTGACATCTCTGTGGTGGTGCCGACGCTCGATGAAGCGGGGAACGTGGATTCGTTGCTGACCCGCCTGTTTGCGGCGTTCGGCCGGGAAGGCCTGGAGATCGAGGTCCTGTTCGCCGACGGCGGCTCCACCGACGGCACGCAAGAGAAGGTGCGCGCCTGGGAATCGCGGGCCACCGTCCGATTGGTGGACGCGCGAAGCGGACGGGGATTGACCGGGGACGTGCTGGCCGCCGCCGGCCGGGCGAGGGCCGACACGATCCTCGTGATGGATGGCGACCTGAGTCATAGTCCCGAGCAGGCGCCCGAATTGGTGCGACCGGTGCTCGAGGGGAGTCGGGACATGGTCATCGGCAGCCGGTATGTTCAGGGGGGACGAATTCCCGACTGGCCCTGGAACCGGCGGGCGATGTCCCGCATCGCAGGCGCGGTCGTCTGGCCGCTCACGGACGTGCACGACCCGACCTCGGGCTTCTTCGCGATCCGTCGCGACAGGCTGCTGGGCGTGGCCGACGACGCCGAGGGGTTCAAAATCGGCCTGGAGGTCCTGCTTCGCAATGAAGGCGACCTGCGCGTCAGCGAGATCCCCATCTGCTTCGGCGACCGCTTCCACGGGCGGTCCAAGATGAGCCTGCGGCAGGCGGCCTGCTACCTTCGTCGAGCGGTCGCGCTGGCCGGCGGCGCTGCGACCGCGGTCACCGCGGGGCGATTCGCCCTGGCGGGGCTGGCGGGCCTGGTCGTGGACGTGGGAGGGTTCACGATTCTGCGGGACCGAGGCCTGGACTTGAGCCTGTCCCACATCCTGAGCTTCGCGATCGTGGCGACGCTCACCTACGTGATGTGCGTTCACTGGGCGTTCGCGCCGTCGGGCAACAGGCCTCCCGGCTGGACGACGCCTGTGCGGTTTGTCACGATCTGCCTGATGGCTTTGTTCCTGCGCGGCGGCGCGCTGGCTCTGTTGACGGAACGAGCCGGCTGGTCCGAACACGCGGCGTTGTCGGCCACGGCGCTGGCCGGTGCGGTCGTCACCTATCTGGGCGCCGCATTCTTCGCATTTCGAAAGGACTCAGGTCGGTCCGACGTCCTGTCCTGGCGTCTGGCGGCCCTCGGACTGATCGGCTATTCGGTTTTGCTGAGGCTGGTGTATCTGGGCCTGCCGGACCTGTTGCCGGAGGAGGCCTACTACTGGAACTACGCCCAGCATCCGGCCCTGGGGTATCTGGACCATCCGCCGATGGTGGCCTGGCTGATCGCAGCGGGCACGGCTTTGGTCGGCGACACCGAGCTGGGCGTCCGCATCGGGGCCTTCCTGTGCTGGTTCGTCACGGCGGGGTTCTGCTTGGCCCTGACTCGCAATCTCTATGGCAAGGGAACCGCGCTGACTGCCGCGATGTTGACCGCGGTGCTGCCCTTCTTCTTCCTGTTCGGGTTCTTCACGACGCCCGATGCCCCGCTGACCGCCTGCTGGGCCGGGGCTTTGTTCTTCCTGGAACGCGCCCTCGTGGTCGGACGGGCAAGGGCCTGGTGGGGAGCCGGGATTTGCATCGGCCTGGGAATGCTCTCGAAATACACGATCGCCCTGCTGGTCCCGGCGACGCTGGCCTTCATCCTGCTGGACCGACCCAGCCGACGGTGGCTTCGTCGTCCGCAACCCTATCTGGCCGCGGTTCTGGCGGTCCTGCTGTTCAGCCCTGTGATCGTGTGGAACCTGCGGAACGAATGGGCGTCGTTCCTCTTTCAAAGCGTCCACCGTCTCGACGGACAGAGCCGGTTCGGGCTTCCTTTGCTCGTCGCGGCCATGGCCATGCTGATCACTCCGCTGGGCCTTCTCGACGCGTTTCGAACCGTGCTCTCCTCGAAACGTCTGTTCGCGACGGTCTTCACGATGATCCCGCTGTCGGTGTTCGTTCTCTTTAGCTTCTCGCGCGAGGTGAAAGTGAACTGGACGGGACCGCTGTGGCTGGCGGCGCTACCGGTCCTCGCGAGGCAGATCGCGACGCCCCCCTCTGGGGTGCGAACACAACTGGACGCCTTGAGCCGGCAGCTCTGGCCTCTGACGCTGGTAGCGTGCGTTCTGGTGTTCGCAGGGTTCCTGCACTGTGCATCCCTGGGCCTTCCCGGCATCCCGGTCGTCCAAGATTGGGATTGGCCGGTTGCGTGGGAGGAGATTGGACGCGATGTAAAGCAGCTTGAAGAACAGGTCCAGGCCGATCTGGGCGTGCGTCCACTGGTCGTCGGAATGGACAAGTATGCCTTGGCGAGCGAACTGGCGTTCTATCGTCGCCACGGCAGGCAGGGCGTCGAACGGACCTCGAGCCGACATCTCTTCGGCGGCAGCGGCTTGATGTATGGGTTCTGGTTCCCCCCCTGCCGATACGCCGGCTGGACGCTCCTGCTGATCAGCCTTGACCGCACGAACCTCGAACGCCGGAACATTCCCCGCTGGGCCGGACTCGACGCGGTCGAAGAGCGGACCGTGTCCGTACGCGGAAGACCTGTACGATACTATTATCGAATCGCCCGCGACTATCGCCCGCCTCCGCCTGACCAATGCGATTGGAGATCGAAATAGCCTGTCCTGACACTGAAAAGCAGGATTCTTCCTTGGAGATCGACGCGCTGTTGCCTTGACAATCCATGATCCGAAATGCTATAATGGGGTGTGATTTGGGTGATGGGCTCTCGAGTTGCAGCAAAACGTTTCCCGACGGTTTCACATCCGACGGCGTAGCCCGGCGTAAGGATACGTCTCAAGTAGTTGTACGGACAGCGACACCTGAGACACGGACAAGGTCCGATCATGAATGCGTACCGCCTACGAAAACTAGGGTGCATCCTCGGTTTGCTGTCGCTGGCGACGGCCGGATGCGGCGTATTGCCCGATCGCGGCCTCTCCGGCCCGGCCAGCCGGGTGGTTTTCGACGGGTTCAATGGGCAGCCGCGGACCCGGTTCGGAGGCTACGCAGCAGCCATTCCCGGCATGACCTTCCTCGGACGGGACCTGGGATCGCACAATTATTACTGGCCGTTCTTCGAAAAAAATGGGATCGTCTACACCTGCCAAGGCGGCCACATCGACGTCGTCCACATGCGGATCGGAATCGACTGGACCGCCTACCTGACCGCCAAGAGCTACAGACACCTCATGCGGAAGGACGCGAAGTTCTCGTGCAAGATGCCTGTGGATCGCTCGCGAAGCCACGTCGAGATCACCTACCCGCCAGGCTGGGATTACCTCAGTGAAGCGGACCGATCCGACATCGCACGGAAGGTCGCACTGGCCATCGGTCCCTATCTGACGTTCACGATGGTGACCTGGCACGAGGTCACCACCTGGTACGGCTACAAGAGCATGGCGATTCCCGTCGAGTACGATTCCGCCTTCAGTTGGGAGGATTCCTACTCGAACCTGCTGGGCGTAATCGTCGGAGTAGAGGCCCTCCAGGACGAGGAGCACTCCTACAACAAGGCGGTGACCCTGGCCATCGACAGGGAAATGGAGAAGCTCGGCATCCTGCCGTCGGCGCGCGACGCGCGTTTGGCCAGCAAGTCCATGAAAGGCCAGTGGTACACCGGCACGTTCGTCCTGCTGTTCGATATGAAGAAGCGGAACTTCGACATCGGGCTCGACGACGGATACGTTACGCCGACCCTGGTGCCCAGCGTGTCGCAGTGCCCCAACGCCCAGCCGCTTTCGTATCCGATTCCCACGCTGGACGCCCTGAGCGAATACGGTTTCGAGATCAAGCACGAGATCGAGCCCCGCGAGTGGGAAAAGGGCAAGATCCTCCGCATCGCGTTCGGCGACAAATCGCGAAAACGGATCGACCCGCAGATCCACATGGCCACCATCATGGACCACATCCAAAGGGAAGCCGCGGCCAGGTACGGCCCCCAGTACGATCCCGACCATCAGGACGAAGACCCCCAGTACGTCCGCACAGGCCAGTAAGCTCCCCATTTACTATTTGCGGAATTCGATTATCATATGATTTCCACGAATTCGTGAAGGTCACGAATCGCAAAGGGGTTATCCCGCCAGCTTGACGGAAATGGAAGGCCTGCAAAGCATGAGAGATTGTGGCGCATCGTGGGGACGGTCGTTTCTGGGTTTCGCACTGCTCGCTCTGGGGACCGCCGGATGCGGGATCATCCCGGACAAGGGCCTTCGCTCGCCGGCCAGCGACGTCGTCGTCAATGGATTCAACTTCGGTCCGCGAATCCGCTACGGCGCCTATCCGACCTCGATCCTGGGGACGCCCTGGGCCGGCGAGAAGCTGGGCACGCACGGGTACTACTTCCGCCCGTCGGAGAAGAACGGCATCGCCTACACCTGCCAAGGCGGCCACATCGACATCATGCACGTCCGGATCGCCGCCGACTGGACCGCGTACCTCGCGGGCAAGAGCTACAAACACATCATGAAAGGCGGCGACCACTTCTCCTACAAACTGCTCGTCGACCGGTCCCGAAACCACCTGTACCTGTCCTACCCCGAGAACTGGAAAAGCCTCTCGAAGGACCAGCAGAGCGTGATCGCACGCGAAGTCGCGCTGGCTTTGGGGCCCTATCTGACATTCACCATGGTCACCTGGCACGAGATCATGACATGGTATGGCTTCAACTGCATCGGCCTGCCCACCGAGTACGCCTCCGCGTTCAGTTGGGAGGATTCGTACTCGAACCTCCTGGGCGTCAGGCTGGGCAGCCAGGCCCTCCAGGACACGGAACGCCCTTACAACGAGGCCATGAAACTCGTCCTCGACGAAGAGATGGCCAGACTCGGCGTCCGGCCCGCGAAGGTCTCCAAGCAGGTCAGCGAGTCCGTCTACGGCTCCTGGTACACCGGACGGGTGTCGATGTTCGTGGACCTTCGACGACGCAACTTCGACATCGGCCTCGACGACGGCCAGATCACGCCGACGCTGCTGCCCGATGTGCCGGGCTGTGAAGGGGCAAGGCCGATCTCGTACCCGGTCCCGACGCTCGAAGCCCTGGCCAAGCACGGCTTTTCTGCCCGTATCGAGATCGAACCTCGCGAATGGGAGAAGAACAGGGTCCTTCGCATCGTCCACCCCGACAAGAAGGGCAAGAGAATCATCCCCGAGGAGCACATCCCCACGATCATGGCCCAGATCCGCAAGGAGGCCGAGGCCAGGTTCGGCGCCGAGATGGTCGCGGACCCAGAACCGTGATGGCGAGGATCGGATTTCTCCGATTTGACACAAATTGAACTTGACAGCCGCAGCGATGGGCCCCATAATTCCGCCGG
Organism: uncultured Phycisphaerales bacterium; assembly: GCA_937927975.1. Lineage (GTDB taxonomy): Bacteria > Planctomycetota > Phycisphaerae > Sedimentisphaerales > Anaerobacaceae > PLanc-01. The sequence goes on from CALEZT010000238.1 coordinate 11,878, forward strand.
TTGGGTCAATTGCATTGGGAGGACCGATCATGGATGGCCGGCAGACAAACCCCAAGGCGCTCGGGAGAGGCCCCTACGAGACGCTCCCCGGCGGCCACGTTCTATCCCACGGATTCCGAATGATGGGCTCGCACGAGCACGAGACGCTCCTGATCGAGGGCCGCTACCGATGTCCCCACTGCCGCCGGGCGGACATTCGGGAACTGAGCGACAACGCCCTCGACCAGTAGTACCGCGGTGATCGTTCGCCCAAACCATCACCGTTGATTCCCCCTGCGGATGACGGTAGAATCTGTCTGCATGACAGGAAAGCAATTCTATGATTGGCAGACTTCCGGCGGAACAAACGACGTCATGAGACTCGTGGACTGCCTGGAACGAGCCGACGTGTCGTGGTGCGTCATCGGCGGCGTGGCGGTGAACCACTGGGCACAGCACCCCATGGTGACCCAGGACGTGGACTTCGTCGTGGCGTCGGACGCCGTCGAACGCACGGCGTCGCTGCTTGAAGAGGCGGGATTCCGCTGCGAACGATTCGCGTGGTCGATCAACTTCAAGGGGCAGTCCGCGATCAGCATCCAACTCAGCACGGAGGATCTCTACCGCGATTTTCCCTCCCGCGCGGTCGCGGCCGACGTGCATGGCATCCTCCTTCGGGTGGCCTCGCTGGAAGACACCCTCCGAGGCAAGATCAGGGCCTGGTCCGATCCCGAACGACGACAAAGCAAAAGGATCAAGGATCTCGCGGATATCGCGCGTCTCGTCGAGTCCCATCCCCACCTGTGGGACGCGCTCCCCAGCGAATTGAAGCAGCAGGTCCAGCGCCCGCAAAAACACGGGTAATCCAGGGCCCATGACCGTGACTGCACGGCCTAAGACAAACCGCTTGCAGGGCTGAATGGAAAACGATCGCGGGCATGAAGGAGAGCACGCCCGAAGCGGTCGTGCAAGGGACATTCTTCCGCTTTGGGCCAGCAGCATGACAGATGAGACCCGGCGTTCCATCAACTTCTCTTCCCATGGCCGCTGACCCATGATAGAATTCCGCCTCGTGAGATGAACCCGATTCTGGCGACCCAGGGAGCTGTGCGAAACCATGTATCGAAACGCGATCACCCCCTCGAAGCTGTTTGCCCTCGTTCTGCTGGTTGTGTCCATAGCCGGCGCCATTCTGTGGGTGGGCTGTCTGGCGGATGAGGACACGGAGGCGTTCGACCGAGTCCGGCTGGCCCTGCTGGGGGGCACGCTGAGTTCGTTCGTCCTTTCGGTCCTCTTTCTTCGCCGGGCCAAGTGGGCCCGTCGCGCTGCGTCCATTCTGCTGCACATGCTGATCCTCGCCCTGGCGGGGCTCTTCCTGCTCGCGATATCCATGGCCGAGACTCCGACGGAAGCCGGCGCGGTCCTCAGCATCACGGTCCTCAGCGGAGGTCTGCTGTTTGCAGCCATTCTCGCCCTGCATAGCGAGGCAATGAAGCGCGACCTGGGCGGCGACGCGACGTCGCCCCCGCGACCGCATCCCCACAGACGCAAGTTCATCTTCGGCGCAATCGGATGCGTGCTGCTGCTCGGAGCCTTGGCCGCTTGGCGGATCGTCCCCCTGCTCGTGGCCAAACCGACGATCGGCGTGGACTACCAGCCGCAGATCGACAAGGCGATGAGACCCGCCGACTATGATCCAAACCTCGACGCGGCCCCACATTACGACAGGCTGTTCTCGCAGTTCGTTCCCTTGCCGGAGGAACTCCAGGACCAACACAGACTCTGGCCCACGGACCTCAGCGACGAGGAGTGGGAAGCACTGGAGAAATGGGCTCCTATGAACGAGCCCGCCCTGGCGACCCTTGCACAGGCCCTGCAATGCCCCTACTGGTGCCATTCGCTGCAGCGAGACCCGAACGGTTCCACGATTCCACACGCACAGAAGGGTCGAGAGTTGGCATGGGCCGTCATCCTCCTGGCGAAGTTCAAGGCAAGCCAAGGAGATGTGGACGCAGCGTTCCGACTTCTGATCGATCTGCACGCAATGGGGATGCACCGAGTCCGCAGCGCCACAATCGCCGACCAGATGACGGGTCTGGCTGTCTGCTCGATCACGTATGACGGCGTGCTTGCGATCTTGTCCCATTGTCCGGTGGGAATCGATTCCCTCCGGCAGGCATTCGACGTATTCACATCCCGCGTGCCCCGGATCGACGCGCCGCGATTCTCGCATGTCGAATACCTGCTGGGATGCAACGGCATCCAGCGGATGTTCACCGATGACGGAAACGGCCAGGGAAGACTGATCCCAGGGGAACTGTACGAATGGAAGAAACACCGCATGAACTTGTACGCCGTGCCCATTTCCCGCATTGAGGCCGTGGGGATCTGTCTCACCCATCCCGGCCGCCTGGAAACCATGGCGTTGTTCAGTGCCTATTCACGTTTTGTGCAGGACCTCGCCAAAAGGACTCCCTGGGAGCTTCGCAAGGAGGGCGCCGACTACGACCAGAAGCTGCGAGACCTTTTTGCCGGCAACTACTATCTTCGAGACAGTCTGATTTCGGTCGGCCGGTGCATCCAGATCGGCTGGCGGGATCGCACGTCCGCCGAGGGCTTTGTGACGGTGTTGGCGGTCTTCCTGTACAAGGCTCAGGAAGGCCGGTGGCCGGAGTCGCTCATGCAACTGGTGGACGCCGGGCTGTTGGAGCATGTCCCGATGGACCCCTACAGCGGCGAAGCACTGATCTACCGTGTAATGGAGAACGGCTTCACGCTATATAGTGTGGGCGAGGACTTCGTCGACAACGACGGGCAGTCCCTGGATTGGGAGAACGGTTTGGGCGCCGACCAGGTCTTCTGGCCGATTCCCAAACCCATCGACATCATGGACGAGTTCAGATCGATATACGAACGCCAGTCAGGAAAGGAAGATGCCAACAACGCAGGAGAGAACAACTGACGCATCGGAGGCTTGCCGCCTCGAACGGAGGGCGAGGCTTCTTCTGACGCTGTTCGTCGTGGGTCTGGTGCTCTCGGGACTCACTGCGGTTCCGATTCAGACGGGAATGCCCTGGCTGCAAGAGATCGCGGGCGAGGGGTCGTGGATGGGAGCGCGGTGGCCGATCCTGGGAACGTGGATCTCGCACGTCCATCGCGGCGTGGCGGAGGTCGGGAGGGAGCAGCCGTTTCTCTTCTATGGCACCGACTGGCTGGCCTTCGGGCATATCGCCATCGCGGTGTTCTTCCTCGGACCTCTGCGCGATCCCGTGCGGAACCTCTGGGTGATCCACGCAGGCATGATCGCCTGCATGCTGGTCGTCCCCTGGGCTCTTGTCTTGGGCCCGATCCGCGGGATTCCCTTCTTCTGGCAACTCATCGATTGCAGCTTCGGCGTCGTCGGCATCGTTCCTTTGTACCTCGCGAGCCGATACGCCCGACGAATCGTCGAACTCGACGCCCATCGCGCACAGAGGCCTCATACGCATCCGCAATGACATGCGTGGGAGGGATCAGTCGTTCTGAGACGAAGCCGAAGGATCCGGCCCTCGACCAGGAGATCGCTCTCGATCGAAGACCGGACCCTTCACTGCGCTTGGCTTCATTCAGGAGGACAGGACCTGGCCTGTACCCATCCTGACCCACGTTGTCACTTGGCCGCAGTCACCCGGATGTCGTCGATGTAGATCATGCCGGAACCGCCGGGCTTCGGAGAGGCCTTGCTGCCCACGCCGATGTGCAATGCCTTCACGCGGGTCAGATCCACGCCTGCGAACGAACCCAGCGGGATCTTCCACTCGGCCCAGGCCGCGGTGGTGATGACCTTCGCATCGGACTGCACGACCGTGGCGATCTTGCCGGCGTTGTCCTCGACCGCGACATAGAGCGGTTCGGCCGAATTCAGCGACGAACCCTGGACGTAGAGAAGAAGCGTGTTGACGCCGTGGACCGTCCAATCCTGGGCGCTGTCCCAGATCCGATCCGTCTGCGAGTAGTGCGGCGAGTTGGCGTTGAAGTAGCTCAACGGCATCGCCTGGACTCCGCCGTGAACCACGGTCGTCTCGCCGAACGTGCCATTGGTGGCGGTCTCGTAGCCGACGTATGAGGCGCTGCCGTTTGCGACGCCGTCGATCCAGGTCTGGAAGATCGTCGTGCCGCCGGCCTCGTCGTCGTCATACGCTTCGAAGTCCTCGACCACGATGAAATCGGCGGTCGTGAAGTTCCAGAGACTGCCCTTGCGGATCGTGCCGTCGGCTTCGACCTCGTCGATACGCCAGTAATAGGTGGCGTGCCAACCGAGCGGGCCGGGATCGTAGCTCTCGGCGCCGAGGTCCACGCTGTCCTTGTACTCCGGCGAATCCACGTCGGCGTTCATCACGGCCTCTGCATCCTCGCCGAAATACACGTTGTGCGAAACCGCCTCCTCGCCGGCCGACCAGACCAGGATCGGGGCGTGCCCGACTCCGACGGCGTTGTTGGCGGGCCTGGGGCTCCTGGCCTTCACCGGCAGCGAAAACGCGCCCTGCGGAATGGTCTGCTTGGGCTGGTAGGGAGTCTGCCAGTACGGCGTGCTCCAGTACAAGATCGCACGGGCGTCGCCTGTGTTCTCATAGTACTCCATCACGATGCCATACTTCTGCCCTGCGGCCAGTTCGGCGGTTCCCGTCCATTCCACGCCGGACTGCTGGCCCCATTTGTCGAACAGAAGCTGCTCGTTCACCCAGAGACGCACGCAATCGTCGCAGTTGGCGGTGAACGTCCAGGACCCGGTGAACGGCACCTCGAACTCGCCCGTCCAGCGGACGGAGAAATTGTCCGCCGGGACCAGCGAGTCCGGCGAATTCGCGCCCCAGTTGAAATTGATGCCGGGGTCTTCTCTCGTCAGGACCAGGGTTTCCAGCTTGGTGCCTTTGTAGTACTCCCCTTTGAGGCCGCTGTCGGCGCGTCGGGTGGTGAAACTCCAGACCTTGCCCTTGTGCGTGGCGCCGGTGTCGTCGGTCTCGTCCACCCTCCAGTAGTAAACCTTCTCGAATCCGAGCACGCCGGGATCATAGGTCGCTGCGGTTTGCGGCGCGCCGCCGGTTGCGTTGTTCACGTCGTCGAAGCTTTCACCGAAGTACACGGCGTGCGAAACCGCGTTGCGACCGGCGCTCCAGTTCAGATCCGCATCGGGATTGATCCAGCGAGCGCCGTCGGCGGGCTCGGGGCTCCAGGCGGTGATCGGACGAAGCAGGAAGCTCCAGACGTCGCCCTTCCACGGGCTGTTGGGATCGTCCGGGTTCACGCTGTCGACCCGCCAGTAATAGGTCTGGCCCCAGACCAGATCTTCGACCACGAAATGGGCGTCCGCCTGGTTGCCCTTGAACGTCCCGTTGGCGCCGTCATTGACGTCCTGGAAATCCTCCCCGAAGTAGACGTCGTTGGTCGTCGCAAAGACGCCCGGCAACCAGAGCAGGACCGCGGAGGTGGTCTGCAGCTCCTCGCCGTTGGCGGGGTTGGGATGCGAGGCTTTCTCCGACGGAAGGACCTCCGCCGCGAGCAGTTCGTTCACCTGAGGCTCGGTCAACGCGCGCGTGAACAGATAGAATTCATCCATGATGCCGGTGAATGGCCTTGCGTTGTCGATGTTGTATCCGACGCGAGCCCCCGTCCCCCAGTCGGCGATGACCTGACCGGGCGTCACGTTGGTCGGCGCGCAAACGGCCCCGTTGATGTACAAGATGCCCTGGCCGGTCTTGCTGTCGTAGGTGCCGGCGTAGTGGAGCCATTCATCCCACCCGTGCGTGCCCACGCCGTTGAGGTTGAAGATCGTCACCGAGCCCGGGCCGCGGAGCAGCCAGCGGAAGGTCCCGTTGTCGTTGATCTGCGGGTGCACCACCCACGTGTTGTCCGACGCCCGGCAACTGAGGATCGCATGGTCCTTGCCGGTCTTGCGGCACTGCACCCAGGCCGCCAGCGTGATCGCGGACCGGGGAATGTCCTCCGCAGGATAATGCGGGCTGTCCAGGTCCAGATAACTGTACTTGGTCGGCCCCCACTCGCCGAGGAACTCGGCCGCCCCATACCATTTGATGCCGCTGGGACAGCCCGAGACGTCGCCGCAGACGGTGGCGTTGTGGCCCTTGCCCGACTCATCCGGGACGATCGCGCCGACGCTGTCGAAGGAGTAATAGATGACCAGGTTCGGATCCCTGGGAATCTCGGCACAGACGTTGTGAGCCAGACCCAGGAAAACCACGAGAGAAACCAGACAAATCGACATCCTACACATGATGCCCCTCCTGAAAACCACCAGACCCCTTTGTTCGATTGAAAACGGCTATCGGAACACCGCCTGCTGGGGGAACAGATCCGCAGCGAGCGAATGAATCGAACGTCTCGGTGAAACTTTTGTGCTCGGATCGCTTTGTCAGAGTGCCCCGTCGTCGTCAGCAACCGACGTCGCCGGTATCGCGTCTCAGAGTATACTTTTACCCCAATCCCTATCCGGCCGCAAGACAAATCCCGGAATCCCGACGGAGAATGTCACCCCGCCGGGGACGCCCAAGATCCGCTGTCCGAGCGTGACCGACGTCGCGGATCGACGCCCTGCGACCCTGCGGTATCGCCCATCAATAGGGGTTGACGAGATAAACTCCACGCGATACCCTAGGATTACGGTCTAGAGTCGTCGCGACACGCGGATTCGAGGACGTAGACCTGGGATTGGCGTGCCTTGGCCTCATTCGGGCGGATTTCACGCCCGAAGCTGGGTAATGGAGGCGAAGCCGGAGCGTATCAAGACAACTTGATACCGACCGGCCGGCGGCGATTCCTGCGGATCGCGGAGGCTCTCGGAGAGAGCCTGGATTTCCGCCAAACCGCAAGAGAGACGTTTCAAAACGGTTGACCTGTGGGTCGGAAAGGAAAGGAACCATGAGAACAAGCGTAGCAAAGATCCTGTGTGTTCTGGCGGTAGGATGCGCCCTGATTCTGTCGGGCTGTGAAAAGTCCCCCGATACGCCGGGCCCTGCGGCCCCCAAGCCGGCAACCGACGCGGCCCCCATCAAGGTGGGCGCGATCTTCGCTGTCACCGGTCCGGCCTCGTTCCTGGGCGCCCCGGAGGCCAAGACCGTCGAAATGTTCGTCGAGAAGGTCAATCAGGCCGGCGGCGTCCTCGGCCGCAAGATCGAACTGCTCATCCGCGATTCCGGCGGCAGCACCGAGAAGGCCATCTCCATGGCCCGCCAGCTCATCGACGAGGAGAAGGTCCTGGCCATTCTGGGCCCGTCCACCAGCGGCGAGACCCTCCAGATCAAGAACATCTGCCAGGAGGCCCAGACGATCCTGCTGTCCTGCGCCGCGGCCGAGGAGATCGTCATCCCGATGGCCAGCTACGTCTTCAAGACGCCTCAGAAGGACAGCCAGGCCGCCCAGTGGATCTTCAACACCATGAAGGACCTGGGAATCACCAAGATCGGCGTCATCACCAGCAACACCGGCTTCGGCAAAGGCGGCAAGGCCCAGTTGGAGAAGATGGCCGCAGAGAACGGGGTCGAGATCCTCGTCAACGAGGTCTACGAGAAAGAGGCCACCGACCTGACAGGCGTCCTGACCAAGGTCAAAGGCGCCGGCGTCCAGGCGGTCGTCAACTGGTCCATCGAGCCCGCCCAGGGCATCGTCGCCAAGAACATGAAACAGATCCAGCTCGATGTCCCCCTGTTCCAGAGCCACGGCTACGGCAATATCAAGTACGTCCAGGCCAGCGGCGACGCCGCCGACGGCACGATCTTCCCCTGCGGCCGGTTGCTGGTGGCGGACGAACTCCCTGCGGATCACCCCCAGAAGGCGGTCCTCACCCAGTACAAGAAGGACTATGAGTCCCGCTTCAAGGAAGAGGCCAGCACCTTCGGAGGCCACGCCTACGACGCCATCCTGATCCTGACCGAGGCGATCAAGAAGGCAGGCTCCACCGACAAGGCAGTGGTCCGCGACGCGATCGAGAACCTCAAGGGCGTGGTCGGTACCGCCGGCATCTTCAACTTCTCGCCGGAAGATCACAACGGCCTGGGCCTCGACGCCTTCGAGATGCTCACCGTCAAGAACGGCAAGTTCGCCTTCTACAAGAAATAAGCCCTTTCAAGCAGCGTATCAGGAGTCTCTTGCAGAATGAACCTGCCCCAGATCATGCAGTACGGCCTGTCCGGCATCACCGTGGGCAGTGTGTACGCCATCGTGGCGGTGGGTTTCAACATCATCTACAACACCACCGGCATCATCAACTTCGCGCAAGGCGAGTTCCTGATCGTCGGGGCAATGACCGCGATCAGCCTCTCGCACGTGGTCCCGTTGCCGGTGGCGATCGTCGGGGCAGTCCTGATCACGACCGCGCTGGGCGGGTTGATCGAGCTGGTCTTCATCCGGCGGGTCCGCGACGCCTCCGTTCTGCGGCTGATCATCATCACCATCGGTCTGTCGATCGTGATCCGCGAGGCCATGCTGCACATCTGGGATGAGAAACCGTGGTCGCTCCCCTATTTCACAGGGACCTCCAGCACGACCGTCTCGATCCTGGGCGCGTACATTTCGGTCCAGGTCCTCTGGGTCCTCGGCGTCAGCGCCGTCATTGTCGCGGCGCTGACGCTTTTCTTCCGATACACCACCACCGGACGGGCCATGCGGGCCTGCTCCGACGACCGGATGGCGGCGCGCCTGTGCGGCGTCAACGACCGCTGGATGGTCACGCTCTCGTTCATGCTCAGCGCCGGAATCGGCGCCCTGGCCGGCTGCGTGATCTCCCCCATCACCCAAACCCAGTACGACATGGGCGCGCCCCTGGCGATCAAGGGCTTCACCGTCGCGATCCTCGGAGGCCTGGGCAACAGCATGGCCGCAGTGGCAGCGGGACTGTTCCTGGGTCTCCTGGAAGCCTTCGTGGTCAGCCAGTTCGCCTCGGCCTACAAAGAAGTGGTCGCCATCGTGGTGCTCCTGTTGATTCTGGTCTTTCGGCCCAGCGGGTTGTTCGCCCGCCGGGGCACAAGCTTGAGGACGGCCTGATGCGGCTGAGGATCTACTACCCTGTCATCGCTGCGGCCGTCCTGATCGTCGCGCTGCACGTCCTGCTGGCGACCACCGGCAAGACGTTCTACATGACCCAGATCACCATGTCCGCCTATTACGCCCTCGTGGTCATCGGGCTGTGCCTGCTCATGGGCTACGCCGGACAGATCTCCCTGGGCCATGCGGGTTTCTTCGCCACCGGAGGCTACACGGTCGCTGTCCTGACGACCTACAACCTCAGCAGCTACAGCAAGACCCCGTTCGTCGAATCGCTGCGATCGCTCGGACTGCTCGTCTCCTGGCAGGACCTCTACGGCCACGAGATCCTGTCCTTCTCGCCCTGGCCGGCCTTCCTCGCGGCGGTCCTGCTGACGGCTCTGATCGCTTTGGCGATCGGCCTGCCGGTAATCCGGCTCAAGGGCCATTACCTCGCCATGGCGACCCTGGGCTTCGGCCTGATCATCTACCGCATCGTTCTGGGCGCGAAGATCTTCGGCCAGGCGGACGGCATCTCCGGCGTCCCGCCCTTTCACCTTCTGGGCGACCTCCAGATCAACGGCCGGCCCCCCTTCCGCATTCAGAACTATTACATCGCCTGGTCCACGGTGCTGGCGGCCATGGTCCTGGCCCTGAACCTGGTCCACTCGCGAGTCGGCCGGGCCCTTCGCTCGATCCATGAGAACGAGGAGGCCGCGCACTCGCTGGGCATCGACACGTACCGCTACAAGCTCGCCACGTTCGTCCTGAGCGCGGTGCTGGCCGCGATCGGCGGCGCGATGCTCACCCACTACAACGGCAGCATCGGCCCGTCCGAAGTCACGGTCATGAAATCCGTGCGCTACGTCGCCATCGTCGCAGTCGGCGGCATGGCCAATCACTGGGGCGCGATGGTCATGGGCGTGCTGCTGAACTTCCTCTCGCTTCGCGGCGTCTTCGGCTCATTCGACGACGCGGTCTTCGGCGCCATCCTCATCGGCATCATGCTCTTTGCCCCGCAAGGGCTTCTTCGAGCGCCGAAATTGCAGGCAGTGACAGTTCTGCTGTCGAGGAGGAGGAGAAATGACTGAAACAAATCCGAAATCCGAAGTTCGAAATCCGAAACAAATTCAAATAACAGAAATCCAAATAATCGAAACGTCCTCGCCGCTCGGGAACTCCGTTTTGGATTTCGGGTTTTGGTCCTTCGTGCCTGTTTCGGATTTCGTGCGTCGAATTTCGGATTTCCTCCCCAGGAGGTTGTATGGCTGACATCCTCCTGGAGACTCGAAACCTGCATCGCTCTTTCGGCGGCGTCCACGCGGTTCGCGACGTCAGCATGCAAGTGCGGGAAGGCACGATCCAGGCGGTGATCGGTCCCAACGGCGCGGGCAAGACCACGCTGTTCAACCTGATCGCCGGCACGACGCCCCCCCAGCAGGGCGAGGTCCATTTCCGCGGCAGGCGAATCACCGCATGGAAGCCCCATGCGATCGCGTCGCTGGGGATCGCCCGGACGTTCCAGACGACCAAGCTGTTTCCCCACATGACGGTCCACGAGAACGTCATGGTCGGCCGGCATCCGCGGACCCGCTCGGGATTCCTCGCGGGCATGCTGAACCTGCCCCGAACCTGGCGGGAGCACCGCGAGACTCAGGTCAAGGCAGCGGAGATCCTCATGGACCTGGGCCTGGCGTCCCACATGCACGAGACCGCGTCGAACCTGTCCTTCGGCCGCCAGCGGCTGGTGGAGTTCGCCAGGGCGCTGGCCACCGAGCCGGCCCTCTTGCTGCTCGACGAACCCGCGGCCGGGCTGAACATCTACGAGACGCAGGAACTCTCCAAGCTGATCCTCAAGATCCGCGATCGCGGCGTCACCTGCCTGATCGTGGAGCACGACATGTCCCTCGTGATGAACATCTCCGACGACGTGCTCGTCTTGGACCAGGGGCGCAAGATCGCCGAGGGCCCGCCCGCCGCGATCCAGCGAAATCCCGAAGTGATCCGCATCTACCTGGGGGACGAGAATGCTTAAGATCGTCAATCTCGACGCCGGCTATGGAGCCCTGCGGGTCCTCAAGGGGATCAGCCTGCACGTCGCGCCGGGCGAGGCGGTCGCGGTGATCGGGGCCAACGGCGCAGGCAAGACCACCCTGCTCAAGACCATCGCGGGCGTGCTGAAACCCCGCGAAGGCGAGATCGTCTTCGACAAGCAGGACCTTCGAGGCCGGCCCGCGGAGAAAATCGTCGGACTGGGCTGCTGCCTGGTCCCCGAGGGCAGGCACGTCTTCAGCTCGATGACCGTCCGCGAGAACCTCCTGCTCGGCGCGTTCTGCCGGCGGCGCGAGAGCACCGCCGCGAGCGTCAACGAGGGTCTGGAGCTGGTCTACGACCTCTTCGGCATCCTCAAGGAGCGGTCGAGCCAACTGGCGGGCACCCTCTCCGGCGGCCAGCAGCAGATGCTCGCCATCGGACGGGCCTTGATGTCCCGGCCCAAACTGCTGATGATGGACGAACCGTCGCTGGGCGTGGCGCCTCTGGTGGTCCGCGACATCTACGAGACCATCGTCACGCTCAAGCGCAACGGCCTGACCATTCTGCTGGTCGAGCAGAACGCGAGGGCCGCGCTGGCGGTCGCCGACCGCGGCTACGTGATCGAGACCGGCCAGATCGTCCTGCAGGGACCGTCCAGGCAGCTCAGCGACAACCCCGAGGTGCAGAGGGCGTATCTCGGGAAGGAGTATCGGAGAATTGACGAATAGGCAGGAGAAATCCGAAATCCGAAATCCGAAACTCGAAATCCGAAACAAGCACGAATGATCAAAACTCAAAATTCAAAACGGAGTTCCGGAGCGGCGACAGCGTTTCGGTCATTTGAGTTTCGGTCCTTTGAATTTGTTTCGGATTTCGAGTTTCGGATTTCGAATTTGGAGATTGAGGTGACTTCATGGACCAGGTGAACCTGTACAACGCCAAATGCGAAACGATGCCTCGCGAGGAACTGGCGCAAGTCCAGTTGGAGCGGCTCCAGTCCACGCTCAATCGCGTGTACCGCAACGTCGCGTTCTACAAGGCGGCCTTCGACAATCACGGCGTCAATCTCGAACGCCTCAAGGGCCTGCAAGGCATCCGCGAGCTTCCCTTCACCACGAAGGACGACCTGCAGCGGAGCTATCCCTACGACATGTTCGCGGTCCCTCTGCGGGACATCGTGCGAATCCACACCACCTCGGGCGCCACCGCCAGGCCGATCGTCGTCGGCTACACCCAGAACGACCTGCGGAACTGGCGGGAATGCGCCGCCCGATTGCTGACCGCCGCGGGCGTCACCCAGCAGGACGTCGTCCAGGTCGCGCTGCACTACAGCCTCTTCGCCGATGGCTTCGGCTTCCACCAGGGCGCCGAGCGGGTCGGCGCGTCGGTGATCCCCGCGTCCCTGGCCACCAGCGTCCCCAAGCAGATCGTGATCATGAGGGACTTCAAGACCACGGTCCTGGTCTCCACGCCCAGCCATGCGCTGAACATCGCGGTCAGCCTCGATGAAGCCCAGGTCCCCCTGGAGCGTCTGTCCCTGCGACTGGGCCTGTTCGGAGGCGAACGATGGAGCGATCCGCTCCGTCGGCAGCTCGAAGAACGCCTGCGAATCACCTCGATCGACACCTACGGCCCGACCGAGATCCTCGGCCCCGGCGTGGCCGGCGAATGTCACCTCCGTCACGGCCTGCACATCAACGAAGACCAGTTCATCGTCGAGGTCATCGACCCCAAGACCCTCGCGACCGTTCCCATGGGCCACGAGGGCGAGCTGGTCGTCACGACGATCATGAAAGAGGGGTTCCCGCTCATCCGCTACCGCACAGGGGACATCACCCGCCTGAACCCCGAGCCCTGCCCCTGCGGCCGGACCTTCCTCCGCATGGAGCGCATCATGGGCCGAACCGACGACCTCATCCTCGTCCGAGGTGTCGGCTTCTTCCCCTCGCAGATCGAGGAGATCGTCGGAGGTTTCGACGGCATCAGCCCCTACTTCCAGATCATTCTCGACCAGGAAGGCGGCCTCGACACGATCCAGGTCCGCGTGGAAATCTCCGGCAGCCTCCCCTCGCTCGACGAGGTCAAGGCCTTCGAGAGCCTGCGACTCCAGATGGCCGCGCGCATCAAGGCGGTCCTCGACATCGAGGCCAAGGTCATCCTGCTGGAGCCGGGATCACTGAGGCAGCTTGCCGGCGGGTCCGATCGCGTCCTGGACCGAAGGCCCGCGTGACTCCTTCGCGGGTCCCTCGGGATTTGGCGCGGGTTCTGCGATCAACTCGCTGATCCGGGCCCGCATCCACGACTCGCCCTGGGCCTGCTGCCAGTTCAGTTCGCCGGACCACCAATAGCGAACGAAACCGTTTCGGTCGATCAGGTACACGCTGGGCCACACGCGGTTGGCCCAGGCGTCCCAGTTGCGGCTCTCGTTGTCCACAGCGACCGGATACTGGATGCCCGCCTCCGCGATCTTAAGCCGGACCTGCGCCACGTCCCGTTCCGCGTCCGTTTCCGGCCGGTGAATCCCGACGATCGCCACCTCGTCCCGGCCGAAGCGGTCGAACCACCCGTTGTAGTGCGGGAGATTGCGGATGCAGTTGATGCAACCGAAGGCGTAGAAGTGGACCACGATCACCTTGCCCCGCAGTTGCCGCAGGGTCACAGGCTCCGAGTTGAGCCACTCCGTAACGCCAACGAGCTCGGGGGCTTTGCACGCGATCTGCCGCAGGCCGGAGAAGTCGAACGGCCGCCCGACGAGCGACGCCAGAACGCTGCGTTGCGCGGGACTCAGGATGGCTTGCGCGCGACGCGAGGCATCGACGGGAGCGACGCTGCGCCTCTGGGAGCGAAGAATCGCCTGGATCTGCTCCCGCTGGCCGGCCGTCAGCTTCAAGACGTCGGCCACGCGAGGCTCCAGGACGGCTCGCATGCCCTGAGCCTGGCGAACAAGCTGGTCCAGCCGATCGAGTTGGGGGCCTGCCAGAACGCTACGAAGCTTCATGCGAAACGAGTCCAGAATCGCAACCGACGCGAGGTCTCGCTCTTGAGCCGCCAGATCGCGCAGCCGCCACAGAGGCAACTCCACTTCTTCCACCAGTCCTGCGACGACCGTCGCTTGTTCGTCGCGAAGCATCAGTTCCCGATGCACCCGCTGTGCCCTCAGGAGCATCGTGATCGGGTGCGGGATGGGGACGGCCGGCTCCGCGGAAGGAACGGCGCAGGCCGCCAGGACCGCGATGGATACGACAATCGCCGATGCGCACCAGAACCGACAGGAACCCGAAATCTGCATACCAGTACCTCTATTCCTGAGAGGGTCTACGCTTGCGGCTTCGCCGGGTTCGATGCCTGAGAATTGGAGGGGACATGTTCCGGATACGCGACCATTTGAGGGTTGATTCCTTTGTCTGATTCTGCCATAATGGAGTTCGGAGGCGGTGTGGAAGGTTTCGCTCCGTAACGGCAGGACGGAGGGCTCTTTGGATAGACACGGCTGATGGACGACAAGAAGATACCGACACAATTCGCACCGGGGGAACGCTCCTCGGCCCAGGAAATCGCGCGTCAGGCCCGACTCTTCGCAGGCAAGAGGCTGCTGGGCATGTTGCCCGATATGATGCCCTGCGTTCTGATGGTGCTCAACGAGCATCGGCAGATCGTCTTCGTCAACAGACAGATCGCAACCTTGATGCCGCCCGATCAGCCCAACAGCGACGTGCTGGGCATGCGTCCCGGCGAGGCGCTGGGCTGCACCCACGGCTTCGAATCCGAGGGCGGCTGCGGCACCACCGACTTCTGTAGTCTCTGCGGGGCGGTGCACGCCATCCTGGCCGGTCAACGGGGAGAAAGCAGCGTGCGGGAGTGCCGGGTCCTCCGACAGCACAGTGGCGAAGCCCTGGAACTGAGGATCTGGACCACGCCCATCAAGATCGACAACGAGCAATTCACGGTCTGCGCCCTCCTCGACATCAGCCACGAAAAGCGCCGCCAGGCCCTTGAGCACATCTTCCTGCACGACATCTACAACGTCGCGTACGGCCTGTCATGGTACGCGGATTTCCTCAAGAGGGGCACGCCCGACAAGGTCGAGGAGTACGCCGACACGATCCACCGCCTCTGCGGCGAGCTGATCGACGAGATCGACGCCCAGCGCATCCTCCTGCGGGCCGAGAGCGGCGAGTTGACCCTCAAGCCCGAGCCTGTCGATTCGCTGCGAGTGCTTCAGGACACCGTCGCGATGTACAGCCGCCACCCGGTCGCCCACGACCGTACGTTGTGCCTGGACGAGAAGGCCGACGACGTCCCGGTGGTCAGCGACAAGACCCTGCTGGGCCGGGTCCTGGGCAACATGGTGAAGAACGCCCTGGAGGCCTGCCGCGCCAGCCAAACCGTCACGATCGGATGCAGGACTTCCAGCGACTCGGTCGAGTTCTGGGTCCACAACCCCGGCGTAATGAAACGAGAGGTCCAGCTCCAGGTCTTCCAGCGGTCCTTCTCGACCAAAGGGCGAGGCCGAGGCCTGGGCACCTACAGCATCAAGCTGCTCACCGAGCGATACTTGAAAGGCGAAGTCTCCTTCACCAGCACCGCCGAGTCCGGCACGACCTTCACAGTCCACTGCCCGCTGAAACCCAATGAGGCGACCAGCGGCAACCTCCAAACAGCGTCGAGCCGATCGGTCCGTTGAGACAGTGGCCGGCGCAGGCTACTTTGCGCGTTCCCAAAGCTCCCCCCGCCCCTCGGTGGTCAGGAGCAGGCGAGTGCCCTGCTGGGTCTGGCGAATCTCGTACTTGTACTCCTGCCAGGACTTGTCGTCCCAGATCAGGTGGAGCGACCCGTTTCCCGCATACCAGGTGCCCTTGCTTTCTTTCGTGTCCTTGCTTTCCAGCCAGACGCCCGCTGCGCCGGCGATCATGTGCGTTCGGTATGTCCGCGTCCAGGCGCCGTCCGGCTGAATGACCAGCGTGCCCTCCGTGTCGGACGCCATCTGGGCACGGGAATAGGCCGTCTCGAAGGGCGACCAATTTGTCAGCGAGTTGGTCGTAAGGAAGTTCCAGGCGCCTGCCAACTGGAGGTCCCGCTGTCCCTGGCCAAACGCGAAGGAAGTGAAGATTCGCTGGAGTTCCGCTTCCCTCGCCTGGAGTCTGTCCCTGAGACAGAGGGCAACCAGAGAGACCCCGGCGTCTTTGATGATGCTGATGTAGGCGCGGGCGCATACGAGACCGCCGCTGGGAGAGTTGCCCTGCCAATTCATGACCACTCCTTTGCCGGTGGCGGTCACAAGGGCTGTGGGATCGGCGTTTCGCTGCAAGAACGGGGCAAGCTGGGCGACAGCCTGGTCCATGAACTGAACGACTCGAGGGTCGTCCGCGCTGGTGATGCCCTCGTCCGCGACGGTGTTGTCCCCGATGATGAGGTACACCTCCGTCGGATCGCCGTTGGCGGTCGTGCTCGGGTTCGACGGGATCAGTTGAAGCATCTCCTCATGCTCCTTCACCGTCCAATCGCCAGGGTACCAGAAGGTGAAGCCGATGGCATGCCGATAGGTCTTGCCACCCGCTTTGGGCGACACGCTTTCGCCAGGTGTCGGCGTGCCTTGCGCCGCTGCCTCGGCCGCAGGCGTCCCCTGGAGCTGGCCCTTCTTGCGGTTGTACTCTTCCTCACTCAAGATGCCGGCGCGAAACGCGGATTCCAGGGCCTCCAGCTTCTGACGGACCGCCGGATCGACGGACTGTGCCTGTCGATCCTCGATCTCCTTCTTCTTGGCCGCGTATTCCTGTTCGGTCAGGATCCCCGCTTGCCTGGCGGCTTCCAGTGCCCGCAGTTGCTCGCCCGCGTCAGGCCCCTCCGGCTTCACGGCGGGAACCGCCGGCGCAGGCGACGCGGATTCCGGTGGCCGGACGGTCGGCGTCGCCGTGCTGGCAGGCGGCTTGGCCTGGCCGGTCGTGATGGACTTGAACAGATCCTGGAGGTCGGCATTTCGTGCGTCGATCCGTTCCTGAAGACCCATTGCGATCAGCATGACCGCGGTCCGGCGAACGAAAACCACGAACACGCGTGCCACGATCCTGCGGCCGTCAGGAGCGGTCGCCTGCCAAACCAGCACCGCCCCCTTCCCGGCGTCCGTCTGGATGGCGGAGGGCTGTCGCGTATACGCCAGGACGGGTGAAAGGCTCTTGACCTGTTCGTCCAGGTACTCGATGACGCCTTCATCAGTCGGGCCCTCAAGGTCCTGACCCGAGATGTCCTCCGTCGCCAGAAAGTACAGTTCGAGCGGACCCTCGCGACTCTCTGCGGCCCCGGCGGGAACAAGTTGCAGCATTCCGTCCTGCTCGGTGATGTTCCACGATGCCGGATACCAGAACGAGAATCCCGCCGGATGGGACCGGGTCCGTCCCGCCTTGACTGACGGAGCCTGGACCGGCTTGTCTTGCGCGGTGGCGTCGGCTGGTTCCTGAGCGATCTCGCCCCCGGCCGACGGGGAAACAGAGAAGCGTTTCGAGCCGAGCAGTTGGCCGTCGACGTAGACGTCCAGTCGGTAGTTGCCCGCCGGCCAGCCGTTGGTCGGCCGCGACAGGGAGAAATGGCCCGATGCCGAGCCGCTTCTGGCAATTTTGACCTGTGCGCCGTCGATCTCGTGGTTCGGAACGGAAATCGCATCGATCGAGACCCAGACTCCCCTCAATACGGAGTTGGCCCGAGCCCCGTCCACTTTCGCGACGCCGTGAATCACCGCGGTATCCGCGTCGAATTCTTCCCTCACATTCACGGCCGTGAAACCGTCTCCGGCGACAGCGGTGCACAGCTCAATCGACTTGAGTCGGACCGCGCCGGCCCCGACCGAGACTGACACCAACGAGAGGATCGCAATCACCAGGCAGATGTGCGCTGAACGCCCCATGGCAGGCCTCCTTCGAAAGACGAACCGTCGATTGGCGATGCACAGGATTCACAAAGCATCCATTCCGTGATTCGGTCGATCGACAACGGATACACTGTCCTTCTTGTACGCACGTCTCTTTCGCTTGTCAAGCGATTATCCCTCGCTCGACGCACCGCGCGTGCCCCGCCTTCCCAGGCAGCGCCCCGATCGGCACCCCCGTCGCCATCCACCGCCCGCTGAAGCCAGACGCCTGATCGTGGAGATGAAGATCGGAAGAACCAAGGCAATCTCGCGGGATGCAGAGGTCATTCGCACGGCGTCCGGCAGCCCGCGACGAACTCCTTCGCCCAGTCCGAGACTTCCCGCGCCCGCTCCTCCGTCAGCCGAACCATCGGCTGATAGTCAGTCTCCTGACGGAGATCGAAAGACTCCTTGAGATACCTGTGAAACCTCGCGTCGATGACTCCCGCCTTCGCGAAACTCCGCCCGAAAGCCGATATGATCCCCTGGTGTGAATCCTCGTTCACGGCGAGATCCCCTCCTTCCGGATGATCCTGTGAATCGCGAAACGTCCCTTCTCGCAATCCATGTCGCTGACGAACAGGAAACTGACGAGCGTGTTATACTCAAGACTCAGATCGCAGCCGAGTTGACTGGCTCGCTCATGCTCGGAGCCATCGACCTCGTCAACAACTACGGCAATATCGACATCGCTATCCGGCATCAGTTGGTCGCGGGCCGCCGAGCCGTAGAGGTACACGCCGCGCAGCCGCGGGCCGTAGATCCTCTCCAGACCCACCCGGACCTTCGCCGCAATCTCCAACGCATGTTCCCGTGTCGTTACCATGGCTTCATCATAGCATTCTCACCGATCTATGTCCAAGCAACGTACGGGACAAGGGCTCTGCGGTTGGGACAGAACCATCGACATGGCTGCAAACCCACCCTCGTGGATATGGAAACGCTGGGAGTGCCCCCCAGAAAGGCTACTCGCACAACTTCCGGCAGGCATCCACGAAATCCACGGCGCGCCCGAGTATCCGCTGGGCAGTCTCCCGATCCACCTCCACCACGGCCTCGTAGTCGCTCTGTTGGCGTCGCTCGAAGGCTTCGCGAAAACAGCGGTATAGATCCGGATCGATGCTGCCGCCTCTGACGAACGTTTCACCGAAGACAGACAAGACGCCATGGTGTGAACGCCGCTTGATATCCCTATTCAACAACGCCGCGGTCGCGGCGTGAAACATGGCGTAATAGGCTCGGTTCAGGCACGCGGGAAACCGGGCATTCTCCAGCAGGATGCGCCCATCCTCAGCGCAGTCGGCCGCCCGCTCGAAGTATTGCCGCACCTGCTCCTTCACAGCGGAATCCCCTCCTGTTTGATGGCCTCATGCACGGCAAAGCGTCCGGCCTCCAGATCTGCCTGCTCCGCAAAGAAGAATAGAACAACGGTCCCATATTCCAGGCTGACCTCAGCCCCCAACTCGCTGGTCCGATCATGCTCACGGGATCGACTCGGAATGTGATCGAGCACGACAGCGATATCGATATCGCTGTCCGGCGTCAGTTGGTCGCGGGCCGCCGAGCCGTAGAGGTACACGCCGCGCAGCCGCGAGCCATAGATCCTCTCCAGACCCACCCGGACCTTCGCCGCAATCTCCAACGCCTGCTGCCGTGTCGTTACCATACTATCATTGTAGCACCCGCCCCGCCCGCCGTCCACCGCAGCCGCGAAAGCACGAATTCCGAAACTCGAAATCCGAAACGCCCGGGGACGGGGAAATCCGAAGCACGAAAGTCGAAATCCGAAACAAATCCAAAGCACGAAGCACAAATGACCGAAACGCTGCCGCTGGCCGGGGTCTCCGTTTGAGACATTGAGGTTTCGACCATTCGTGCTTGTTTCGGATTTCGAGATTCGAATTTCGAATTCCCAGAGCGGGCGCCCCGCTTTGGTCTTGCTTTCCTCGTCCTCTCTCGCGACAATCGTTCCCAGAGAAGCACCGAGATCCCTTCATGGGGAAATCCTGGCGATGTCAATGGCGTTGCTTTCGAGGGATGAGCCGGCCGGTATGCGAAGCTGTGTGAGCAGAAAGGAGCGAGCCGCATGAGAAGGAGAGGTTTCACCCTGGTCGATCTGTTGATTGTCCTCGCGGTCCTCGCTCTTGCGATGGGCATTCTGATGCCGACGCTGGCCCGCAGGAGACAGTTGGCGTTCAGAACGACCTGTGCGAACAACTTGGCCAGTATCGGCAGGCACATGCTGATCTACGCTGGCGATTGGGAGGACACGTTTCCCCGTGCCGGCACCCGGACGGCGGTGTGGGGTCCGGTCGTCTGGAACGCACCCAACCGCAACGCCGCCTACGGCATCACGACCGCCGACAATACGGGCGGTAACGCATCCATCACCGCCAGCCTCTTCCTGCTGATCGAGTACGGCTTGACCCCGGGATCGTTCGTCTGCCCGGGGGACGTCGGCACGACGGAATGGGTGCTAGGCAATGAGACCGCGACGCCCCGACCGGCCAGGATGCTGGATTGCTGGGATTTCGGCGCCAAACCCCAGAGCAAGGTCAGCTACGCGTATCACACCCCGTTCAGAACGTTCGGCATGACGTGCGCCGACGAGCCGAGCTTCGCCATCGCGGCCGACCGCAATCCGTGGATGGAGACGCCCGGCCGTTCAGCCAAGCCGTTTCCAGGCACGTTCAATGGCAAGGCCGGCAGCGTCGACCATCGCAAGTACGGCAACTCCACCATTCACCGAAACGACGGCCAGAACGTCCTGTTCTTAGACGGACACGTCAGTTTCGCCAGAAAACCTTTCTGCTCTTTCGAAGACGACAACATCTATACACGGTCGCGTTTCCCCGACCGAGGCGACGATCTCGGCACGCCTCCCGCCTTCGATCCCAATTTCCTCCCGAACAACCGCAAGAAGGACTCGTTGCTCGTTCAGGATCCGCTCAGCGCTTGGGCAAGAGGAGGTACTCAGACTCCGTGACAACTCCAACCGCCGACAGAGCAACGAGTGCGGTTGACGCATGACGGAGTACCAGCGGAAGTATCGGAGACTCGCCGCAGTCGCCTCCGCGCGAGACCCAATCCCTCGCCGAATTCCAAGAACGCCATGAATGCGCCGGGATTCCACCTTCAGAATGCGAACGAAACGCGAGACCTGCCTGCTAGTGGGCACGATGGGTCTGATCTACTTCCGTAAGTGGCGGATCTAGCTGGACTTGAGAAAACGCGCCCGGAGGGATTCGAACCCCCGACCGACGGATTAAAAAATCCGATGACAGGAAAGGCGAATCCGACGGGCGGCGGCCGTAAACCCTTATCAGACCAAAGGCTTACGAAATCCAAGAAGACAGACTCTGTCGGGAAGCCGGAAAATCTTGGCGTTTTCTTGCGCGGGGCGGCCGGGACACGTCCTTACTCAATCCTGCCCCGCAGTTTCATCCCTGCGTAGCTCAAGCCAAGAACCCCGAGTAGAACCGCTCCCGGAAGCGGAACCGGCGTTACTGGCTCGCTAACCGGCTTCCAGAGAACTGCTTGAAACTCCCCATTCGCCCACGGCAGGTCAGCCACATACCCCACGATCCACCCGTCGTCATTCATGGCCAGTGCGTAGCTGCGCCGATAGTCGCCCAGAGTCGGTAGATGCCATTCGGTGCCGTCCTCATAGAAATAGGCGGCCCCGCCGAACTCGTACCCGACGATCTGCCCCTCGTTGTTGATGTCCATCGCGTGGCCTGTTATACCCAGCCCCGTCATCACTCCATCTTCGTAGAGAAATGCCTGTCCGTCGCACCATCCCACGATCTGCCCCAAGTCGTTGATCCCGTAGGCATAGGTGTAGTCCCCCAGCGACGAACCGAAGTACGTCACCTGCCCACCGTCCAGAAGGAAGCCCTGGTGCTGCCCGCTCCGCGGCACCCATCCTACAATCTGACCTTGGTTGTTGATGGCAGCCGCCTCGCTGTTGAGTCCCACACCCAAGTCGTATTTCGCCAGCCCGCGAATCTCCACGGCGACCCGGTCGGGGTAGGCCACATAGTCCGAGTACCCCACAATGGTACCCGCGTTGTTGATGGCCGTCGGCGTCGCCTGTGAGGCCAGCCTCTGCATCTGCCCATCCTCATAGGAATACAGCGTGCCGCCACTCCCCCCCACAATCTGCCCGTTGTCGTTTATGAGAATTCCAGTCAACGGCAGCGTGGTCGTCTCGCCATTCTCGTACAGAAAGCCATAGTAGGCACTATCGTCTGCCTCGGCCACTCCGACAACCTGCCCTTGATTGTTGATCGCGGACGCCTTGCTGTGCAACCCCACCTGCCCCAGCCCGACTACCTCCCAGGACAAATCAGCCCGGCTGAGCCCACATGTGTACAGGACGACGCACAGAACCGCCCCGAAGAAAACACTCGCTTTGCCCATTTCTCACCTCCAGCAAAATCCCACTCCGGTTGTGACGCAGAACCCAGCCCACAAATCGCTCCAGCCACAGTTTTCATTATAACACCCGCCACTCTGCCTGCACATATTCGCAGCTACCATATACTCGCATCGGGCCCTTCGGTTCCTTGATCCGCCTCTGCCCAGCCTGAACTAGCGTTACTTGCCTCTGCTATGCTCTGCCACAGCGTAGATCAGCAGGCCCGCCATGCTTATCATGACTAACCACCCGAAGAGCCCGCACCCCAATCCGTTGACCATCGCGTCGAGCCAGCCCCAGACCAACAAGGTGCATACTCCCACGGCCAACACAGCTTTCACCGAATCACTCATGATATGCAGGGGCCTTCACTCTACAATCGAATTGCCGAGAAAGACCCCGAGACCTACGCCCGCCGCGATCTTGCCTATTTCTCGCAGGGTGTCCGAATTGCGAATGGCAAAGCGCTTGGCCTTTCTCCACAGCGGCTCTACCTTCCGCCGTTCTGCCTCGACGGCGATCAAGGTCATCAAGCTGGCCCACTCCCGCCCCTCCGCTTTTGGCATCTTTGGGTTCTCCATGACGTATTGACAGCCACAATAGGCCAAGCAGGCGAGTTCCTCTTCCGAAGCGTTCTCAAGGAGCAGTTCGAGTTCCTTTTGCGTTGCCATCGTCTTTCTCCTCATTTCCTGTGTTGTTCTTATTCTCAATTCCTCAGCCCTCTGACTGTTCAAGCGGGGAAGATGCCCCAGACCGAACAGAAAAATTCCCTCTTTCTCCGAAAACCGGTTAGAATATCTCCACCGATGTGGAAAATGGAGGCAAAGTAGGCCATGACCGTCAGTCTTAGCCATAGAACTGTGCGTCTTATCACACTGGCCAAAGCGGGCGACCGGGCCGCCCTGGAGGAGTTGTGCCGCACCTACAGCGAACGGATTCGGCGAATCATCCGCCTCCGCATGGGCAAGCAACTCCGTTCCAAACTCGAATCCATGGACATAGTCCAAGACGCTATGATCTCCGCTCTAAGGGGCCTTGGGGCCTTCACTTACACCAACGAGGGCGACTTCACCCGCTGGCTGTCACGGATTGCTGAAAATCGGCTCCGTG
Organism: uncultured Phycisphaerales bacterium; assembly: GCA_937927975.1. Classification (GTDB taxonomy): domain Bacteria; phylum Planctomycetota; class Phycisphaerae; order Sedimentisphaerales; family Anaerobacaceae; genus PLanc-01. The sequence continues at coordinate 35,337 of CALEZT010000238.1, forward strand.
ACAGTCTCGACAAATTCACGGCTGCCAGGCGTGACGCCCGCCGTGAAATCCCGCTGGACAATAGTGGCGGGGATGACCAGCCAAGCGGGGCACGGCCGGTCGAACCTGCCCATACGGTCACTCCGAGTGTGGAGATCGAGAGATTCGAGCAGTTGAACCGCCTGGAACGGGCGGTGGAGGCACTGAGGCCGGAGTATAGGCAAGTGGTCCTCTTGACGAAGATCGAAGGGTTGTCCCAGAAACAGGTGGCCGAGAAGATGGGCAAGAGCCCTGACGCCATCAGAATGCTGCTCTGCCGCGCCATGGCGGCGCTGAGCGAGGTCTATGAGAGGGGAGGATAGCCGTGGTTCCCAACGATGACCTGGAAGCTATACTGGCCCGCGTCGTGCAGGACTTTCTGGACGCACAACTTCAGGGCCGTGATCCGGATATTGAGGAGATGGTCCGCGCCCATCCCGAACTTGACCAACAGATCAGACAGCGAATCAAGAGCCTGCGGGAAGTGGACGATTTGTTCGCGGGCCTTGTGCAAGAGACAGACGACCCTGCATTGACGCCGTCAGACCACGACCTGATCGGCAAGCGCCTGGGCGACTTCGAGATTCTCAGTCTGATCGGCAGAGGCGGGATGGGGGCCGTCTTCCTGGCCCGCCAGGTGCCTCTTGGTCGGGAAGTAGCCCTCAAAGTCATCGCTGACGTTGCCGGGGAACAGTCCCGGACCCTGGAACGATTCAAGAGAGAAGCCAGGGTCCTGGCCCAGCTCTCCCACCCGCACATTGTGCCCATCCACGATACAGGTCAGGAAGGCCCGTATACCTACTTCGCAATGGAGTACATCCGGGGTGTCTCCCTCGATGCCGTCCTGACAGCCGTTCGTCACGCGGACGCCAGCAAGAAGGCAAGTGAGGTTCTGCGAGAGCAATTGCAGCGAACAAAGGCCAACGGGACGCAGCCCCCGGAGCCGACAATCCACGAAGCCAGCGGGTCACAGATCGACAGAGACTACATTCTTGCCATCAGCAACATCATCATGGATGTTGGGTCCGCGCTCCAATGCGCCCATGAACAAGGGATACTTCACCGCGATGTGAAGCCCTCGAACATCCTGATCGACGCCGCCGGCACAGCCAAACTCGTGGACTTCGGGCTGGCCAGAGCACAATCTCATCCCTCTCTCACCGTGACGGGTGAATTCTTCGGCACGCCGAACTACGTCTCCCCCGAGCAGATCCACAATCCGGACAGCGTAGACCGCCGGGCGGATGTATACTCATTGGCCGCCACCTACTACGAGTGCTTGACCCTGCGTCGCCCCTTTGAGGGGGATACGGTCAATGAGACACTGACCAACGTCCTGAGCCGGGAAGTCATCCCGCCACGAAGGCATAGTCCACGCCTCGCGCCCGACATCAACACGGTCGTGCTCCACGCCCTGGAAAAGGAGCCGCAGGACCGCTACCAGAACGCCGCTGATTTCGCGGCCGACATCGGAAACGTGCTGGCGTTTCGACCCATCAAAGCCAAGCCGCCAACCTTTGCCTGCCGCATGCTCCGCGTCACACGCGGCAACACGGTCCGCATACTGTCGATTACGGCGGCAGTCATGATCATCCTTGTTTCTTCAATAGCGATGCTACGCATCTCTAAGGATCGAGCACATGCAGAGGCGGTAAAGCTTTACCAGACCGGCCTTGCCAAGAAGACCACTGCAAACCACACAGAGGCAATCGAGTACTTTGCTGGAGCGATTGCGCGAGACCCACGATACGTTGAAGCATATCTGGCCGCCGCGGAATGCCACAGACTCCTTGGTAATCACGATCAGGCAGTAATCCTAAGCAAGAAGGCCCTTGAGATCGACAGCAACAGTCTAATCGCCCTCTACGAACTTGGGCTCGCGATGATAGCCGCAAGAGACTGGGATCAAGCCCAGATCGCGTTGTCGCGTGCTGTTTCTCTACAACCAAAGTTCGCCCTGGGGCATGCAACTCTGGCGGCGTGCTATTCCGCACTCAAGCGAGATGATCTGGCTGTAAAGGAATTTCGACATGCGTTGGAACTTGAGCCCAATAGCCCCCAGAATGGCAAGATTCTGATTGTAATGGGGAGCCTTCTGGCCAGCTTGAACAGAGAGCTTGAAGCTATTGCGGCCTACAGGCGAGCATTGGAGTTGGACCCTCGGTGCATAGATGCCCACTGGGGCCTTGGGCTCAGCCATACAAGGATGGGGAACTTGGCCGAAGCTGAACAAGCTTTCAAGAAAGCAGTGGCTTGTGCTCCGAATAATCCGACTGGCCACGAGAAACTCGGTTGGTTCTACAAGTGGACGGACCGTCCTCTTGATGCTACGCTGGCCTATTTACATGCCGGCCGTGCCTGCGAGCAACAAGACCGCCCACAGCAAGCATTGGTGTATTACACCGAGTGCCTTGCCATAGACCCAAACAATGCGACTGTCCTAAGTCAGTGCGCCAAGTCCTATACAGATTTGGCCAGATATGCGGAAGCTGTGGACTTCTACAAACGCGCCCTCAAAGCTTGGCCCCACGATAGTACCGTCCCCGGTGGATCTGTCTCAGTGGACTTCAGGGCAGACTGGCACGCCAGAATGGGCGGCTGCTACACGCAGCTCAAGCTGCCTCAGGAGGCCGAGGCATCATATCTCCGGGCGATAGCGATGAAGCCTGATCTCTATACAGCATATGTAGGCCTCGCTTGGATCTATCAGGGCTGCCAACGCTATCAGCAGGCAATCGACTGCTGGGTCAGAGCCTTACAGATTGACCCAACAAGGGATCATTATCTACATGATGCTTTGGGCTGCTGCCACTACCATCTACAGCAGTATGACAAAGCCATCGAGAGTTTTCGTGTCTACCTCTCGGCTACGCCAAATGACCTGCTGACATGGTCTTTCCTCGCCTCTGCTTACTCGCAGCGCGGGGATTTCCAGAAAGCCATCGAGTGTCAAAATAGGGCGGTTGCGATATCGTCCGATACTGACCAGAACACACCTGGTCTTAAGACGATTCTGGCCTGTTACCAAGCGGGAGTACCTTTCAAGATCGCCTCGCCGAATCCCAACCCCATCAGCCCGCCGATAGATAACGAGCCGAGCAAGGCAGCGAGCAACTCCCCCCCATAAAGGTTTATACTGGCTACTCGATATCCTCTTTCAATTACAGGGGCACTTCTATGCCGGAGGGGCCTTTCCCCCACGCTCCGCTGCCTCGCTGGGGGCCGACGGAGGGGCTTTGGCGCAATGGCACGGGTATGTTTGGTTTTTGGCTCTTCGACCTGGATGCGAACCCTCTGCGGCGGATTTTTCTGAAAAAACTCTTGCCCTGAAAAAGCTCCAGCGCTCACTCCGGCATGTCCTTATCAGTCATCCCGTTCAACGATCAAGGACCCTGATGTTCAGGGTTCAGCCTGGGCACTACGTCGGCCAGCCTCGCGAGGACGCTCTATCGAGACCAGCCCGCTAATCACGAGGGGTACGCGACTCCCCTATCCGTGGTCCGGGGCCCCTCGCTCCGGAGTTGCCACCTCG
>CALEZT010000239.1 GCA_937927975.1 uncultured Phycisphaerales bacterium
TCGTCTTCTGTTACCCGGCCGCAAGCCGAATTCCCACGGCAACCGGGACAACCTCCACTCCATACCCAGCCCTCCGAACAACTCGTGAAAGCCATGTTCCACGCGTTGCTCCTGGCCGATGGGGCCTTAGGCATTCTGGATTTTGACAATCTAGTAGTGCTTGTCGTAATAGGTTTCTGCGCAGCGCATGGCGGGACCTCCTTATTCTCGACCCTCTGTCGCCACTATGGTATGGCGGCGAGGCAGTCCAGCCTTTCATGCTAGCTTCCCCTGAGCCCCCAATTCAAGACTTGGCACGCGCTTCCCTCCGCAGGCCTGCTCCTGCCGCGCCAAGGCCCAAGAGCCCCAACAAGAGACCTGCCGGTGCCGGTACGGGCGCAACTGAGCAGGCTGCAGAGGCCGACCTAACGTACAGCGTGAGATAGCCGACCTGTCCGGCTTCAAAACGGCTCAGACTCCTCACGGAGAAAGGCACGGTTTCTGATAGTAGGTAGTCGGCACCATCACACAGGTCTCCAAAAGCGCCGATGCCGAAGCTCCAATAGGTGGATGAATCATCTCCGTCAAACCAATCATCCCACCAATGCTGCCAATGCGTCTCTCTATTCGGTATAGCGTATTCGAACGATATTCCTGCATAGGCACGCAAGTCACCATACGCCCACTCGCCGACGCCATCTGTCTGCAGGTTCATGATGCGGCTGAGGTCGAAATCAAATGTCACAAATCCATCTGTCTCAGCTTTGAAGGACCAGCGTTGCATCGCCGAATGCAGTCCTGCGAAGGATTGCACAGACGATGGCGGCTTGGATATAGCCTCCGTGAATATGGCAGATGAGGTCGTGTATGCAGTCCCCGATGCTGTGGGCACCACGACCTTTGCGCTCGCATCCGTAGACCCGTCATGTAGATCGAGGGTCGAGTAGTAGTTTCCTAGGGAGTCCCCTGCGCTGACGATTCCTACTGTGCTGTTGATGATCGTAAGGCTTGTGGCATTCGCAGAGCTGGTCCTGTTGAGACTCGCAGAAACCACCGCAGAAGCAGGATCGGCTGACGCGATTGGATTCGACACCACACACAGAAAGAGGGTCACACAAGAAAGGACTGACATTCGCGTTCTGCACATAGATCACCCCTCGCTTAGAGTCCCAATGAACAACTACAATGGCTGTTCTTCTGGCCGGTCAGGCCTACCATGTCCAGCCACCACACCTATGCAATTCTATTTCCTATCTTCCGTCATGTAAACTCTTTTTCCTCGTCTTATCCAGTTGTGTGCGAGGCTCGATCCCGCCACGACGTAAGTGCCTATTTTACAGTGACTTACGAACTAGCCAAGAACCTCGGAGCACGGGGTGCATGCGCGTAGTTGCAGAGGTGATTGGGCCGATAGAGGGACGAGAAGGAGCCCGACTCGGCGAACCCGGGTCTGGATTTCCCGTAAACACCGGGTCCAGCAGGATTGGCTATGGCACCGGATGTCTTGGAGCACAAGCGAGGCCAGTTCTTGGCGTTAGCCGAGCGTGCCTCTTAGCAGAGCGCGACTGCGGGGTTTACTCTTCGATTACGTTTTAAGCGAGTCCACAACGGAGGGGTCTCTCGCTTCTTGGGTTCTTGCTGTCTCGGTGAAGAGTCCCCCTCCGTCGATGGATGAGCGACGGAGCAAGAGGCGTTCCCATCAGGTCCGAGAATCTTCAGGGACATCCTGTGTCACGACTCCAGGCCGGACCTGGGGTTTTTCTGGGTTCTTGGGCCTCCGTCCCCAGGAAAACCCGCCAACTTCCGAGACTTTGCCCCGCTTTCCCCAAAGATTTCCTAATAAATCTCCCCGTACTCTCCGATACTAACACGCATATGGCCCTATGACGTACGAGATCGTATGACGGCATCGGTCCTTTGCCTGAGGCTCGAATCGCAGCCCGGTCCCGTGCGTCCGAGTGTCCCGCCGGACGACGAGAAAGGAGTGTTTGAGAAATGGCATCGACGATGGTCATCAGTCCCATGACGCGCATCGAAGGGCATCTGGCAGTCCACACCGAAATCGAGCAGACGCCCGAGGGCGGGCATCGCATCGCCGGCGCCCGCTGCGTCGGAGAGATGTACCGCGGCATCGAGAAGATCCTCCAGGGCCGCGACCCCCTCGACGCGCAGCAGTTCACCCAGCGCATCTGCGGGGTCTGTCCCATCTCCCACGGGATCGCGTCCGTCCTGGCTCAGGAAATGGCCTACGGCGTCAAGCCCACCCACAATGGGAGGATCCTGCAGAACCTGATTCAGGCGTCCAACTATCTACAGTCCCATATTCTCCACTTCTACCACCTGGCGGCCCTCGATTTCGTCGACATCAAGGCGATCCTCAAGTACGCCGGGAACGACCGCACGCTCCGCGAACTGCGGGCCTGGGTCGAACGGGCCGTCGCCAGCGGCGACGCCTTCGCAGGCGCGCCGTTCCTGCCGCGATACGAGGTGGATCAGTACGCCAAGTCCGATGAGATCAACTGGTCGCTGCTGGCCAGCTACGCGAAGGCCCTGGAGATCCGGACGATCGCCCACGAGATGGCGGCGGTTTTCGGCGCCAAGCTGCCCCACTCCACCTCGCTGGTCCCGACCGGCGTCACGCAGGCGCCGACGATCGAACGGATCCTGGCGTTCCGCTCCCGCCTGGGCAAGATCAGCAACTTCATCGAGGACGTCTACGTCCCCGATGTCACGACCGCGGCCAAGTCGTTCCCAGGGTACTGGGACATCGGCAGAAGTCAGGGCAACTTCCTGAGCTACGGCGTCTTCCGCGAGGAGGAGGCGGTCGGCCTCCATACTCGGACCTTCCTGCCCTCGGGCACGACGATCAACGGCGCGTGGGCCGCGCTCGATCCCCAGAAGATCCGCGAATTCGTCGGGCAATCCCGATTCTCGTCGCCCTCGGACCTGCACCCCTACGACGGCGAGACGATCCCGAAACCCGAGAAGGGATACAGTTGGCTCAAGGCGCCGCGCTACGGCGGCGAGCCCATGGAAGTCGGTCCCCTGGCCAGAGTGCTGGTCGCCTACGCCGCACCGAACGGCGACTGGGTGCGCAAGGACGTGGAACGCGTCCTCGAATCGCTCGGCGTCCCGCGGGAGAAGATGAACTCGGTCCTGGGCCGGCACCTGGCCCGGGCCCTCGAAGCGGTGTGGATCGCCAAACGATGCGAGCAGTGGCTCGACGAGCTGGTCGTGGACGGCCCGCCCGCCCAGGACTTCACCCTGCCGCAGACCGGCCGGGGCTTCGGTCTGACCGAAGCCCCCCGCGGCGCACTGGGGCACTGGATGGTCCTGAGCGAATACAAGATCAGCCGGTACCAGTGCGTCGTCCCGACGACGTGGAACTGCTCGCCGCGGGACGATCGCGGCGTGCCGGGACCCGTGGAGAAAGCGCTCGAAGGCACTCCGATCGAGGACCCCGCCCAGCCCATCGAGGCCGGACGCGTCGTTCGGTCGTTCGATCCCTGCATGGCCTGCGCCATTCATTGACATCTCAACCGCCTGCTGTGAAAGGACCTGCGATGATGCAAGATGTCAACCTGACTCGAAGAGAGTTGATGAAGCTCGGAGGAATCCTGGCGGTGGGCGCGGCCCTTCCGGCCACAACCGCGGAGGTGTTCGCGGAGGGGGCCCGCAAGCTGCTGACCACCACGCGGATCGTGTGGATCCAGGCCCAGTCCTGCACGGGCGATTCGGTCTCCCTGCTCAACAGCGTGGATCCCGACCCGGTCGAGCTGCTGACCCGGTTCGTGTCCCTGGTGGCCCACCAGACGATCGGCGCGGCGCAGGGCAAGACGTTCCTGGACGCGCTGGACAAGGCGAGGGAACAGGGCGAGTACATCCTCGTGATCGAAGGCTCCCTGCCCCTGGACATGCCGCAAGCATGCATGATCGGGGAATCCACGGTCGAAGAGCTGCTGCTGAAGCTGGTCCCCCGCGCCAAGGCGATCGTCGCGGTGGGCACGTGCGCCGCGTTCGGAGGCATGCCGGCCGCGGACGGCAACCAGACCGGCGCCGCGGGCGTCTCGCAGTTCATGGCCAAGCACCATCTGCCCATTCAGGGCCGGCTCATCAACTGTCCGAGCTGCCCGACGCACCCGAAGTGCCTGATCGGCACGCTCGCCTACGTCGCGTCCAAGGGCTATCCCCAGGTCGATCCCGACCTGCTCACCCCGACAATGTTCTACGGTCACTCCACCCATGACGAATGCCCGCGGTATCACTACTACGAGCGCAAGATCTTCGCCAAATACCTCGGCGACCAGCACGGGTGCCTGTTCGAGCTGGGATGCCTGGGTCCGATCAGCTATACGGAGTGTCCCCATCGGCAATGGAACACCGGGGTGAACTGGTGCATCCGCGCGTCGGCGCCCTGCATCGGGTGCAGCTCCCCTCACTTCGGGAAACGCAAGGACTTCCCGTTCTATCGCAAGGGGGAACACCAGCACGCCGTCGCCTACACCGAGCAAGACCGCAAAGGAGGACGTCCATGAAAATGTCCCGGCTCAGCCTGTCCAAGAAGATCGTGTTTCTCACCCTGGTCCCGTTCGTTCTGTTCGGCGCGATCCTGCAGGTCACCAACCTGTGGCTGGCCAGGGACAGCTTCGCGTCCGTCCTGGACCGGTTCCAGACGTCGATGGGCGAGGTCCAGACACAGACCACCGACGATCTCATGAAGATGAGCGAGCAGTCGGCCAGGGACCTGCTCCGCGAGATCTACATCGCCGCCGGCGGGTCTCTGCAGCCGGGCGAGTCGGCCAAGTTCATGCACCTGGCCGAGAAGCAGAAGGACCTCGAACAGTTGCAGGAGTTCTCCTTCTACGCGCCCGACGGACGCCTGGAGCTGTCGTCCAACCCGAACAGCACGCAGCGGGAGGTCCCTGCGGACGTCCTGGCCCAGGCTCGGACCAGCCGCTCGCTGATCGTGCGGGGAAACACCGACATCGAGGGCACGCTCCACTTCTATCAACCGCTGGTTGCCGATGCGGACATGATTCGCCTGAACCCGAACTGGCGGGTCGGGGACTTCTATGGCCTGCTGCACGTCGAGCTCAGCAAAGAGCGGATCCGTCAGAGCGCGACCACCCAGCGGGAACGTGTGGACAATGCACTGGCGGAAGCGGGACAAGCGTATGCCCAGGCGATGTCGAGCATCACCCGGACGGCCATGGTTGTGGTGGGCGCGTTCAGCGTCGCGATCGGTCTGTTCATCGCGCAGGTGTCCAAGCGGTCCATCGTCCGACCGATCCACGCGGCCGCCACGAGCCTCGCGGATGTCAGTCATCAGGTCAACACCAAGTCCAGCCAGGTGCTGACCGCCGCACAGTCGCTGGCCGAGGGGGCTACCGAACAGGCCGCGGGACTGGAAGAAACCTCTTCGAGCCTCGAAGAGATGTCCAGCATGACCAGGCAGAATGCCGACAACGCGCAACAGGCCAACAGTCTGGCCGCGGAGGCCAAGAAGGCCGCCGGCACCGGGGCCGAGTCGATGAGCCGGATGAACGCGGCGATTCAGGAGATCCAGAGGAGCAGCGACGAGACGGCCAAGATCATCAAGGTGATCGACGAGATCGCCTTCCAGACGAACCTGCTGGCGCTGAACGCGGCGGTGGAAGCCGCTCGCGCGGGCGAGGCGGGAAAAGGCTTCGCGGTGGTCGCGGAGGAAGTTCGCAACCTGGCCATGCGGTCTGCCGAGGCGGCCAAGAACACCGCCGGGATGATCGAGGAATCGGTCAAGAACGCCAGGAATGGCGTGGACATCGCCACCGAAGTCGGCAAAGTGCTTGAGGAGATCGTCCAGAGCGTGGGCAAGACGACGGACCTGGTCCGCGAGATCGCCGCTGCCTCTCAGGAACAGGCCCAGGGCATCGACCAGGTGAACACGGCGATGGCCCAGATGGACAAAGTGACGCAGCAGAACGCCGCCAACGCGGAGGAGTCGGCCAGTGCGTCGGGGGAACTGAGCGTGCAGGCCGAGAGCATGAAGGAGGTCGTCGGCAACCTGGTGGCCCTCGTGGGGGGAGCCGGGCCTCGCAGGAGCCGTAAGGGGAGCCCCGACGGGAATCGGCGGCAAGTGCATGCAGACCCCGAACCGGCATCCGCGCCGCGTCGTGCGGCCGGCGGACATAGCCGTTTCGCCGGCGGCAACCGCATGGACGAGAAAACCGCCGACCCCGCCGGGCAGCGGAAACTCGTCGGAGTCGGCAGCTCGCGAGGACGCAACCCCGCAGGCGACCTCCGCCAGCAGTGACCCCGGCGAGTGACGAGTCGTCGCTTCAATCAGCCCTTTTACCTGTTTGCTTCAGCGTGACGAGACTCCAGGTGCACAAATGTGCCTGGAGTCTCTATTCTCGATGCAGCGAGATTCGAGCCCTTTGCGTATCGCACGAGAAGAGAGTACATCCGAAAAGAGGATCCAAACGAGAGGAGTATGCATCCGCAAACCGCTCAAACTCTCGCGGATTCTCCCCCCTCGCCGCCAACCCGAATCCGATCCGGCCCAACACCATGAATGCCGAAGGAGGGAATCGAACCCTCACCCCCTTGCGGGGACAGGATTTTGAATCCTGCGCGTCTGCCAGTTCCGCCACTTCGGCGATGGGGTGATTATTGGGGATTCCGCAGAGGATGTCAACCGGCAAATTGCTGTTTCGCACAATGAGGCGGCTGCTGCGAAAGAGCAGTGTGAGGCCTGCCTCGATCGAAAGGCCTCGGTCGATCTGCCGAGGTCTGGGCTTCGTGTCGCCTTCGCAGGGCTCGCCCCAAGCTCAATCGCACGGCTTGACCCTGGCGATCAGCCCTTCGTTCGGGCCCAAGTTGACGTACTGACTGATCTCGCAGCCGACCCGCGCCGCGTCCGTCGCCAGCACGACCTTGCCCGTCACGTCCAGATGCCGCGGAATCGCCAGCCTCGCCCGCGTCGCCCCCAGGTTCACCGCGATCAAAAAGCACGTCTCCCCCAGCTCCCGCAGAAACGCGAACAAGTTCCCCCTCTGCCCCGCGGGCACGTACCCGCCCACCTGCAACGCCGGCTCCGCCCGCCGCAGCGCCAGCAGCCGCCGATAGAACGCCAGCATCGAATCCGCGTCCCCCTGCTGGGCCTCCACGTTCACCCGCCCCGCGTCCTCCCCGATCGGCAGCCACGGCTCGCCCGTCGTGAACCCCGCGCCGGCCCCGCCCGTCCACTGCATCGGCGTCCGCTCGGGGTCCCGCCCGAACTTGCCCGAATCCAGCAGCCGGGCCACCGGGTCCCGCTCGCGCTCGGACGGCACCGTCCCGTTCACCATCCCGATCTCGTCCCCGCAGTAGATCGTCGGCGTCCCGCGCAGCGTCAGCAGCAGCATCGCCGCGATCTTCGCCTGCTCGGCCCCCACCCGGCTCGCCACCCGCGGCTTGTCATGATTGCCCAGCACCCAGTTCGGCCACGCGAACTCCGGCAGCGACGCCTCGTACCGGTTCACCCCCGCGAAAATCTCCACCGCCTTCCACGGCAGCACGATCAACTGAAAATTGTACGGCAGGTGCAGCCCCGCGTCCCGCTCCTGACCATAATACCCCATCAGCTCCTCGATCGGCAGATACATCTCCCCGATCAGCACGCGGTCCTTATACTGGTTCGCCACGTGACGCATCAGCCCGACCACCTCGTGCAACTGGGCCTGACCGCCCGAATACGCCGGGATGAACCGGTCGTACGGCGGCATCTGGCCCTTGACGTAGTCCGGGTCCAGCGGGTTGTCCCGATAGTGCTCGTCCTTGATCACGTGCCACAAGGCGTCCACGCGGAACCCGTCCACGCCCTTTTCCAGCCAGAACCGCATCACGTCGAGCATGACCGCCTGCACCTCGGGATTCCGCCAGTTCAGGTCCGGCTGCTCCTTCAGAAAGCTGTGCAGATAGTATTGCCCGCTCGCCTCATCCCGCTCCCACGCGGACCCGCCGAAGACGCTCAGCCAGTTGTTCGGCGCCCCGCCGTCGCGTCCCGCGTCCTTCCACAAATACCAGTTGCGTTTCGGGTTGTCCCGCGAGGACCGCGACTCGACGAACCACGGATGCTGGTCCGACGTGTGGTTGGGCACGAAGTCCAGAATCAGCTTCATCCCGCGTTCATGCACGCCCGCCAGCACCCGATCGAAATCCGCCATCGTCCCGCACAACGGATGAATCGCGGTGTGATCGCTGACGTCATACCCCCAATCCGCCAAAGGCGAAGGATAGATCGGCGACAGCCAGACCGCATCGACGCCGAGGTCCTTGAGATAATCGAGCTTGCTCGAAATCCCCGCCAGATCGCCATACCCGTCGCCATTGCTGTCCATGAACGACAGCGGATAGATCTGGTAAATCACGCCCGTCTGCCACCAAAGATGCTTCTCCGCAGGTTGCTTCAGCATGATGTCAAAGCTCCTTTATCGAAAACCAGCCGCAGGCCGGAGTCCAAATCGATTCTCGCCGAAAAAAACGAAAAAACCCGAAAAAGTGAACACTAAGAAGGAGTTTTGGCCACAGAGGACACAGAGATCACCGAGGAAAGAAGAGGCATAGGCAGCAAGCAGACAAGGCCCGAGAGTGCGACCGACAGCAATCTGCCTGCCCCCTTCCCCTTTTCCTTCTTCTCTGTGTTCTCTGTGCCCTCTGTGGCTACCCTTCTTTCGTCCCTTTTTTTTCGTTTCTTTCGGCTACAAGTCTGTGCTCTTTCGTTCGCCGACAATCCCCCATCCGAAAGCACAAGGCAGGCATTATACCACGCCCCGGCCAACCCGGATAGGGGGAGCGTGAATGCGTGTTCACCACAGAGGCTCAGAGGACACAGAGAAGAAGATGCGAAGCAGAAGAACCGGTTGAACCGCGGAGGACGCCGAGGACGCAGGGGAAACAGGCTGGGGGCGGGAGGCTGGAGGCCGCAGGGGTGCACCGCGCAACACGGGCCACGAGTCACCGGTCACGAGCCACAGTCTTCAGGTACGGATTCACACGGATGCAATGCAGGGTGCGCGGTGCCCGCCAGGAGACTCGACTCGCGCGGAGACGCCAAGGCGCAGAGAGCACGCCATCGGAGGTACGAGCGGTGCGGGATGCGCAGGGTGGGCTCTTGAGCCTACGCGTTGCCTCTGCATCCGCGGCCCGATTCTGATACGATGGGGCCAGGAGTCGGACTTTCGACAGAATACGGTTGCTCGTTCAATCGGACAATGTGGTGATTTCCGCCCACGGCTATGACGAAGGAGAAGAACCTGAAAACGCGTCGGCATACCAAGTTCATCCATGAAGGCGGCTTCGTCGCGGAGATCGAGGTCGAACTGATCGAATCGGAGGACTCCTGGGCTCCCTACCTGTCGGTGGAGGATGCCAACCGACTCGATGAAGCCCGCGAAGCTCTGCGCCGGGGCGACATCGAAGCCGCCGCCCGTTTCGGCCGGGTCTACGAACTCAAGCTCCTGGCGGGATAAGAGAGGTCTTGAACCACGCAGATCACCGAGGCCACGGTGAAACGGACGAACAGACAAGGGCTGAGGACGCCTACCGAGAAACGTACCGGACACCGTTTCGTTCCCCAGCAGCACGAACATCATCGAGAGTTGCTTCTCGCGGGCGGGCGACCTGTGCCGCAATGTGAAGCGTTGGCGGGATGGCAACATGGCCCGACGATGGGCGGCCGGCGTCCTGCTGGAGGCCCAGAGCCGCTTCCGTCGGATCCAGGCGTACAGTCAACTGCCGCAGTTGATCAACGCGATGGCCACGCTGCTTGACAAGAAGGAGGCCGCCGCATAGAGTGGTCGTCTGTTACCCGGCCGCATGCCGAATTCCCACGGCAACCGGGACAACCTCCGCTACCGAACTTGTCTGTCAAAACGCATTAGGGTACTTGGGGCCCGCCCGCGGCGGTCGGGCTGGGGACATTTGTCGCGTCGCCTTACCCTCGATCCTGTCTCTGGCCCAAGGCGACAAATCCCAGGGGGTCTGGGGACAGAGTCCCCAGCCTGTCGAATGCTATCGTGCTATCGGATCGCTCAGCGATGCTCCGAATGGCCCTGTTGCGATTCGCCTGTTAATGGGCCTTCCCCGGTTACCCTCGGGTACTCCCCGCGAGTGGGAGAGTCCGATTGTGAAATGTGTAGGTCTGACACTGTTCGCCCCTATGGGTCTCGCGGTCGCCCGCCCGAACGCTCCAACGCTTCCACGCATTCACACGCCTTCCCCGAGGCGGCTTCGCCCAATACACTCTCCGCGGCGGCCGCAAGGCCGACAAGACAAAACCGCCCGCCAGGCGAACGGAGGAAGCCCAAGAACTGGCCCGAGAGCTGGACCTGCCCTGGGCTCAGACGCACAAAGCCGACCCCAATCGCCGATAGAGTCCGGCCGCGTCACTGAGTTGCCTAAAGCGCAAACGAGGGACTGACCCCGGCGGCCCCCCCTTAACAAGTTCGTTTTCTCGGATCCGCGCATTTGCGGTTGCATTTCTGGTGGCTTGAGGTGATGATAAGGTGACCAGAAGCAGACTGGGTACCGCCGCAAGCGGCGGTTGCAGGGCCAGATGGACGCATGGTTTAAGGCTGGAGAAAATGGACGCGGAGCTCCTGTACGATGTCTTCCTGAGCCACAGTACCAAGGACAAGACGGTCGTGCGTCCGCTCGCTGAGCGGTTGCGAGCCGACGGGTTGCGGGTCTGGTTCGACGAATGGGAGATACGGCCGGGCGATAGTATCCCAGCCAAGATCGAGGACGGGCTCGAGCACTCACATGTGCTGGTCTTCTGCATGTCTGCAAACGCATTTGGCTCGGATTGGGCCCAATTGGAGAGTCAAACTTTCCGCTTCCGTGACCCGCTGAACCGGGAACGTCACTTAATTCCGTTGCGTCTCGACGATACTCCTGCCAAGGGATCGTTAGCTCAGTTGTCTTATATCGACTGGCGCGCACAGAACTGTGAGCAAGAGTACATAAGAGTCCTTGAGGCCTGCCGGCCACCAGTCGTGCGAACAACGCCTGAAACGCAGGTAGTGCCAAGGAAGGCTGCTGAAGAGGCGATCAAACTCGACTCCAAGCGAAGCCTGGGTCTGCATTGTCTCGCTTTCAGTACGGACGGGAGGTTCGCCCTCTCAGGAGGAGAGGACAACATAGTGCGTCTTTGGAGTGTAGAAAAAGGGTTGTGCCTGCGTACCTTCGAAGGTCACACCGGTTGGGTGGATGGCGTAACCTGGAGTCATGACCAGGCTCACGCGTTGTCTGGGTCGCATGATCAGACCGTACGACTATGGGACCTGCAGACGGGCAACTGCCTACGCATTTTCGAAGGCCATGCCAGTGCCGTGTGGAAAGTGGTGTGTAGCGACGATTCCCGTCGTATCCTCTCCGCTGGCCACGACCAAAGCATCCGCTTGTGGGATATGGAGGAAGGACGCTGTCTTCGAGTTCTTGAAGGACATGTCGGTGGTATCGGCGCGTTGGCATGGAGCGACGGACCGAACCGGGCCCTATCCGGGGGCAGCGATCGAACTATCCGATTGTGGGATGTCCAGAGAGGAGTCGACATCCTCACGTTCAGTGGCCATACAGATGGTGTATGGTGTGTGGCTCCCAGCGCCACGTACCATCGTGTTCTCTCCAGTTCGGGAGACCACACGGTCCGGCTGTGGGACTTGGACACAGGTTCGTGCCTGCGTATTCTCAATGGGCACTCGGATGGTGTCACGAGAGTCATATGGAGCAAGAATGAGCGGTATGCCGTGTCGGGCTCACACGATAGAACAGTTCGCTTTTGGGATGTTGATTCGGGCCGTTGCCTACTTCTGCTAGAGGGGCACGCGAAAAGCATCCTCAGTATCGCATGGTGCAAGGATTCCCACAGACTGTTGTCTGGCGATAGTGGAGGCGGGATCCGGATCTGGGACCTCAGCAGCCATATCAATGATCTGAGACGCGAGCGTACCCAAAGGCGTGATTAGCGATACTCACTGTCGGCTGTAATTAGGGACAGAGAATTAAGAGGAATCGCCGGGGTCAGGCCCTCGATTACGCTTTAGCGGGATTCTGGGTGGATTGTGACCATCAGAAGACGGATGGGTTGAGAGCCGCCTCTCGTCGCTCGGGGCGGGGCGACAGGCGTGACCGATGCCCCGTGACCCGGCCTCCGTGCTTCCTTCACCCCCTGCGTCACTGCGTCCCTGCGTGAGTCCATCTTGATTTCTCGGCGGAGGCGGTGAGCCGCAGTCGGTGGCAGGTGACCAGTGCCTCGTTTTCGGCCTTCGGCCCTCGGCGGGCAGTTCGGAATGAGCGTTCCTCTGCGGATGGTTCTGCATTGCGTGGACACCGGGAGGCGTCAGAGGTTGAAGAACCGGCTTGCCTCCGCGTCCTCGGCGTCCTCTGCGGTTGATGAGTTCATCGTCGGCCCCTCCTTCTCGTCTCTGTGGGCTCTGTGCCCTCTGTGGCAAGAATCGTGACCCGTGTCCTGTGGCCCGTGATCCGTATTTCGTCCTCAGGTTCCGCAGTCCCCTGGGCGTCTCGGCGTCTCTGCGCGAGACATGAAGAACCGGTTGAACCGCGGAGGACGCCGAGGACGCGGAGGGATCGTGTTTGACACGGATTCAATGTGGGGTGAGTTCTTGAGCCCATGCGTTTCCTCCCCGAACGACGGGCCACGAACCAACCGCCCTCCTCTCGCCAAGCCGCCGGGCTTTTCGATTGTCTCGGGCGCCGGCAAACACTATGATGGCATTATGGACGATGTATCACGGCAGTAGACCGATCGGGCACTGTACGATCTGGAAACCGCCGATGCGATGTTCAAGGCGGGACGTTATCTGTACGTCCTTTTCTGCTGCCAGCAAGCTGTGGAAAAGGCCTTGAAAGCCGTGATCGTCGGACAGACAAGTGAATTGCCGCCGCGAGTGCATAACCTGCTTCGACTCGCGGAGGCGGCAGGGATCGAATTGGACTGCAAGGACGTCCGGTTCCTCGGCGAACTATCGAGCTACTATATTCAGTCCCGCTATCCTGAGGAAGTCAGGCCGGCGGGCGAGTGCGTCACTGAGACGCTTGCGCGTGAGGTCCTCGATAAGACGGAGAAAACGGTCGCATGGGTACTGTCGATACAACAGTAGAAGATCGGGCGTTGGCGGCTGTGGAGGTCCTTTCCGACTTGGGCGTGGTCCGAGCGGCGTATCTGTTCGGCTCGCACGTGGAAGGTACGCCCGACCGATGGAGCGACATCGACGTAGCCGTGTTCATGGAGGGAGTGGAGTCCTGGGACATCCGCCAACGGGCCCAGGCCATGGCCCTGGTCATGGAGAAGGTGGGGGCGGACGTGGAGACGCATCTGCTTCCCCTCTCGGCCCTGGACCACCCGCCGCGAGGCGGCTTCGCCCAATACATCCTCCGCCACGGCGCCCGCATCTTCGAAGCCTGACATCCTCGGAAATGAGCAAGGGGAGAATTACAGGGGTGCGGTACTTTTTCCAGGTGGATCGGCGTAACTCAAGAGCTGGAAAGGCTTTGAGCGATAGGTGATAAGCGACGGGTCAGAGGCGGGCAGTTCGGAATCCGCGTCCTCGGCGTCCTCTGCGGTTGATGAATTCATCGTCGGCCTCTCCTTCTCGTCTCTGTGGGCTCTGTGCCCTCTGTGGCAAGAATCGTGACCCGTGGCCCGTGGCCCGTGACCCGGAAAGATAACGCCTTACGGCGTCACTACGAACGGGTGCGGCGGGACGGCGGGTGGGAGCGTGAATGCGCGTTTACCACAGAGACACAGAGTACACTGAGAATGTAGATAAAAGACGACTCATCGCCCATTCGCACTTCTTCTCCGTGGCCTCTGGGTCTCCGTGGTGAATCACCTGTTGTGTGGTGGGAATAGCAAAATTCGTGCAACATCTGAAAAGGGAAAACGGGGTTCGGGCACAATTTTTTCTATTCCTGCTGCGGCCTGTCGTTATGGCGATTTCGGGGGGTCGGCAAACGGGGTTTTTTCGACAAATTCGTGCAACATCGAGCGTAATATAGAGGGACGTCATTGTCCTCGGACGGCCCTTCGCGAGCGTCTTCTTCGCACTGACGCGAGGATCGGGGATCGCGTTGCGATCGCATGTGAGGTCGTGCCGATGAGCGAGAACGAGAGCTTCGGGACGTGCGGGCGGTGCTGGTTTTGTCGGATGGAGGGCGGCGGCGAACCTGCGATCGACCGACGGCTGCGCGGGTTCATCCCGCTCTATGCCGACGCGGCGGGCGACTACTGCCGGATTCCGCTGACGCGAGGGCGCTTCGCCAAGGTCGATCCCGAGGATTACGGCTGGCTGGCGCAGTTCCGCTGGCACTACGTGCGGACCGCGCGGACGTTCTACGCGGTGCGGTCGTGCTACGATCGCGGGCGATGTCACAAGGTCTGGATGCATCGCGAGATCCTGGGCACGCCGGGAGGGATGGTCTGCGACCACGTCAACCACAACGGCCTGGACAATCGGCGGACCAACCTGCGGAACTGCACCGCGGCCCAGAACAACCTCAACCGGCGGCACTATCGCAATTCCCGGTCGCGGTACAAAGGCGTGTGGTGGTGCAAGGGGCTCCAGATGTGGGGCGCGACGATCCAGGCCGGCGGGCGGGAGGAGTTCCTCGGGTACTTTGCGCGGGAGATCGAAGCGGCGCGGGCATACGACGCCGCGGCCCGGCGGCTGCACGGGGCGTTCGCGTGCCTCAATTTCCCCGAGGAAGCAGCACAGGGGCAAGCGGTCCGTGGTCGGATACCGGGGACGCCATCCTCTATTCACAATCACGACAGGCGAGTTGTTGGCGAAACCGGAGCGTCAGAGGACCTTGCTCGACCGCCCCAGGCCGTCGAGGTTGCCGCGGGCCATGGCGTGCATCACGCCGTAGACGATCAGCATCTGGCCGATGCCGTAGGTGATCCAGCACAGGTCGCCGAGGCCATGCCGGTTGTTCTGGAAGAGCCGGACCGCAAGGAAGGCGTCGCTGAGCAGAAAAAGAAGACCCCCGATTGCGACGAGGACGAATCGCCTTTCGAAACGAGCCACCGCCGCCATCGCCGCCGCCGCGGTCGAAAGGAAAGCTGTGTAGGCGGCCGTGGGCACGTGCATGTCGGGCAGGCTCTTCGATGGATGGACCAGCGTCGCCCAGAGGGCCAGGCCGGCCAGATTGTAGAGCACAAGGACAACCGCCAAGGTCCGAGGCCAGGCGGGCCGGCCGGTCAAGCCCAGGCGACGGGCAAGGACCAGCATGCCGCCGACATAGGCGACGTGTCCCAGGGCGAACAGCGGGATGATCACCACGAGCGGCTCGGTGAAACGCAGGACACGAAAGGCGCCGTACAGATCGGCCAACATGCCGAACGTCATGCCCAGGGCGATCAGAGCACACGTCGGTCCGAGCCGGTCACGGCGATGAAGCGACCAGTTGACCCACGCGGCGGCCGAGAGCGCCACCGACGAGAGCCCCCAGAATCGGCTCCAACCGCCCTGCCCCGTGATCACGATGGCGGCAAACGCGCATGGCAGAAGCACGAGCCACAGCAGCCACAGGACCCAAAGCCAGACGCATGCCAACGATCGCTTCATCCCAGTCCGACCACCCACTTGCTGTTCCATGATTCAGAGTCCCTGCCCGAGCACGAACTCGTGGCGAGATTGTATGGAAGGAGCACGCACAGATCAACGTGAAATGGACAAGTCACGGCCACAGAACCGACGGCGTCGTGATGGGTGAAGAGGCGGGCTCGCCGCGAACGAGGCGGTTTGTGTTACACATCGCGGGCCCCATGCGGTATGTTGGACGCGTGTGCGCCGGCCGCCCTTCGGGAGCAACCGGCGCGGAACGGAGTTCACGGTCGCGTCGTTGAAGGGAGATCGATATGCGAAAGGCGATGTGGTTGTTCGTGGCGATGGGGATCGGGCTTGGGGTCTCTCGCGATGCGGCCGGTCGAGCCGGCGGCGACGTGGTCGTCGAGAAGGCGACGGTCCGGCTCCCGTCGGCGGCCGAGTGGCCCGTGCTGAAGGAGTACGACCAGGACCACCTGGCCAGGATCGCGATGCCGCTGGGCGGGATTGGGACCGGCACCGTCTCGCTGGGCGGACGGGGCGATTTGCGGGACTGGGAGATCATGAACCGACCGGCCAAGGGGTTCGTCCCGACGCGAGGGTCGTTCAGCCCGTTCTTCGCGATCTTCGTCAAGGACGCCAAGGGCCGCACGCAGACCAGGGCGCTCGAGGGCCCGATCGATCTGTCGGGCTACGAAGCCAGTCACGGCAGCACCGCGGTCAATCACGGCCTGCCGCGATTCCGCCAGTGCACGTTTGCCGCGGCGTATCCGCTCGGGCAGGTGATGCTCAGCGATCGCGAGATGCTCGTCGATGTCACGCTCCAGGCGTTCAATCCGCTGGTCCCGGCCGACCCCGACGCCAGCGGGATCCCGGTGGCGATCCTGCGGTACGTGCTTCGCAACAAGACCAATCAGCCGTTGCAGGTCTCGGTCTGCGGCGTGATGCCCAACTTCGTCGGCATGGACGGCTCGGGCCAGACGAAAGACTGGAAAGGCGACCTTGTCGCCGCCGGGGGCAAGGCCAATCGCAATCAGTACCGCGAGGGCAAGGGCGCCCGAGGCATCTTCATGGATTCCGAAGGCGTCGCCGAGCGGGCCGAGCAATGGGGTTCGATGACGCTGACGACCACGACCCAGGGCGACGTCACGCACCGGGTCGCCTGGATCCCCGGCGGCTGGGGCAGTTCGGGCCTGGACTTCTGGGACGACTTCAGCGCCGACGGCAAGCTCGACCCGCGCGAGCCTTTGAAAGAGGACACGCCCATGGCCTCGCTGGCGGTGAGCGTCGAGCTGCCACCCAAACAGGCGGTGCCTGTGGTGTTCCTGCTGACGTGGCACTTCCCCAACCGCATGACCTGGACCCGCAAGGGCAACGACGAGGACCGGATCGGCAACTATTACACGACGCAGTACAAGGACGCATGGGACGTCGCGGAAAAGGTCGCGCCGCAGGTGGGCGTGCTGGAGGACAGGACGCTGCGGTTCGTGCGGGCGTTCTGCGAGAGCGGGCTGCCGGAGGTGGTCAAGGAGGCGGCGCTCTTCAACCTCAGCACGCTGCGGTCGCAGACGTGTTTCCGCACCGAGGACGGCCGGTTCTACGGCTTCGAAGGGTGCAGCAATCGGGGCGGCTGCTGCCACGGCTCCTGCACGCACGTGTGGAACTACGAGCACGCGACGGCGCTGCTGTTCGGCTCGCTGGCGATGAGCATGCGCGAGATCGAGTTCGCCCAGGCCACCGACGACGAAGGCATGATGAGCTTTCGCGTGCACCTGCCGCTTTCGCGGGCCAAGGAGTTCGGCAAGGCCGCCGCCGACGGGCAGATGGGCTGCATCATGAAAATGTACCGCGACTGGCAGCTCTCGGGCGACGACGCGACGCTCAAGACGCTCTGGCCGCACGTGAAGAAGACGGTCGAGTTCTGCTGGATTCCCGGCGGCTGGGACGCGGACAAAGACGGCGTGATGGAAGGCTGCCAGCACAACACGATGGACGTCGAGTATTACGGCCCGAATCCGCAGATGGGCATCTGGTATCTGGGCGCGCTGCGGGCCGCCGAAGAGATGGCCAGGCGCGTCGGAGACACCCAGTTCGCTGCGACTTGTCGCGACCTCTTCGAGCGAGGCAGCAAGTGGACCGACGCGAACCTGTTCAACGGGGAGTACTATGAGCATAAGATCCAACCGCCGACCGACGAATCGCAGATCGCGGCCAGCCTGCTGGTGGGCATGGGGGCCAAGGACCTGACCAAGCCGGACTATCAGCTCGGCGCAGGCTGCCTCGTCGATCAGCTCGTCGGGCAGTACACCGCCCACGTCTGCGGCCTGGGTTATCTCGTGGATCGCGACCACGTCCGCACGACGCTTGGCAGCATCATGAAGTACAACTATCGCGAGAACCTCTACGACCATTTCAACTGCATGCGGAGCTTCGCCCTCGGAGATGAATCGATCCTGCTGATGGCCGCCTACCCCAAGGACCGGCCGAAGAACCCCTTCTCCTACTTCACCGAAGTGATGACGGGCTTCGAGTACACCGCTGCGGTCGGGATGCTGTACGAAGGCCAGACCAAAGAAGGGCTCAAGTGCATCGAGAACATCCGCAACCGCTACGACGGTCGCAAGCGCAGTCCCTTCAACGAAGCCGAGTGCGGACACCACTACGCCCGCGCGATGGCCAGTTGGGCGGCGGTCCTGGCATTGACCGGGTTCCGCTATTCCGGCGTGGACAAGTCGATGACCCTCGCTCCCAACGACGGCACGCACTTCTGGTCCAACGGCTACGCCTGGGGCGCGTGCACGCTCAAACGGTCGGGCAAGCGAATGGACGTGTCGCTGTCGGTCCTTCACGGCGACCTGACGCTGGCGAGATTCGACCTGACAGGCCACGGCTCGCGAGTCTTCGACAAACCGTTGCAGGCCGCGGCAGGCCAGAGAGCCACCTTCGCGGTCGCGCGCGAGAAGTGACGCAGGCTGTGGAATCGGCGGCGAGGACGAACAGGCTCGTCCGTGTTCTTCGCAGAGAACGACAATGCCGCGGCCCGGTGCGGACCGAAGCCGCGTTCGTTCACCGTCTCATCCGTCCGCGACCCCAGCCCAGAAGGGCCAGCCCGATGCCTGCCAACAGTGCGGCGCCGGGCGCCGGAATCGTTTGGCCCGTGTAGACGGCACGCAGGGACAACCCGCCATCCTGCTGGAGCACATTGTACCAGAAGCCCGATGGGCCGCCGGAGAACGTGCAGGACATCAACGCCAGGTCCACCGGAGAATCGGCGGTGAGGAACGGGAGAAACACGCTCTCTCCCAATCCCATCTGGGCAGCCGGATCGAATCCCGGGAGGAAGCAGAAGTTGATGGCGCCCATCGTCGGGGTGAAGTCCATCAGGCTCATCATGCCTGCCTCGCCGCCGGTCACCGTGCCGGCGACATGCAGGGAATCGAAGCTCCCAGGCGCAAATCCGCCGATCTCAATCTCCAGAACGCTGGAGGCCGACAGGACGAGGTCGCCGATGATCGTGGTGTCCATGATCGTCCCCAAGCCTCCGGGCGAAAGGATCCCGGCGTTGGTCAGAGTGTTGCCGACGCCCAGGTCGATGATCGCGCCCGCATCGAACCGTGCCCCGGCGTTGTTGTTGAAGGCATTGGAGCCGGCGCCGAGGTGGACGCCGCCGATCACTGTGCCGTAGTTGTCCACGACGTCGTTGCCGCCGCTGCCGCGGATCGCTGTGCCGCTCAGGGCGGAGATATTCCCGTGATTGATGAGCGTGTTGTCGGCCCCGCCGTCGAAGTTGACGCCGACGCCGCTGCCTGAGCCGCCGCGGACGGTGCCGCCGTTGAGAGTAATGCTGATGTCACCGTTGCCACGGGAGCCGAGGCTCTGGGCGTGAATGCCGTCTGAATTTGCCCCATTGGCCATGATGCTGCTGCCCACGGTGACGGTGACCGGCCCGGCTGTGCCGCCGGAGCCCGCCACACTCTGGGCGAGAATGCCATGGGACATGTCGCCGGAGGTTGTGATGTTGCCATGGTGGGTGACGCTCACCGCGCCGGCCGAACCCGATCCGCCCGCGCTGCCGGCGAAACCGACGCCGACGCCGGAGTCCTCGGAGAATACCCCTCTTGCGTGAGGTCCCAGTTCGAGCGAGCTGATGCCCAGCTCTTCACCGATCCCGGCGAAACCGCCGCCGCCGCCGATGCTCTGGGCGAGGATGCCATGCGCGAAGACGCCCTGGGTCGTGATATCGGCGCTGTTCTCCACGATCACGTCGCCGCCATTGCCGGTGCCGCCATTGCGTCCCTGCAGACGCACAAAGGAATTCAGCGGATCGATCAAATCGTATTCGTCGCTGACGACGATTCCGCTGGCCCCGCCGCCTCCGCCAATGCTCTGGGCCAGGATTCCGTTGGCGAAATGGCCCTGCGTGGCAATGCGACCGTCGTTGTATACGCGGACCTCGCCCCCATCGCCCATGGCGCCGCCGGAGCCGCCGGGGCGCAGGGTGGTGTTCATCAGCGGGATGGGGACAGAACGTATGGCCTCCACGATCTCGTCGGGCAGATCCGCATCGATCTCTGTGGAATCGCCCAGGCTGCCGCCGCCCCCGCCGACGCTCTGTGCCAGAACCCCGTTGGCGAAATGGCCCTGCGTGGCAATGCTGCCCTGGTTGCGTACGACGACGACGCCACCGTCGCCGTCCACGCCGCCGGAACCGCCAAGCGTGAAGCTGGAAGAGAAGTCCAGGAAACCGCCAAGACCCACGAGTTCCCACAGATCAATGCCCAGACTGAAATCCATCTTCGTGGCGTTGCCCCCGCTGCCGCCGCCTCCCCCGACGCTCTGCGCCAGGATTCCATGGGCAAAGCGCCCGGCGGTGTCGATATCGCCCGTGTTGGCGATGTCCACCCGTCCGCCGCTGCCGCCGTCGCCGCCCGAGCCGCCAAGCGTCAAGTCGGAGTTGATATCCACCGAGGGCAAAAGGAGTTGCCAGAGCTTGGTCAGAACACCAATCTCCGCATGCAGCAACGAACTGCTGCCGCCCGAACCGCCGCCGCCGCCTACGCTCTGGCCGAGGATTCCGTACGCGGATTCACCGGCGCTGGTAATGGAGCCGCTGTTGGTCACAGATACACTGTCGCCATGGCCGCCTTTCCCGGCGGCGCCGCCCAGATTCACACTCACTGAGAAGCTCTCAATAGCCATGACGGTGGTCAGGCTGCTGCCGCCGTCACCACCGCCGCCACCTACGCTCTGAGCGCCCACGCCATAAGAACGGAATCCGGATGTGCCGACGTCGCCCTCATTGGCGACGTTTACCACGCCACCATCGCCGCCGTTCCCACCGTCGCCGCCGATGCTCAATGCGACGCTCATACCGGGCATTCCCTCCATTCCGCCGACCGTGAGATTTGTGTTGACTACAGCGCCGCCTGCGCCGCCGCCACCGCCGATGCTCTGGGCGGAGAGACCATGGGAGTGTTCCCCGAGGGTTGTAACCTGGCTGCGGCTGGCGACCTGAACATCATTGCCGTTGCCGCCGGCGCCGCCCTGGCCGCCGAACACGTAGCTGCCCGACATTTGGACTGCACCGGTGAAGCTGATCACATCGCCGCCGGCGCCGCCGCCACCGCCGAGGCTCATGGCATGAATCCCCGATGAGAAAGAACCGTCCGTGACGATGGAGCCCGCCGTGCTGTTGACGTTCACCTGTCCACCGCTGCCGCCCTGGGCGCTGTCGCCGCCGCGAACGAAGGTGCCCTCGATGCCGAAAGAATAGCCCCGCCCCCCGCTGCCGCCCCCGCCACCGATGCTATACCCCGCCAACCCGGCGGAATCCGTGCCTGAGGTTGCCAGCGAACCGGAGTGATTGATCGTCACATCGCCGCCGGAGCCGCCGGAACCGCCGGTGCCGCCGGTCGAGAAGAAGACCGCGTTGACGCCGCCGCCGGAACCGCCGGGCAGGTCATCCTCGGTGACCACGCCGCCCGCGATGCCGCCGCCACCGCCGGTGCTCTGAGCGACGACGCCGCCTGCAGTGTTGCCGGCCGTTACGATCGTGCCGGTATTGTGAACCGTGACGTTGCCGCCGTCGCCGGTGCTGTTGCCCCTGCCTCCGAAGGCTACGAGTGAACTGGCGCCGCCCCCGTCGCCACCGCCGCCGCCGACGCTCTGGGCGACGATCCCGCGGGAGACGTCCCCGACGGTCTGGAGATGCCCGTCGTTCGTCACGGCCACCGCGCCGCCTTTGCCGCCGGCGGACCCTGTGCCGCCGAGCGAGACGAGGCCGCCGGTGCCGGCGCCGCTGCCGCCACCGCCCCCGACGCTCTGGGCAAAGATGCTGGTGGAGTTGCCGCCGCCGGTCGAGATGGTCCCGCGGTTGGTCACGGCCACATCGCCCCCGGCGCCGGTGCTGTTGACGCTGCCGCCCCAGGCCGCGACGCCTCCGCCGACGCCGGCATCGCCCGCGAATCCCCCGACGCTTTCGGCAAAGACGCCGCGCGAGGTTACGCCGGAGGTGGCGATTTGGCCATCATTCCCAATCGTGATGGAACCGCCCGGACCGCTGCCGCGTGCGCCGCCGCCGACGCCGGCAAGGCCGCCCCCGGTCCCGCCGTCGCCGCCGGCCCCGCCGAGACTTCGTGCGGAGATTCCATCCGCTTGACTGCCCGCGGTCGTGATGTGGCGACCGCTCATCAAACTGACCTGCACGGAACCACCGGCGCCGCCCACGCCGCCGGCGCCGCCTGCGCCATAGGCGCCACCGGCGGTGCCGCCCTTGCCGCCCAGACCCCCTTTACTGACTGCGAGAATGCCGGCGGAGGAGTCTCCGACGGTGTCGATGTTGCCCCAGCCTTGGACCTGCACGGGGAAAGCGTCGCCGCCTTTGCCGCCGTTGCCGCCCGCCGCGTAGAGACCGCCGGTGTGCCCGCCGTTGCCGCCGGCGCCGCCCTGGCTCTGTGCAGAGATGCCTGGAGAGGAGACGCCGGAGGTCGCGATGGAGCCAGTGCCGGAATACTGGACAAAGACGCTGTCGGGAACGCCGGGAAAGCCGGCCGACCCGCCGCCGGCCCCCGAACCGCCGGCGCCGCCCTCGCCATAGGCGCCGCCGGAATCCCCGCCGGAGCCGCCGGAGCCGCCCTGGAAATCCATGAAGATGCCGGGAGACTTGTTCCCGGAGGTCGTAATGTTGCCGCTGGCAATCACCGCGGTCGTATAGCCCGCTCCACCTGCGCCGCCGGCGCCTCCTTCACCGTAAGGCCCGCCGGCATGACCGCCCTTGCCGCCGCTGCCGCCGCGGGTGTTTGCGAGGATGCCCGGGGCCGATTCGCCGGCGGTTTCGATGCTCCCTGAGGAGATCACCTGCGTCCCCCATGCTTGGCCCCCAGTGCCGCCCCGGCCACCTTTGCCATTCGCATCGCCGCCGGTACCACCATTGCCGCCGACATTCTGCGCGACGAGGCCCCTGGATGAAGCGCCACTCGTCTGGAGATCGCCGAAGCTCTGGACGTACAGAAGGCCGGCACGGCCTCCGGTCCCCCCATGACCGCCCTCTCCGGCAGCACTCCATCCGCCCGTTCCGCCACGGCCTCCTGCACTGAAGACCCCAATGGCATCCGCGGACGGGCCGGACGTGACGATGCCATATCCGCCTCCGGAGAACATCAGCTCCGGCCCCCAATACCAGGGAATGCTTAAGGGCGACCACAGTCGCGCGGCAGCCCGGCCGGCGCCGCCGTCGCCGCCGAAGAAGTCGGTCCCGTCTCCCCCATTGCCGCCCCAGAGCGACAGGAGGATGCCGTCAACCGAAGAAGCCGGGGTGATGTCTCTCGTGAGATTCTCGACGTTCAACGCGATGTATGGGGCCCCGGACC
>CALEZT010000240.1 GCA_937927975.1 uncultured Phycisphaerales bacterium
GGCATACGAGATCGTAGTCGGTGACTGGAGTTCAGCCGTGTGCTCTTCCGATCTCGACGTCGTCGATGGTCAGCCATAATGCCTCCTCGCGACGAAGGCCGGCATAGATGAGGGTCGCCACCAGCGCGTGAAGTGTGAGCGAATCCTGGAGGGCATCAAGTTGCTTCTGAACATCTGAGAGTTTCAAGAATCGGATCTTGGGTGCAGGCTCCTGCCTGCGCCCCACGTCCGCGACCGGATTGGACTTTGCTCCATCCGGACCTGTATAGCCTTTCTCTTTGATGGCGTAAGCGAACATCCTGTGCAAGACCTCACGGAACCGATTGGCCGTTCGCGCCGAGATGCCATCCGTTTGGATGCGGCGTGTTATGAACTGAGAGACCATCTCGCTGCTCAGCTCTTCCAGCAACCCGACTCGAACATGCTGGTTCTTGCACGACTCCTGCACCTTCGGGCGTTCCTTGCGAAGCACCTTGCTTCGGTTGCATGTATTCCCCGGTTTTAGAGAAGGGCAAACAGGGCCGAAGAAGATCCTCAGATAGGAGATGTCGTTCTTGTAGGACTTCCGGGTTCGAGTGCCTCTGAGGTACTGACAGAATCCCTCCAAGAAATCACCGACGAGTGTCTCGGAGGGCATGACCAGTGTCCCAGTGGCGAGACGGTATTCGATCTGCGATTTTCTCGCTTGGGCCACCCGTTCATGCGTGGTGTTGAGGGACTGCTGGATTCGCACACCCTTGAGGTGAAACTTCACCCACCACACGTTCCCCCGTCTGTAGATGCTAGCCATGGATCCACTCCTTTCCGGCCCCGGCGGCCGAGAAAGCATCGGATCCTGCCCCCCTGCGTTGCAGACACGGCTACAATTTGGCTACACTAGCGCCAAATCGACCGCGCATAAAAAAAGCAGGAACCGACGCAAGTGCCTGTTCCTGCTAGACTTATCCATAATAGCGGGGGGAGGATTCGAACCTCCGACCTCCGGGTTATGGGCCAAAGGAGCCAACTTTCCGGAAGTCCCGCATTTTCCATAACTTATGGATGCAGCAACCCTTTAGAGACACAGTTCTAAATCGTCATGTTGATCATGATCAACATGATGCACACGATTTTAGTTGCATCTTAGTTGCACGTCAAGAGACATCCGCTACGCATCCTTTGCCCTCTGCCCCCCGCTACGACGTCACCTTGGGCGGCGATTCCGACGGCAACTCCTGGAATTCGCTCGTGTTACGCCCAGACGAATTTCTGCACCGTACGGGACATCTCATCGTTCTTGTAGTTCCCCAAGCATCGCCTGTTCTTGTATCGTATACTTTGTATAGTTTGGCGCTATGATGCACGTCACACGCGAAGGAAGGACACAACGATGAAGTTGAATTGCTGGGAAGCGAAGAAGTGCGGCCGAGAACCCGGCGGCTTGAAAGTCAACGAACTGGGTGTTTGTCCGGCTGCCACGGAAACCATTCTCAACGGCACCAACGGCGGTCGAAACGGGGGACGAGCATGCTGGGCCGTCGTCGGGACATTCTGCGGCGGCGAAGTCCAGGGCTGGTACGCAAAGAAGTTCAAGAACTGCCTGCTGTGCGACTTCTTCCGTCAGGTCACCGCGGAAGAGGGGCCGGCTTATGAAGATGCGACGGATATTCTCACAAAGCTGGCTGTCTTTGCACGGATGAGATAGCAGCAGAGCCCCCGGTTCAGTACGCACGGCACACTCTCTCCCGTATGGCGTCACGGCAATATCCCGGCCCCTGCGCTCAGTCGCCTGGCCCGTGAACCCGCCCCCTGTCCGATATGTCGTCCAAGCGACTCGATCCGGCCCTGGAGGCAGTACCGGCATTGCTGAGCTGTCTCGTTGATGCAGGCCTTGCCCGGATAAATCTCGTACAACGCACGGTACTTCGTCGGCGTGAGATTGGGCATCACGACATTGGCGCCGCGGGACAGGCCGTTTTCACGTCCGCTCTCGGTATTGATCGTCGCCAGCGCCGTCGTGCTCGGGATATTCGCCTCGGGGCAAACCAGTCTTGCCAACGCAATCACCTTGTAGACCATCATCTCCGTGTTCGGGACCTGATCCGCATCCAAAGCCACAGGCGACCGGGCAGAGCCGAGCATCGTCTGCGGATGCGGAATAAATGGCCCGACGCCGATCATATCCAGATCGAGATCCCGGAACAACAGGATATCCTCGGCCAGGCTCTCCATGCTCTGCCCGGGAATACCGATCATCACCCCGCTGCCGATCTCGTAGCCCAACTCCCGGCAGATTCCGAGCAGCCCGATGCGTCCGGGTCGCTGCCTGCCATCGGCAGGATGCACCCGCTCATAGAGGGATGGCGAGGACGTTTCAAACCGCAGGAGGTACCGATCCGCGCCCGCTTCGCGCCACGTCTTGAGATCGTCGATCGGGCGCTCGCCCATGCTCAGCGTAACGGCCAAGGGGGTTTCCTGCTTGATTTGCCTGACGATCCCGGCCAGCCAATCCCCCGCAATGCCGTAATCCTCGCCGGCCTGCATCACCACGGTGCCGTAGCCGTACTCCACGGCCATCCTGGCACAAGCGAGAATCTCCTCTTTACTCATCCTGTAGCGGACGAGTTCGCGGTTGCCGGCGTTGAGGCCGCAATAGCCGCACCGCCTGATGCAGTGGTTCGAAATCTCCACCAAGCCCCGCAGATGGACAGCATCCCCGACGTGCTGCCTGCGAATACGGTCCGCCGCCTCCCACAGACTGGCGAGTGCGCAGGGGTCGTCTTCGCGAAGCCAACTCAGAATCTCATCCCGCGAGAGCCTCATATCACATAGTCATCCACATAAACGCGAGATTGCTTGGGTCTGACATAGACCACGTCATCCTGATGTACATCGAGGCGTCCGGATTGTTCGTGCGATACCTCGACCTGGACGAGCTGGCCGTCCTCGGTCCGCAGTTCCAGCTTCACGACGGGTCCGGCTGACTGGACACGGACAATCGTCGCTCGAAGCGAGTCGGGGCCCGTGGACAACGAGTGGACTTCCAGGTCGTAGGGCCGGACGAAGAGCCGGGCATGGCATCCCTCGGCGGCCCTGGAGCAGGGCACTTGTACGGCGAGCGAGCCGAACACCGCGCGATCCTCCTGGACCCTCCCATGGAACACATTGACGTGCCCCAGGAAATTCAAGACGAACTCATTGGCCGGCTGGTGAAATACCTGTTCCGGCGTTCCCACCTGTTCGATTCGGCCCTCGTTCATCACGACCACCTGATCGGCGACCTCCAGAGCCTCCTCCTGATCGTGGGTCACGAAGAGGCTGGTCACATGGATCTCATCGTGCAGCCGCCGCAACCAGTGACGCAATTCCTGTCGCACGCGCGCGTCCAGAGCTCCGAAGGGTTCATCCAGCAGCAGAACCTCCGGCTCGACCGCCAGGGCGCGGGCCAGGGCGATCCTCTGCCTCTGCCCACCCGACAACTGGGCGGGATAGCGGCTGCCCAAACTCTCCAGTTGGACCAGTCGCAGCAGTTCGCTCACCTTCTCGCGTATGGCATTGGCCGAAGGCCGGCTGCCGCGAGGACGGACCGTCAGTCCAAACGCAATATTGTCGAAGACGGTCATGTGCTTGAACAGGGCATAATGCTGAAATACGAAGCCCACCCCGCGATGCCGGGCATGGCGGCCGGCCACGTCCTGATCGTGAAACCGCACCGAGCCGCTGCCGGGATCCGCATGTTCCAGCCCGGCAACGATCCGAAGGAGCGTCGTCTTGCCCGAGCCGGACGGCCCCAGGAGTGCGACCAACTGGCCGCTGGGGATGGTCAAGCTGACGTCGCGAAGAGCGACGAAACGCCCGAACGTCTTGGTGATATTTTGAACCTCGATACTCATATCAAAACACCCTTGCGATATTGATTATGGATGATGGATTATGGATGATTGAAGATGGCGATTTCGCGGCGCAATCATCAATTATCCATAATCAATCATCAGTCACTGCCGCTTCGTCCCCGCCATTCGATATAGCTCTTCAATGCCAGGGTGACGAGCGCCAGCAAGGCCAGCAGCGAGGCTACCGCGAACGCCGCCACGAAGTTGTACTCGTTGTAGAGAATCTCCACGTGCAGCGGCATGGTGTTGGTCTTGCCGCGAATGTGGCCGGAGACGACCGAGACGGCCCCGAACTCGCCCATCGCCCGAGCGTTGCAGAGGATCACGCCGTAGAGCACCGCCCATTTGACGTTAGGCAGGGTGACCCGGCGGAACGTCTGCCAGCCGCTGGCGCCCAGCGTGATGGCGGCTTCCTCGTCTTCGGTTCCCTGGGCCTGCATCAGCGGGATGACCTCGCGGGCAACGAAGGGAAACGTGACGAAAAGCGTCGCCAGGACGATCCCCGGGACAGCGAAGATGATCTGGATATCGTGCGCCACCAGCCAGGGTCCCAGCCAGCCGTGAAGGCCGTACAGGAGGATGTAGATCAGGCCCGAGATCACCGGCGAGACCGCGAACGGCAGATCGATCAGAGTAATCAGCACGTTCTTGCCGACGAAATTGAACTTGGCAATCGCCCACGAGGCCGCCAAGCCGAATACGCAGTTAATCGGGATGGCAATCGCCGCCACCAACAGCGTCAGTTTGATCGCTGCCAAGGCGGCCGGATCACGAAAACTGGCGAAATACGGGCCGACGCCTTTGCGGAACGCCTCAACGAACACGCCGGCCAGCGGAACCAGCAGGAACAGAACCAGAAAACCCAGCGACAAGGCAATCAGGAGCCACTTGACCCACGCCGGCTCGGTGATGGCCGGGCGACCAGTCGCAGCGGACGAGACTGAGGATTTTCTCGATGGAAGAGCTCCAGCCATATCAACCTCCCATCACCCGGCGGGCCATGCGCCATTGGACCAAGTTGATCGCCAGGAGAATCGCGAACGAGATCAGCAGCATGACGGCGGCAATGGCCGTGGCGCCCGCGTAATCGTACTGCTCCAGCTTGGACACGATCAATAGCGGTGCGATCTCCGTCCGCATGGGCATATTGCCCGAAATGAACACCACGGAGCCGTACTCGCCCAGCGCCCGGGCGAAGGCCAGGGCAAAACCCGTCAGCAGCGAAGGCAGCACCGCGGGCAGAATCACCCGCCGAAACGTCTGCCATCGTGTGGCGCCCAGGCTGGCGGCAGCCTCCTCGACCTCCGTTTCCAGATCCTCCAGCGTCGGCTGAAGTGTCCGAACCACGAACGGCAGCCCAATGAAAGTCAGCGCGATCGTCACGCCCAGGGGCGAAAACGCCGCCTGAATTCCCAGTGGCTCCAAGAGCCTCCCGATCCAGCCATTTGGCGCGTAAATCGTCGTCAATGCGATTCCGGAGACCGCCGTGGGCAGCGCAAAGGGTAGATCCACCATGGCGTCCACGATGCGTTTGCCCGGGAAGGAGTATCGCACGAGTGTCCAAGCCACAAGGAACCCAAACACAGCGTTGATGCTCGCCGCCGCAGCCGAGGCGCCGAACGACAGCTTGCCGGCGGCGAGGACGCGAGGCGATGTCACGGCCTGCCAGAAGTCGTGCCAGTCCATGGAGGCCGACTTGAGAAACAGGGCCGCCAGCGGAATCAGCACGATGATGCTGAGATAGAAGACCGTGAAGCCGAGCGTCAGCCCGAAGCCCGGAAGCACACTGGGTTGTTTGAAACAACGCGTCATTCAATCATCCATATCTTCAGGCCGCAGCGCCCGTCTATCTGCCGGGTTGGTAGATCCGGTCGAAAATGCCCCCGTCGCCGAAGTGCGTCTTCTGGGCCTTCTGCCAGCCGCCGAAAACCTCATCGATCGTGAACAGATTCACCTTCGGGAAATGCCCCTCGTGCCTCTTTGCGACCGATTCGAGGCGGGGACGATAATAATTCCTGGCCGCGATCTCCTGACCTTCCTCGGTGTAGAGATATTCGAGATACGCCTGGGCGAGCGCCCGCGTGCCGCGACGGTCAACGACTTTGTCCACCACGGCGACAGGCGGCTCGGCCAGAACGCTCACCGACGGCACGACGATCTCAAGCTTGTCCTTGCCCAGCTCGTTCACCGCCAGGAACGCTTCATTCTCCCAGGCCAGCAGCACATCTCCGATGCCCCGCTGCACAAAGGTCGTCGTCGAGCCGCGAGCGCCGGTATCCAGGACCGCAACGTTCTTGAACAGTCGCGTCACAAATTCCTGCGCCCGGTGCTCGGGACTCTGATTCGAATCGGTCTTGTAGTGCTTGAGCGCATAACCCCATGCGGCCAGGTAGTTCCATCGTGCGCCGCCGGAGGTCTTGGGGTTGGGAGTAATCACCGAGACGCCGGGCTTGATGAGGTCGTCCCAATCCTTGACGCCCTTGGGATTGCCTTTTCGCACGAGAAAGACGATCGTCGAAGTGTAGGGCGAGCTGTTGTGCGCCAGCCTGGCTTGCCAGTTCTTCGGCAGCAGATTGCCCTTTTCGTTGATGGCGTCGATGTCGTAGGCCAGCGCCAAGGTCACCACGTCGGCCTCCAGTCCGTCGATGACGGCGCGAGCCTGCTTGCCCGAGCCGCCGTGCGATTGGTTGATGGTCAGCTTGTCGCCGGTCCTGGCCTCCCAGTACTTGGCGAACGCGGCGTTGTACTCCTGGTAAAGCTCGCGCGTCGGGTCATAGGAAACGTTCAGCAGAGTGATCTTCTTCGCCGCTGCCGGCTGGGCCAGGATGGCCGCAACAAGCAGAGCGAGTGTCGAACGCAGATATGTCTTCGCAGTCATGGATGCACCTTCTGTCTTCCTGTGTGATTGATCTGTTTAGAATGCAAGTTGTGCGCGGATCAGAACCGCATCTTCGGCCTCGCGATCCCGGCCGCCGGTTTCGCCGCCGTCGAAGGCGGTGTGCTCATAATCGAACATCCACTTGACGTTCTTGTTCCAGTACCAGTTCAGGCCCAGGCCCCAGGCCTTGGCCGACTCGGCGTACTTGGCTGGGTCCGCATAGGTTGGAAAGGCGTCTTCGTCAACGTCAAGTTGGCTCACGCGAGCGACCGCCTCGAACGCACCCCACGTGTTTGCAGCCGGGTTGAAGACCTTTCTGGGCACCACGCCTTTGTAGGAGGCCGCTTCGCCTGTCAAAACATAGGAAGCGGCGACCTGCCAGCCTGTGTTCTGCAATTCGTCCGAATTCGCCCCGCGGGTCACGTCCTGGGACGAAACGATATACTCGGCCAGCAGCCCGAACGAGCCGTAGCTGTAGTACACCTGAGGCGAGTAGCGTACCGATTCGCCGTCGGCAAATGCATCGTCGCGGTACTTGAAGAACGTTTGCTGCCCCGGCGTCTTGTAGCTTGGCAGATACTGCCCACGCGTGGCGTCGCCTTCCTTGTCGCCCGCGGTAACGGCAAAGCCGATGCCAAGCCCGTCGAGCAAGGCGATACCCCCGCCCTTCCACGGAGTGGCGAACACCCGGGCTGCCAGTTCCTTGTTGTTGTCCAGATCGGAATCGATGCTGCCGTTATCCACGGTGCCGTTGAAGACGCCCACTGCGTAGCTGAGTTTCCCGTCGAAAAGGCTTTCGCTGTGCAGCGTGATCCCCAGATCGTAGTTGGGCGTCAGGTTGCCCGAGAGCGCCAGCTCCGTGAACAGCGTATCGGCGTTGGACTGCAGCCGCTCGATGCCGAACGGCACCTTGTATCGGCCGACCTGAAGCTTCGCCTCCGGAATGTACTTGAAGTCCAGATAGGCATCCTGAAGGGCGGCCTTGCCTTCGCCGAAATCCGGCACGATGCGAAAGTCGATGTCTGTGAAGACGGTGCCTTCGAAGAAGGGGCGGGCACGTCGCAGCAGGAAAGTGTCGTCGCTGGCCTTCGGGTCCTCCCGGCCATCGACGGAGCGACTGTCAGCCTGCAACAAACCCCGCAACCTCAGCGAAAAACTGCCGTCGGGGCTCTTGATGGAGAACCCCTCCTTGGCACCGGCGGTCACGAGGGGCGAGGTCTTCGCCTTCTCGGCGGCCTGCTCGCGCTCGATCTCCAACTGCCTCTGCATCACTCTTTGATTTTGCTCCAGTTCAGCCAAACGTTCTTCCGTTGTTTGTGTTCTGGTTGTATTCGGATCCTGTGTTTCCGCGCCAATTACGTTCGAACCCGTGAGAATCATCACGATCAGTAGACTGTAGCCTTTCATGTTCCAGGTCCTTTCGTCCTGAGACATCGGGACCTTCCGGTTGTCCGGTCAGATCAGATGAATGGTGTTTCTGCGCTGATAAGGCCGCCCGTTCATACGGGTAGGCTTCGGTTCCGACCGTCAACACATCATGATCGGCCCTCCACAGAATCGGATTTCCTTGCTCTCCCGGATCGAACGTTGTCAAAGCGGATTCTCTCCGTCCGTTCGATCTGAACGACCTCGCAGTCATGCACGATGATCTGGACCACTCCGAAACGCAGCGATTCGACTTTCTTCTGAATGACGTCCAGCCACGCGGGCGGTTCATCGCCGACTCGCTTGGCGGTGTCTTGATGCTCCTGACTCATGATCGATGATCCTTGGATAGTACGGGGACGCGGTTGACAATGCTCTGGCGTTTGCAGAGCGCAAGCAATCATGAGCGTCAACACGCCGCCAGGTACGGCTCCAGGACCGGTGCGAATGATTTGGCCAAGACTCTCATATCTGATAGTCCTGAATGTACTGCTTTTCCTGCAGCAGCGAATGCAGGGCGGATAGCGCGTCGGGATTGACTCTGTCCAGGATGAGGTCGGGCCTTCGCCGGTTCAGTTGGACCTCGCCGATGTTGACCACGACCAGCTCACCCGGCTGATTCAGCGTATCGATCGTCTGGAGCTCGAAATCGTCCAGGTCGGCGATGGATGTGATGACGATCAATCCGGCGTCGGTGAACAGGTGCGCCGTCTCGCCCAGGCGCCGCAGGTACTCCTCCCGCCCGCCCAGTACGTTCAGGTCCGCGTTGAGCCCCAGCAGTTGGTTGCTCAGACCCAAATAGTAGGCCAATCGTCCATGAGTGTGCAGATGCTCCTCGATCTCGCGTCCCAACGATTCCATGTCGCCTCCTTGTGGGCCGCAGATGACCACGAGCGCGGGCCTTTGGCCATGACGCGAAGCCCGGTCCTGGGGACTGATCCGGCTTCGCACCCACGCCTGGTTCCGCTGCCGCACGTGCTCGCGTACGAGCGTGTTGGAGGCTTGCGCCGCCGACAGGATCACGCCGCCGCCGGCGATCTCGTAATCGTCGATGATCACGAACCGGCCGGTCTGCGGGATGTCCATGGCCGGATCGCACGCGACGGGTTTGAGCGTCTCCAGCGTCACGTGGGCGACGTCATGTCGCTCGATCTGGCGACGATTGGCGACGGTGCTCAGGTCGGAGGCGTCGATCACCGCGTGCACCTGTGTCAGGTACGCCGCCGCGCGGGCTGCGTGGAGTTTCAGCTTGTAGCGTTTGCCCATGACCATTGGGTTGGGACTGAGCCAGAAGAGATTGGCCTCCAACCTGGTGGACGACCGCGGCGGCAGCTCGTCCGCTCGGACCATCAGCTCCCCGGGCTTGACATACACCTGCGTTTGCAGCGTCAATCCAGTGCTCTCGCCGGCCTGGGCTTCCTGACTCACGGGCGACGAGAACGCCTCCACACTCTTGACGCGCGACCGCTTTTGGCTGGGCAGAAAGACAACTTCATCGCCTACTTGCACGCGGCCGGTCTCGATTCGCCCGGCGATGATGCGCCGGTCGTCGCCCTGCTCGGTGAACTTGTAGACATCCTGCACCGGCAGGCGCAGGGGCTTGTCCACGGGCGAAGGCTCTTTTTCGAGCCTGTCCAACAGATCGAGGATGGTCGGTCCCGTGTACCACGACATGGCCCCGGATCTTCGGGCCACGTTGTCCCCTTCGCGGGCGCTGATCGGAATAAAGGCCATGGCTCGAAGGCCGATCTTCGCCAGAAACCGCCCGTACTCCTCGCGGACCGCCTCGAATGCGTCTTGTCGATACCCCACCATATCCATCTTATTGACGCATACCGCGATCTGACGAATGCCCAGCATACTCATCAGGTAGCCGTGCCGGCGCGAGTTCTCCTGAACCCCCTCGGCCACATCGATCACCAGCAGTCCCGCCTCGGCCCGGGCCGCGCCGGAGATCATGTTCTTGAGAAACTCGATGTGCCCCGGCGCATCGATGATGATGTACTCGCGCCGGGCCGTGTGGAAGAAGCACCTCGCGGAATCGATGGTGATCCCCTGAGCCTGTTCATCCTTCAGAGCGTCCAGCAGAAAGGCGTATTCGAAAGGTTTGGCATTTCGCCGGCACTGCTCCTTGACGGCCGCCAGCTTGCCCTCCGGCAGCGAGCCGGTATCGGCCAGCAACCGGCCGACCAGCGTGCTCTTGCCGTGGTCCACGTGGCCAATGACCACGATGTCCATCTGTTCCCGCGTCAGGGTTCGTGCTTGTTGCGACTGTGTTTGGGTGTGCATGGCGGAATCTCTCACATGTATCCTTCGCGTCGAAGGGTTTCCAAGCCGTAGCCATCTTCTTTATCCTGGTCCCGGCCGGAACGCTCGGCGATGTTGGCGAACTTGCCGCTACGAAGCTCCTCGATAATTTCGCGGACGTTCCGGGAGGTCGATTGCACCGGCTTGGTACACGGAAAGCAGCCCAGCGAACGATAGCGATGACCATTCCCTTGGTCGAAGTACAGACTCACCACGGGGATGTTCTCCCGTTCGATGTATTGCCAGATGTTCAACTCCGTCCAGTCCAGCAGCGGGTGAATCCGCACGTGGGTGCCCGGGGCGAAATCGGTCTTGAACTGATTCCACAACTCCGGCGGCTGGTTGCCCACGTCCCAGTCGCTGTGCCGGTCGCGGGGCGAGAAGTACCGCTCCTTCGAGCGGCTGCCCTCCTCATCCGCCCGCGCCCCAACGATCACGCCGGTAAACGGCTCGCCCCCGGCGGTCTTGACGTACTGTCCGCTGGCGTGGTCCAGGACCCAGCGGGGCCACTCACCCGAGAGGGTGTGCTTGAGGGCCTCGCTCTTGAGAGCCGCGCAGCACTGAATTCGCGTGGCGGCGCCGTCGGGGAAAGTCCTGCGCTCGGCCAGGGCCCGCTCGTTTCGCCCGTACATCATGTTCAGCTTCCACTGGAGGGCGAGCCGGTCGCGGTACTCGATCATCTCGGGGATCTTGTACTGCGTGTCGATGTGCATCAGCGGAAACGGCACGTGCCCGAAGAACGCCTTGCGGGCCAGCCACAGCAGCACCGTGCTATCCTTGCCGATCGACCACAGCATCACAAGCTGTTTGAACTCGCGATACGCCTCGCGAAGAATGTAGACGCTCTGCGCTTCGAGCCTCTGTAACTGATCCATGATTCACTCCTGCCTCTGCCGGGCTCGCACGAGCCTGCCATCCACGACGTGCAATCCGCACTCTTTATGTTCCGGCTGTTCCCACCACCAGCGGCCGGCCCGGACGTCTTCGCCGGGGGCGACGGCTCGCGTGCACGGCGCACAACCGATGGAGGGGTACCCCCGATCGTGCAGGCGGTTGTACGGCACATTTCGGGCGCGGATGTAGTCCCAGACTCGCTCCTCGGTCCAATCGACCAGCGGATTGAGCTTAATGAGCTGATGAGCTTCATCCCATTCGACGGCCTGAAGATCGGATCGCGTGACCGCCTGTTGACGACGCAGGCCGGTGACCCAGGCCTCCAGGCCGGACAATCGCCGCTCCAGGGGTTTGACCTTCCGAACATGGCAGCAGAGCCTCCGGTTTTCGATACTGCGATGAAAGAGGTTGGGACCCCGCTCGCGGACCATCGGCTCGACATCGGCCGGATCGGGAAACAGCACCTCGATGGACAGACCGTAGCGGGTGCGCGTCTCTTCCAGCAAATCATAAGTCTCCTGCGGCAGACGTCCGGTGTCGATGGTAAAGACCGGCATCGACGGCGCGACTTGGGAGATCAGATCCGTCAAAACCTGGTCCTCCGCGCCAAGGCTGCTGGCGAAGGCCATGCGTGAGCCAAACAGCCCAACTGCCCAGGACAACAGTGATTCGGCCGACAGGCTGGTCGTTAATGGCACGATCTCATCAAACCGTTCTTTGTTCATCATTTGCTCCTCTGACGCCGGACCGACCTGCCGCAGCCTCGATTGCCAGTTCTGCGATTCTGGCGGCTGCGTCGTCGAGAGTCAGCCGACCGGCCACGGGCCGGGCCAGCCCGGGTCCTTGCCCTCGCTCGCCGCCGGCCACGATATTCCATGCTTCGATCCGGGAGGGCTGTGATCCCGTGATCCCACCGATCGCGCCCACATCGGCGACAGAACTGTGGGCACAGCCGTTGGGGCATCCGGAGATCGCGATCAACACATCTTCTGCGGCGGAGCCGTTCAACCGTTCACGAACCGCGGTTGCCAGTTGCCCGGTATCCGCCAGCCCGCGAGCGCACCAGCGTGTGCCGGGACAAACCACGATCCGCGGGCCGGATGTGCCGAATTCCTCCAAGCCGTTCCTGGTAATCGCATCATCGATCGCCTGCTCGTCCCGACCGAAGAGAACGATCTGATGGTGGTTGGCGATTCGCATGCGAAGATCGTCACGTTCCGCCAGGGAGCCCAGAGTTCGAGCAAGATCTGAAGGGAGATTGCCCCCCGCGAATCGCAGTTGTCGCCGGTATGCGAACGAAGACTGCGGCTCAGCAAGACGAACATCCGGCCAGCTTCTGCTCTGCAGGACGGCCTGGAAATCCCTGTCCAGAAGCGACAGGAAGGCATCATCGCCCAGCCGTTCCCGAACATGGCGCAGGCGGGCCTTGTGACGATGCTCGCGATCTCCCTGTGCGGCAAACACTCGAAGCACTCCCATCGCCATAGGCAGGATTTCCCACGGCTCGAGCAGTCGAGGGTACGGAATGCCCGTCGCGGGTCTGCCCCCCAAGGATCCGGCAATAACGGCCTGGATCTTCCAGCCGTCGTCATCCGGCACCGCCGCCAACCCAAGATCGTTGATCCAGGGTTGGCCGCACTTCTGCGGGCAGGCCGACAGGGAAATCTTGAGTTTCCGAGGCAGCGAGAATGCGCCGTCGTGCGTTTGCAGCAGATCGGTCAGTCGCCTCGCCAGAGGTATCAGCTCGGGCGCCTGCGGCGCCACGCCCGAGCACGGGCACACCGTCACATTGCGAATCGTGTCGCCGCAGGCGCCCAGCCCGGTCAGACCGGCCTCGTCCAGCAGCAACTGGGCTCTGGGAACAGCCTGCTCCGACAATCCGTGAATCTCCAGGTCCTGGCGGGTAGTCAGATGTAGCGGTTCGCCCGGCGTCAACTGCTCGGCGATGTCCGCCAGAGCGTTCCACTGATGTCGGGTCAGCCGCCCGCCCAGGACGCGGATTCGCTGCATCCAGAGTCCCGTCCGGCGTTGAGGATAGAGCCCCAGCAGCCGTGCGTATGCCGGCTCGGCCGGAAGTGATCCGGCTGGAAATTGTACCGGTGAGTTCATAAGACCCCCTTGAGACAGCCATGTTTGCTCGCTGATTCGCGATGCCTCGAGTCGCTACACCGCCAGATCGGCAAATAGCACCGAGGAAAGGTATCGTTCGCCGAAGCTCGGAATGATCACCACGATCACTTTGTCCTTGTTCTCCGGGCGCGATGCCACGATGTCGGCGGCACGAAGCGCGGCCCCCGAGGAGATGCCGACAAACAGCCCTTCCCGGTCCGCCGCCCTTCTGGCCCATTCGATCGCTTCGGCCTGATCGACAGTCACCACTTCATCCACGACCTTGAGATTGAGCACCTTGGGAACAAAGCCGGCGCCGATGCCCTGGATCTTGTGCGGCCCGGGCTTGACCTCCTGGCCGGCCAGGGTCTGCGTCAGGACCGGACTTTGCGTCGGCTCGACCGCAATGGCTTTGAAGCTGGGTTTGCGGGACTTGATGACCTCCGCTACACCCGTGATGGTGCCGCCGGTGCCCACGCCGGAGATGAGGATATCGACCTTGCCATCGGTATCGCGCCAAATCTCTTCCGCAGTGGTCCTGCGGTGGACCTCGGGATTCGCCGGGTTCTCGAACTGCTGCGGGATGAACGCTCCCGTCTCATTCTCGGCGATCTCCGTGGCCTTCTTGATAGCGCCTTTCATTCCCTCGGCCGCCGGGGTCAGGACGAGTTTCGCCCCGAGGGCTTTGAGCACCTTCCGTCGTTCCAGGCTCATGGAGTCCGGCATCGTCAGCAGCAGTTGGTATCCGCGCACCGCACAGACAAAGGCCAGAGCGATACCGGTGTTTCCGCTGGTCGGTTCAATGACCATAGCCCCGGGCTTGATCTTGCCCTCCCGCTCGGCGGCGTCGATCATCGCCACCCCGATCCTGTCCTTGACGGAGGCCAGAGGATTGCGGCTTTCGAGCTTTGCCAAGACCACGGCCCCCTGAATCAGCTTGTTGATCCGCACCAAAGGTGTATTGCCCACCGCTTCCGTGATATCCCCATAGATACTTGTCATGATGCTCTCTCCGTAAACGACTTAGGAAATAATACACTATGTCTATTGGTTTACTGTACATTGCAAAGGGCGTCAATAGTTTTCCTGCCACAGGAAAGTTCAACGATACGTAAGTATTTTATGCATATGATCTTAGCACGATCATTTTTCTGAAAAATAATGTATCTTAATCAGCTTAGCGATGAGTTCGCGCGCTACCTGGTACCTTTGATCCAAGTCTTGTCCTGCAAGATTAAAGGACCCTTGAGGGAAGGTGTGGCGACCGATGTGGAACTCTTCATGGGGCAGGAAGGTCGTCCGCCCACTGCGGGAATTTTGGGAGTCAGGACGGGTTAATCGCGGTCAATCTGCGAAGTCCGCAGATATCTCCTCCCGGTATTCAGGCACGGCAGGCCCAGTGTGGGGCCGAAAGGAGTAAGGTGTTCCGGAATTAGAAAAGGGGGGCTGATGGTTTGCCATCAGCCCTCCCCACTGGGTGTTTCCGGGCTCAATCGTCGCGATCAGCCATTAGCTGGGGACGTAAGAGACAAGCCATGGCGCGTTCGCGACCGAGCATTGTTGTCAGAGAGTGTGATTAGATGGCTCTCGGGACAACCTTCACCGTCACGTTGGCAACATGCACATCTTTGCTGCCGCCGGGGACCTTGCTCGGGTCGGCCTTCGTGATCTTGACGCAGATGGT
This sequence comes from uncultured Phycisphaerales bacterium, assembly GCA_937927975.1. Classification (GTDB taxonomy): domain Bacteria; phylum Planctomycetota; class Phycisphaerae; order Sedimentisphaerales; family Anaerobacaceae; genus PLanc-01. The sequence continues at coordinate 15,170 of CALEZT010000240.1, forward strand.
CACCCGACGCTGTCATCGCCATGGAGCCCACTACAAACACCGCGATCCCAAGCTCTCGGCCCTCTGCGATACGGCCAACCATCTGATCCTGGGAGTTGTGATCGACAGCGGTCCGACGGTCGATATCGTGGAAGCCCGCCAGACGCTGCACGAGGCATTGGCTCGCCAGCCGCTGGCGAGCCTGCTGGGAGACGCCGGCTACGAGTCCGAGGGATTCCATCGGCTCTGCTGGGAGCACTGGGGCATCCGCAGCATCATCCCGACCACGCAGCGGGGCCGCCCCCCGCAAGGATGGTCAACCGCGGCCGGTGAGCGGCCATTATCGCAGATTGATGAAGCATCGGTTCCCCGGAACACTCTATGGCCAGCGTTGGCAGATCGAAACGGTCTTTAGCATGCTTAATCGCAACCTCGGATCGGCGCTGGCGGCCCACAGTCATCACAGCCAGAACCGTCAAAGTCCGCCTGCGAGTGCTGACCCACAATCTGGGCATTCTCTTATGTCAATAAATGTTCTATACAGAGCACCACAAGAACGTATTTCCCTGGAACCTCTCCCTTCGGTGGTTCGTTTAGATATCACCATCGCGAGAGGTCTCGTTAAAAGTGGGATTGTTGGAAGAACCGAACAGGTCAAGAACAAGAAAGGGACAAAGATGGACAGCATCCGACTCAGGACGATTGTAACACTGACCGCGGCTGCGATAACGGTAGGCATTGGATCCGAGGCAATGGCTACGTATTACGCCGAGCAGTTCAAGCAGCCAAGAATGGGCGGTCTCAGAACACGAACCTGTTCCCCCAAGCCAGCGCCAAGGACGTCGAGCCAACCCGCGGAGACCCTGGAAACCATTTATACAAGACGCCTGCCGGCTCTCAAGGCTACCGTCGAACAGGCGATACGCCACCTTGAAGCCGGCCATCAGAAGGCGGCTCTCGAGGAACTGGCAAAGGCCCAGGATGCCATCGCGTCACTTGAGAAGGCCATCGACCGGCACGTTAAGCCGCGATTCGCGAACACGCACTGCCCAATCATGGGCTCTCCCATTGATGCGGAAAACGTCGCGAAGGAACTGACGCGCACTTACAAGGAGCAGACAATTGCCTTTTGCTGCGCGGGGTGTCCGGCCGCGTGGGATCGACTTTCGCAAGCAGAAAAGGAGGCCAAGCTCAAAGCCGCTTCGAAGCCTCAAGACGAAGAGGCCACGCATGGTCTTCATGAGGGACGAGACGATGGTTTCCAGGTTTGAGCCACATGCATACCTGGGTTTTCCGGGTCCGATACCAGGAACAAGCTGAGCGCTTTTCTGAATGGCCCGCTTTGGAATGACGATAGAGGTGTGCATGGCAAAACTCACGACATTCTTACCTATTATTGTGATGGCGATTGCGGTTTCCAACGCAGCGTCTCGCGTTGAGGAGCCCGGAATCCAGGTTTACCCTATTGATGCGGACACGTCCGGTGCTGATGCGAACGCGCCGCAGACGTTGGCGGAGTATCTCAGGTACGCGGCACTTCACAACGCCGGCCTCAAGGCGGCATTTGAAGAATGGAAGGCCGCGCTGGAGCAGATCCCGCAGGCCAAGGCCCTGCCGGACCCGACGTTCACCTACGGCTACTTCATTGAGCAAGTCGAAAACCGCCAGCAGGCAGGGGTCATGCAGATGTTCCCCTGGTTCGGCAAGATCGAGGCCCGAACGGATGCGGCGGCGGCCGCCGCGAAGGCTGCTCGGAAACGCTACGAGACCAGGGAATTGGAGTTGTTCTCCCAAGTCAAGAACACCTTTTACGAGTATGCGTACCTGGCCAACGCGATTCGGATTGCCCGGGACAATGTCGAACTGATGCAACATTTCGAGGAGGTTGCACGGGCCAAGTACATTACGGCAGCCGCCACGCATCCGGACATCGTCCGGGCGCAGATCCAGGTGGCCGAGTTGCAGGACCAGTTGATCACCTTGGAGCGGCTCCGAGCCCCGACTGTAGCTCAGGTCAATGCGGCTCTCAATCGCCCGGCGGATGCTCCGCTGCCCTGGCCCGCGGCGCAACCGCCGCGACCTGTGGAAGTGGATCGGACCAGGCTGGTTGCCATGCTTCGGGAGCGCAATCCCGAACTCCAGGCTGCGAGGTTTGACGTGGAGCGGCTTCGCAGTGAGGTGGACCTGGCCCGGCGCAATTTCTATCCGGATATCGGTCTGGGTGTGGAATGGATGGAGATGAGTGAGGAGATGCCCGAAAGCGATGACGTGATGGTGGGATTGCAGTTGAACCTGCCCATCTGGCGAAAAAGCTACCGGGCCGGCGAGTTGCAGGCGCGGGCGATGGCTCGCCGGGCTCAGCACGAACAAAAGCAGTTGGAGAACGATCTGGTCGCACGAGCAGAGCGGATGCTGTATGAGGTCGGGGACAGCGGCCGCAAATTGAGGCTCTACGGAGACGTACTGGTGCCGAGAGCCGAGGAGTTGGTGGGAGCCTCTGAGGCTGCTTATACCGCCGGGACCGTCGATTTTCTGAGCCTGATCGACGCGCAGCAGACACTCCTGCAGTACCAGTTGCAGCGAGAGCGTGCCTACGCGGATCGTCAGCAGAGGCTGGCTGAGCTGGAAGCGCTGGCGGGAACCGAACTCTCCAAAATGGATGGGGGTGAAGGGCTGAATTGAGCGGTACCCACGTGTGCCTACGGGACAGTACATTCCAATGAACGCATAACCTATGGGAACAGTATAGATTGGGATAATCCAAGCGACTCTTGGAGGGCCATATGAGTGGAGTTCGAGTTTTTCGACGTGTGGTTGTGGTCATCCTGTTAATCGGAGTGGGTATGCTGGGAGGCTACTTGATTGGCACCTCTGCCCACAGCGATGCGCCGGATGAAGTGCATGTACAGACGGAAAACGCCCGCTCGCAGAAGTGGTACTGCTCGATGCATCCACAGATCGTTCGAGATCGGCCGGGGCTGTGCCCAATCTGCCATATGGAACTGATTCCAATGCCGGAGGGCATGGCGACTGAGGCATCGCCGCGGGAGTTGACGGTCTCGGAAACCGCCGCGAAGCTGATGGACATCCAGACTTCGCCGGTCGAACGGCGATTCGTCGCGAGCGAGATTCGGATGGTTGGCAAGGTCCAGTACGACGAGACCCGCGTCAAGTACATCACGTCGTGGGTCCCGGGCCGTCTTGACAGGCTCTATGTCGATTTTACCGGAACTACCGTCCGCAAGGGGGATCATCTTGTCTATCTCTACAGCCCGGAGCTAATCAGTGCCCAGGCGGAACTGCTCCAGGCAGCAAAGGCGGTACAGAAGGTGGGGGAGAGCACGTCGGAATACCTGACCAAATCCACCGCGACAACCCTCGACGCCGCCCGCGAAAAGCTCAGGCTTCTTGGGCTGAACGATCAACAGGTCGAGGAAATCGAGCGTTCAGGCCAGCCTGTGACCCATCTGACGATCTATTCCCCGATTGGTGGTGTGGTCATTGAGAAGATGGCCCGGGAAGGTATGTATGTCGAGACCGGCATGCAGATCTACACCGTGGCGGATCTGTCGCAATTGTGGGTGCTGCTCAATGCCTACGAGTCAGATTTGCGATGGATTCGCTATGGGCAGGAGGTGCAGTTCACGACGGAGGCTTATGCCGGAGAGACGTTCAGCGGATGGATCAGCTTCATCGACCCGGTGCTGGACCCGATCACCCGGACGGTGAGGGTCCGCGTGGATGTACCCAATCCGGACGGGAGGCTCAGGCCAGAGATGTTCGTCCGAGCTGTAGTCCGATCGCAGGTCGCCCAGGGCGGAAAGGTGATGGATCCGGAAATGGCGGGCAAGTGGATCTGCCCGATGCACCCTTCGGTGGTCAAGCCGCAGGAGGGCCAATGCGACATCTGCGGGATGGATCTCGTGACAACCGAATCGCTCGGTTATGTGGCGGTCGATGCACCCGGTGAGCAGCCGCTGGTGATTCCGGATACAGCCCCGCTCGTCACAGGCAAGCGGGCGGTGGTGTACGTGAAGAAGGACGGGACTGAGGCTCCCACCTTCGAAGGACGCGAGATCGAGCTGGGACCGAAAGCGGGGAACTATTACCTCGTTGCCTCCGGCCTACAGGAAGGCGAGCAGGTCGTAACGAAGGGCAGCTTCAAGATCGACTCGGCCCTGCAAATCCAGGCAAAGCCCAGCATGATGAATCCGCAAGGCGGTGCCATGCCACCTGGCCATCAGCACGGCCCCAGCATGCCCACCGCGCCTGCCGGTGCCGAGGCTCACACGCAGCATTAAAGGTTTGAACGATTAAGTCTGAGTGAATCCTGTTTGAAAGGACGGCATGATGAATCCGAAGGAAAGATCCTTCAAGGGTACCATTACGGTCGCCTGCCTTGCAGCGGCTGCGCTGGCGGTGCTGATCTTCTTTGGGGGCTGTGCAGATGAACAGCCGGCTTCGCAAGGAGATCACACCGGTCACGAGCATACCTCAACGAGTCAGCCGGCCGCTCAGCAGCAATCGGCGGACCAGGCGATGGGCGGGACCGTTGCGGTTGAGCAGACGACCTGTCCAGTCATGGAGGACAATCCAATAAATAAGAAGCTGTTTGTGGAATATAAAGGCAAGAAGGTCTATTTCTGCTGCGCGGGCTGCCCGGATGTCTTCAAAGCAAACCCGGAGAAGTACGTTTCCAAGCTGCCGCAGTTTCAGAATTGATGTGAGGGGACATGACGCCGGAAAATGCAAACGAGAGTAAGTACGAGTTGATTCCCGAGCAGAAGTCCCTGGTGGGGAGGATTCTGGGCTTCTGCATCTACAACAAGCTCGTCGTCTTCTTGATCACGTTGTTCATCATCGGCTGGGGCATCTACACGGCCCCTTTCGACTGGGAATTCAAGTCGTTTCCGCGCAATCCCGTCGGGGTCGACGCCATTCCCGATATCGGCGAGAACCAGCAGATCGTCTTTACCGAGTGGCCCGGCCGCTCCCCGGGCGACGTCGAGGACCAGATCACTTATCCGCTGACGACGGCTCTTTTGGGCATCCCCGACATCAAGACGATCCGCAGCACCTCGATGTTCGGGTTCTCATCCATCTACATCATCTTCGACGAATTCTCGCTCGGCGAAAAACTGGTTCAGGGCAAGGACTTCTATTGGACCCGCAGCCGGGTGCTGGAGAAACTCAGCAGCCTCCCGGCAGGCACGCTGCCCGAGGGGGTCCAGCCCACCCTCGGCCCCGACGCCACGGCGCTCGGCCAGATCTTCTGGTATACGCTGGAAGGGCACGATCCGCAGGGCCACGTCACGGGCGGATGGGATCTTGAGGAACTCCGGACGGCCCAGGACTGGCAGGTGAGGCTGGCCTTGCGTTCTGCGTCCGGCGTCAGCGAGGTCGCCTCCGTCGGCGGATTCGTGCGCGAGTATCAAGTCGACGTGGACCCCGACGCCATGCGGGCGTACAAAGTCGCCATCGACGAAGTGTTCGAGGCGGTCAAGCGGTCCAACATCGACGTGGGCGCCCAGACGATCGAACTCAACCGTGTGGAGTACATGATCCGCGGTCTTGGCTTTATCAAGAGCGTAGCGGACATCGAGAACAGCGTGATCACGACGAATGAGAACGTGCCCGTTCTCGTTCGGCACGTCGCCAAGGTTACGTTGGGGCCCGAGCCCCGGCGCGGCGCTCTGGACAAGCAGGGAGCCGAAGCGGTGGGCGGGGTCGTGGTCGCTCGGTACGGCGCGAACCCTCTGGCGGTGATCAAGGATGTCAAGAGAGTCATCGCCGAGGTCGAGCCGGCTCTGCCCGCCAAGGCGATCATCACGGATCCTGCCGTCACAACCCAGCAGATCCATGACTTCGCCCAGCAGCATGGCTTCGAGGCGTACGAGGGGTCCGGCCTGAATCAGGCCGCCTGGCTCCAGTACCTGCGCACGAACCCGCAGGAGCAGTGGCCCGCCTGGCTGACGCGGAGTCAGGTTGCGGTCGTGCCGTTCTACGATCGCACCGGTCTGATCTATGAGACCCTGGGCACTTTGAACGATGCGATCTATCAGCAGATCCTCGTCACCGCCATCGTGATCATCATCATGGTGATGCACCTGCGCAGCAGCATCATGATCAGCGCCGTGATGCCCCTGGCCGTGCTGGGCTGTTTTATCGTGATGAAGATGTTCTCCGTCGATGCCAACATCGTGTCGCTGGCCGGCATCGCGATTGCCGTCGGCACCATCGTCGATATGGGCATCGTGATCTCGGAGAACATCCTCAAACACCTTGACGAGGACCCGCCGGATATGCCCCGCGCCCAGGTAATCCATCGTGCGGCGGCTGAAGTGGGCAGTGCGGTCGTGTCCGCCGTGGCTTCGACGATCATCAGCTTCATCCCGGTGTTCTTCATGACCGGGGCCGAGGGCAAACTCTTTAAGCCCCTGGCATTCACCAAGACTTTTGCACTCTTCGCCTCGATTGTTGTGGCCCTGACGATCATTCCGCCTGTGGCCCACGTGATGTTCTTCCCGCGAAGGGTGAGCGGTCGCTATCTGCGGGTGGTTCTCTACGGCTCTCTGATTGCCACAGCTTTGGTCATCGGGTGGAGGTTCAGTTGGCTGGTGGCTGTGGTCATCATGGCATTTGCGGCCTACCAGTTGCTCAAAGGGTTCATTCCCGGGCGGATCAACCGCTTTGCGCCTTATTTGGCCAATGTGCTGGTCCTGCTCCTGGTGGGACTGTTGCTGACGATGGATTGGGAGCCGCTGGGTCCGCAGAAAGGGCTCGTCCGCAACCTCATCTTTGTGGGCGGGCTGATCGGCATTCTCATGGCATTCGTCCTGCTGTTCGAGCGGTTCTATCCGTACATCCTGCGGTGGTGCCTGAATCATAAGCTCGCGTTTCTCTCTATCCCGGCGACGCTCTTGCTGCTGGGAGGGATGATCTGGCTGGGCTTTGAACGGGTCTTTTCCTTTGTGCCGCAGGACCTGCGTGAGAACCGGCTGTGGGTCAGTGCACGGCATACCTTCCCAGGGTTGGGCAAAGAGTTCATGCCTCCTCTCGATGAGGGCTCGTTCCTCTATATGCCCACGACGATGCCCCACGCCTCGATCGGCGAGGCCCTGGACGTGCTGCAAAAGCAGGATATTGCGATCAGCTCGATTCCCGAGATCGATTCTGTCGCCGGCAAGATCGGACGGGTGGAATCGGCCCTGGACCCCGCTCCCATCGGGATGATCGAGACTGTGATCAGCTATAAGAACGAGTACGTTGTCGACGAGAACGGGCGAAGGATCAGTTTCCGGTATGATCCTGCGACGGGCGAGTATCCGCGGGACCCGAACGGCCAATTGGTTCCCGATCCTCATGGCAGACCGTATCGCCAGTGGCGGGACCACATCCAATCGCCCGACGATATCTGGAAGGAAATCATTGCGGCCGCGGACATCCCCGGAACGACCTCCGCGCCCAAGCTCCAGCCCATCGCGGCGCGGGTGGTCATGCTCCAGAGCGGCATGCGGGCGGCCATGGGGGTCAAGATCAAGGGACCTGATCTGGAGACCATCGCGGCAGTGGGCCTTCAGATCGAGCGGATCCTCAAGGATGTCCCCAGCATCGACCCTGCCACGGTCATCGCCGACCGGATCGTGGGCAAGCCCTACCTGGAGATCGTGCCGGATCGTCAGGCGCTGGCCCGCTACGGCGTGCCCATCCAGCAGTTCCAGGACGTCCTTGAGGTCGCTGTCGGTGGAATCAAAGTGACGACGACGGTGGAGGGCCGCCAGAGATTCCCGGTGCGGGTCCGCTACCAGCGGGAGCTGCGTGACAGCATCGAAGCCTTGGAACGGATACTGATTCCCTCGCCGGACGGCGCCCAGATCCCTCTGATTCAATTGGCCCAGATCCAGTACGTCCGCGGACCCGAGATGATCAAGAGCGAAGACACTTCCCTGGTGGGATACGTGCTCTTCGACAAAGTGGCGTCGGTTGCGGAGGTAGAGGTTGTAGAGGCCGCCGACCAGCTCATCCGGGAGCGAGAGGCCGGCGGGCAGTTCCAGCGCCCGGCGGGTGTGACGATTACGTTCGCCGGCTCGTACGAGAATCAGCTTCGTGCCAGCCAGACACTGCGGCTGCTCGTTCCGCTGTCTTTGTTCACCATCTTTTTGGTTTTGTACATGCAGTTCCGCAGCGTCCCGTTGACGTTGATGGTGTTTGTGGGTGTGAAGATCGGAAGAGCACACGTCTGAACTCCAGTCACCGAATACGATCTC
>CALEZT010000241.1 GCA_937927975.1 uncultured Phycisphaerales bacterium
AGGATTCACCGTGGAGTGGTCACCGCACCTCCAACTGAGAACGGGACAACCTCGGCTGGACTCTCAATAACGGCACCTTAACAAGTCGAATGTCGGGATACGTGGTTGACTCTGTCGGTAATACGGGTGATGCATGGTGGACGTATAACTACTATGACGTCACATTCGAGTTCCTGCTAGGAGATCCAGATAGAGGTTTTCTCCCGTCTCTTCCGACACATGCCGGCATCGTGTGGACGGATGGGTATGGCCCAATCAAGTTTGAAGCATTCGACTCGGTCGGAACGAGCCTGGGTTATTTCGTTGCGCACCTCGGCGACGGTGAAGATAACGGCCAAACCGACGAAGATCGGTTCTTGGGCGTGAGCTACCTCGGCGGTATATCTAAGATCATGATCAGCGTAGAACGCACTCCAACCAGTATTGGTATGATGGAGTTAGACCACCTTCAATATGGTTTCGCAGTTGTTCCTCTCCCGGGTGGCTTACTACTTGGCATCCTCGGTTTAGGCTATGCTGGAACCAAGCTCCGCCGGGCTTCATGAGAAGCTGACGACCAAGCGGAAAAAGCGGATATGAACAGGAGTATCTGTTTAGCGCCTAAAACGCGGTTCTTGATGCCGAAAACAAGGGTTTCCGGTGACATATGACGCCTCACTTGCCTTTTTCGTGCGATCAAACGGCCTTTTCGAGGCTAAAAACGCGGATTGACACGCTAAACAGATACGAATAGGGATTCTCCCTCGGCCCCGCCCAAAGGAAGATCAGCCATGAATACTCGACCTGTTGTCACCCGACTTTGGTCGCAGCCGTGGGGACTTCTTCTGATCGCATTCCTGCTATTCACAGTGGGTCTGCCTTCACGGTCTGCCGCTGATCCCTGGATGAACCAGAGCGGTGAGATCGTCTTGAATCTTTCCCCGCTGGATGAATACCCGCCCGATCTCGATGAGCTGCAAGAGAGTTGGCAGTCATCGCCATCCTTGACAGGAGCGCACGCCATCGGGATGCCATCATCTGACTACGCATGTGGAGAGTTCTATGTGGATCTCCCAGGAGGGAAGTTGGGCACCAAGGCTCAGACTTCCTCCTCACAGGAGGGAGGTGCGTACGCCTACGCGACGGCTTTTCTGGGAAACACGATCTCGGTCCTGCTACCGGCAGGCCAGTATCCTGATGGCGCCTTTATCCAGCTCGGTTTCCGGGTCAGGGGCGAAATCTCCGGGACGGCCTGGGGAGATCAGGACTGCACGTACACCCTGCGCACTTCGCCTGATAACGAAGTCACAGGGGGCGTGACTGCGCCTGAAGTTGGTGTCTACGACGTGAGAGACTATCTGTCCCTTTGCCTGCTGGAGGAGAATGCGATCCTCGATGTGGACCAGTGGGTGGAAATCGAGGTTTTGGCCCGCCTCAGCAGTAGATCAGTCGCGGCGGAAGGGAGCGTTTCTGAGGGAGTCACGGACTTCTTGGGCACGGGCGCAATCGAGTCCTTGATTCTGCCGAGTACCATCTGGTCCTCGGCGTCGTCCGGGTGGAGTTTTGTGAGCGTTGAGCCAGCCAACATTGTGCCCGTCCCCCTGCCAAGTGCGGCCATGCTCGGGGCAGTCGGCTTGGCTTATTCCGGCCGGCGGTTGAGCCGCAGAACGCGATAGTCCTTATACCGAGTAGTTCCGAGCGTGCGGTACGATGTCAGGTAGTTCTTCCCGGTCGCCCCTTGACGTTAGATGCTACGTGCAAACGACGCCCACAAGCTTTCGGGTGTGCCTTTGGGTTGAGCGGAAGAGGGTGTTCGTCGCATTTGGGGCGCCGGCGGAGAGGGGGGCAATTCGACGGTATGCAACGGACATCTCCGCTGGTACTCTGAGGAGTGCCAAACGCAATCTGTTCGCTCGGCCGAAGGACTTCCTCTTTCACGAAGGGGGGCTGGAAAGCCGGAGGCGGATGAGCGTAACGACTTGAATATAAGAGGGTTATATCTCGCGCAGAGACGCGGGAACGCCGAGAAGAGAGAAGGCAAGGGGGAGGTGAATGGGGATTGTCCTTCGGCTCGCACCGCCGGGCATCCTGATTGGGTGGGCCGGCAGGCGAGGGTTTCTTCGTAGGTCGGGCGCACGCGCCCGACCTTGCGAGACGAGCGAGGACGCTCGTCCTACGAAGAGCCCAGCCACCGCGTTTGCAGCACCACCCGCCAGAATGGAATGACCGGCGTACAACCGCCCGCTCCCGGTTCATCCGGAGGAGCCGCGAAAAGGGGTGTCCGCTTCTGCACGCTGCAGCAGGGCGGAAAAGAGTGGTGATATTTTAGATTCTTGTGAAACAAACAGGGGTCCGGGGGCGTCTTCTGTATGGGACGAGGGGCGTATCCCGGCGGTCCTTGTCGAGTCTCACACGGCTGCGAAACGAAGCCAATTCGCAGGGAGTTTCAAGTGTGAAGCGTCAAGTTTCAAGCAGGAGAAGGCAAGAGAATGGCCCGCGCCCTCGGTCGCGGATCGTTCGTGCGAAACGAAGCCAATTCGTGGATCGCGCGACGGGTCTCCCGGCGCCGCGGGCGGAATTGGGTTCGTTTTATCGGTTGGCAGCCGAGCGGTCGGATTGTCCCCAGATTCGCGGGCGGCACAGCGAAGATCCTCCTGTTCTTGGCGGATCGTGAAGACCGCTTTGACGTCCTCGCATGCGGTCTTCACACGGCGGTGGCCGCAATCCCAAACCGATGGTACAATGAGTTTGTGGACTGTTGGTGATTGCCACGCGATTCCTGAGTTCTGTTTTGCATGAAGGGAGACTCCATGGGACGAGTCGTGATGAGTTGGGTCCTTGCGGCAGTGTGCGTATCCTCGGCGTGGGCCGTCGAGCCGGCCAACCGCAAGTCGAATCCGCAGGTCAAAGCGGTGCTGGAGTACTTCTATTCACTTTCGGACAAGACCGACAATCGGATCGTATCGGGGCAGTTCACGGATTTCGGCAATGGCTCGAACCTCAAGATCATGGAGCGGGTCCACGAGGCAACGGGCCAGTGGCCTGCGCTCTTGGGTTCCGACTATGCGGACTTTGCGCGGGGAAGCATAACGACCAAGGTCCCCAACGCCGCCGCGATCGAGTACTGGAAGCAGGGCGGACTGGTGAGCATTATGGCCCACATGTACAACCCCGCCAATCCCCAGGGCGGCGGCCTGCGGGACAAAGGCGTCGATATCGCGGACCTGCTCAAGGAGGGAACGGACACGCACAAACGTTGGATGGAGCAACTCGATCTGATCGCAGAGGGATTGCTGGAGCTGAAGGCCGCGGGCGTCGTGGTTCTGTGGCGACCGTTCCATGAGATGAACGGCGGCTGGTTCTGGTGGGGGGCGCAGAAGCCCGAGTCGTTCATCGCTGTCTGGCGGCACATGTTCGACTACTTCAGCACGACCAAGGGCCTGGACAACCTCATCTGGGTCTATGGACCCAACCACGGCGAGAAGACCGTCGCGTATTACGCCGGGGATGACTATGTGGACATGCTGGGGCTCGACGCTTATACGGACTTCCTCGATCCCGAGCACGTCCGCGGGTACGACGAGATCGTCGCACTGAACAAGCCCTTTGGATTCTCGGAATACGGCCCGCACGGTCCGAGCCGTCCGCCGGGCGACTATGACTATCGGCGATTCCTCGACGGCGTGAAGAAGCACTTCCCCAAGACCTGCTACTTCATGTCCTGGAACGCCAAATGGAGCTTGGCGACGAATCAGAACGTCAAAGAGATGCTGCACGATCCGGCGGTGGTCAATCGCGATGAACTGCCCAAGGAGCTATTCTCCGGCGGGACCAAACCGGCTTCTGATCTGCCCCGCTGAGGGGCAGCGGATGGCAACGTGCTCTCCACAAAGTAAAAAACGCCGAGAAGTCTTCCTCGAATGCCTGGGTTTCTCCGCGTCGGTCCGCGCGCCGCTAAGGCGACGTATCCTCGCACACCACGCGGAACCCGACATCGTGAATCGCTTGCGACGGTTCGTAATGTGTTCGAAACGCCGACCGGGCACGGCGGGGACGATCGAGCCAGGAACCGCCTCGCACTGTCTTTCTGCCGGTTCGATCGTCGGAGCTGTCCTGCGTCTTCAGCGGATACGGGCGATAGGTTGATCGCGTCCATTCGGCGACGTTGCCATGCATGTCGAACAGCCCCCACGGGTTCGGTTGGAATGTGCCCACGGGTGAGGAGACGCGCCAACCGTCGTCGAAGCGAGTATCCGCCGGCCGCCAGGGCGGAAGGGCGGTCGGGACGTGGGGGTAATCAACCGTGTGATGCGTGGCGTCCGACAGGTTGGCCGAACGGCTGAAGTCGTCGTTCACGGTGCCGTACCAGAGCGGGGTTGTGCCTCCACTGCGGCAGGCGTATTCCCACTGGGCTTCGGTGGGCAGGGCGAACCGCTTGCCGGTCTTGTTCGACAACCAATCACAGAAGGCCATCGCCTGATTCCACGAGACGCGCACGACAGGTTGCTCGGGTCGACGCAAGGGATGTCCCCGTTCGTAATCGCCGAACTGATATTGTTCGCCCGTTTCCAGACCGCTGTCATGGGCAGGATCGAAGCACGCGTACTGTCGATTGGTGATCTCGAACCGACCCATCCAGAAGTCCTCGTCGATGACGACCCGATGAGCGGGGCGTTCGTTGGGGTAGCCTTGGTCGGTCCCCATGACGAATGCGCCGGACGGAATGCGGACCAGTTCGATCGTCACGCCCTCGGCAAGTGCGACGCTCATCGATTCGCAGGGCGAGGAGAGCTTGGGACTGAGATGTCCCGCCGGCACGGCTGCGGTGGCTTGTGGTTCGATTTCTTCCATCCTTTGGATAGGCGGCGGACTGGTGTTAGAGGTCGCGGCCGCGGAAAGGACGGCCGCAGGGTACACGGCTTCGGGGTCCTCGTCGATTCCCGTGTAGCGGCGGTGCAATTCACGCCGACGGGCAGCTCCCGGCGCGACCAGCCTGGCTTTCGCGGGAATGTGCCCGACGACCTCATTCCATGTTCCATGGGCGGGGGCGTTCAGATCAATCCAGGTGATGAGCCGGTCCCACGCCTCCGCATCCAGACATACGCCGTAGTGTCCGTCGCGCAGGATCTGGATCAGTTCGCTCGTATCGGCGTGAAAGTCCCGAGCAGGCAGCAAGTGCGCGTCGCTTTCCAGCGTTGGAGTGTGGACGAATCGACGCAACGCCATGTATGACGGCGTGAAGTGCATCTGGAAAGCCGATGGAACGGTCTTGGCCGGCCGGGCTGTCAGATCGAATGCCGTCAGACCATTCTCCAGCGGCCGGCCATGATGGCAGCCGATGCAATAGGCGTCGAGCACCGGCTGGACCTCGCGTACGAACGAGAACCCCCGCGGCGGGCCGTACCATGGTTTGATCTGCGAGGGCGTTCGCGACAGGGCCATCGGGTGCGGCTGGACCGGCGGAGCGGAATTCTGCGGCTCGTGACAACCGGAACAGGAGACAACTTCGCCGGGCATGGCCGTGAACCAGCTACGCATCAGCGCCAGTGCCTTGCCTTGGGCGTCCAGCGGTTGGACCGCGACGGGCGTATAAGCGGGCACCTGGAAATGAGCGGACCCGTCCGTCTCGACGGGCACGGTCCCGAGGATTCGTCTCACGTCCCAGGGGCCGTCGAAGCCGACGCGGTCCGGCTCGCCGCCGAATCCGTGAAACGTGAACTCATAACTGATCAGCCGGAGTGACTTGACGGTACCGCGGGGCACGCCTCGAAGTCCCGGGCCAAAATAGACGTCCATCAGAAAAACGGAGGCTTCCTTCTGATCGAGTTGGACGGTGTCGGCAATCACCGGTTGCCGAAGCGTCTTTCGCAGCGGAATGGGTTCAAGCATCGCCCGGCCCGGCTCCTCGTGCAGCAGCACGAAATTGTCGAAGACATCCACCAGATAAACGCCCCACAGCGAGGTCTTGGTGGGCCTGCAGGAGACCAGGAAGTACTTCTCGCTGAGCGGATAGGGGTGCAGAAACAACGGCCAACTGCCGCCGATCAGCCCGTCCAGGATGACAGGCTCGACCTTCTTCCCGAAACCCGGGATGCGCTGTACGACGCCGCTGGTCTCGTGGGTGCCTTTGGCGGGGTCCAGGATCACGAGCTGTCCCTGACGCGGCAGATCATGATGGCCGCCCACGACCGTAATCACCTTCGAGGGGTGATTCGGGATGGGCCGGGCGAAGAACATGGCCGTCGGCCAGAAGGAATTGCTGCCATAGTACTCCATCTGGCGGGTGCCGTCCGGATTGGCGTGAAACAGCAATCGCATGAACGCGTGGGCGATGTCGGCATACTCCCAACGCTGGTAGAGGATCTGCCCATTGTTCAGCACCGTGGGACACCAGTTGTGGTCCTGATCGTTCGTCAGACGACGAATCCGCCCATCGCGTTCGCACAGATAGAGATTGCCCACCTTCGAGGCCCCGCCGACACAGGGCACGCCGACGAATGGAGCCGTCGAGGTGAAGACGATGCGTCCGTCGGGCAGATAGCAGGCGTCGTAGTTGTGCACGTCGGGCTCGTCGATCAAAGGAAGCGGGGTCAACTGCCCGCTGTCCAAGCGAAGCTCGGCCACGCCCCATCGGCCGCCGGCGTCCGGCGTCGACAGCAGCAACCGGTCCGCATCGTAGTGCAGATCGACGTCGCCAATGAACCGATCTCCCTGCGGTCGGAAGATCGTCTCCAGCTTTCCGTCCGGCCGAACGGGCGACAACGCGACGAGCGTATTGTCATAACCATCCGGCTTGAGGTCCGGATTGCTGTTGAAGTTGTTGGGCAGGCCCAATTGATCGGCTCGACGCCGGATCATCAGCAATCGGTCGAAGTCCAGCAGCGGGTTGGCGAGCAAAGCCTCGTTCTTCAACTCCTCAAACTGCTTCTCGATGACCGCATAGGCAGCCGGCTCGGAATCCTGCGGAAGACGATCGTGCCTGCCCCGAAGCATCCGCAGACGCTCCAGGTAAACGTCACCCTGTGTGTAACGATCGGGGAACTGGGCCGACAGGTCTTCGATGGCCATTCGCAGCGCCCGCCACCGTTGTTGAGAGACCCCCGGCTCTTCCGGCGAGGCTACGGGAGGATACTCCGATCGAATCACGAAGGGGCGCCACGCCTGTCGGTCGGCGAGGTAGTTCAGCAGGTTCGAAGTCAGCCGTGGGAGGTTGCCGAAATACGGGCTCTCGGAGTCCGCGTAATCGGGCCAGTGCCAGCCAAAGACGATCACGCGCCCTTGCCCCAAGAGGTATTCGACGAGAGGATTCTCCGGGCCGGAGGGCGTCTTCGCCAAGACCATGCCTTCCGTGGGTCCGCCCCAGTAGAAGTCGGCCACCGCACGGCAGCCCCCTCGGCTGATCCAAACAAGATCGTCATCGCCCTCCAGGCCGCGGAAGGCGGGATGCGTCTTCTCGACCGGCGCCATACCCGCCCGGTCGCGCCAGTTGTCCAGTTCGTGGCGCTGAGGGCGTGTCACTGTTTCGAGGCCAAGCTGCTCGACCATGGCCAGCGCGCCGCCTGAAAGCAACACGCCGCCACCGCCGGCTGCAAACTGGCGGATCTCCGCCAGGCTGCGCCCTTGGTACAGGAGGTTCCGCGCAATGGCGTCGCCCTGGTGATACCAGAGAACGTCGAAGTCGCTCATCTTCCGGACTGTGCCCGAGGAGTCGGCGAAAGAGCCGTCCTTCTGCCGCAAGAGGAGTGTCGCTTCGCCGAGGCTCGCTGCGATCCGCCATGCAGCCTGGTTGTGCGGGCCCATCTCGTCCCGCGCCGACTCGACGGCCAGGAAGCCAATCCGTGGGTGCCCGGCGTTCAGCGCTGCGGTGTTCAGGAGCGCCATGCCGAGCGTGGCGACGATCTTAATCCATTGTTTTGTGCCACACTGTGGTCGGGCGACAGGCATCAGATGACTCCCATAAAGCACCAGATCCGGCGATGCACGCGGCCTTTGCATACGATACCCTCCCATGATACCACGATACGAGGCCGAGTCCCAACGTCAGTTCCCGCCGGCCAGAATGACCGATAGGGTGACCGCCGAGGCAAGACCAAATGCAGGAGGTTCTCAAGAGATGACAGTTGAGGTCGGGGATCCCAACCACCAGACCGGGACCGAGAAAGGGGTATCGTCAGGTGTCGTGCGATTCCGATTCGGTGCCCCAGCAAGTCGTGCAATCACCCGGGCCTGATCCAATCGTGTCGCGGCCTGCTCCGGCATCGCGGTGACCATCGCCTGAGCCCTGAAAAACGGCTCATCCGGTTTTTGCGTACTCTTCATGGCGGGTTACGCTAGTGGTATCCGCCAGAAATAATGGAACATATGTCTCTGCGGTGCGTACTGGAG
>CALEZT010000242.1 GCA_937927975.1 uncultured Phycisphaerales bacterium
CGGCGCCCACCGAGATCTTCACTCTTTCCCTACACGACGCTCTTCCGATCTAACCCTGTGCGTCAAGGAGTTCTCGCAGCCGCAGCAATGCCAGAAGGTTCACACGGGGTCGGCCGTGATCCTGCAAAGCAGCACAGAACGGCTCGTCGATCATCCAACCTGGAAGAACACAGTTCGTCCTATCGGGCAACGTGACAACGATGTCTTCGGAATCGAACTGAGATACTCGCCGCAGCACAGATACCTCGCGTCCATATAGTGGATGATAGCGGTACCAAATTCTGTGTATGGAGGATTCATGAGCAGTCTGTGACCTCTTCGTCGGGCGTCGGCAAAACGCACCTGGCGATCGCCCTGGGTCTGGCGGCCTGTCGGGCCGGCCGGCGGGTGCGGTTCTTCACGGCGGCGAACCTGGTGACCCGCCTGGAGCAGGCCCAGAAGCAGTACCAGCTCGATCGCTTCCTGGGCCAGCTCGACCGACTGGACCTGCTGATCTGCGACGAACTGGGCTATCTGTCGTTCAGCCGGACCGGGGCGGAGCTGCTGTTCCAGGTCTTCGCGGATCGCTACGAGCGGTCCAGTCTGCTGCTCACGAGCAACCTGCCGTTCAGCGAGTGGGGCCAGGTCTTCCAGGGCGAACGCATGACGGCGGCCCTCTTGGACCGGCTGACGCACCACTGCCACATCTTCGAGCTCACCGGCGAGAGCTACCGCTTCCGCGAGTCGGTGAAAAAGAGCAAATCAGCCAAACCATGACCCCGTTGACGGCGTGACGTAAGGGTGTATAGTATGCCTTAGGTGGGTCCCAATTCGGCGCCGACGTGGGTCCCTTTTACATGCCGATTTCCACCAAACCACGCTTGAGGGTCCGTGTGCCAGTGCAAGAGTAATGGACTGTATTACTTTTTCTTAAGAACTGCACCATAGTCCCCTCGTATCAACGTATACGTCACAAGGTGTGCAAGACAGGTGCGCGTCCCAGCCAAGTGCCTGCCAAGGTTCTCTGTTTCTGAAAAGGCCTGTCCCAGAATGAAAGTCGCGACTCGTGTTCGATTCTTCTGTTGACAGAATACATAGTATTATGATGGGCATACTATGAATATGGCCTCAGGGGTACTGCAAATCAGCATGAGTGTCTGGTTGACACACATGGAGTTGTAGGCTTGAGAAGGAGGACATTGACATGGAACACCAAAGGCAGTTGCGTGTGGTTCAAATGGTCTGTCCCATAGTGCTGGTCGTCATCTTGAGCGGTGTGTCGCTCTATGCGGCAGCAGGCAGCACGGGAGTCTGCGAATGGCAGCGAGGTGACTCGCACAAGATGCACTGGCCACAGTTGCCCGACCTGAGCGCCACCGGCATCGACATCAGTCTGTCACGGGGGATGCTGGCGGACGACTTCAGATGCACCGGAACGGGCGCCATTCGCGATATCCACTTCTGGGGATCATTTCTGGAAGACATCCTGCCGGTGAATGGTCCTGGATCGCTTACGCTTGAGCTGAGCATCTACTCGGACATACCGGCCACGGGCAATCGTTGGAGCAGGCCTGGGACTCTTCTCTGGCAAAGGACCTTCAGGCGGGGCGAATACTTGTCCACCAAGGTGCACGATGGCCAGGAGGACTGGTATGACCCGGCTACCAACCAATACCTGCCGGGCAATCATAAGCAAGCGTTTCAATATGATTTCTGCGTTGATGAAGACCCTTTCGTTCAGGAGGAGGGGACGATCTACTGGCTGGCTGTGAAGGAGATTCGAACGAGCACTACGAACTATGCGTTCGGGTGGAAGACCGCGTCACCGCAGTACCGCTGGAACGATGATGCCACGTACCTGGGCGGCGCGGGTACCGTGAGCACAGGTTGGGCCAAGATGGTCTATCCCAAGGGCCACGGTCTTGAAGGTCAGACGCTGGACTTGGCCTTTGTGATTACAGGCGGAGAGGATGACAACCGATCCCGCGTCGATCTTGGCGATGCTCCGGACAGCTCCAACAGCGTCGGCGTCGCCATGATGACGTACCCGAGCATTGTGACGGCCAATTTCCCCACCGTGTATCTGGCCGGCTCGCCGCCCTATGGTCCCTTACACCTCCAGCCGCGAGACATGTTCTTCCTGGGTAAGTGGGTGAGTCTGGAGACGGAAGCGGATATCGGCCCTGATGAGGACGTAGTGAACAACCTCGATCCACTGGCTGATATCCCCAACCGGGACAGTGTGGACGATGGTCTGGGACTGCCGATCTCTATGCCGTCTTGCCAGACCACCACGCTGAATTACACCGTTACTGTAACCGCCGCCGCGCCGATACCCGCATATGTGAACGTCTGGTGCGACTGGAATCGCGATGGAGATTGGGACGACACGTTGACGTGCGCAGATGGTACGGTCGTGCCGGAGTGGACTGTGCAGAATGACCAGCCGTCATTGCCGGGTCCCGGTACGTACACCTTCACGTCCCCGATGTTTCGAAGCTGGCATTTGGCAGGAGGGGCCACCGATCCGCTGTGGCTGCGCATCACGATTGCCGAGCAGCCGTGGACCCCGACCATTGGCGGCGCAGGACCTATCGGCGGATACCAATATGGTGAGACAGAAGACTATTACATCCGGCCGGCACAGACTGACCCTAAGATACGGCAACTGGACTGGGGTGATACGATAGATGCCGTGGGGGCGCCGGGGTATCCGACGCTGGCAGCCAACAATGGGGCTCGCCATGTGATTGCCGGTCCGTGGCTTGGCGACGCGGCGGATATGCCTGATTTCGAGGCGGATGGCCAGCCCGAACTGAACGCCCTTGGCGACGATACGATCGGCAGCGACGATGAAGACGGCGTGTCTATCCCGCCTCTTGTTCAGGGTGGTCCCGCGGTAGCGACTGTCGAGGTCAACGGAGGCGGTGGTATCCTTCAGGCTTGGATCGATTTTGATGCCGACCAAACGTGGGAGAGTGCTGAGAAGATCTTCGACAGCTTCCTGTCTGACGGGACCCATCTGTTGGCTTTTACGGTTCCTACTACCGCAGCGACGGGGAAGACCTTCGCACGATTCCGCATCAGCACCACCGGCGGCCTTGACCCGAACGGTCCGGCGCTCGACGGCGAGGTCGAGGACCACGTCGTATTGATCGAAAAAGCCACAGGGAATGAGAAGTGGTGCCAACTGCCCGATCTGACGCCGGAAGGAATCGACATTCGGGTGGACAACAGCGACGGAAAACGTCGTGCACTGGCGGATGATTTCCAGTGCACCAGCACCAGCAAGCTCATCCACATTCGATTCTGGGGCTCCTGGAAGGACGACCGCAAGGGGACGATCAAGAGAATCCATGTCC
>CALEZT010000243.1 GCA_937927975.1 uncultured Phycisphaerales bacterium
ATCGGAACGGCGCGCTGCTTTGGCCTGCGATCCGCGAGATCATCGAATCCAACGGAGTCATCCCGACGGGCGGCGCCAGTGAGAATGCGACAAGGGCGTTCACACCCGCCCAGATCGCGGAGATCCACCGTCGAGCGGTGCTCAAGGACATCGATTTCTGGATGTTCTGATACGGATTCGAATGGATCGATGCACGGTTCTGTCATCCCTTCGCGTTGCTCAGGGCAGGCTCTGAACGCAGTGCAACGGAGTGAAGGATCTGGCTTGCGATCGAGAGAAACCTCTCGTCCTGTGCCCAGGTCCTTCGGCTGTGCCTCAGGACGACAAATGCTGGCGTGAACGCATTGCCGCTGATGCGTTTGAGGCGCTTGGCGCCGATGGTTCGCAAAAGCAACCGGCCCCGGGCGGATTCGAGATCGCCCGGGGCCGTGTTCAATCGTGATGCTGTCGAGGACCGGTCGCGATCACGGACCGGTGACGACGAGTTTGCCCGCCTGGATGACCGCGGTGTTGTTGTTCTCGCGAGCCTCCAGGACGAAATCGTCCGGATCGATCACCCAGCCGATGTAGTAGCTGCCGGCCGGGATGTCGGTCGGGAATTCGCCTGCCCACAGAAGCTCCGAGATGCCGCCGGCGTCGATGTCCATGCCGACCAGGCCGATGAAGTAGTCGTCGTAGGTGATCTCCTCATCGAGCGAGGCGTAGATCTCGACGAAGAAGATGTCGGACTGGCTGCCGCCGCGGTTGGCGATCATGCCGGTGACCGTCAGACCCTGGTTGGCGACGCCGGCCGCGACGCTCGAAGGCGCGAAGCCGCGGTACGACTCGCCTGCGTCGTAGAGGTCGGGCTTCACGATGGGCTCGATCTCCTTGCAGGTCATCCACCATGCGGATTTCTCCCGATACCATCGCAGAGGCAGGCAGCAGGTGCAGGTGTCATCGTCGTCGTGGCCGTTGGTCCAGAGGTCCCAACTGACCAGGACCGGCGTGCAGGGGTCGTTGGCGTTGCAGCAGATCACTCTGCCGCCGGCGTCGATGAACAGGCCCTCTGCGCCGCCGGGCTCGTCCACGAGCAGTCGGACGCGGTCGCCGGGGGCGAAGGCGGGAACGCAGCAGCCGGTCACCGGACAAGGCAGGAGCACCGAGTGCAGAATGACCGAAGCCAGGGCCTTCTGGCCGTCGACGGCGGAGGTCACAACCAGCCCCTTCGGCAAAGTGGCGTAGGGAGCGAACAGACCCGAGACGAGGAGTTCTTCGGCTGTCTGGGGCATCTGAGACGCCAGATCGGGCAGGTAGTACAGCCCCTCGTTCTTGACAAACAGCCCGACGCCTGGGATGTCCTCGCACTGGCCCTCCGAGCAGACGCGAAGCTCCTGCACGACGCCGCAACGGGTCTGAATGCACTTGGCGAGGTCCTGCACGGAGACCCACCATGTGGACGCCGGCGGGAAGAGTCCTGTCAGCCGCTCGTTGCAGACCAGATAGTCGTTGGGGTCGCCGCCGTTGGGCCAGAGGTCCCAACTGACCAGGACCGAGTTGTCCGCCCGCGTGTTGCAGCAGATGATCGTGCCTGAGGCGCCTCGGGGCAGATCCACGGCGCCGTTCGGATTGGACTCGCCGATCAGGACGACGCGGTCGCCATAGAGGAACCCGCAGACGAACGGATCGCAGCAGGAGTCGCCGGTCCACTTGTAGTCCGTCAGAATCGGATGATAGATGTCGCCGTTGAACTGGGGACAGGCCCGTCGGTCGTCGGGGGCTGGCTGGCTGGCGTTGAGAAGTCCGCGGACCCGCACGCCATTGCCCGGCAAGACCACCGGCCACTGCTCGAAGAACTGCGGCTCGATGATCAGATTGAACCGCTGGCCATCCTCGGTCGCCAGGGAGAAGCAGCCTGTCTCGTCCCGATGGAGGATGCCGACCATGTCGAACGTCCTGCCCAGCAGAACGGTCTTGGGATTGACCCAGGCCGCCGAACCCGCGGGATACGGCCCGACCACCGGCGTGGCACAGCGTCCTTCATCGTCGCTGCCGCCTGTCCAGAGGTCCCAGCTTACCAGGAGCGACCCGGTGCAATCTTCGGCGTCGCAGCAGATGATTGTGCCGGCCATGCCGGTCCTGAGACCCTCGCCGACCGTCGGCGCATCAGCGAGCAGGGTCACGCGGGTCCCCGGCGCGAAGCCTGCAGGATAGGTCGGACGGACATACCCCTCACCGGCCAAGACACTCCCTGCGCCCAGGCAGAATGTCACTACAACGGCCCAACACGTTCTCTGTCGAATACTGTGTCGATTCATCTTGATACCTCCTCCGTATCACATGTGTTGCCCGGCCACACGGGCTACTCCCCTGACTGCTCACGGCATGCGGTGCGGGGTGCGGCTCGCCAACCACCCCGCCTTGCGGAGACAGACCCATACCGCGCAGAACACCCATATTATACCCGAAACGCCGTCGAAAGCAAAGGAATTCTCGGTCTTTGAGGGGATTTTGAGAAAAGGCCGAGGGATAAGAAAAGACCTCCTCAGGACATCGGCCTCCCGCGGCAGCCCGACGTCCCATGCCAGCCGGGAGGCCGGCGGCCAAGGCGACGCCAAGCGAAAGGAAAACCTGCCTTCTTCTTGCTGCTGTTTGTGTGGTCATCGCCTCATCGCCCCCGACCACCAACAATACCCACACTTGCGGTTAAATCAGTTCGTGCAAGGGTTTATGCGCGTTTTCATGGTTCCGTCGCCCGGTTGTCGCGATGGATTCGGCATTTCGCCGAAATCCGTTGACACGATTGTAACGTGGCCCTATCATGCGCAACTTACCGCTCGGGATAATCAGTGGTGGTCCTGGAAGATTGGTCGCACGAAAGTCACAGACAGGTAACGACAGCATGGGGGGCGACGCAGGCCGTACGTCCTGTCCACGCTCTCAATACCCCACCGCTAAGGGTGTTTCTGTTTAGGAAATTTGCTTATGAGTGACTACATCGTACTGGTCAAGCAGGTTCCCGACGTCTCGCAGATTACGGACAACGCGTTCGACCCGGAAACGGGCACGCTCGTCCGTTCCCGTCTGGCCAACGTGATTAATGAGCTGGACGCGCAGGCGCTGGCGTTCGCGAGCCACATGAGAAAGATCAGCGGCGACGCCAAGGCACGCATCGTCGCGGTGACCATGGGGCCGCCGATGGCCGTGGAGGTGCTGCGGTACAGCCTGGCCCGCTCGGTCGATCAGGTCGTGCTGCTGACCGACAGGGCCCTGGGCGGCGCCGACACGGTCGCTACCGCCAACCCCTTGGCCTGCGCCATCCGCCGGATCGTCAAGGAGACCCTCAACTGCGGCGACGACTA
>CALEZT010000244.1 GCA_937927975.1 uncultured Phycisphaerales bacterium
TCGGTCGCCCAGCGGTTCTCGCGATAGTTGAAGGGGATGGCGACGAGGCGGTTCTCGCTGATGCGGAGGACGGTGAACTCGCCGGAGGATTTGGGCTCGGGGGAGGGGAGTTGGACGAAGTGAATCCCGCGAAAGTGGCTCACGACGGCCTTGTGGTAGTGACCTCCGAGCACGAGGATGATGTTTGCCTTGCCGAAGGCGTCCACGAACTCGTCCCGGTTGGTGATCGCGTCGAAGCACAGATGCGTCGCGACGACGACCGGCTTGCCCTCGGGGACCTTGGCCAGGGTCTTCCGCAGGTAGTCGAGGGCGGGCTTGGAGATCGGCTGGGCGGGGTTGTTCAGGCTCTCGTCGTACTCGGAGAACAGGGCGACAAAGACCACGCCGGACTTCTCGAAGGTGTAGCGAAGGCCGCCATGCCGACGAGCGAGCCAGTCGAGGACGGTGGTGCTGGGGGACAGGCCGCCGATGTCGTGGTTGCCTGCGACGTCGAAACTGGGGACCTTCAGCCGTTTGGTGATGAGTTGTGCGTAGGTGTCCAGGGCGGCCCGGCTCGGCCATTCCGTGATATCCCCAAGCCCGAAGACGAAGGCCGGTTTCTCGACCACGCCGCCGACGGTCTCGGGATACGCCTTGCCCGCCAGCGAGTTCATCGCGTCGATGGCGGGGATCAGGTGCTCGCCGCTGCCGTCGACCTGCACGTGCTGGTCCGACCAGCCGAAGAACGTCAGGGCGTTCTCCGGTTCGCTGTCGGCGCCCGCCGCTCTCGATACGGCAATCAACGACACGCAAAGAGTCCCGATGATGATGCACTTGCGATTCGAAGTCATGGGCGTTCTCCTGGTATTGGCAACTCCAATTGGCGATCAGCATACCAGATCCGGCTCCTATGTGCATCCGGATTCGCTTGTGTCTGGCGGTTGGATGTGCTATCGTCTTCACGGCCGCAAAGGAGAATATGGATTCCGACGACATTCACTACAGTGACACCCGCGAGTTGCCGATCGAGGACGTTCTGACTCTCTATCGAGCCAACAAGTGGTCGTCGGCAGAGAAGCCGGAGCTGTTGCACAAGGCGCTGCTCGCGTCGCATTCCCTGGTCACCGCCTGGCAAGGCACGCGGCTCATCGGGCTTGGCAACGCCATCTCGGACGGTCATCTGGTCGTCTACTATCCTCACTTGCTCGTCCTGCCGGAGTATCAGGGGCAGGGCGTCGGCACAGGGATCATGCGGCGTCTCATGACCCGTTACGAGGGATTTCACCAGCACATACTCATCGCCGACGGCGGTACGCTGGAGTTCTACCGCAAGCTCGGATTCGAGCGGGCGGGCAAGACCGAGCCGATGTGGGTTTACGCGGGCCATGAACACTGACCAGAAAGCGCCACCCAACCCTCTTCGGCGATTCTGTTGTGTTGCCCGATCCTATGTGCTATCATTTTCCTTGTACGTGAAGGAGAATCGGGCGTCGGAGATGTGAATACGTGGTGTAAATGGATTGCGCGATGCAATTCGAGTGGGATCCAGAGAAGGCGAAACACAGCCAGAAGAAGCACGGCGTGTCCTTTGAAGAGGCCGTTACCGTGTTCTACGATCCCTTGGCCGCTACGTTTGAGGATGTGGATCACTCTGTTGGGGAACAAAGGTTGATTACCGTAGGCTTCTCTTCCCGTGATCGCCTGCTTTTCGTGTCCCACACCGAGAGGGGAAGAGCTTTGCGCATCATCAGTGCGCGGCTCGCAACCGCCCATGAAAGAAAGAGACATGAAGACGAAACCGGAAAATAATCGTGATGAGCTGCGTCCCGAATATGACCTCGACTACTCCAAGGCTGTTCGCGGCAAGTACTACAAGCGTCTGCTTCAGGAGGGAGCCAACATCGTTATTCTCGAACCCGATGTTGCCAAAGCCTTTGGGGATTCAGCTGCGGTCAATGAGGCCCTGAGATCGCTTCTCGACCTCTTCCGCTCGACCCAGCGACTGACCAAACGCTCCGCCGGACGCAAGGCGAAGACGGCACGGCGGTAGGTGTCTGCATAGGCTCGTGCCTGCGTCGTCACGAATGCACTGACCGAACCCCGCTTGGCGGTCTTCGCTTACTCCTTGGACTCCAGACAGTGGGAGAACCAGGATCGCGCGGTTCTCGACATTCAAGAGAGGATCTCGGCGAGGTGTTCATCCGCCTGATTGGGGGGATAAGCGGACAGAATCCTCTATCCACGGTTTCTTTCCTTGCCTCTTGAGTCGCGGCCGGTGGGCTGTATAATGACCGCGTCTGTGAGGTTAGAAGTCGTGAGTACAGGCTGATGGGCGGCCGGGCGTGCAGGCCGAACGTCTACTTTGGTATGGAGAATGATATGGCAAACGCACCAAAAGGAAATGCGGTAGTAGGGCAGTCCGGCGGGCCGACGGGCGTGATCAACGCCTCGCTGGTCGGCGTCATTGAAGAGGCCAGGAAGCACCCGGAAATCCAGGGGATCTATGGGGCGGTCCACGCCGTGGCCGGCATGGTCAAGGACGAGTTCATCGATCTGGGCAAGCTCTCGGCTTCGACTCTGGAGACCGTGGCAGCCTCGCCCTCCTCGGCTTTGGGAACCAGCCGGGACAAACCCGACACGGAATACTGCCGCCGCATCCTCGAAGTGTTCCAGAAACGCAACATCCGCTACTTCTTCTACATCGGCGGCAACGACTCGGCTAACACTGCGTACATCGTCAACAACGTGGCCGAAGAGGCCGGCTACGACCTGCGAGCCTTCCACATCCCCAAGACCGTGGACAACGACCTGCTCGTGACCGACCACTGCCCCGGCTTCGGCACCGCCGGTCGGTTCGTGGCCTGCGCCCTGATGGGCGACGACCTGGACAACCGGGCCCTGCCCGGCGTGAAGATCGACGTGATCATGGGCCGGCACGCGGGCTTTTTGACCGCCGCCGCGGCCCTGGGCAAGAAGAAGGACGACGACGGCCCACACTTGCTGTACTTCCCCGAGCGGCCGGTCTCGATCGGCAAGTTCCTCAGCGAGGTCGAGGCGGTGTATAAGAAGCTCAATCGCTGCGTGATCGCGGTCAGCGAGGGCATGTGCGACGCCGACGGCGAGACCTGGGCCAAGAAGATCGCCCAGAACGCCGAGAAGGACCCGCACGGCAACATCCAGCTTTCCGGCACCGGGGCCCTGGCCGACTTCCTGGCCGCCCAGGTGAAGAACAA
>CALEZT010000245.1 GCA_937927975.1 uncultured Phycisphaerales bacterium
GCTAGTTCAAAACGCAGCAAACCCTGTGCCACCGCGGGTCTTTCTTGGGGTCCCGCCGGGACCGACGGCAGGTCCTTGCGGCACAAGGGTTTACAGGCGGTGATTCGCAGACGGCGTGGAATCCTGGCGCGACACCCCCCTGCGACTGCCACAATGGCAGTCGAGCGGGACCGCCAATCACCGGACGCAGCATGTAGGGTGGGTTCTCAACCCACACGCGAAGATCAAGACCGTTCCCAGATCAATGGAAGGCCAGAAGGATATCGAAACCACGAATGGCACGAATCACACGAATGAAGGAAGGGAAAGTGAACGCCTCGAATTCGTGTCATGGGTGTGATTCGTGGTTGAAAGATACGTCGGTTCCGGCCTCCGGCCGTCAACCGAGAGCGTTTTTCGCATTGCAGGGTGCCGGCGGAGAGAAGGGGCAACTCCGGCGGGTCTGCGATCGTTCCGCTGGGAACCCCTGGCGACCGTGGTCCACCCACACTTCCGGCCCGTTTCAATGCCTGACGCCGTTTCCCTGCGTCTTGACGTTCGGAGTCCCGCCTTCAGGCGGCGGCTCTTCCGTCCTGCCTTCCTCCGTCGAAGAAGCAACCCGCCTCGGAGTTCCCGCCAACGCTTGATTCCACGCTTGGCCCTGTTCTTCCCCCCAGCAACGGAATAATTCCACGTTTCAAGACGCGACCCCAAGATTCCGCGACCCCAAGATTCCGACCCCAAGATTCCCCCGACCCCAAGATTCCACTCGATGTGATTTACCAAGATTCCACTCGATGTGATTTAGGGATTAGGTCTATTCCCCTCGCGTTCTGAACATGACCCAAGGGTCTTCTGTGAGAGTCCGGATATCATCCGTCTGAAGGATCCTCCCCCAGATCGTCGCTGTGTCGAAACGGGAACCATGCCAAATCCCATCCTTCATGAAGTGGAGACCCACCTCTTGGCCAGAAGGTGCCCAGTGAACGGTATCTGCACTGAGCCTTCCATCAATATCGAGGCCAAAGAGGCACAAAGGGCCAAGATATGTGAATCCCGTCTTCATCAGTCCAGAGGCCGCCAGCTTGCCGTTGATCCAGAGCGAGAGATTGCGGCCCTCCCAGGTAGCGATAATGACGAGTCGCTGTCCTCCTGCATGGGTGCCGGAGACCAACTCACTGCTATTGCCTTGGTTACCGTAGGCGCGAAGGGTTATGGATGCATCCCGATTCAGGATGATACTCAACCGGTTCCTATCTATATCCCCGACAACGTCGAGTAACATCATATTGGGCGACTCCGCGCCGAGCAGCCAGACGACCATGGCGGTCCCTTCCTTGGCGTTCACACTCTTGCCCATTATCGTCTGAGCACCC
Source organism: uncultured Phycisphaerales bacterium (assembly GCA_937927975.1). Taxonomy (GTDB): domain Bacteria; phylum Planctomycetota; class Phycisphaerae; order Sedimentisphaerales; family Anaerobacaceae; genus PLanc-01. Next base: position 1,356 of record CALEZT010000245.1, read on the forward strand.
GATCCAACCAATCCCTCCGTCAGTATACTCAAGACTCGGGCAGAAACAGCCAACTGCCCCTCCTGAAGGGTTGATGACTCCTTCTCAGATAGTTCGCTTATCAAGTAGTCGAGCTTGTTATTGATATCCGGAATCAATTTAACGTGGCCGACAATCCTCTCAAGCTCATCCCTCTGCTGTTGGATAGCGATGATCACGTTGTCGATAGAAGATCTCACCATAGATGCCTGCTCATTGTGCCCACTTAGGGCAGCAACGATGTTGTTGAGAAGAGTATGTGAGCTTTGCATGCCTACAGCTTGGATCCAGTCGATGTACCCTTCGACTGTCGGGGCATCATTTCTGTCGCAGGCCGCTATGTACGTTGCCACATTCAGCACAAGTTCCACAAGGGCGCCCGTCGAGCTCGCATCCCGCGGGTTTCCCAGCAGGACGAAATCGCCAGCAACCTCGAATGTCTGATTCACCGTCGTCTTAACGCCGACGGTATAATCCCCACCTATCTTGTTTCCGGCAACGTAATCGCCAGCTATCTGGCTGGTAGGAGTGTTGGAACCGTCTTTCGATATCTTCCACCAGCCGTATCCTATCGCGAAAGTACTGAATGCGCCAGCTATGATTCCCACTGCAATCCATGCTTGTCCACTCATTCGCTCATGATCTCCATATCCCCCATACTATGAGACCTCCGGGGGCAGCCTCTCGATTACGCTTTAAGGAATCTCGGCGTCCGATAAGACGGAGCAGCTACTCATTGTCGCAATTCTCTGTCGTATTGCGTCCCACACTTGGACTGTCGCGACGGTCCAAGTCGTCTCGACCTTGCCAAGTTCGTCCGACATACGCGAACCGCCAACCGCTTCGTTGCCGCTTCATGCAGTATCAGGAAATGGGCCGAGGGAAGCAAGAGAAAACCGGGGCGGCCCGGTTTGAAATTCGAAGCACGAAATCCGAAATGCGAAACAAATTCAAAGCATGAAGCTCAAATGACCGAAACGCTGGCGCACGCCGGAGAGTCCGTTTTGATCATTTGAGTCTGCACCATTCGTGCCTGCCTCCGAGGGGGGAAGACAACTGAATTGCGTCGGCTCTGAGGGTACAGTTGAAATCAAGTAGGGCTTATCCGGTTCTTGCGTGCTTCCTGGTGCGTTGGGGCGCTGCCCCCCGCCCCCGGGCATTTGTCGCGTTGGGCCAATAGCATGAAATTGCATGAGGCTGAAGGAAAGCGACGGGCAAGCCCTCTGCGGCTCGTGCCCCCGTTCTTCAGTACGCGAAAGTTGGATGAGCCTCAAAAAAAGGTTCTTCACGGAATCTCGGGGATCACCGGAACCGCCGGCGCGGCACGCCCGAGGCGGCCGTGCAGAGGAAGTGTATCGCATTATGGCCTCCGGCTTGAACGCGAACGAAGCGTTCGCTTGCGGGATCGGACGTCGCACGGGGGCGTGCAACGCCCCTCCATGCTGGCGGCCCCAATGCGATAAACTCCCGACGCAAAGCGTCGGAATCCGGATCGGTTCGTCCCCACAATTCCGTGAAGAACAAAAAAAAGCGTCGCGACGAAAAATCTTTTCGCGCCTTGTCGTCCACATTACCAGTGCTGAGAAGGGCGGTGTTCTGTCCGGCGCCGAACGGGGTCGAAGGGCAGGCCCGAGAAATATCGAGTCTCACCATTGATATCCAAAGTCCTGCGCGGGCACGGGAGTTCGGTTGGAGGAACACTGCTTCCGAGGCCGTGCAGAACGGCTAAGGAAAATCGAGGACCCGCGCCGATACGGAGACAGGAACATTGAGGATTCAACATGAAGACATGGATCGTCATCACGGAAATCTTCCTGCTGGGCCTTTGGATCGACGACTGGGGACTGGAAGTCGCCGCCGCGGGTCAGCGAGGGGCCATCCGCAAATTCTCGACACTCACACCTACACCTTTTTTCACCACGTTCATGAGTTCATCGAATGAATCGATCGTGCAACGATGGTACGGCTCGGTCTGGGTTCGGCCGCCGCCTCTGCGGGAATGAGAAGCAAACGATCTGATAGATCGTTACACCAAAGAATACGGTTACAAGCCAACAGGCCATAAGCTAGCCACTTATGGCCTTCTTTATTGCGCGCCATAAGAAGACCGACTTCGACTCGGCGCACCGCCAGAGGCGCTGCGAGGATGGATGGCGTTCGATGCGTAGTCGGCTACTGCATCGGGAAGCGGCTGCACAGGCTGTGGACCTGATTCCGCATGTGGTCCTGGAAGGCTGGATCGAGACGATGCTCCCGGTCGCTGAGCACCTCGACCCGCGTCAGGACCTGGTCCACCAGTTCCGCGACGGTCCGCATCTCGGAAGTCCTCATGCCGTTGCGGGTGACGATGGGCGTTCCGATCCGCATGCCGCTGGTGATCCGCGCGTTCTGGCGGTCGTAGGGCAGGCGGTTCATGTTCACGATGACGCCGCAGTCTTCGAGGCTCTTCTGCGCGATCAGGCCGGTCAGACCGCGGCGGAGGCTGGCGACGTTGACGCAGAACAGGTGGTTTTCGGTGCCGCCGGTCAGGACGTCGTAACCCCGGCGGACGAATTCCTCCGCGAGGGTCTTGGCGTTTTCAACGATCCTGGCCTGCCTGTCTTTGTACTCCGGCGAGAGCATCTCCTTGAAGAACACCGCCTTGGCGGCGATGTTGTTGAGGTAGGGGGTGCCCTGGAAGCCGGGGAACGTGGTCTTCTCGATCCGCTCCCACAGCGGGATCGTCTTGTTGCCCGCCGGGAAGGGCTGGTCGAAGTCCCGGCCCATGAGGATCAGCCCGCCGCGAGGGCCGCCGGGCTTGTAGGTGCTGGTCGTCGTGAAGTGGGCCTGGTCGACGGGGGAGGGGTGCACACCTGCTGAGATCAGACCTGAGATGTGCGAGACGTCGGCCATCAGGTACGCGCCGACCTCGTCGGCGATGGCGCGGAACCGGGCGAAGTCGATGATTCGCGAGTACGCGGTGGTTCCGCAGATGATCAGTCTGGGTCGGAAACGCAGGGCCTGCTCGCGGATCGCGTCGTAGTCCAGCAGGAAGTTGTCCGGACGGACGCGGTAGCTTTCAATCTCGAAGATCCTGCCCGCCAGAGCCACAGGAGCGCCGTGCGATACGTGCCCGCCCTGGTCCATGGCCAGGCTCAGGATTCGGTCGCCCTTTTCGAGGATCGCGGTCAGGACGATCTGGTTGGCGCTGGTTCCGGAATGCGGCTGGACGTTGGCGTACCTGGCGTCGAAGGCCTCCCTGGCCCGGCTGATGGCCAGCGTCTCCAGGCAGTCCACGATCTCGCATCCGCCGTGGAAGCGAGCGCCGACGAAGCCCTCGGTCGTCTTGTTCTGGACGACCGAGCCCAGCGCCGCCAGGACGGACCGGGAGCACTGGTTCTCCGCCGCGATCAACTGGAGCGTGTTCTGCTGGCGGTTGTACTCCTGGGTGAGGAGCCGGTACACGTCGGCGTCGTTGGTTTCCAGCGTGCTCAGCAGACCCTGATGATACTGTTCATTGCACAGCGTTGCCTGACCCGCCGGCTGGATAACCTCATAGACCGGCTTCTCGACGCGGGAGAGCGTCTGGCCGGTGTGCTTGTCCACCAACATGGCTGAACCTTCAAATCCTTTCTCCGGTTTCGGCATGACCCTGTCGCACACCCGGGAGAGCACGGATTCCGTGCCTCCTGTCATTCTGCACTCTGTCTGGTGTTATCGGCAGGGTGTGTCGCTCAACTGCTGAAAAAGCTGCGCACGATGTCGTTGAACGTCACATAGACCAGCAGAACCATCACGAGGCCCCAGCCGACATAGGCCACGAGGCCCTGCGTGCGGTCCGTCAGGGCCGAGCCTTTGATCTTCTCGATCAGCATCAGGACGATCAGGCCGCCGTCGAAGGGAGGCAACGGCAGGAAGTTCATCACCGCGATGGTCGCGCTGATCAGACCGAGGAAATACGCGTAGTTCACCAGAGGCTGCTCAGCGACGATCCGATAGCTGACGGTGATGATCCCCAGCGGGCCCATCAGATTGTCCGGGCTGATCAGCCCTCGGATCAGGCGGGCGAGCGTGATATAGGTCTGTGCGATGAAGCCCAGGGTCCTGCGATAGCCCATCGCCATCGCGTCGACGGGGTTCTTCGCCTGATAGAGCTTTTCAAGCTGTTTGAACGGCACAGGCTCGGCCAGTTCCGCACGGATCGTTATGGCGTTTTTCAACGTGGCGGTCGGCAGGGTGACTCCCCCCTCGACGGCGCCGTCGATCTGATACTGAAGGGTCACCGAGGGGCCTTCCCATCGGCCCACCTCGTTGATGATGTCGAAGAAGTTCGCGACGGCTTTGCCGTTGACGCTGACGATCCTGGCGCCGCGGGGAATATCCAGCGCGGGATGGCCTTCGATCGGGATCGGCTTGGCGACAACCGCATTGTCTGCGTCCAGAGCCGGAAGGAAGCCGATGATGACTCGCGTTTCGCCCGGCGCGCGTCGGGGCTTGACGGTTACCGAGAGCGTGCGTTCCACGTCGTTGGCGTCGGTGCGAAGCACCTTGAGGGTGAGCATTTCGCCCTCATATTTCGTGGTGATCTCGCGCATCTCTCGATAGGTGGGACACTCGACGTCGGCAGCCGCGACGATGATGTCGCCCGCTTTCAGGCGGGTCGGCTCATTTGGCTGGTCCTGGTCCGAGGAGGAGGCCTCCTGTCCATTGACGCCTTTGACGCGAAGACGCGGCACCAGCGAGTAGACGTGGCCCAGGTCCGACTCGGAAGGCACATCCGCGGCCGTCCAGTTCAGGGGCAGGCGGGTCTGGACGGTCTGGGTCTGATCGCCGGCCTTTCGCTCGGCGGTGATCTCCACCGTCGGCGTCAGGGCGCTGGCCACGATCTGGCTGAACTGCCAGTACTGCTCCACCTTCCGGCCGTTGACCGCCACCACGCGATCCTCGGGCAGCAGTCCCGTTCGCTCCTGGAGGATCTCGATGCTGGGCTCAGAGACCTGGGCGATGGTCAGGCTTCGGGGCTCGTCGATCCCGAACTCGCGGAACGGACGTCCCATTTGCTCGGCGGCAATCGCCGTCTCGAACACCGAACCGTCCGCCCGTCGGACCGTGACCGGGATCTTCTGGTCGGCGCCCGAGAGCGCGGCTGAGATCAGGATGTTGCTGAAGTCGAGGTCTTTCGTCATGCCGTCGATCGACAGGATTTCGTCGCCGGGCTGCAGGCCGGCCTTGGCGGCCGGGGAGTTGGGAACCACGCCGCCGACCACGGCGGGCATCAGACTGATGCCGACCAGAAAGACGACCATGAAGATGATCGCTGCGCTGATGACGTTGAAGATCACGCCGGCGGCGATGACCGCCGCACGGATCGAGATCGGCTTTCTCGCGAATGACCGCGGATCGTCGTTGAGTTTGACCGGCCCGGTGTCTTCCTGGCCCAGCAGCTTGACGTAGCCGCCGAACGGGAACAGACCGATGCGGTATTCCGTCGCCTCGTCGTCCTCGGGCGATTCCTCCGCCGGTTCCTTGCGTCCGGAGAATCCCGGCAGGACGCGGAACTTGAACCCCGATCGCGTCTTGCGAATCCCCAGCACCGTGGGGGGCATGCAGATGGAGAACGCCTCGACCTTGATGCCGCCCAGTTTGGCTGTGATGAAGTGGCCGAACTCATGGACGAGCACCACCGCGCCGAAGCCCAGGAGGACCAGCAGGATGTTCCCGACCACCCCTATGTTCTGAACGATGAGATAGACCGCCACCCCCAGGACCGCGATCCAGAACAGACCATTGGCCCATTTCGTCCATGACTTCGTCGTTTGAGACATCCAAACACTCCAAATGAAGCATCATTTTCGATTTTTGATGGTTGATTGTTGATTGGAAGAGCGATTCGTCCGGTTCTTCAAATCAAGAATCAACCATCAACCATCCCTTTGACTTCTCTCCGGGCCCAAGCGTCGGCCTCGAGCAGTTCTTCCAGGGAGCCCGCGGGTCGGACGCCGTGCCGATTGAGGCAATGCTCGACCAGGTCCATGATCTGCAGGAATTGGATCCTGCCGGACAGAAACTCCTCGACCGCCGCCTCATTGGCGGCGTTGAACACCGCCGGAGCGGTCCCGCCCGCACGGGCGACCTCGTACGCCAGCGGCAACGCGCGGAACGTATTCGGATCGGGTTTCTCGAACCGAAGCCGACCGATCTGCTCCAGCCGGAGGCGTTTCGCCACGCCGGGAACCCGCTGCGGATACGTCAACGCATACTGTATCGGCAAACACATGTCCGGCTCGCCAAGCTGCGCGACGACCGAGCCGTCCACGAACTCCACCAGCGAGTGCACGATCGACTCGGGATGGATCAGCACCTCGATTTTGTCCACCGGCACGCCGAACAGCCACTGGGCCTCGATGACCTCCAGGGCCTTGTTCATCATCGTGGCCGAATCGATCGTGATCTTGGGGCCCATCCGCCAAATTGGGTGCGACAGGGCCTGCTCTCTTGTTACGTTGCGAAGGGCCTCGCGGGTCGCGCCGCGGAAAGGCCCCCCCGAACCGGTCAGGAGGATGCGATCGACCTCACAGGCCGAGCCGGACCGCATCGCCTGAAAGACCGCAGAATGTTCGCTGTCCACAGGCAGCAAATCGCTGCCGTGCTCGCGCGCGGTCCGCGTGAGCAACTCGCCTGCGATGACCAGGGGCTCCTTGTTGGCGATGGCCAGTCGCTTGCCGGCCCTGGCGGCCGCCAGGGCCGAGGGAAGCCCCGCTGCGCCCACCACCGCGGTCAGGACGGTGTCCACGCCTTCGCATTGCGTCAGTTCGGTAAGACTGTCGGGTCCGGACAGGATGGCGAGATCCTGTCCGTTCAGCAGGGTCCGGAACGGTTCGACCTGGCGGCTGTCCGTCACTGCGACGAACTTGGGCCCGCGTTGTCTGACCTGCTGGGCCAGGAGCTCGACGTTGCGGTGGGCACTGAGTCCGACGATGCGATATTCCGGTCCGAGGGCCTCGATCACGCGTAGCGCATTTCGGCCGATCGAGCCGGTGGAACCCAGGATGGCGATGCCCCTTGACATAGATCCGGACTTCGGACGCTCCTTCTACTGGCGCACGGCCTGCAGGCCGCTCATTCCCTTGTCGACGCAGGCGATTGCGACGGCGAGACGCTTGTTCGAGGGGAACATGACTTGTCTCCCAAGACCCGCCCACGATAAGAGCGATAGTATGATGAAGCTGGGCAACCTGTCAAGCTCAAAGCTCCGTCGGACGGGCGGCGATTCCGAAATCCAGGCGTCTGGGCCGGATGGAGGCCTCTTGTGCCTTGCCGAAGAACCGTTGGTCGAGACGGACGAGGCGTCCGATAAGCCTGCGACAGAGGGGGAATCCGCCTACCGTTCCAGGTCTTCTTCTCGACTGACGCCACGAACCGGACGATAGAACTCTGCCGGGGCCGTCGGGTCGGAGGATGGAACGCCGACGACGACGGGAAGGACGGCGTTTCGGCCTTGCAGGCGACCGTCCGGTGGTGCCGCCGCGTTGGCGGTCCGACGGTTACAGGTGATGGGGTCCGGTTTTGAACGGGAGTCATCGTGACGGCAAAGAGAATCGCATGGACAATCCTATTTGTGCTGTGCCTGGGGCACTGGGCTTGGGCCGGCTCCAACGGATTGGCCGGGAGCGATGCAAACGACTCGCAGGCAGCCGATCTGTTCGACATGTCTCTTGAAGAATTGATGGACGTTCGAATCGATACCGTCTACGGCGCCTCCAAACGAACCCAGAGCGTAGCCGCGGCGCCCGCTTCGGTCACAATCGTGACTGCCGAGGAGATCCGAAGATATGGTTATCGCACCTTGGCGGATATTTTGCGAAGCGCGCCGGGGTTTTATATCAACTATGACAGATCCTATCATTATATGGGCACCCGCGGCTTTCGCCGGCCGGGCGATTACGACACCCGCATTCTCCTGCTGATCGACGGCCACCGGCTCAACGACAATGTGGGCGACTCCCCCTTGTTCGGGACCCAGTTTCCGCTGGACGTCGAGCTGATCGAGAGAGTCGAGATCATCCGAGGTCCCGGCTCCTCGCTCTATGGCAGCAACGCGGTCCTCGCGGTGGTCAACGTGATCACCAAACAAGGGGAGGGCGTTGGCGGTCTGGAGCTCTCCGCCAAGACCGGCAGCTTCGACTCGCAGACGGGGCGCGTCACGTATGGCAATCGTCTCCGGAACAATCTGGATCTGCTGCTGTCGGCCACGATGTACAACAGCGATGGTCCGGAATTGTATTTCCGCGAGTTCGACTCCGTCGAGACGAACAACGGATGGGTGAAGAACGACGATGATCAGTTTGACAACTTCGTCGTCCGTGCCTCCTGGGGCGATTTCTCGCTTCTGCTGGCGCACATCGGGAGCGAAAAGGGCATTCCGACGGCCCCCTGGGACACCGTGTTCGGGGATCGTCGCACACGGGTCTGGGACGACACGACTCTGGTGGGACTGACGTTCGCCCGTGAGTTGTCCCAACGGTGGGCGGTGCGGGCCCGCGTCGCCTATAGCCGCTATGACTACGATGGACAATACGTGTACGACTTCGCTGACGAAGGGGACGAGCCCGACCTCGTTCTCAGTCGCGACTACTACAAAGGGCGGTGGTGGGAGGGCGAGTTCCAGGTGACCGGAAGCCCGATCACCGGACATACGATGACCGCCGGGGTCGAGGGGCGGTACAACGCGCGACAGGACCAGGCCAATTGGGACGAGGAGATCCACCTGGACGACTCGCGTCACAGCCACAACTGGGGTGTCTACGTCCAGGACGAGTTCAAGCTGCTGGAGAAGCTGACCTTCATCGGCGGTCTGCGGTACGATGAGTACAGCACCTTCGGCCACGACGTGAATCCCCGCCTTGGGCTGATCTACGGGTTGCTTGAGAACACGACGTTGAAACTGCTCTACGGCACCGCGTTCCGTGCGCCGAACGCCTACGAGCTGTACTATCACGACGGGGGCAACACCCAGAAGCCCAGCGAAAACCTGGACGCGGAGACCATCACGACGTACGAAGTCGTCCTGGAACGGCAACTGAGCCGCAATCTCCGCGCTTCCGCGAGCGGGTTCCGTTACGACATGGAGAACCTGATCGATCAGTACGTCGATCCGGCCGACGGACTGCTGGTGTTTCGCAACCTCAACGAGGTGGAGGCGACCGGCGTGGAGCTGGCGTTGCAGGGACGCTGGGACTGGGGGCTGGGGTCCCGTCTGAGCTATTCCCATGTCCAGGCTCAGGACAAGGCCTCCGGCCGAGCCCTGGTCGATTCGCCCAAGCATCTGGTCAAATTGAATCTGCTGGCGCCTGTGATCCCGCAGCGGCTCTTCGCGGGTCTGGAGGTCCTCTACGACAGCAAGGCCAAGACGCTCGCAGGCCAGGAGACCGACGACGTCGTGCTGACGAACCTGACGGTGACGTACGTGGGAGCCTCGAAACGGATGGAGATCGCGGCCAGCGTGTACAACCTGTTCGACGTGGAGTACGCCCATCCGGGTTTCGGCGAGCACACGCAAGACCAGATCGAGCAGGACGGTCGGACGTTCCGGATCGGGTTGACGTACCGGTTCTGAGCACGAGCGGATCCCCATGGGCGAAGGCGGTTTCCAATTCTTGAGAAGATCCATCGGACTTCCCACATACGGGGGATTGCAGAGAAAGCCCCATCGGAGCAGCCTTGTTATTATCGGGCGAATTCCTCAGGCGTTTCTGGAGAAAGCCCGAAAACGCGTCGCGACAGCCCGCGGGATGCTGGGGCATTCCGTTTCATTTTCTTCCTGACTCCATCGAGACCCGGAATTGGACGATAGAGACTCCGAATGCTCGCCGTCCGTCCGGCCGACGGCGGGCGTCTCAGTGGGTGCCGCATACGGGTCCGGGTGGGGTTCGTCCGTCGCTGCGTGAGCGCGGAGGGCCGTATAGGGCGGCGCCTTGGTCTGGAACGGTGCCCTTATGAACGCAGAAGTGACGATTCTCTTGAGTCTGCTGATTGCCCTGAGTTCGACAGGCCCGACGGACGCCGGCGTCCATGCCGATACGGATCCCGGCAGATCGGCGGCGCAAGAGGATTTCTTCGACATGTCGATCGAGCAATTGATGGAGGTGGAGATCGCATCCGCGGCTGCCCTGACGCCGACCAGCGTCCGCATCGCTCCGGCGGCGGTCACGACGATCACCCAGGAGGAGATCCTCGCCTCCGGCGCCCGCAGTCTGTTCGAACTGCTCGACATTTACGTGCCCAATCTCCAGTGGATTCGTCATCATTGGGAGGCGGATCATCTGGGACTGCGGGGCATCATCAACGACCGCGACGATAAGTATCTGCTTCTGGTCAACGGACGGGTGATGAACCAGCGGACGCACTACGGCGCCCTGAGCGAGCGCGACCTGGTGCTGCTTCGGGACATCCATCACATCGACATCGTCCGCGGCCCCGGTTCGGCTCTGTACGGCCCCGGCGCGATGTCCATGGTGATCAACATCGTCACGGACAACGCACGAACCTTCAAGGGCACGGAGGTCTCTTCCCGGGTCGGCGCCTTCGAAGAGTTCTACTCCGCGGAGGTCAAGCATGGCCAGACCGAGCCCGAGAACGATCTGGGCGTCTTCTTCTATGCCGGCGTCGGCAAGTATGTCGGGGCCGACCAGAGCGATGCCCCCCAGATCTACGCTTTCGATTTTCCCAACGAGTCCAGCTACTCCTGGTGGAATCCGGAATGGGGCGTCAACACCGGTCCGGCCTCCCTGCCGGCCGACGCGACCGAGGCCGGCAAGCCCCTGGAGAATCCGACGATCAACCGCGACGGCGAGACACATCGCAATCTCTATCCCGTGAAACTGCATGCCGAGGTCACCAAAGGCAACTGGGACTTCTGGGCCCGCTACACACGCGGCGGCCGGCAGTTTCCATGGGATGTCGGCACGCTGGCCCGCGCCGAATGGGGCTGGGCCGACTGGAATCTCGACCCCGTCCAGATGTCCTCGGGATATCAGCAGGCGACGGGGTATGCCGCCTATTCGAAAGAGCTGGATTCCAGCACCACGTTGAATTTGGCCTTCAGCTACGACATGTTCGATTTCGAGCGGTTCGGGGACACCGGACTGGTGGACGCGTATCGTGAGGACGAGTACTATGGGAAGGTCCTCCTGAACTGGCGCATCAATGACCGCCACAAGCTGGCCGTCGGGACCGAGTTCTCGCATGAGGAATTCGGCCTCAAGAGCCCGGGGTATCCCGATGAGCCGGCGCAAAACGGCCTGCTCGGCGACCCCATGCCCCGTTGGCGGACCCTGATGTTCTCGGTGCTGGCCGAATACCAATGGATCATCACCGATCAGTGGACCGGGTTCCTGGGAGCTCGTCTGGACGAGCACACCTACACCGACGAGATGTTCTCGCCTCGTGCGGCCCTGATTCACACGCCGAACCCCAAGGACACGTGGAAGCTGTTGTGGTCGCGGTCGGTTCGTGCGAACTTCGCGGAGGAATTGTATGCGGCCTATCTGGCCGGAGACAGTTCCGGCGCTGCGGAAAAACTCGACAGCGCCGAACTCCGCTATGAACGAGTGCAGAGCCCCCGCCTCACTCTGGCGACCTCGGCGTTCGTCCACTACGACCTGGACCTGATCACGTACTCCGACGGCCGCAGCGTGCCGGTCGGGACACAGAGGGATTGGGGACTCGAATTCGAGGCGACCTATCGCACAGATCGGACCCGCGTGGCTTTTTCGCACGGGTATACCAAGCTGTATGATTTCGACCTTCTCGAAGGCAGGACCACGCTGACGACCGCCGAACCGTATGGGTATGGAGACGATCTGGCCAACTGGTCGAATCACGTCACGAAGATCACCGCCCGACGCAAGCTCGACGAGGAATGGACGGCCGACGGGTCCCTCCGCGTATATTGGGGATTCCCCGGCGCGAAGGATTTCGATGAGTATGACCCGTCCCCGGTGAACTTCAGCGTCATCGAGCCGGGGTGGGAGAAAGCGTATCGGGCGAATGTCTATCTGAACCTGGGCCTTCAATACGCTCCCACGCCGAACCTGACGGTCCGCATCGACGGGTACAATCTGCTGGGCGTCTTCGACGAAGACCTGAACAAACGCAATTACTACAACGGGCACGGGGACTACCGCTCGCATGCGCCTGCAGTGGCCCTTTGGCTGATCTGCAGGTTCTAGAATGGGACTGGGGGGATTGCTTTCGCATACAGACATGGTCGTCAAACGCAGCCAACACGGATTCCATGCGGCACGAGTCCCGCAGAAGCTCCGCCTGCTCGGTCTGGCGGTTTGTACGCTGGCGTTCTTCTGTGGCGTGCTCCGCGGAGACGAGGTCTTGGACCGAGAGTACAAGGTCAAAGCCGCTTTCGTATACAACTTCCTCAAGTTCGTGGAGGGCGGGCGGTTCACCCCGGCGCAGGAGGCAGGGACGCAGCGGCCCGATCCCAATGACCCCATCGTAGTGGGCATTCTGGGCGTGCCTCCATCCCGAGTCGCATTCGAGGAACTCAAGGACAAGAAGGTGGGGACTCGTCCAGTGCAAATCCGGTGGTTCAAGGGCCTGACGCAACTGGCCGGCGAAGACGGGAACGTCCCCTCGGCGCATCCCGATCTTGACGCGATCCGCAAGTGCCACGTGCTGTTCTTCTGTCCGTCCGAAAAAGAGCTCTTGCCGCGGATGCTGTCCTCGCTGCGAAACGACGGCCTTCTCACCGTCGGCGACGTTCCCTGGTTCCTGGAGACCGGCGGAGTGATCAACCTGCTCATCGAGGACAAGAAGGTCCGATTCGAGGTCAACCTCGCGGCGACTGCCCGCGCGCGTCTGACGATTCGATCCAGCCTGTTGCGACTGGCGGCCAGAACCGTCGAGCACGATCGCCTGGAGACGCCCGACGATCAGGAGAAACCTGGTGGAAGCAGCCACCCGTAAAACCGGGCCCAGGACGGGATCTCTCTTGCACGACTTGTCGCTCAAGCACAAGCTGGTCGCGATCGTCATGCTCACGTGCGTTCCGGCGCTGTTCCTGACGGGCGGGGTGTTCGCCGCCTGGGAATGGACGACGCTTCGCCGCGGCGTGGTCCGCGACCTGACGACGCACGCGAGCATGCTGGCGGACAACTGCAAGGCCGCGGTCACGTTCGGGGACACCTCCGACGCCAACGAGGTCCTTCGGAGCGTCTCGTCCCTCCCCTCCATCGAGGTCGCCTGCGTGTACACGACGGACGGGCATCGGTTCGCGGTCTACAGGAGACAGGACGCTCGCGCCTCGATCCCTGCGGCGGTCGAACTGAAGGAGCATCCCGTCTTCACCCAGGGATTCGTCACGCTGACGCATCCGATCCTTCTGAGCAAGGAGCGGATCGGAACCGTCTGTCTGCGGGCCAACCTCGACTTCATGCACGCCAGGCTTCGCCACAGCACCAGCATCATTCTGGGCGTCTTGTCCCTGTCGTGCCTGGTGGCCTATCTGGTCTCGTCCCGGCTCCAGCGGATCATTTCGCGCCCCATCCTCCATTTGGCGGGCGTGGCGCGCCAGGTCTCGGAGAAGCGACAGTACACCGCGCGCGCCGAGCAGCACGGCAACGACGAGGTCGGCCGGTTGATCGAGGCCTTCAACGAAATGCTCGAACAGATCCAGCAGCGGGACGCCGCGCTGGTCGACGCCAACGAGCAGTTGGAGGCCCGTGTCCAGGAGCGAACCGCCGAGTTGACCTCCGCCAACCGCAACCTCATGCGAGAGGTCACCTTCCGCAAGCACACCGAGCAGGGGCTCATGGAAAGGACCGAGCGTATCGTCAACCACCAGAGAACGCTGCTGCGGCTGACCAAAGACGTCAAACGCGACCTGCCGTCGATCACGAAGATGACGGTCGAAGAGGCTGCCAAAACCCTGCAGGTCGAGCGGGTCAGCATCTGGTTCCTGCACGAGCAGTACTCCGAGATGATGTGCGAGCAGTTGTACAGTCTCCGGATGGGCCCCCAGGAGAGCGGGCAGCGGATTCGGGCCGCCGACTATCCGGCGTACTTCGATGCGATCGAGAACAGCCGTATCCTCGCTGCGAACAACGCGAGGGACGACCTGCGAACCCGCGGTCTCACCGAGAACTACTTTGTGCCACTGGGGATCGTTTCCCTGATGGATGCTCCGATCCGCCTGCACGCCAAACTGCTGGGCGTCGTATCGTTCGAGCATGTCGGTTCCGTACGGGAGTGGTCGCTGGAGGAGCAGGACTTCGCCGCTTCGCTGGCCGACATGATCGCCCTGCAGGTGGAGTCCAACGAGCGAAAGAAGCTCGAACGCGCCCTGGCCAAGGCCAACGAACACCTGGCCGAGACGGTGCGGGACCTGCGCCGCTCGAACAAGGAGCTGCAGGATTTCGCCTACGTCGCGGCCCACGACCTCAAGGCGCCCCTTCGGGGCATCGGCACTCTCACCGACTGGATCGCCTCGGACTACGCCGACAAGTTCGACGAGCAAGGCCGCCAGCAGTTGGGCATGCTCAAGGGCCGCGTCGCCCGGTTGTCCGAGTTGATCGACAGCATTCTGCACTACTCGGAGATCGGCAGGGTGTCCCTCCGCACCGAGCGGGTGAACTTCAACCACCTGGTGCGGGACGTGATCGCGATGCTGGATCCGCCCAAGCGCGTCGAGATCGTGATCGAAGGTTCGCTGCCGGTCGTCGTCTGCGAGAAGACCCGCCTGGGCCAGGTCTTCCGCAATCTGATCGACAACGCGGTCAAGTACGCGGACAAACCTGGGACGCGCATCGAGATCGGCTGCCGGGAACAGGGGGAGTTCTGGCAGTTTTCCGTGTCCGACAACGGGCCGGGGATCGAGGAGAAGTATTTCGACAAGATATTCCAGATATTCCAGACGCTGGCGCCCCGCGATGAGCGGGAGAGCATGGGCATCGGCCTGGCGATCGTCAAGAAGATCGTCGATCTGTGCGGCGGCAGCGTCTGGGTGGAATCGAAGCTGGGCGAGGGAACCACGTTCTTCTTCACGCTGCCCAAGAGTCAGGTGGCGCAGGAGCGGGAACCCGTCTTGGCCGACCGCATGAGTCTGAACTGACAAGAAAGGGTGACTACGATGTCCGACAGAACCGTCGCCATTCAGATCTGTCCTTGCGAAGAAGGATCTTCGGAGTCTATGCACGAATCGCTTTCGTTGCTGGAGACCACCCTGGAGTCCATGGCCGACGGACTGCTGGTCGTCGACGGCTACGGTCGAATCAAGAAGTACAACCAGCAGTTCCAGGCCCTATGGCGACTGCCCGACGACGTCCTGTCCAATTGCGACGACGACGAGGCGCTGGCTTTCGCGATGACTCAGTTGCGTGATCCGAAGGCCTTCATCGCGTCCGTTCGAGACCTGTATGGGCATCGCGAGGCGGAAGGCCACGGCCTGATCGAATTTGGCGACGGGCGGATCGTGGAATACGACTCCAAACCCCATCGCATGGGCGACCGCATCGTCGGTCGGGTGTGGAACTTCCGCGACGTCACCGTCAAGCACACGGCCGAACGAAAGCAGGCCGAACTGCTGCGCCGGGTGGCCGAGATCAACGAAGAACTGACCCACTTCGCCTACATCGTCTCCCACGACCTCAAGGCGCCGCTTCGGGGGATCAAGCTCGTTTCCGAATGGCTGTGCGCCGACTACGGCGACAAGCTCGGCGACGAGGGCAAGGAACAACTCAACCTGCTCCAGAGCCGCGTCGCCCGGATGCACAACCTCATCGACGGCGTCCTGCAGTATTCCCG
>CALEZT010000246.1 GCA_937927975.1 uncultured Phycisphaerales bacterium
TGTACTGAATCGTGGACAAGGGGTGCTCCAACGCGGCGGGCACTCCCGATGATGGCAAAGGATTGACGATGGATGTATTGCTGATCGGCAGCGGGGGGCGTGAACATGCGATCGCGTGGAGACTGAAGCAGTCCCAGCAGCTTGAGGATCTCTACATCGCTCCCGGCAACGCCGGAACGGCCCAGTACGGTCAGAACGTCGATATCAAGGAAACCGACATTCCCGCCCTGGTCGGCTTTGCCCGCGAGAAGCGGGTCGGTCTGGTCATTGTGGGCCCGGAAGATCCTCTGGCCAGGGGGATTGTCGACGTGATGGAGGCGTCCGGCATCAAGGCCTTCGGTCCCAGCGGCGCTGCGGCGCAGCTCGAGGCGGACAAGGCTTTCGCCAAGCAATTGATGCGGGCCGGGGCGATCTCCACCGCCGAGGGACGCGTTTTCGATCGGTTCAGCGACGCCAAGGCCTATATCGCCAGCCGGGACGAGCCGGTCGTGATCAAGGCCGCCGGGCTGGCCAAGGGCAAGGGCGTTATCGTTTGCGACGATCCGGCCCAGGGGATTCTGGCCGCCGAGAAGATCATGGTGGATCGCATCTTCGGCGACGCCGGCGAGAAGGTCGTCGTCGAGGACAAGCTGCTGGGCGAAGAGACGTCGATCCTGGCCTTCGTGGACGGTCGCAGCATTTACGTGATGGAATCCTCCCAGGACCACAAGCCCATCGGCGACGGCGACACCGGCCCGAACACCGGCGGCATGGGCGCCTACAGCCCCGCGCCGATCGTCACCGACGCGATGATGGATCGGATCACGCGGGAGATCCTCGTTCCGGCCGTCGATGCGATGAATCGAAACGGCACACCCTATCGGGGCGTGCTGTACGCCGGCTTGATGATGACCAGCGGCGGACCGCGGGTGCTCGAATTCAACGCCCGGTTCGGCGATCCGGAAACGCAGCCGATCCTGATGCGGCTCCAAAGCGACCTGCTCGAGGTCTGCCTGGCGGTCTGCAACGGGACTCTGGAGGACGTGACGCTCCGCTGGGACCCGCGTCCGTCCGTGTGCGTGGTCATGGCCTCCGGCGGCTACCCCGGCGAGTATCACAAGGGCAAGGTGATCACCGGCCTGAAGGAAGCGGCTCAACTCGAGGATGTGATGGTCTTCCACGCGGGCACCAAGCTGCGCGACGGCAACGTGGTCACCAGCGGGGGCCGCGTGCTGGGCGTGACTGCGATCGGCGAGACGATCGCGGCGGCCAAGACCCGTGCCTATGAAGCGGTGGACCGCATCCAGTTCGAAGGCGCCTATTGTCGGCGTGACATCGCCGACAAGGCGATCCGTCGCAGACCCTGACGGCGATTTCGCATGGTGGGTTTCAAGTACTCATCCCAGGTGCCGGACGGAAGCGGAAAACGGCGGCGTCTTCTGCGACGCATACTGATCGCTGTGGCGATTCTCTGCGTGCTGATCGTCGGAATCGGGATCGGGTTGGGCCGGTCGCTGCCGGGCATCGCGGCGGCCGAGGTCGGACGCCTGACGAACACGCAGGTGAAGGCGGGGAGCTTCGGCTTCCGTCTGGACGGCTCGGTCTCGATCGACGGTTTGTCGATTCGCCCCCGGCAGGACGATCCGGGATACGACAACACGATTCTTCGAGCCAGGGACGTGTACGCCCGATTCAGCCGACGAAGCCTCCTGTCGCTGTCTCCGCGGGTGACGGAACTTTGCATCGAGGACTTCGTGCTCGATGCGCAACTGGACCTGGACACCCAGCGGTGGAACGTCGGAACCCTCCGATTCAACCGGTCCGGCGGCAAGAGCGGGGCCGCCATCCCGTCGGTCACGCTCCACAACGGGAAGTTGCGATACACCAAGGTTTCCGGCGGCAAAGCCGAGATCGTCATGACGGTGCCGGTGGAGGGTCGCTTCGGGGCCGGTCTGGCTCACCAGGGCTACGGCTTCGAGATCAAGACCTCCACCCTCTCCGGCGGATATGGACAGAGCCATCTCAAGGGGTACTGGCGGCCGGGCGAACTCGCCCTCGCGGGAGGCCTGTCTTCGACGGACTTGCCTTCGCTGGAACGTGCCTGGGCGATCGATGTCCTCGCGGGCCAGCTTCAGTACGACCCGAACGGCGATTACCGACTGGATTTTCGCTTGAAGAACCTGCACAGCAAGCAAGCGCCGGAGGTCGGCGCTCTCCAGCAGATCGCCTCCGGTGGCGCCGGAGGCGGCCCTCTCGCGAGTCTTCAGAGGTTCTTCGCCCGATATCGGCCGACGGGGATCGTGGACTCGATCACCGTCAACGCCAACGGCAATCTCCGGCGGCTGCACGAGAGCGAGGTCCTGGGTACGGTCGTCTGTCAGGACGTCTCGATCTGCGACGAGAAGTTTCCCTATGTCATCGATCACCTCCACGGCGAGATCGACTTCACCCAGTCCGGTCTGGTGCTCAAGAATCTCGCCGGCAAACACGGCCCGGTGGATGTGCTGATCGAGGGATGGAGCCGGGGCGGGGGCGACGAACGACAGTATCGGTACAAGATCAGCAGCCCCAATATGATTCTGGACGAAACTCTTTACGCGGCGCTTCGGCCGGGGCAGAAGCGACTGTGGGACGCCTTTGGCCCCCGCGGCCGAGTGTCTGCCGATTATCGGCTGGTGCGGACCTCGCCCACGGACAAGCGAATGTACGTCTCCGTCGATCTCGACGGCGTGTCGGCCGCGTTCAACGAATTTCCGTACCCGTTGACCGACCTGACGGGCAAGCTATACTTCGATCATGAAAGCGTGACCGCGACCAACCTGGTTTCAAAGTCCGCCGGTCGGGAGATCCGACTGAACGCCAAGGTGACCGGGCTGGGCACCGGAAAGGCGATTCATTACATCTCGATCGACGGCAACGACATTCCGCTGGACGCCACGCTGGAGAGGAGCCTTCCGCCGCAGTATCGCCAGTTGTACGGTCGGTTGGAGGCCGACGGGACGGCGGACGTGCGGGCCCGCGTCTTCACCACGGGCGACGCCAACAACGTCGGTCCCATGAGCTATCACGCGGACGTCGTCTGTCACAGCAAGACGTTGAAGTTGGAGCAGTCGCCGGTGACGCTGTCGGACGTGGTCGCGGAGATGGCGATCTCGCCGAAATCCGTGACGGTCAGGAAGCTCGACGGCCGCTATGGGCAGAGTCGGATCGCTTTGGAAGGCGCCATGCAGTTGTCCGCCGGCGCCAAGGGGAAGGAGTATCATGCGAGGGTGACGGCGCAGGAGATTCCGTTCAACGACGTGACGATGGGATTGTTGCCGCCGTCGCTGGCGAGACCGCTCGCGGCGTTTCGGCCCGAAGGCAACGTGAACCTACGTTTGGAGCTCCAGGCTTCCGACGGCGATGCCCCTCCGATCGTCACTGGGGCTGTGGAATGCCTCGGGATCAAGATCCATCACCGGGACATTCCCTATCCGTTGCGGGACGTCCGCGGAGCGATTTCGCTCTCGCGGGACCGCCTGGTCATTGCGAAGGCGACAGCCTCGCCCGTCGATCCCTGCCAGCCGCAGTTCGCGACGATTTTCGTCGATGGGTCCGCTGCGTGGGACGGGAACGCCCTGGCCGGCGGCTCCTTCGTCATTCGGACAGAAGGGCTCCGTTTTACGAAGTCGCTCGGCGAGTCGCTGCCCCATGAACTTGCCCATGCATATCGCGATCTTTCCCCTCGGGGCCCCTTCGACGTGCAGGAGGCCAAGCTGGCGCTCTCGCGGACCGCCTCCGGGGGAATGCTCGTCGAATTCGCAGGCCAGGCAGGCCTCAGGAAGTGCGATTTTCGGATGGCCGGCACGGCTGTCGAACTGGCCGGCGACTTGGAGATCGAGGGCGCCTACGATACGAAAGGCGGGTTGTCGCGGGGGCGGGCGGCCCTGGCCGGGGAGCGTCTCGTGGTCAAAGGGCGGACGATCTCCGGCGCGACGGCCCAGGCTGTCTACGATCCCGGCCCGAAGGAGTGGGGGGTCGATGATTTCCTGGGCGACTGCCACCGAGGCAAGGTCCTGGGCAGCCTGCGGGTGGGACGAGCCGAGACCGGAGGCATCGAATACGTGATGCAGGCGGCGCTGAATCGAGTGGACGTGCAGGAGTTCCTCCGGGGGGACAGCGAGACCGCCCCCGTCGAGGCGCCCTACAGCGGCGGCCTGATGAACGCCTCGCTGAGTCTGGGAGGACGGACTGGAGATCCCGCCTCGCGGCGAGGCATATGCCTGGTGGATGTCGAGAAGATGCGGATCGGCAGGGTGTCTCCGTTACGCAATCTGCTGTCGGTGCTCAGTCTCAACGAACCGACGGACTACACGTTCGATCGGATGCTCATCGACTCCTATATCCGCCAGGACACCCTGCTGATTCGCAAGCTCGACATGTCCGGACGGAACCTCGCGTTCACCGGATCGGGAACGATGGCCCTTTCGGACGGGCAGTTGCACCTGATGCTGACGGCTCGCGGCCAGCGGCTGGCGGCCGCGGAACCGTCGGTGTTCCAGGCTCTCACCGAAGGGCTGGGCGGGGCCGTCGTTCGCATGGAGGTCACAGGCAACTCGAGCAACCCCGTCGTTCAGACCAAGGCTCTGCCCGTCATCGAAGACTCCCTGAGAATCCTCGGCGCGCCGGAATAGAGCCGATTCCAGGCGGGATGATTCGGATTGCGTCGTCGGGGGAGGACTCGGACGGATCGTCAGAAACGCGGTTTTTCCTTCTGGGGGCAAGCGATGACGGCAGTCATCGCGTTTAACAGTCCCCAGCGTCAACGGCAGAAATTGGGGCGCCCGGTTGCGTCCAGCGGCAAGTTGCTATATCATCACCATTTCTGTATTTGGACAAGGCAGATATTGGCAATCACCCAGCGTGTGCCGAGCAGGACAGAAAGGTTGCTGGATGGAAAAATACGTTTGCATACACGGGCATTTCTATCAACCGCCGAGGGAGAACCCGTGGCTCGAGTACGTCGAGCTGCAGGACTCGGCCTATCCCTATCATGATTGGAACGCGAGGATTACGGAGGAGTGCTACCGCCAGAACGCTGCGTCGAGGATTCTGGGGCCCGACAAGCGGATCATTGAAATCGTCAGCAATTACGAGAGCATCAGTTTCGATTTCGGCCCGACCCTCATGTACTGGCTGGAATCGCACGCGCCCGACGTGTATGAGATGGTCCTGGAGGCCGACAGACGGAGCTGCGAGAAGTTCTCCGGGCACGGCTGCGCGATGGCCCAGGCCTACAACCACATGGTTCTGCCGCTGGCCAACGCGAACGACAAGCACACCCAGGTGATCTGGGGCATCGAAGACTTCAAGATGCGGTTTCAAAGAGAGCCGGAAGGGATGTGGCTGCCGGAGACCGCGGTGGATCTGGCTTCTCTGGAAGTGCTGGTCGATCACGGAATCAAGTTCACGATCCTGGCGCCCCGCCAGGCCAAGCGGACCCGTCGCCTCAGCGGAGCGCGCCGCTGGAGAGATGTCAACGAGGGCGATCTCGACACGAGTGTGCCGTATCTGTGCATGCTGCCTTCCGGCCGGCAGATCGCGATCTTCTTCTATAACGGGCCGGTCTCCCATGGGATCGCCTACGGCGGCCTCCTCCACAGCGGCGAGAACTTCGCGGTGCGGATGGCCAATTCGTTTCCCAACGACGGCGAGCAGCCGGCCCGCCTGGTTCACGTCGCCACCGACGGCGAATCCTTCGGCCACCATCACCATCACGGCGACATGGCGTTGGCCTACTGCCTGCATCACATCGCCGCCAACAACCTCGCCAAGATCACGGTCTATGGCGAGTTCCTCGCGAAGTTTCCGCCGGACCACGAGGTCGAGATCTGGGAGAACAGTTCCTGGAGCTGCGCCCACGGCGTCGAGCGATGGAAGAGCAACTGCGGTTGCGCCGCGGACCAGTCCCGCTCGGGCCAGCAACAGTGGCGGGCGCCGTTGCGGGAGGCCCTCGATTGGCTTCGCGACCGGATCGGCGGCGTCTTTCAGGACCGTATGGCCGCCTACCACGTCGATCCCTGGCAGGTCCGCAACGATTACATCCGCGTGGTCAACGACCGCTCCATGAAGAACGTCAACGATTTCATGGCCAGGACAGCGGGCAAGACGCTGGAGCATCACGACAAAGTGATCTTCCTGAAACTGCTTGAAATGCAGCGTAACGCGATGCTGATGTATACGAGCTGCGGGTGGTTCTTCGACAACATTTCGGGCATCGAAACCGTGCAGGTGATGATGTACGCCTCGCGGGCGATGCAGCTCTGCCACGAGGTCCAGAACTGGAACCTGGAGCCCGACTTCAAGAACATGTTGATGAACGCGCCGACGAGCCGCCGGCCTTTCGCCAACGGCAAGGAGGTCTACGAGGCCTACGTCGAGCCGGCGAGGGTCGATCTGCACCGCGTGGGGGCGCACTTCGCGCTGAGCTCGGTCTTCGAGGAATCGTCGGAAGAGAAACGCGACATCTACTGTTACTCTGCGACGATCGAGGATTTCGAGCACGTCGAGGCGGGCGTTCAGGTCCTCACGACCAATCGCGCCAAGATTCGCTCGAACATCACGCTCGAAGAGTATGCGGTCGACTCGGCGGTGCTCTACCTGGGCGACCATCACCTGTTCGCCTCGGTGCAGGGCCGTATGGCCGACGAGCAGTTCAAGCGGATTCGCCAGGAACTGGTCAAGGCCTTCAAGAAGGGCGACAGCAACGAGGTCATGCGTCTGATGAACGTGGCCTTCGACAGCAAGAACTACTCGCTGACCCACCTGTTCAAGGACCAGCAGCGGCAGATCCTCAACGGACTTCTGGAGAGCACCTGGGAGGAGATCGAGAGCTCGTTCCGCCATATTTACGAGCACAACTACGCGATCATGGCAATGATCCGGAATATGAACATGCCTTTGCCGAAGGCCCTCTCGGCGCCGGCCGAGTTCATTCTGAACGAAGACATCTGCACCGCGATCCAGGCGGACCGCATCGACCTGAACCGGCTGCGCGACCTGGCGGAGGAGGCCGAACGTCTGTCGTTGACCCTCGACCGGGAGCGTCTGAGCTTCGAGGGCAGCCACAAGATCAACAACCTGGCGAGCATCTGGGAGGGCTGTCCGGAGGACATCGACCTGTTGTGGTCGATCGAGAAAGGCCTGGAGATTCTGCGGGGGCTCACGCCGGAGATGGACCTCCAGCACGCGCAAAACGTGTTCTTCACGATCGCCAGGAACAAGTATCCGGAGATGAAGAAGCGGGCGGCCGCCGCGGATCCCCAAGCCGCCAGTTGGGTCGAGCATTTCGGGCACCTGGCCCAGCGGCTCGCACTGGCGATCCCCTGAGGGATTTACGATTTACGATTTACTATTTACGATTTACGATTTACAATCCGCCATACGATGTGCCGGTTCCCATGGCGTGGCGGCAGCAAATAGTAAATAATCAATAGTAGATCTTAAATGTTAAGACGACGATCCAGCGGCATCCTGATGCACGTCACCTCCTTGCCTTCGAGGTACGGCATCGGCGACTTCGGGCCCGAGGCGTACAAGTTCGCCGATTTCCTCAAGGCCGGCGGGCAGAATTACTGGCAGGTCCTGCCGCTGAATCGCACGACCGCGTTGAAAGGGCACTCGCCCTACAGCGCGGTCTCCGCGTTCGCGGGCGACCCTCTGCTGATCAGCCCTGACCTGCTGTACCGCGACGGGCTCTTGCGAAAGGCCGACTTGTCCGAGACCCCGCGATTCGCTGCCGACGCGGTGGACTACGCCAAGGCCGCTGCCTGCAAGGGCAAGCTCCTCGACGCTGCATTCGCCAGGTTCCAGAGCGGCCCGAAGCCGGGCGCTTACGAGGTGTTCTTGCAGGACTCCCGCGACTGGCTGGAGCCGTTCGCGATGTTCTCGGCCGCCAGGGTCCGGTTCAAGGGCCGGCTCTGGTGCGACTGGCCGGCGGGTCTGCGGGACCGCAGGGCCGGAGACCTGGAGTCCGTCGCACAGGAACTGAGCGAGGCCATCGAGCGGGAGCGATTCTTCCAGTATGTCTTCTACCGCCAGTACCTGGCGCTCAAGCGATACTGCAACGAACGCGGCATCCAGGTGATGGGCGACGTGCCGATCTACGTTGCCTACGACAGCGCCGACGTCTGGTCGCACCCGGATCTGTTCAAGCTGACGCGGGACAAGCGGCCGCACTTCGTCGCGGGCGTCCCGCCGGACTACTTCAGCAAGACCGGCCAGCTCTGGGGCAACCCGGTCTATGATTGGAGGCGGCTCGAAGCGACCCGCTTCGCCTGGTGGATGCGGCGGATGAAGCACAACCTGATGCTGTTCGACTTCGTCCGCATCGACCACTTCCGCGGCTTTGTCGCCTATTGGGAGGTGCCCGCCAGCCACAAGACCGCCATGCACGGCAAATGGGTGCAGGTCCCGCACGAGGCGTTCTTCGACGAGTTGTTCCGCCAGATTCCGTTCGGGGCGATCTTTGCGGAGGATCTTGGTCTCATCACCGCCGATGTTCGGGAGGCTGTCGCCAGGAACCACTTCCCTCGCATCGTCGTGCTGCACTTCGCCTTCGATGGGGACCCGGCCCGCAATCCGTACCTGCCGCACAACTACAACGAAAACCTCATCGTCTACACCGGCACCCACGACAACAATACGACTCGCGGCTGGTTCGAGAAGGACGCTTCGCCGCAGACCCGGCGGAACCTGTTCGACTATCTTGGGCACAAGGTCCCGGCGTCGCAGGTCCCGTGGGAGCTGATGCGCGTGGCCATGGGCTCGGTGGCGAAGATCGCCATCGTTCCGATGCAGGACGTGCTGGGCTTGGGTTCTTCGGCGAGAATGAACCTCCCGGCCAAGTCCAAGGGGAACTGGAAGTGGCGGATGCTCCCCGGCCAGACCACGCCGGGATTGGCACAGAAGCTGCGAAGACTCACCTCCGCCTACGGACGCGAGTGAACCCAGCCAACGTTCGAATTGGGCTGTCGCATCTGGGGAGTTTCGAATTTGAAGCGAGAGCCGCAGAGACACGGGCTCTCGCTGTCTTCACACTTGAAACTCGATGCATCATTCGATCGTCTGCTGCTGCTCGGCTTCTGCCTTGACGTCCTTTCGGAACACGACGACCCCCAGCGGGGGCAAGGTCATCGACAGCGTGTGGTCGAACCGGCCATAAAATGATGCGGGCGAGGCCTCAACGCCGCCCATGTTGCCTTGGCCGCTGCCGCCGTAGCAGGTGGCGTCGCTGTTGAGGATCTCCTTCCAGAAGCCGCCGGCCGGGACGCCCATACGGTAGTTGCCCCGCGGCACCGGTGTGAAGTTGCACGCCACGGCCAACAGGACATTGCCGGCTTTGTTCTTCCGCAGGTACGTGATGACGCTGTTGTCCGCGTCGTGATAATCGATCCACTCGAAGCCGTGGCCGTTGAAGTCCGTCTCATAGAGGGCCGGCTCGTTGCGGTAGACGTGATTGAGATCGCGGACCCACGCCTGGATGGCGGCGTGCTGCGGGTTGCCCAGCAGGTGCCAGTCGAGGCTGTGCTCGTGCGTCCACTCGGCGTGCTGGCCGAACTCGCCGCCCATGAACAACAGCTTCTTGCCGGGGTGGGTGTACATGTAGCCCAGGAGCAGCCGCAGGTTGGCGAGCTTCTGCCAGGGATCGCCCGGCATTTTGTTGTAGAGCGAGCCCTTGCCGTGCACGACCTCGTCGTGCGAGAGGGGCAGGATGAAGTTCTCGGAGAACGCATACACCGCGGAGAATGTCAGGCTGCCCTGGTGGTACTTGCGGTGGACGCAGTCCTTCGTGAAGTACTCCAGCGTGTCGTGCATCCAGCCCATGTTCCACTTCATTCCGAAGCCCAGGCCGCCGGTCTCGGTGGGCTTGGTGACCATGGGCCAGGCGGTCGATTCCTCTGCGATCATCTGGGTGTTGGGGAAATCGCGGTAGACCATCTGGTTGAAACGGCGCAAGAAGTCGATCGCTTCGATGTTCTCCCGGCCGCCGTACGGATTGGGAATCCACTCGCCCTCCTTGCGGGAGTAGTCCAGATAGAGCATGGAAGCGACCGCGTCGACCCGCAGGGCGTCCGCGTGGTACTTGTCGAGCCAGAACATGGCGCTGCTGATCAGATAGGCGCGGACCTCGTTGCGGCCGTAGTTGAAGACGGCGCTTCGCCAATCCGGATGAAAACCCAGGCGAGGATCCGAGTGCTCATAGAGATGGGTGCCGTCGAAGTAGCCCAGGCCATACTCGTCCGTCGGGAAGTGCGACGGGACCCAGTCGAGGATCACGCCGATGTCGTTGCGATGGAGGTAGTCGATCAGGTACATCATATCCTGCGGCGAGCCGTACCGGCTGCTCGGGGCGAAGTATCCCAACGTCTGATAGCCCCAGGACCCGTAGAACGGATGCTCCATCAGCGGCAGGAACTCCACGTGCGTGAAGCCCATGTCCTTGACGTAGTCGGTCAGGGGCTTGGCGATCTCGTTGTAGCTCAGGAGACGCGCCGGATTGCCCGGGTCGCGACGCCAGGAGCCCAGGTGGACCTCGTAGATGCTCTGGGGCCCGTTGAGCGAATTGTGCTGGGCCTGCTTCTTGAGCCAGGCGTCGTCGGTCCAGGGGTAGTCGAGGTCCCAGACCATCGAGGCGGTTCGGGGCGGCATCTCCCAG
Source organism: uncultured Phycisphaerales bacterium (assembly GCA_937927975.1). Lineage (GTDB taxonomy): Bacteria > Planctomycetota > Phycisphaerae > Sedimentisphaerales > Anaerobacaceae > PLanc-01. The sequence goes on from CALEZT010000246.1 coordinate 10,676, forward strand.
AAGAAGGCGAACGGGTCGCCTTTGTTGACGCAATACTGGTTGTGGTTCGAGACGATGTGGTACTTGTAGATCGCGCCTTTGCCGACGTGCGGGACGAAGCCTTCCCAGATTCCCGAGTGGTCCCAGCGGGCCGCCAGTGGATGCGTCTCGGGATTCCACTGGTTGAAGTCTCCGACCACGGACACGCGGACGGCATTGGGCGCCCAGACCGCAAACTGCGTCCCACGCAGGCCTTTCTTGTCAATGATGTGGGCGCCCAGCTTGTCGTAGAGGCGGAAGTGGTTGCCTTCCTTGTACAGGTAGATGTCGTGGTCCGTCAGAAGGCTGCAATCCGTCAACACCGCGCTGCGATCCGTCATGAAACAGTCCCTATTGATGATGGATTGTTGACTATGGATGATTGGCTTCTGCCGCAAGGGTTTTCGCAATCATCCATCATCCTTTATCAATGATCAATCCCTGGATTCCCCGGACCGGGATCATCAGCCAGTCCGGGCGATTGTTCAATTCATAGCCCAGTTCGTAGACCGCCTTCTCCAGAAGGAAGACTTCGAACAACGTGGTGCGTTCCGCCACGTCCTTCGGAACCACCGGGCTGTCCCCGACGGTCTTGAGGTACGCGTGGAGGAACATCCCACTGACGTAATAATACCACAGATCCGCCCAGTGCCGCAAATACTCGACGTCGGCGCCCAGCTTGGCGGCCCGCAGGATGAGACTGCCGTGGGCCGCGTAGTGGAACGAACGGATCATGCCGGCCACGTCGCGCAGGGCCGGCTGTTTGAGCCGTCGCTCCGTCATGGAGCGGGCCGGCTCCCCTTCAAAGTCGATGATAACGAAATCCTTGCCGGTGTAAAGGACCTGACCGAGATGATAATCGCCGTGCGTGCGAATCTTTACCGTGGCGATCTTCTTTTCGACCAGGCGTGCGAATCGGGCGAGAACCGCCTTCCGGGCGGCCAGCACGTTGCGAACGGCTTGCGCGGTCGCAGGAGGCAGCGGTTTGAGGTTTCTCTCCAATTCTCCAAAGACCTTGAGCACCAGGCCTCGCAGGGATTGATTCAGGGACTTCTGGTAAAGGAGGGAAAACGGCTCGGGTGCGACGTCGGGGCTTTGGGAGAGCGACGCCAGGGCCAGGTGCAGTTCCCCTGTCCTTCGAGCCAGGAGCCCGACCATCTCCACATACACGGATCCGATGAAGTCCCGAACCGCAAGGGGCACATCGTCAGGCTCAATCGGGGCGACCGAAGCCGGCAGGGGGGGCGGCGCTTTCTGCGGGGTCCGAATCGTCAGTGCATGGTCGAAAGAGCGATGGAGGCTGTCCAGCGTGAACGACCAGGCGTCGCCCTGGTTGGGCACATACTGCATCAGCATCGCCAGACCCACGGTGCCCGTGCCGTTCCGCTGCCATTCGAGGGAGCCTGCGTAGGCCGGGATTCCGGCGAAGTCCGTCTCCTCCGTCAGATGACGCGGCAGCTCGGAATCGGGGTTCACGCCTTCTTCCACGCGTCGGTAGAGCTTCAGCAAGAACCGGTCCTCGTAGATGATGGACGTATTGGACTGTTCGGCCTTGACCAGACGCGAGGCCAGCGGCAGTGTTCTGTCGCCGAGCGTTGCGGTGAACCGGTCGCCTCGCTGGGCGACGAGGAGTCCCCTGTCCATCTTGCGAGTCCGTCCGCGAGAGATGGTCTCCAGCAGAGCGGCGTGCAGTTCCTCGTTGCCGATGGCTTCGTAGAGGACTCCGGCCTCGCCCGCCGGACGCAATTGCGCGATGACGAAATCCGGGGAGTCCTGCGAGAGTCGGGTCTGCGCCTCACCGGTGGCGAATCCCAGAGGCAGGACGTAGTTGTCCTTGTTGCCGGTCGTGTAGGTGACCTCGACCAGGAGCAGGTAGATCGGGCGACTGCGGGTCGCGACGATCAGATGACTGGCGACGCCGACCGTGCGGATGGCCTTGCCTTTGCCTCCGAACCATCGGACGCGGCGCAGGTGCGTCCGCAGGGCGTCGAGGATCTGTGGGAGGGCGTCGCTGTCGAGGATCTCCTCCCACGGGGCGTCGGTCTGGATGTCGATGCCCCGCTCGGTCTCGACGCTGACCGGTTCGACCGATCGTTCCAGGCTGAACCAGTAGAACGCGTGCGGCGTCAGCGTCACGGGATACGGCGCCTCGGTGATCCTCGGGAACTCGTTGTCGCTGAAGACTTCCTTCACGCAAAAGCCGCTGCACTGGGGAAGCTCCAGATTCACAGCCTGACAGTAGCGCGAAAGGTTGGCGACGACCAGAAGGGTCTCCTGCTCGTACACGCGCAGGAACGTGACCACCTTGCTGTTGTCCGACGGGACGAACTGCAGGGTGCCGCGTCCGAACGCCTTGAACCGTTTTCGCGTCGCGATCATCCGACGCATGAACCACAGCAGTGACGAGAGATTCCGTTCCTGGTTCTCCACGTTGATGGTTGTGAAATGGTACTCGGGATCGATGATCACAGGGAGGTAGAGCCGCTGCGGGTTGGCGGTGGAGAAGCCTGCGTTCATGTCGGCCGTCCACTGCATGGGGGTGCGGACGCCGTCGCGGTCGCCCAGGTGGTAGTTGTCGCCCATGCCGATCTCGTCGCCGTAGTAGAAGATGGGCGTGCCCGGCAGGGACAACAGCAGGGCCTTCATCATTTCGATCCGCCGACGGCTGTTGTCCATCAAGGGCGCCAGACGCCGACGGATTCCCACGTTGATGCGGGCCCGCGGGTCCCGTGCGTAGGCTTTGTACATGTAGTCCCGCTCTTCGTCGGTGACCATCTCCAGCGTCAGCTCGTCGTGGTTGCGAAGGAACATGCCCCACTGGCACGTGGGGGGGATGCTGAGGCTCTGGTCCAGGATGTCGATCAGGGGAAACCGGTCCTCCGTCCGCAACGCCATAAACAGACGCGGCATGATGGGGAAGTGAAACGCCATGTGGCATTCGTCGCCGTCGCCGAAGTAGGCGGCCGCGTCTTCGGGCCACTGGTTCGCTTCAGCCAGGAGCATCCGGCCCTCGAAATGGCGATCCACATGGGCGCGGAGTTCCTTGAGGAATGCATGCGTTTCAGGCAGGTTCTCGCAGTTGGTGCCGTCTCGTTCGAAGAGGTAGGGCACCGCGTCCAGCCTCAGGCCGTCGACGCCGAGGTTGAACCAGTAATCCAGCACGCGGAGGATCTCGCGTTGGACCCGCGGGTTGTCGAAGTTCAGGTCCGGCTGATGACTGTAGAATCGGTGCCAGTAGTAAGCCTGGGCGACGGGATCCCATGCCCAGTTGGAGTTCTCAAAATCGGTGAAGATGATCCTGGCGTCGCGATACTTGTCCAGGGTGTCGCTCCAGACATAGAAGTCCCGCCAGGGCGTCCCCGGCTTGGCCCGGCGGGACCGCTGGAACCACGCGTGCTGGTTCGACGTGTGGTTGATGACCAGCTCGGTGATGACTCGGATGTTGCGCTTGTGCGCCTCGCGCAGAAACCGCTTGAAATCGGCCATCGTGCCGTAGTCCGGATTGATCCGCCTGTAGTCGGCGATGTCGTAACCGTCGTCGAGCAGGGGCGACGGATAGAACGGCAGCAGCCACAGGGCCGTGACGCCCAGCGACTGCAGGTAGTCCAGCTTGCGAATGACGCCTTCGAAGTCGCCGAACCCGTCGCCGTTGCTGTCGAAGAAGGACTTGACGTGCAATTCATAGATGATGGCGTCTTTGTACCAGAGAAAGTCGTGGGTAGAGCGTTGCGAATCAGCCACCGGCGGTCACCTCACATGAAGTAGTCGAAGTCGGTCTCCCGGCGCATTCTCCGATAGATGCGGAGGATGTGGCCGGGCATGACCCGCGGATCCAGTTCGATGTAGTTCGTCTCTCCCTGCCAGATGTACTTCTCGCCCGTCAGCAGATCGTGGGCGAGGAAGGGTTGGTGCGGGTCGATCTCCATGGACTGCAAGGGCAGATGGATCCAGCCGGACTGACGCCGGCGAGGATCGAGGTTCACCAGCGTGACCGTGATGTTCGAGCGGTCCTCGGTTGTCTTGACGCAACCCAGGATCGACTCGTTGTCCACCGGGATCAACTCGATGTTGCGGATGCTCTGCAGCGACGGATTCTGCCGGCGGATTCGATTGACCCGCTCGATCACCTCGCGGAGATTGCCCTTGGCGTCCCAGTCCCAGGTCTTGATCTCGAATTTCTCGGAGTCGGCGTACTCTTCGGTTCCCTCCAGGGCCTTGTTCACGCACAACTCGTAGGCGGGACCGTAGATGCCGTAGCTGGCCGAGAGGGTCGCGGCCAGGATCAGGCGGATGATGAACGCGGGCCGGCCGCCGTACTGAAGATACTGCGGGAGGATGTCCGGCGTGTTGGGCCAGAAGTTCGGCCGCAGGTACTCGCCCACGTCGGTGTGCGCGAGTTCGCGGATGTATTTCTCCAACTCGGCCTTGGTGTTGCGCCACGTGAAGTACGTGTACGACTGGTTGAACCCGACCTTCGCCAACCGTCGCATGACTTTGGGTCGCGTGAAGGCCTCCGCCAGGAAGATCACGTCGGGATGATTCCGCCGGACCTCGCCGATCAGCCACTCCCAGAAGGCAAAGGGCTTCGTGTGAGGATTGTCGACGCGGAAGATGCGAATCCCTTGATCGATCCAGAATAGGACGATGCTCTTGAGCTCCTCCCACAATGCGAACCACTGCTCGGTTTCGAAGTGAATCGGCAGGATGTCCTGGTACTTCTTGGGCGGGTTCTCTGCGAACTGGACCGTTCCATCGGGTCGCCAGCGGAACCATTCGGGATGCTCCGAGACGTAGGGATGGTCGGGCGAGCACTGAAACGCCAGATCCATCGCGATCTCCAGTCCGTGCTCGGCGGCCTTGCCGATCAGCCGTGTGAAGTCTTCGAGCGTCCCGAGCTCCGGATGAACCGCCTTGTGTCCGCCGAGGGAAGAACCGATCGCCCACGGGCTGCCCGGATCGCTCGACCCGGCGGAGACGGAGTTGTTCCTGCCTTTGCGGTGGGTCTTGCCGATAGGATGGATCGGAGGAAGGTACAGCACGTCGAAGCCCATCCTCGCGATTCCAGATAGCATCGATTCACAATCGCGGAACGTGCCGTGCCTGCCCTCGACGTGTGGTTGTTGGGCCGTCTTGACCGCGGATCGTGGAAACAGCTCATACCACGTGCTGTAGACCGCCTTGGGTCGGTCCACGAACACGGTCAGAGTTCGTGGATAGGTCGTTGCCAGCGACCGGTCGGGACAGCGGTGCATGACGCCGGTCAATTCGTCGCTCAGCGAGATCTCGACGGCGCGACGCAGGTCGGCCGGCGTTTCCAGAACTTCCACCCACGCGGACAGCTTGGCGGCATCGGCGGCCTCGGCGCGCTGAGCCGCGTCCCGCAGGAGTCCGGCGCCGATCCTCAAATCGACGGTCACATCCTGCGCCGCTTGAAGTCTCTTCTGGAGGTCGCTTTGCCACGTGATGAAGTGGTCCACCCATCCACGAACGGTGTAGACATATGCCCCGAGTTCATCCACGGCGAAAGACGCGGACCACTCGTCAGCGGCCCCGTGGGTCATGTCTCCGATCGACCACTCCTCATGTTCCCGCTTGCGATGGAGCAGTTCCACGCGGATACGGTCGTGCCCATCGGCGAAGGCGTGCGTCACGACCTTGACGATCTCGCCGACGGATCGTTTGATGGGGAATTGGCCTCCGTCGATCTGGGGACCGACGTAATCGATCGCAACACGTTTTCTCCCGTCGTCACGTGCCACCGGAACCTCCCCAGGCCTTTTTGTGCGACCATAACGTATACGCAGGGAGGATGCAAAGGTTTTGCCGGATTCCGAGGTTGGATCTTGGCCGGACGATTTTTTCGGACGGCAGGGTTGTCAGGATCGACGGCCCGCAGTAGAACTTAGGAGGCACAGGTGCCCAAAATGCTCATTGGAAACAAGAAAGGAACTGCACGAATGGTCCACGGATTTCGATGTTTCAGTCTGCAAGTCGGAATGGTGTTCGGCCTATTTCTAATGATCGGTCTCACGCCGACAGAATGCACAGCGGGGGACGTGCGATTCGAAACCTCGCCCAAGCCGCGGGTCGTCGTGCTCACCGACATCACGAATGAGCCGGATGATGAAGAGTCGATGGTCCGCTTCCTGGTGTACTGCAACGAGTACGACGTGGAGGGCATGATTGCGACGACCTCCGTTTGGTTGCGGGATAAGGTTCGGCCCGATAAGATCCGCGAGCGGGTCGACGCTTACGGCCAGGTTGGTGACAACCTGCTCAAACATGCTTCGGGGTATCCGCCCGCCGATCGGCTACGCGGCGCGATCAAGTCGGGATTGCCAGAGTTCGGGATGAAGGGAGTCGGACCCGGCAAGGAGTCCGAAGGCTCTCGGCACATCATCGAAGTAGTGGACCGGCCGGACGATCGGCCCGTGTGGATCAGCGTTTGGGGCGGGGCCAACTGCCTGGCCCAGGCCCTGTGGGACGTGAAGAACACCCGCAGCCAGACCGAACTCGACGCGTTCGTCGCCAGGCTTCGCGTCTACGCGATCTCCGACCAGGACGATGCCGGCCGATGGATTCGCGCGACTTTCCCCGGGCTGTCCTACATCGTCACGCCCAGCAGTGTGGATTGGCGCGAGTACTATCATGCGACGTGGACCGGCATCTCCGGCGACCGTCACTATCAGAACGGTCCCATGCACAAGTTCGAGCTGGTGGACAACCCCTGGCTGGAGCAGAATATCATCAAGGGCCATGGTCCGTTGGGCGCTCTGTACCCGAAGCTCGAGTACATCATGGAAGGGGACACTCCTTCCTTCCTGGGCCTGATCGACAACGGCCTGGGCTGGGCGATCAGCCCGTCCTACGGCGGCTGGGGTGGTCGCTACGTGTTGTACGAGTGTTACGGGGAGACGCGGCCGATCTGGACCAATGTCAACGATGCCCGCGATACGGTCACGGCCGACAACGGCGTGACGTGCACCAGTGCCCAGGCCACTATCTGGCGATGGCGGGAAGCCTATCAGCACGACTTTGCGGCCCGCATGGACTGGTGCATCGCCGATTCCTTCGAGAAAGCCAATCACAATCCGGTGGCGGTCCTGGCCGGCGACAAGAGCAAGGCCGTCGCCCACCTGACGGCGAAGGCGGTTCAGACGATCTCTCTCGATGCTTCCGGCAGCCGCGATCCCGACGGCGACATGCTGTCGTTCCGATGGTTCGTGTACAAGGAAGCCGGTTCCTACCGAGGCCATGTGGAGATACGGAAGGACACTGCGATCGTGGCTGAACTGATCGCGCCTCAGGTGAGCCAGCCGCAGACGATTCACGTGATTCTGCAGGTCGAAGACAGCGGCAGACCGGCCCTGTTCAGCTACCGTCGCGTGATTCTGACCGTCCAGCCGTAGTCCCTCGTCGGCCCGCTTCTGACGCCGAGGCCATTCGATTCGCTTGTCCGCCCGTCGCTTGACCAGTATACTCTTGCGTTACTCAGAGAATAAGGAACAGAGTGACCATGAGTAGACTGAAGGAAGTGCTGCGGATGCTCGTGCCCGGCGCGACGGTGTTCTTCTCCAGTGCGTGCATCATGATCCTGGAGCTGGTCGCCTCGCGTCTGGTCGCGCGGGATTTGGGCTCCTCGCTGTACACGTGGACGTCCATCATCGGCGTCGTGCTGACCGGCATCGCGGTGGGCAACTATCTTGGCGGACGGATCGCGGATCGCCATCAGGCCAGGCGCGGGCTGGCCGTGCTGTTCGGACTGGCCTCGGCCGCCTGCGTGAGCATCATCATCGTCAACAACGCCGTGGGGAGCTGGCTCTGGCTCTGGCGGCTGAGCTGGCCGACCCATGTGTTTGTCCACGTGCTGCTGGTCTTTCTCGTGCCTTCGTCGCTGCTGGGGACCATCGCGCCCGTGGTGGCCAAGATGGCTCTGGATCGCGGTCTGCCGACGGGACGTACGATCGGCGAGATCTACGCCTGGGGCGCCGCCGGCAGCATCGCCGGGACCTTTTTGGCGGGTTTCTATCTGATCTCCGCGTTCGGCAGCGTGACGATCATCTGGGGCATCGGAGCGGCCATGCTGCTCGTGGGCATGCTCTATTGGCTCAGTTGCTGGGTGCTCTACGTCTGGGCGATGATCTTCGGCGCATTGCTGACGATGGGCATGGCCCCGGCGGAGTGGGCCCAGGACGCCGGGACCGCCGCGTTTCTTCGCGAACCGGCCGATCCCAATGTCCTGTACGAGAACGAGACTGCCTATTGCCACGTGGCGATCCGCCAGACCTCCAAGCGGCCCGACCGGCGGGCCTTCATGCAGGACAAGCTCATGCACAGCGAAGCGGTCATGGGCGACGTGACGAACCTGCAGTACTTCTACACGCGAGTTTTCGCGGGCCTCACGCACGGCCTGAGCGGAGGCCGACAGGACCTATCCCTGATGGTTATCGGGGGCGGGGGGTACGCCTTTCCGCAGTACCTCAAAGCCACCTGGCCCAGCAGCCGCGTGGAGGTGGTCGAGATCGATCCCGGCGTGACCGAAGCGGCCATGGCGGCCTTCGGACTCGACAGGAACACCGCCATCGAGACGGTGAACCTGGACGCCAGGAACCACGTGGGCCAGCTTCTTCTGGGCCAGGAGCCCGCCCGACGATACGATTTCATCTACGAGGACGCCATCAACGACTACTCCGTGCCGTTCCAGTTGGTTACGCACGAATTCAACGAGAAGATCGCCCGCCTGCTGACCGACGACGGCGCGTACATGATCAACCTGATCGACACCTACGACAACGCGCGGTTTCTGGGCGCGGTCGTTGGCACCGCCAGGCTGACGTTCTCCCACGTATACGTCCTGACCAGCGAGATCGGCCTGCCCTCCCTGCGGGACACGTTCGTCGTGGTTGCGACGAAGCGTCCGATCGATCCGACAGCGATCCTCAACGCGCACAACAGGCATCTGAAGTTTTGGCTCCTGAGCGAGTCGGAGGTGAATCGCGTCCTGGCGCGGGCCGGCCACGCCATCCTCACGGACGACCACGCCCCGGTCGAGCACATGCTCGCGCCGGTCGTGCGGCAAAGCGCCGCGGAGATCCTCGCCCGCCGATACCTGCGCGAGGCGATGGAGTTGCAGGCGGCCCGCGAGTACGACGCGAGCATTCGCAAGTATCGCGAAGCGGTGAAACTCAACCCGTCGATGGCCCTGAAGGCCGCCAACGAGATCGGCATGATGCACGTCGCCCAGAACCGCAACGCCGAGGCGATCAAGGCGTTCCAGGAGGCCATCCAGGCCCAGAAGGACGCCGGCGGCAAGCAGACCGCCGTGGGCTCGGTCCATATGAACCTGGGCGTTCTCCTGGACCGCATGAAGAAACCCAAGGAGGCGAAGGAGCAGTACGTCAAAGCCGCCGAGTGGTTCCGGATCGAACTGGACGAGAACCCCGGCTCCTTCGTCGTCTGGCACTGGCTCGGCGACATGCAGGCCTGCATCGGCGATTTCAAGAAGGCTTCCGACGCGTTCGCCAAGGCGATGGCCTTGGAGCCTTCCAATCCCGTCCACTACGACAAGCTCGCTCGCGCGTTGGCGCAGCAGAAACGATACGATGAAGCCATCGTCGTGGTCAACAAGCACATCCGTCTCCTGCAGGAGCAGGGCGCGAAAGAGCCCGCCGGACAGCTCCGACAGTACGTCGAGTTCCTCGAATACCAGAGAGCCAAGCAGCCTCGATAGATCCGCAGTTCAATCCAGCAGTCCGTTCAAAACCAGCACCGCCTCCTGGCGCAGGGTCAGGAGTTGTCGGAGATTCTGCCTGGCCTAGTTCATAGTGTCAGACCTACACATTTGATTCTGCTGAAAAACCCCGCATCCATTTTGGAGA
>CALEZT010000247.1 GCA_937927975.1 uncultured Phycisphaerales bacterium
ATACGGCAACAACCGATATCTACACTCTTTCCCTACACGACGCTCTTCCGATCTCTGACACCTGAACGCCAGTTCAGGTGAAGAACGTGGAAGATGGCCGCCAGAACCAGGATCTTCGACGTTCTTAAGGGCGGAGCACTCCCGTGAGGCCGCCTGACTCGCAGGCGGCTCGCCAAAGTACATGGGGGTTGCGAAGTCCGCGGCAGCGGCGAAGCAAGCATCATGTTCTTTGCATCGTATCCCGAGCCCCCGAGCCAACGGCGATAGCCCTATAAGGTTAGGTGAACCTGAGGCGACAGCGGTGAACCGCCTTATACGGTTATCAGGGGGCGAGACACATCGAACTCGGCGCCGCGCCCGCCGCGATCCCGCCCACAGGTATCACCACTTCCCAGTGACACCGCCATCAACTCCGGATGCCGGACCCCATTTCCGCCCGTCATCCCGCGACATAACCACCTTGACTCAGAGCCGCCACCTTGGATATAATCTCATTGCGATATGCGATTCATAGAGCCCTGAGTCCGGGAGGTTCATCGAATGATTGTTGTGCATCACTAATGTCCACAGGCCCCCGTGTATAGTCTCGCTTCCTCTCCCTCATCAAAGAACGCGGGGGCTGTTTTTCTTGCTCGCTGCCTTTGCTTCGGTCCGTCCGCTCTTGCTTCAGCACTCACCCTGCGAGTCGTCGTCCCTGTTCCTCCAAGTCCTCTTTCAGCTTGGTCACGAACCTGTTGTTCCAATTCCGGATACAGAACGCTATCAGCCTGCCCATGATGCCGGCGTTTTCCTCAGCCTGCTCCTGTTCCTCGGGGCTGCTGTTGCTCAATACATGGACATTCAACTCCTCAATGCTTCCTTCAGTCTCCTCCTGAACCTCCCAGTTCTCGCGGTTACACAGGGCCAGCGTTTGGCCGTCGCTCACGGTGAAATTCACATAGAATCGGCGGCCCTCATGGGTCACAGTCCAGTCCCGCGATATTGTATTCTGTTCGATTTCCATTTGCTCCATCTGCGTCTTTGCGCAGCACCCCCTTTCACCAATACTGAGTATGATGGCGAGGGCTGTCCTTCAGCCTCTTCGCCATTGCAGCAGACAATCTTCGGCCCGCTGCAATCCTCTATCTTCACCAGCGGACACCGACCCCACGCCTCCTGGGGCACCTTCCACAGGTGCCCGCCTGCGTCGAGCAGGGCCTCCTCTGCGAGATGCTGGAATTCTGCCAGCATCGGCGGCTCGAAACAGCGCACATACCCAGACAGGAACACCTGGCCTGCCTTCCCCCGCCTTTTTGTCACATACCAGCACCGGCCATTCCGGGCCTCATAGATGCCCACCACTGGCTGGCCTGCAATAGTTACGCGATTTGTCATTTTCGATTCACCTCCATGAACATGATGGCTCCCCTTCTGAGCTTCTGGCAGGCACTCCCGCCGCATCCCTGCCTGACTTTTGCACCTATAGACTCGGCCTTGCCGCACAGACTGGCCCTTCGCCCAGTGGGGCGGGGCAGGCCGAAAGACCTGCCCGTCACTGCCTATTCCCCGTTCTTGCCGAGTTCCTCATCCAGGAGCATTGATGCCTCCTCCTTGGTCACGGTAGCGGGGAACTTGATTCCCAGCTTCTTCATGTACTGCTTTTGCTTCTCGGTCGCCGGTTGGCCGTCGTTCGTATCGCTGTTCTTGGTCTCTCGCTCTTCGTGTATCTCTGCTGCCCGCCTGTCCTTGGAGAGTTCCTGCAGCAGGCTCACCGCAGTCCTCTCGTCACTTGTCTTCTGCTTTATCTGTTCAAGTAGTCGCAGGTACTCGTCCAGTTTCGATTGCGTATCGAATTTCATCTTCTCATCCACCTCCTTACAACTCCTTCTGAATATGCTGGGACACCGCCACGCCCTTGCAGGCGATCACCTGCATGCGGAGTCCTGTCGTCCGCAGAGGTCTGGCACTGTCGCTCTCGAAACCATGCTTCCATTTCTGCTGGCGTCGCCTGGAAGTCGCTGAGTTGACGTCCAGAGAGAAGTTCCCTGACCAGACCCTTGAACTCGCCGACACACCTGTCCAGCTTGGCCTCGGCAAGCAGCACCAAAGCCTCGGGTCTGGTGATTGACTGGACTTTCGAACTGAGAAGCACACCATGCGAGAGCAACCTCATGGTAATCTCCCTGTCCACGCGGTTGTTTATGCTTCCCATGTTTCACCCTCCTCCGTCGAGGCCACGGAAGAGGCCGGCTGAGAGACACAGGTCTCACAGCTCTCAGCCGCCACTCCGCTCAGCTCCTCCGGCACCTCTTCAACCTCCACACAGGGGCACACCGCCCAGTTTTTCTTCTCCACCTTCCAGACCCTCCAACCCAGCCGCATCAGCTCGGTCTCGGAAAAGTACCCAAACTCGGCACACTCCGGACAACTCGACAGTCTCACGTATCCGTAGAGTATCTGGTCTTGCTTGTAGACCTTGCGGCCGATGAGACTGTCCTGCTTCCAGGCTCTTTCCGTCACGAACCAGTAGCTCCCATCGAAGCTCTCGTATATCTCGATGACTGGCTTCCCCTTGATAGTTACAACACTTTTCATGTTCACCACCTCCCAATGGCGGGCGTCACCCACTTCGTGGCCAACGCCTTACTATATACAAGACATACATATATATAAATGTTATGGTCCTGGAATGTATATATTCCACTACAACAATACTTATATATGTGTGTCACGTTGTCATGCTTATGCCAACCATAACCATCTATTTGACGAACGACCTGTATGACAAGGTACGGGATGCACCCAGCAAGACCGTCAGGGCTGCACTGGAGCACTACTTCAAGGAGGAAGACGACGACCCCGCTGAAGCCTGCAAAGAACCTCAGCCGCTGGCGAAGAAACACTGACCGGCACTCAGCCTACCGACGGCCCGATAGCCCTGCTCCGGCCTGCCGTGGTCCATATTCTCCACCTTCTGTGACTCTGCTGCCTTGCTCCGCTGCTGCTATTGTTGAACCCCGCTCCGAACATTTTGTCAACTTTCCAAAACCCCTGGCAGCAGCCAGGCGTCCAGCAGGAAAAGCGACGCCAGGAGCGGCTGCTGGCCCTATCGGCGTGACATTGTGTCAAGCCCCACGGTCTAGCGGTAATCGACCGAAAGCCCTACAAGGTTAGCTGAGCGGGAGCGGTAGCGGCGAAGTGCCTTATACGGCTTTCGCGTCGTACGCATAGTCGGCGAAGCCATGGCTCCTGAACGCAGTTCAGGTGAGAAACGTGAAAGGCGAACCACATGACCTCGGAGCCTTTGACGTTTCTAAGGGCTGAGCACTCTCTCTGGCGGTGCCTGCACTGCCAGGCCGCCCAGCGGGCGGCAAGGCCAAAAAGGTCAAAAGCGTGCCTTCGGCCATTCCACAACGAGAGCGAAGCACCTTTTGTCCTTTTGGGCAGTCCTGGGGGTGGTAAGCCGAAAGCCTTAAATGGGGGACGCTGAGCCTGTCCGGCGAAGCACCTTTTATGGCTTTCGGCGGCGCAGCTCTCTGCATGCCAGCGGAAGATTTATAAACTCCAGAATACATCTATTACCACTTTGGAGTTACACAATGGCACCCTACACTTTGGCACCCTACATCGTGAATGACGCAAGCAGCGGCGACTCTGCAGAAACACTCCCAGAATACAGTCTCTATTCAGTAGAATGGCCCAAGACCGGCTATCTGGGGATCCTCAGATCGGACGCGTACCTCTTCCACAGGGTGCTCTTGGCAGACCCATACGCCGTGCACGAGAGCATCGCGGACCAGGTATTTGGAGAACAGAAGAGGCAGGGCCACACGGACCTGGCCCACTTGATGAACATTCTGCATGAGCGGTCGCGCCTGCATAACCAGCATCTTGGGGACATGGACCACAGGCACATGCAGATCCAGGAACGACTCTTCTGCGTCACAATCAACAACACGCCCGACAGGGCCAAACGTCAGTCCAATCTCGAAAGTCAACTGCTTCAGTTGGAGCAGCAGAGGCGGGAGGAGGAACTGGCCTTCTGGAAAGACACTGTCGATGTCCGCGAGAAGCTGTTCGAGGCAGCATCTGCATACACAGCAACCAGGCACAGGTATTCACTCTTCGCTGACGTGGAGGGGGGACATGATCAATAGAGGTGGCTTCGGGGATGTCCGCCAGTTGTGCCTCAGACTCAGGCCCATCCTGGGCGCCAGGATGGATCAGATCTACGGCGCCTATCTGGCGGAGGACCCTGACGGCAGGGAGCAGATCGAGCACTACCTTGAACTTCTGGCTGCAAAGCACATCCCCCAGACCCTCGGCCAGGATGAGGCTGAGCTGATACCGCCATCCCAGGAGCAGGCACAGGGCGAATATCCAATCGGCCAGGTGCTCTACTCCGGAAAGCACCTGTACCCCTTTGGCCTTCGCGAGAACGAATGGATCCAGCACATGGCCATCTTGGGCCGGTCCGGCAGTGGGAAGACGAACATCGGCTTTTCGATTCTCCGAATCCTGGTCCAGCATCAGAAGCCGTTCCTCGTCTTCGACTGGAAGCGCAACTACCGGGACCTCCTGGCATGGCCGGAATTCCGCGATGTCGAGGTCTACACTATTGGCAGGAGCATCGCACCCTTGACGTTCAATCCCCTGATCCCACCGGCCGGAACTGATCCCAAGACCTGGCTCAAGAAGCTCAACGAGGTCATCGCTCACGCCTACTGCCTGGGCAACGGGGTCCTGTACCTGCTCCAGCAGGCAGTGGACGCGGTATACGAAGAGGCCGGCGTCTACGAGAACCTGGTGGCGCGATGGCCGACGTTCCAGGATGTCCTGGCCAAGGCCCGGACCATGGACACCCGGGGTCGGGAGGCGGGATGGCTCTCATCGACCCTTCGGGCGCTCTCATCGCTCTGTTTCGGGGGCATGGGCGACCTGCTCAACTCCTCCAGCAACCGGAGCATCGACCATATCCTGGACGGCAACGTCATCCTCGAATTGGACGGCCTCTCGCAGGCAGACAAGACGTTCTTTATCCAAGCCTGCCTGCTCTATTTGAGATCGGAAGAGCACACGTCTGAACTCCAGTCACCGAATACGAT
>CALEZT010000248.1 GCA_937927975.1 uncultured Phycisphaerales bacterium
CACCGAAATACTTAGACGTAAATTCGTATTTGAAATTCGACTAGTAGAAGAATTCAACCGCGAGTTTCCAACGCATATCTGGCAGGCCCTTTTTCCAAAAAAAACCGACGGCCATCCCGATCTCGCCGTTTGCAATGTATGTATTGTCCTTTTCCGGATAGACCTTCCGGTGGCGGTTCCATGGCATTTTAGGATCGGTATTCGCCAAGTTGATAACCTTGTCGCCATAGACTATCTCTTCTGGTCCCATCGGCTTGGGGTATTTCCGCCATCTGGCGACTCTGGATGCATCGATTAACTCTTGCCTGAACTGTTTGTGAATTAAACGATTGATGTCGGGAACGCCGTGCGCCCCTGAACGAACGGGTGACAGTATTTGCCAGCCCTCGGACTGTTCGGCTGAACCGAAGTTAAAAAATCGCATCCCATTCCAGTCTTTCCCGCCCAAGGACTCGTCAAACTTCAGAATGTCATCCGGGCCATCAAGACCAAGTTCATCAACGAGAACGGAAACCAGATTCTCCCTAAGTTCGTCCGAGGAATCCCACTGAACAAAGCGGACATGCTTGCTCTTTCCGGATTTGACGACTTTGTCGAAAACATCGTCCTCACCCGGAGCAATCGGCGATCCGCTGAACCATTCAGCGAGCTGCAAATCTTCGCGTTCTTCACCGGCCTGTCGTCTGCGAATGGTGAGCTCTGCGTATCCAGGGGCGACTCGTGGAAATTTTGCCATAATCCCGTCGGGAGCGAGATGCTTGATTACATCAACAAACGGGCGGCCTGCGCCAATCGGGGGAAGCTGTCTGGGATCGCCAATCAGAATCAAACGATGAACACCCTTGAGTGCCTGAATAAGTGCAGCCAACATCTCCTCAGTCAGCATTGAGGCTTCATCGACTATGACTGTTCGAGCCCCGGCCTCGGCAGATTTTTCCGATAACTTGTAGCGACCTGTGGAGCCGTCATACCGGTCGGGACTGAGGAACTGAGCGACAGTGAATCCCTTCAATTTGAGGTCGCTGGTGGATTGCTCCATTCGGACACGCGCTTTCCCGGTTGGAGCCAGAAGTAGAATATCACCTTGCGATATCTGCGGATGAGAACACAGCACCGACAGAAGAGTGGTTTTCCCTGTCCCCGCAGGTCCGATAAGAACGCTGAGGCGGGATTCGGCAAGTTCCTTAAGTGCCGCCGTCTTTTCTTCACGAGCCTTTTCCTCGAGTTCATCGGAACTACCCACACCGTGAACATCGAGATGACTGTCGAGAAGGGTCTTCCAATCGGCCTCGACAACCAATCGCTTGCCTTTGACACGTTTTTGGATGGCGGAGCGAATCACATCACCCATTTCGGCTAAACGGGCAAGCTGCAACGCAGGGCTACCATCTGCCAGAGGCGTTTCAACTATGGTTTCCTCAAACTGGTCCTTTGCGACATTGATCAAATCACCGTCGACTTCGCACCCTGGCTTGATATCCAGGTTCCGAATCGCGAGCACAACCTGGTCCTGGGGCATCAGAGAATTGCCAGCGATAGCCGCATCCTCCAGGGTTTTAACACTGAGGGCACGCACACGGCGGGCGTCTGTTCCTGCGTCCAAAGCGGTTGGCTCAGGCAGAGGATGTTTCTCCCGGATGGTCTCATCAGGGAAAACACCACGGTCAACGGTCCAGACACTTATCGGCGTCGATGTCAGCCTGGTCGTCTCATAAAGCAAGTAGGGATTGGTCAATATGGACAGATCCGAGCAGTCGATATTCGCCTTTTTCCGTTCCTCCTGGACATATATAGTCGTCGCCTGTTCTCTGCTGATTTCAAATCGGCTTATCAGTTTCAGGAGATTGCGGCGTTCTTCGGGAAGACGGCTCCATTTCGTTTGAATGGTCGTCCCGATCCCTTTGGCCAGATCTTTAGGCAGGTGCTTTTGAGGGTCTCGGAGAACTAGATCGACCATGGGCCAAGGATCGACATTCTCTCCGACATTGTCCGAAATCTGTCGAGCGATAAACGTCCCAAGGTCAATGCCAAACGCACAAAGCGCTGACGCGAGTCCTGGGCACGGCCCTCTGGCCGTCCATAACTCTCCGACTCGTTGGTCAATCCAGGTCAGGCACTTTGCCCATGGCCCAGGCAAAACTCCAATAGCTTTCCTGAGAGATTCCGCGCAGGACAGCAAAGAAGCGATTGCTGCATCGTGGGTTACAAGCTGCGAAGCGTGTGAAAATTCAAGAAGCCGGTCATCTGGTGAAAATGCGGCGATAGACGCAGGGTCAAAGTCGGGATTGTCAGCAGCCAGTTCCAGTGCCGCATGATAAGGCAACAAGAAGCCATCTTTGAAATCGGGCCTTATGGAATGCTGCACCATCCGTTCCCAAAGCATGGACCGAAGCTGTCCATTTAGATCCCTGGTCGAATATTGGTATTCAACTCCTGGGGACACATGCAAAACTCGGCCTACGCCGACCAGGATT
Organism: uncultured Phycisphaerales bacterium; assembly: GCA_937927975.1. Classification (GTDB taxonomy): domain Bacteria; phylum Planctomycetota; class Phycisphaerae; order Sedimentisphaerales; family Anaerobacaceae; genus PLanc-01. The sequence goes on from CALEZT010000248.1 coordinate 2,475, forward strand.
CTCCTTGCCCCTGCATCTTCGACAAATGGAACCTGCTTGGCGTAAAAAAAACAGAGTGATTCTTCTGGTTTGATGTGGTCGCAAAAACAATCTGACAGGGCCTTCTGGTTCTCTATGGCTTGTATCCACTGTGTGGAGAATCCTAATTCCGGCTCTCGCTGCGGCCGCACATCCAAACCATATGTTTCGCCGAGTTCATCCATCGATTCCCGCAACATCCAAGCGAATGGGACCGCAGGAGCGGAATAGGCGGGATGGCGTAAATCGGTAGGAGCGAAGTGTCCGTGACTCCCCTCGGATGTGTGCTTGTACGGGTGGTTGGCGACCCTCGTGTATTCGAATGGCGACATGAACGCGACCCGCTCAGCCACGCAACAAGGCCATTTTTCTTGAGGCAAGTCCGCAAGCGATTGACCGGCGACCGCTTCCTCTGCGATATCGTTTCTCTCCTGCCCGATCCGTTTGAGCTTGAGGCAAGCCCCGTTAAGGCGTGGATTGGCACAGACTCGTCCATCCCATCCGGAATCGTGCCAAGGCACGCGAATAGATATGTGCTTTTTCGGATACTTCATGATCCCCCCCAGAGTCATTCCGCCTCATCCATAATGACCTTCAAATCGTGAAGGTGTGTCTCTACGAAACGGATGCTGGTTTGCTCGTCACCGAGCGATATTGGAAGCTCATAATCCTCCGCATTGACAATCTCTTCCCTTAGCTCGGCCATTACCTCGTCGTCGGTTTTTACAAATTCATCGTATTTGGCGGCGCACAGGGGGCAAAGAGCCAGATACTGAGCTTCATGCTCCTTCGGCAGATACTTTCTGGAGAGCACTTCCTTTTTCTCGAAGTAGTGGGCTCCATCGCGCTTCCGGAAAGGCATCTCCTCTTTGCATATCTGGCAGACCATTTGGTCGGCTTCGTTCGTATATTGATTCCGGAGCCATGTGGTCGGGTCAATGGCACCGTTGGTGGTTCGAACACTTCTTTCGCGTTTCTCGTATTCCTTATCGGGCGCGTCGGTTAGTTGCTCGCCAAGACGCTCTTGACGTCGTTCCGGGTTGGCCACTGGTCTGGTTGGAAACGTTGGGCGTTCCTTGCGGGCAGCCAAGGCGGCTTTCAATTGCTCGACCTCGTCACGATGGTTTTTCAGGAACTCGATGTCCTCAAGGCTAACTCCGAGTTCTGTCGCGTGTTCACGTTTCCGCTCATCCTCGCTCTGGTCAGCACCCTCGACTATCCCAAGACTTTCAGTAAGCTCAGTCGCGCCCAAAAACTCGTCTAAGAGTTGGTCTGTCGTTATCTCGCCCGGCTTTTCAAGTGAATCATCTTTTGTAGGGACCCATTTTGAGTTTTTCAGCCGAACAAGGATCATGGAACTGAAATATTTGCTCTGTGAGCTGTAATAAAACCACTGATACCTGGCTTTGAAAAAGCGTGCGTCCAACTCCAAATAGTCCCGCAGAAATCCCCACAACACGGATGCGGAGCTTTTTTGTTCTTCAAAATCTGTGATTTCTTGGATGGCTTCTAGAAACTGCTCAAGCCCGTCCAAATCGTAATTTTCTATAGTTTCTGATCGAGTTGAATATTCCCTTTCTCCATAGGGCAAACCTTCAGATGTCGGCAATTTTCGTGGCAGACGGGAAACTCCAAGATCATGCCAGACATCGATGTCTACATCAGACGATGTGTACTCATCATGCAGGAACCACACTTCTTGAACACCAGAAAAATACCGTAGCAGCTCTGCTGTGTTGAGATAGATCTCTGTGGGCTTTTTGAATACAGTGTCTCCGGTTGAATTGGTGGCCTTCAGAAATGGCGTTCGCCTTGCCGCCTGGATCACCTTTCTTTTTCCGGCTTCCGAGTCTGAGCCCATGGCGCGAACAATCTTTTGTATATCCGCCTGGTGTTCGGAGTCTGGAACCGAGTCTCCGTCGGTTTTGGCGTATTTGGGCAGAACCCTTTCCACGATATCGTCAAAAACATCGGGTTCTGAGAGTCCCAACCGTTTGAGGAATGTACGAGCCTGATCATCGGTGACGATTGACCGGCTCACAACTGGAAAAGCGGTTTCCTCTGGTGGAGGCATAAAAGCGTTGGGAGTGGTACCGTCCGGCTTGAAAGGGGCTTCCTGGCTGCCATTGGCAAGACGAAGAATAGGCTTCGAGCGCAGAACACCGCCAGGATCACGTTCCCAACGAGGCGCTCTCCAAAGCGCCTCCTGGCCGGATAAATACCCATAAAAATCAACAAACCATTCATCGGGCTGGCCAGACAGAAAGGAGTGACTGATTCTTCGGGCTAACCCGTCCGGAGTCACTTCCTCCACGTCAAGTTCGCTAATCAAGTAGGAGCGGAGGTCAGGCGTTCGGTCCTGGGTAATTTCCCCGGCAAGCCATTTTATTGTGGCTGTGGACTGAAACAACTGACCAAGCTGCACCTGGCCCAGTAGTTTTCTGAGGTCAGCACCGCGAGCGAGTTTGGCGTTCCCGGCGGACACGAATGAACCGTCATCGGCCGGGAGGAGTTCTTCTTTGATCAACGTGTTCCGAACCGACTCGACGATGGGATAAAACATGCTGTCGTCTGGAAAATCCTCGGTTCTAATCGGAAGCGCCTCGAGGAAGGATACCGAGAGCAGGCCAAGATCCTTTATCTCAGACAGAATGTCTCCGATGAGATCAGCAGTTTCTTTTACCAGCGTCTCATTCCAGTCGTCGTCTTTTGGGATGTTGTCGCGAGATGGTGTTGTCCTGTATGGCCCTTGAATGAGGAATCCGAACCTTGTGGCCTTCTCTGTGGGAAAATAAACAACCAGGGGAGAATCCTTAACTTTGACTATACGTTCGGGATTCTTTCCGGCCTTGTCTTCTGCCTCCAGCCGGAAGCTGACCTCAACACGCACAGTTTCCGAATTCCCCGGTACGGGTACCGGTCGTTCAAAAATGAGCCAGTTTTCCTCCTCGTCCTTGCCGTTGTTTTGACCGATGACGCTGACTTGTCGGGCGGGTCCTCGTGCAATCTCTTCTCGCAGGTAGACACCGCCTGTTAAGTTTGGCAGCCTGTACTCGATTTCGTTGATCCTTCTGAGGAACAAAAGTGTTCTGGCGCTCAGGTTGCGGAGGCGAGCGCCGATTTCCTTGCATGCGGTCTCTGGCGCTATTTCTTCAGTATTGAAGGGGAAGACAAAGAGCGTGGTCCAGGAGTTACCGGCTGGCTTGGAGGTCACCGCGTAAGGGCGCACGTAGTTCTCTATCCTGAAACCTTCTCCGCCGGAGTGGACTTCCGGAGTAGCCGTGTAGGCGTAGACCGACTTGAAACCGATCCCGAACTTTCCTATTTGCGTCAGATCTTCGGTTTTGGTTCCTTCTCCGACACCGCACACCCCTCTGACATCCCGCTCATTGAAAAGACGGCCGTCATGGGTAACTTCCAGCCTGTCGTCGAAAAGGCTGAAGAGTATTCGGGTAGCGCCCGCATCCTCCGCATTCTGAAGAAGCTCGAAAACGAAATGGGTTCGATCTGTGTACAGTCGGCCCAGAAAGGACAGGTGGCGTGTGCCTTGACCGTACTCACGGATATTGTCCTCTCGTATCCTGTCGTAGTCAGTCGGCATTGGCGCTTCCCCCGGAAACATGAATCACACCATACGCAACCGGACCGGCGACGATATCCGCTCTCTCCAGAGCGATGTCCAGCTCTTGGATTCGTCTTGCGTAGTCCGCCTCTGCGGCGGCAATTTGAGACCGACGCATTTTTTGTATCTTCTCGTTGGTCGCTTGGCT
>CALEZT010000249.1 GCA_937927975.1 uncultured Phycisphaerales bacterium
TGGCTCCTACGGATGGTTATCGGCCAAAGACACTGTTTTGAGATAGTTTCTAAGCGAGCGATAGATGCCAACCGAGATCAATCCGGACAAAACGACTGCCAACCAAGGATACGCAGCTATAACTTGGTTCAGACCTAGCCAGATGGAGAATACCAATGCGGTAGTCAGGCTGATCACGATGGAGTGGAACTTCATTTCTGGATTCACAGGAACGCCCTTTCACACCACGGTTGAAGAACGAGTCATCGCCATCGTAGAGACACGCGGTCAAACCCAGACATTTCACAATCGGACTCTCCAACTCCTGACCGTCTCGGCATTCGAACAACCCGTCTCGGGCTCCAAGTCGTTTGTCGTTCGTCCTCAATGTCGCGCTTGGGATAGTATAGGGGGACGAGGGGAGAATGGCAAGGGGAAAATGCGTGAAGCGGGACTCGTGAAGCGGGAAGCGGGTGCGGCGGGAGAAGCGGCCGGGGGCCGCGTCGCTCGTGGCTCGTCGCTCTGCAAAGACCAGACAACGCCTTCGGCCGATGGCCTGCCGCCTGCCAATCCGCGTTCATCGGCGTTCATCTGCGGTTTCAACACCGTCGCTCGTTTTCAATCTGCGACACCGCCACGGTGCCTCTGCTTCGGGAAATCTGCGGATGAACCCTTCTCTTGCCCGCTGGTCCGTTCCCAGTCTCCCCCGGGCAAGAGGTGCACGGAAGGCTCGGACTCGCGACGCTCTTTCTATCGGTATCTCAGAATCGACCAGCAGACGACCGCTGTCATGATTCCAACACTGACGCACGGGATACCGACCGACCACGGCTGCGAAATCCCTCCGATCGGCCCGTTGCCCAATGCGATACCTGCGATGACGCCCGCACCGAGCACGGCGAGCGCGAACGCTATCCATACGTGCTTTCCGGTACGCCCGCCTCCTTCGCTGTTCGTCGCCTGCTGAGCCGATTTCCCGGTCCCTGATTGCTCGAACCCGTCCATCGTACGCCGCCTTTCTTCTGCCCGACATTTCTCCTTCGCTTCGCACCCACGACTGATGAGTTCCTTCTGCCTGAGAGCCCGCGTCCTCGGCGACCTCCGCGGTAGAGGGCCTCGTTACGAACTGAGAAGACAACGCCTCGCGGCGTCACTACGAACTGTTTCGCCCTTTTTCGTTTCTTTCGGCTGACAGGACCAGAGGGCGACGCATGCGTCGCCCCTACGACGCATCCACGCTTCTACGTTTTCACGCATCCACCTTTATACGTTTCTGCCCAGCGCCTGGAACATCGCGATCAGGTTCTCCGTCGGCGTGTTGCATTGGATATTGTGGATCGGGTTGAAGACGTATCCGTTCTTGGCGCCGAGGACCTTCACCCGCTCGGCGACCTGGGCCTTGACCTCCGCGGGCGTGCCGAAGGGGAGGGTCTGCTGGGTATCGACGCCGCCGCCCCAGAAGACGATTCGGTCGCCATACTTTTCGACGAGGGTCTTGGGGTCCATGCCTTTGGCGGAGAGCTGGACGGGGTTCAGGACGTCGTAGCCGGCGTCGATGAAGCCGCCGATCAGGGGCTCGCATCCGCCGCAACAGTGCTTGAGCGTCTTCCACTTCGTGTGGGCGTGCACCCAGTCGTTGACCTTCTTGGCGTGCGGGAGGTAGAGGTCGCGGTAAGTGTCGGGCGAACAGAAGAGGCTGTTCTGGGAGGCCAGGTCGGTCCCGTCCATGAAGACGACGTGGACCTTGTCGCCCACCGCCTGGTGGATTCGCTTGAGGTTCTCGATGGCGATCTCGGCCTGGCGGGCGAAGACCTCGCGGATATACTCCCGGCGGGTGAGCGTGCTGATGTACCATTCCTCGATGTCGCGGATGCCCTTGGGGTCCTTCATCCAGGGGCCGGGGACGAGGGCGATGTCGCCGAAGGCGGTGCCAGCAAAACCCGCCGCGATGGCCAGGTCGGTGTTGGCGTGGAGATCGGTAGCCACCTTCTCATAATGGCAGAGGGCGTCGTCGCCGATGGGCTGGAACTCCTCTAAGTTGTCTTCTGGATTGAGTTTAGCGTCGTCGATGGGGTTCTGGCGGATGATCGAGTCGAAGTAGTAGCCCCCTTTGGGCATGCGGGCGGAGGGCTTGGCCCTGCGGTCGCCCTCGGGGTACATCAGGATCGATCCGTCCGGCTCGGGATCGGTGTTAAAGTCGCCTGGGACAAGGACTTCCGTGCCGTCGAACGTGGTCCAGGGCTTCCAGTCGGCGGTCTTGTATCCGAACATGTTCCTGAGGTTGGGCAGGTGGACGACGTCGATGCCCAGGACCCGGCGGAGGTCGGCGGCGATCTCGCCGAGCATCTGGTAAGGCTCGGTCACGCGGACGCGGTCTCCCGGTTTGTCGAGGCCGAGCGCTCGACGCAATTTGGCGACTACGCTGACCTGCGCGCCTGAGCAGGGCGTCCCGCCGAGATCGACAGGGACGCGGTCGGCGGGTTGATGGTTCAGGGCGCAGAGCACCCGCTGTCGGCCGGTGAGCGGTTTCTGGGGGGATGGGGTCTTCATGGCCTGCTCCTGGAACGTCGAAACCTGTCAAGAATCCTGTCGGGGGACGCCGGCCCCGACGGGTCGGACGCCTCGCAGATGGGATTGTACCTTCCGATTTGACGCGGCGGAACCCAATTCTGGGCAAATTATCGCATTATCAGGGTCAAAATCCGCGTTGGGCTTGACAGTCGCAGCGGGGCCCGTTATAATTAAGTCCATGTTGGGGCGGGCTTTGCGCCACCCCAAAGAATGAGTGCAAAGGTTGGGCCATGACCGGGTTGTTGCGAAACGGCGCAGCTATCATGGATTTTCGCAAAGGGGAACGATGAAAAGCGTGACGACTGTAGAAAATAGGAAAGAGTGTCGCAGGAGTCTGGGTTTGCGCTTTTTCGCACTGACGGCGGTCGCATGCATGCTGGTGACATGGCTGGCGGGCTGCGGAAGCGGCCAGCCGGGTGAGACGCGAGCCGAGGTCAGTCGGCGGCACGACCGCAACCATCGTCTCAACGCCGAATTGATGCGTGCGGACATGGACAAGACGCTGATGCTCGACAGGCCCAGCCGACTGACCGACAAGAGAATCCCGTAGCTGTCGGGAGAACCTGACCTCCAGACCCATGGAAGGGGTTTGCATCGGTGTATACTCTGCTGGACTATCTCAACCGGATCGCGCACTACGAGTGGTGGGTTGTCCTGGTGGAGTTGCTTCTGATCGGCCTGGTGATCTGGTGGGTGGTCGATTTCCTCGAAGGCACCCGCGGGGAGAGGCTCTTCCGCGGCGTGATTTTCATCCTCGTCTCCGGCGTGCTCGTCCTGAATTTGATCGTGGCGCACCTGCCCTTTGATCGACTCCAGTATCTCTATCGGGGGTTCCTGATCGGGATCATGATCGTGGCGGTGGCGGGTTTCCAGCCGGAGATTCGACGCGTCCTGATCCAGATCGGCCAGCCCAGGATCTGGGCGGGCGCCTCGCACCAGCTCTCGCGGACCGTGGAAGAGCTGGTCACGACGGTGACCGAGCTGTCGGCCGCCAGGATCGGAGCGATCATCGTGATCGAGAAACAGGTCGCGCTGGGCGAGTTCATCGAGACCGGCGTTCGCCTGGACGCGCGGGTCACCTCGGACCTGCTCAAGACGATCTTCTATCCCGGCACCCCGCTGCACGACATGGCGGTGGTGGTCCGCGGAGACCGGCTCGTGGCCGCCAGCGTCCAGTTGCCGCTGGCCGAGGCCGGCAGCGTCGCAGGCGTCGAGTTGGGCTCGCGTCACCGTGCGGCGGTGGGCATCACCGCAGGGTCCGACGCGATGTGCCTGGTCGTCAGCGAAGAGACCGGCGCCATCTCCATCGCCCGCGACGGCAAGCTGATCCGCAACGTCACGGAATCCCAGGTGCGTTCTCATCTCGTGGGCGACGCGGTCGAAGGACACGTTCCCCTGATGGGACGATTGCTCAAACGTCACAACGTGGAATAAGCGTACAGATTGATGATCAAAACGCTCAAACCCGGCAAGATATCGATCGTCGTCTTCCTGACGGCCCTGATCTGGGTCTGGTCCGATTTGGCCCAGGATGATCGGTTTCTGCTGTCGGACGTGCGGATCAGGGTGGCCAAGTCGGCCGATCCGTCGCTCTGGGTCAACTTCGTCGTGGAGGGAGCGGACCCGAATCTGCAGACGACCGTGGCGCTGGACGCAGTCGTTCTCAAGGGCCCCGCGGCCCGGATCTCGGAAGTGAAGGGCCGCAAGAACCGGGGCGCCCTTGATTTGAACCTGTTCCTGGTGCCCGAGCAGGAAGGATTGACGTCCGCGCAGGCGCATCGGGTCAACGTCCTGGACTTCCTGCGAAAGAGCGACGTCCTGCGGAATCTCGGCCTGACGGTCGAGAGTTGCCAGCCGGAGTGGTTCACCGTCCAGACCCAGAAGCTCGTCGAGCAGGACGTCACCCTCGAATGCGTCGGGATCGAGCAGGGTCTGGTCGCCACTTTCAATCCCTCCTCGGTCACCGCCTTTGTCCCGAAGGGCCAGAGCCCTCGCGCCAAGATCCTCCTGACCCCCGAGGAACAGAACGTGGCCAAAATCGGGCCCGTCGAGAAGTTCCCCTATATCGAATTGACCAGCGCCATCGACCAGCGTCGGGAGATCCCGACCAGGGTCAGAGTCACCCTGGCCCCGATGCAGAACGTCCTGACGGAGCGTCTGGTCTCCGCCTCCTACGGCCTGTGCCTCAGCGAGAACCTCCAGGGCGTCTACCGGGTCGTCCTGGACAAGGACACCGACAAGACCAGACTCCTGGCCATCAAGGTGCGGGCCACCGAAGAGGCCTTCAACGCCTATGAGAAGGCCCCCATGCAGATCGTCCTGTACATCAAGGACGAAGACGCGCACCGGACCCAGTGGCCGGCCGAAGGGGAATTCGTCTTCGCGTTTCCATACGAGTACGTCCAAAGAGGCGAGATCGCGCCCAACCAGGCGCCGCCGAAGGTCAAGTACACGCTCGAACCGATCACTCTCTCGCCGACGCCTGAGCTGGAACTGTTCCGCAGCTTCGGCCGCGACGAACTGCAGTAAGACCCTCTCCGGCGATTCGGCCCCCCTCTACGCCTGCGCCTGTTCCCCGGCGCCGCCGAGCGGCGAGGGCGACTTCCTCGCCACCCAGTTCCGCAACGTCAACGCCAGAATCCCCACGGTCATCGACAGCACGACCGCGTCCGCGATCAGCAGAGCCAGCATCCCGCTCTTGCCCGCCTGCCAGCCGTCGTAGTACTTCATCAACAGCCGCACGAGCATGGTCATGGACGTCGCGAACATGAACACCGCAGGCACGAGAGCGAACCAGTACTGACGTCCTTTGCTCATCAGCCAGATCATGCCCACCCACAAGGCCAGCGCCGCCAGGAGCTGGTTCGCCGACCCGAAGATGCTCCAGACCACCGCGTAGCCGTTGCCCAATCCCAGCAGCAGCATCAACGCGACCGCGATGCCCGAGTTCACCCAGTACCGTTGAAGGATCTGCAAGATCGCCCGCTTGACCCCGCGGGTGGGAACGCTGCCGGACGCAGGCGCCGCGAACCTCTCAGGGAACGCGCCGACCGCCAGCCCGCCGGCCCCGACGGGCTCGATCCGTTGCGCATCGACCTCTTCGCCCGCCGCCGGGACGATCCGCGTGTCCTGCGCCCTGGCGAACACGTCGTACTGACCGAAGAGCATGACCCAGCCCTCTTCGATCATGTACCGCGTCAGGCGGACCGCAGTGTCCAGCGTCGTAACCAGGAACCCCTCGAGCAGCAGCATCGCGCCGAGCGCCCCGGCCGCCACCGGCAACCCCAGCCCCTGGTGCACCATGTGTCCGACCGCCATCGCAAACGTCAGCACCGCGTTGCCGCTCCCGGCCGCGGGGTAGCAGTAGTTCTTGTACACCGCCAGCGGCAATCCCGCGATCAGGCAACACACCACGCACACCGCCAGGAAGCTCTCCAGCAGCATCGCCCAATATCCGACCCGGCGCGCCGCCCGCTCGTTGGAAAGCTGCTTGCACGTGGTCCCGCCCGCGCAGAGACTGTGGAACCCGCTGACCGCGCCGCAGGCGATCGTGATGAACATCAAAGGCCAGATCGGACCCAGCGTCCTGGTCCCCTCGGCGAAGTTGTTCATCGGAATCGCCGCCGCGTCGAGCGCGCCGGCGCCGCGAAGGCCCGCCGCGACCAGCGCCACGATCAGGAACGCCACGCCGGCGTACAGAATGTGCACGTTGATGAAGTCCCGGCTCTGCAGGAAGAACCAGACCGGCACCCCCGCCGCCAGCAGGACGTACCCGCTGATCATCAGTTTCCACGTCCCAGGCGCGACCGACACGGGCCAGTTGAGCCCGATCAGAATGGAGATCGCACAGATCGCCATTGCCAGAATCGAGCAGATCCACACGGGACATTTCTTCTTGAGGTACAGGAAACCCATCAGAGGCGAGAAGGCCGTAATGACGATCACCGACATCGAGGCGATGCCGCCGATCAACGCGTGCGGTTCCATCACGCCGGTCCTCGGATTGCGCAGCATCTGCTCGCGAAACAGCGTCTGGCCCGACGCCAGGTTCAGATCGGACAGCGAGACGGTGGACGTCAGAGCGGTGGCCGACAAATCCAGGAACGCCGCACAGACCAGAACGAGGATCGCCACCAGCATCACGAGCATCATGACGAACGCGCCCGAGCCGATGTAGCGACGCGCGACCACCGTGAGGTTCTTGCCGCCCTCGCGCAGGGTCACGTACGTCGAGACGAAGTCGTGCACCGCGCCGAGGAAGACGCCGCCCAGGAGGATCCACAACAGCGCGGGACCCCAGCCGTAGAGGACCGCCAGCACGGGTCCGATGATCGGTCCGGCCCCTGCGATGGACGCGAAGTGATGCGCGAAGACGACCGCGGTTTTGGTCGGCACGTAATCGCGTCCGTCGTTGATCGCCACCGCCGGCGTGGTCCGATCCCTCTGCTCCCCCATCATCCTGGCGATCCACGGCGCGTAGGCGACGCCGCCCAGGAGCAGCAAGACGCCGGCGGCCAGCAGAATCAGCAGAATCGTCATCTTCGAGCACTCCTGAAAACGAAGGCATGTAGGTTGTCCGACATCAGTATACACCCGCCCCAGCCAAAGAAAAGCCCCAATTCACCCCCGAGCCACAGAGGCCACCGAGAGGACAGGAAAGTGAAACAAGGACCGACAACCCGTAGGGGCGACGCATGCGTCGCCCGCCCCGGGCCACGAGCCACGGATCACGGCTTGGATCGTCCACAGATTTCGCCGATTAGCACAGATTCCAGGAAGTTGTGGGGCGGACACCGTAGGGCGGAGGGAATTCCCCACGGTCCATCTATTCCCGAATGCGGACCTCCTCCGACGCACGCCGCAGAACGCAAGCCGCACGACGAAGAAGAGAAACCGCCGAGGACGCGGAGGGAAGAACGGTGTCGGTTGCTTTCGCTTGACAATTTCGCGAATTCCGGTCATCATGTCTATGACTACACCTACGACAAGGTGGGCAATCGTACGACGATGGGCGTGACGGACA
>CALEZT010000250.1 GCA_937927975.1 uncultured Phycisphaerales bacterium
GACTGTCGATCCGAAGGTTGAGGGTTCGAGACCCTTCGGCCTCGTTGCGTAAGTTGTGGGCCGGCAAGCACTTGTGCTTGCTGGCCTTCTTCGTTTCGGGGCGGATTCCGGGGCGCGCGCCAAGCGCGCGCCAAAACCTGACCGAGAGCCGCATCGCTGGCCTGCCGTGCCCGGTCTACCAAATCGTCCGCAACGGCCAAGTAGAACCGGTGGGTCGTCTCGAATTTGGAGTGCCCCGCCAGCCGCATGACCTCATATTCCTTGAGGCCCATGGCAAACCAGTTCGTCAGGGCTGTACTCCTCAGATCGTGGAACCTGCCAGTGGCCACGCCTGCCCGTACACGAATCGCGGTGAACTGGGGCCGGAAGTTGTTGATAACCTTCAGACGAGAATCGGAGTAGGTCCATTTCCCTGCCGCTCGGAGTTCCTGGATGTGGTCGTATCGAGTGGGCGGAACAAAGACGTAGGGGTAGCCTTCCGGACAACTGGCTTGGAGATCGGCCAGTTGCGACAGCAAGGCATCGGTCAGGCCCAGTGTACGGCGATCCGTATCCTTGACCCGCCATTCCCACGTCTGGGGCGAGCTGCGCTTCGGCTGCACTTCGACAACACCCGCCCCGAAATCGATGTCGCCCCAGACAAGGTTGAGCATCTCGCCCTTTCGCATCCCGGTGACGAGAGCAAAGGCGATCAGCAAGTCCCACTGTACGACCCAGCGATCACGGACTTCCAGGCAGGCACGCACAAGGCGGTCACATTCGTCGACACTATACACGCGTACTTTCTGCTTGGGCGTCTTCGGCTGTTTGATGCGGGCAAAGGGGTTCTCGTCCAGTTGACCTCGATCAACGGCCAATTGGAAGAACCGCTTGAGGTGTCGGACCTTCTTAGCGGCGGTGGCCGCACTGTCGCCCGTATCCAGGCGGACCTGCAGGAATTGCTCTCCGTGCTTATGGCAAACGTTCTGGTAGTCAAGATTACCGACTGCTTTGATGAAGTCTGTCATGGCTGACGCATACTCCCTGCGAGTACTCTCCCGGATCTGGTCGCCGGTTCGTGTCAGACTGTCACTGACAAATTGGCTGAGACTCATAGACTCCGGGGCGACGATTCCCATTCGCAGTTCCCGCTCCTTCTGGGCTTTCTGCTTCTCGGCCTTGCGGCGGTCGGCATGCGCCAACGAGATCCGCCTGCGTTTGCCGTCTTCGTCCAGGTAGTCGAGCATGAAAACAAACGTCTGACCGTCACGTGACGGTCGCGTTCTTAGTCTTACCAGCTCCTTAGGCATGTTTTGCCTCCTTTCTGTTGGGCCTTAGCTGGCAAGACCGGTCCGCCTCCATGATATGGCAGACTCGCCGAGATGTGGATCGAAAAATCATCGCCGCTCCTTCTCGACCTTATCTAATATCCAGGCACGGACTGCCTCAAACGGATACAGGGGCGTCTTGCAGATATGGATGCAGGGAAGATCGTGTATCCGTTTGAGATTCTCGATCACGTTCCGGTAGTCGGTGGCGTTACTGATCTCAGGTATCCGAAGCAATGCGATCAGTTCATCCTCTGTGAGGAGCACGGGCATGGCCCCCTGCGCAAGAGTCGCTGGCTGGGCATCACAAGCCCTACCATCGTCCATCGTGTTGTCTTCTTGAGCGTGCTTCATGCCTATCATTATCCCATTTCGGCAATCGGCACGTGCATTTCATCTGGGCGATTATGCGAGAACATAAGCGCATATACGGGCACGAAACAGGTCAATACAAGTAAGAAGCAGCCGTGTGGTTGGGCCGGTCGCTCTGCGGCGTAAGGATGCAGGCCGGACGTGACTAAGGACGCGGAATGATCTACAATTATGGCCGGTGAAACACTGTTTCACTTTCGTGAGGACGCAAACATGTGGGCCTCGCATCATCAGTGCAGGCATCAGCACCCGGTAAAGCTGGTCTCACCAACCAGTCTAAGGGGGCGGTCTATCACCCGTCATGCTGATGGCACGTAGAGCCGGATGCGTCGAGAGGCGCTTGTCCGGTTCGAGGGAGGCTTCTGCAAGTAAAGCTCTAACGAGTCAATCTGTAGATTCTATCCCATGGAAACGATTACCGAATCGGGGCGACCGGGACAGACTGGGCCGTGGGTCCAGCCGTGGTGCTCAAATGGGTGATGGCCCGATGTGTCGGGACTAATCCCTCCGGGGGGTTCGGGACGAATGCACATTCGGCTCGTTCAACCTTGGCCGCCGTGGGGAGTTTGCGTGCGGCGACGCACGCAACCGGGCAGACCACACTGCTCGGCGTTCGGCCGAAAAAGCCGACGGCGAAAAGCTCAACCATGAGAGGGGCGTAAGGCCCTTGGCGGTAAACGCAAGCGGAGACGGTGCCAAACCGCGTTAGAAAGACCTTTCCTGATGGGTAAGGGGGTGCTTCTAGATTCTGCCCCCAGAAATCGCCCAAACCCTGTTTGGGCGGAAACTATGCCGGGGCGGGAGCCTTGGACATACGGGAACTGGTCAAGCGACGTGAACGCTTGTGTGGAGAGTACCACTAACCGGGGAAGGGCTTGGGCAGCCGGGGTGATAGCCGGTGCCTGTCTGGTCGGACAGGTGTTTGAAACGCCCAAGTCTGGGAGAGTGCTGCAAGTAGGAGTCCCCTGGGGGGAGCGTGTCTGTGGCAAGGCAGTCATGGGCCGTTCGAGTGCTGACGGGTGGTGCCGGGCATATATCGACGACGAAAGCAGCGACGTGCATTTCATGCATTGGTGAAGCTGTCGTCCGCGCCTTGTCGGACAAGGCGCGGACGGCATCCCGTGAAGGGAACTACATGGTCAGAGCAGACCGGTGCGGAAGGACTGGTCTGCTCTGGCAGCGTCAATGTGACGTTTGCAGATGGAAGGTTTACATGGGTTGTTCGTACCCGCTACGCCTATGAATTGCAGTCCTGCTATTAAAGGAATCTAGCATTTCTGGGTACAGCGGGCAAAGGTTGTTCAACGGGCATCTGGACGCAGATGCCCTGAAGGTTTTTCAAACAGCAATGTCAGCAGGTTGAAAGGAGGTTCTTCAGCGAAGGTTTTCACGGCTTTGGGAGATTGTGCCTAACAATTCCCATTCACATGAAAACCAAGAGGGGGAGAATATGAAGTACAAGTATTTATGCGGATCTGAAAACGGATTCGTCCAGCAACTCGCCGTGGCGTACGTGAATCACGGATACTGGTTCTATGTCACCGGAACCATTCCGAACAACAAGAACGCCATCCTTGTGGACCACAAGCTCATCGAGAAGTACAACATCGCGATCAGCAAGTGGGCAAGAGCCCGCAAAAAATTGCAGGGCTTGGCCAACGTCGAGTATCTGAGACATCGGCAGCGGTTTGTGCTCATAGCAACACGGGGCAGGCATGAGTTCTTTGAGCAAGAAGGCGACACTATAAAGGACATACGGCGTGAGCCCATTGTTTACGCGGGATACAGCATTGGGTACCATCGGGGTGTGGATCGCAGGTACCATGCATCCGTGAGAATCATCCGAAGCAGTATAGGCTCTTGAAAAGCTATTTCCTGGATATAGCGACCCGGCGATCACTTGAGCAAATCTCGGACGAGCTTCGGAGGCTCCCATTTGAGCCTTATGCTCCGGTGAGGCGGCAGATGCTGAACATCACGCGAGCAGTCAACGCCAGGCGAAGCCGGAGCGGAATGGAACCTATCCCCACTTCGGCTCTCCGCCTGCGACGCAACAGTCTGAAGCCTTTTCTTGAGGAGCAAGCTGAATATGACGCTGCGGTCGTCGCTTAAGCACTGGACGTTGCCTTAGGGTCATAGGTATAGCGCGCGGCAAGACCTGCCAGAGTCATTTGCTCCAGGATTTGGTCATGCGGAATGAGAAGATATTTCCACGGTTTACCGCCGCTCTGCTGGGCATGGGTGGTAGCGTGTTGGCACCATGTGGCGGCAGCATCTGCCTTGGCGAGAACAATCTCGTCGGTCATTTCGGTGGCTCGTTTGGGTTCGCACAGGAATTTGGCGGTAGTCGTTTCGACCACAAAGTCAGGTTCGTACGAATCGTCATGCGTATAGTGGATCTGGAAGTCGCCTTTGCCTGGCTTGAACCACTTGAGCACGGAGTCATCGTTTTCGAGGATGATTGCGAAGCGACGCTCCGGATCAGTATCGAACTTCTGCTTCGGATATAAACATTTGCGGAAACCCTGGAAGAGCATCGATCCGATGAGGTTCTTCTGGCCTTCTGGAATGGTGATTCGGAAGTCTCTCGCGTCGTCCGTGGGACTTGCTGTGTAGTTGTTCGCTCGCAGCGTATGAAACCCCTTGGTGACGTGGGCTTCGTAAGCTGTGGCCGATTCAACGAAATGCCCCTGCATCTGCGAGTGAATCAGGTTCACCAATGGCTGCTGGTGGTACTGAAGCACGTTGATTACATCGTCCTCGTTGGTCAGGTACTCGCGGAGACGCGCCACAACCTGACCGGCGAGCTTGTATAGCAGGGTTGAATGGTCGTCATAGCTGATATCATCGAAGTCGATGAGACCGCGAACCAAGTAGTCTTCCGGGCGTTTTTCTTCAACGATGCCAGAACCGTCACGCAGCCTGTACCGCTGGTTCTCATGCAGGTGCTGAATGAGAATATCCTGGGCAACTGGCTGGAGATTTATGTTGCTTGTGTCGAGGTCAAAGTCTCGATATCCGCACGTTACCTCGCCCTTGGGCAGCACGACGATCTTGGGGATGTCGATAGACATCTCTTGATAGAGTTCGGTGGTCTTCTGGACGACCTGGGCCACGTCCACCTGCTCTACAACGCCTTCAAGCACTCCTTGGGCTGGCCTCACCATGTCTTGTACCTTCTGGACGATTTCCTGTTGGACCTTCTCATCCTGCAACTGGTCGGTCCCCCTGAGCCGTTCGTACTGCTTGATGATCTGGTAGGTCGCCTTGGCGACTTCTTGCTCCTCGGGCTTGTCAAAGAGGGTATGCGGTGTTTCTGTGGCCTCGCCGGGACGCTGTGCTGCTGTGACTGGAACAAGGCCCTCAGAGATTAGTTCCTCGAACTGGCTCTTGACTACTACAGCCTTCTTTCCTGCTTCGGGAATGTCCCGTCCGATTACCACTCCGGCCCGGATGATCGAATTGGGGTCATTAGCGTGGTCGATGATCTCCTGAAACTTGTCGTGGGAAACGATTGTAAGTCGGTCTACGGCGGGGACACCAACGCGCTTGCCGTAAGGGAGACGCAAACCTCGGCCGATGGATTGTTCCACGAGGGTCCGTGAATTGGCTGCCCGGAGCGGCACAATCGTGTAAAGATTCGTGACATCCCAGCCTTCCTTGAGCATGTTGACGTGGATGACGATCTCCACGGGGTTGTCGGGGTGTTCTACCGTCAGGAGTTGCTCGACAACCTCATCCCGTTCTTCGCCGCGCACGTTGGAGTGCACGGTGATTACCTTGCCCTTGTACCGACCTTCAAAGAACTCGTCGCCCTCGATCACTTGCTGCAACGCGTTGGCGTGCTCGGTGTCAGTGGCGACGACGAGCATGAAGGGTTTGACAATGGGTTGGTCGTTGTTGCGGGCATATACTTCCAACTCGACTTTGGTGTTCTCGTGGATTCGTACACCATCCTCAAGCTTGACCTTCTCCAGTCCTTCCGGCGTATAGGCGTTCGGGTCGAAATTCTCACGCGTCGCGACAGCCGGTTCTTTCACGAACCCGTCAGTCATGGCACTGGCGAGCGGGTAGCTATAGATGATGTTCTTGAACGGCTCGGCATGTTGGCCGCGTTCCACCTGCGGGGTAGCCGTGAGTTCAAGACCCAAGATAGGCTTGAGTTCATTGATGGCCCGGACACCGGCGCTGGCTCGGTAACGGTGGCTCTCATCCATCAGCATTACCAAGTCGTCCAGTCCGGCCAGACAATCGAAGTAGCTCTGGCCGATATACTCGCTCAGCCGTTTGATCCGGGGAGCACTGCCCCCGCGTACCTCGCTGTTGATCTTGGAGATATTGAAGATGTTGATGTGGCAATCGTCGGGATTGTCAAAGAGTCGGCCTCGTGCGGCAGCAGCCGACTCGTAGGTGTCGCCCGTGATCACGATGGGCGGGTTCATTGTAAACTCGCCGATGCCTTTGAACACGTACTTCGGCGTATTCGGCGTGAAGTCGGCGATCAGCTTGCTGTAGATGGTCAGGTTGGGTGCGAGCACAAAGAAGTTGCGGATTCCCTCGGCCTGATACAGATACGTGATAAACGCACCCATGAGCCGGGTCTTGCCGACACCGGTCGCCAAGGCAAAGCACAAGGAAGGAAACTCACGCTCGAAGTCCTGCATCGTCGGGAATTCGCTGCTGATGATTTGCCGTGCGTCAGCCGGGTTGGCGTCCTTGGCCAGTGATATGATCTCACACACGCGACTGAGAATCTCCAGGGAGTCGCGCTGCGGCGGCCGAAGGCTTAGACGATTGCTGATCGCGTTGACGTGTTGAATCGCCATGCTCACTTGGCTCCTTTCGGTCCCGTCGCTCCCATATCGAAGAGGGTAGGATCTGCGTCTTTGTCCTTGCCGAACCTGCGGGCTTGACGCTCAGGTTCATGCTGTTGCTGTTCCGAAATCTGGGGCGGGGCATCCGGCAGGTTCGCCACCTCCAGGGAGTAGTCATCATGGCCCCATTCGCACTTCTTCAGCACTGCCTTGGGAATCTTCTTGACCGTCAGGTTTTCGAACTGGCTCACGTCGCACCGGAATGCGCTGCAACAGATCAGCAACGAGCGGGTGGGGCCGACCTCATCGGACAGCTTGGTCAGCATCTGTTTACTCATGAACTGAGTGGTCACGTAGATGAAGTCGGTTTCTGTGCTCTTGCCTTGCTGCCAGTATATCTCCGGGTCCGGGTCAAAAGTGAATCCCTCCAGCTTGCACATGGCCTCGGCCAGCATCGCCGGATTGAACTGTGGATTGATCACCGGATTGCCCCATTCGTCCTGGACGATCAGTGTCGGGCCGAGCCTGTAATAGCGGAAACCGCCGCCGCCGTTCCAGTTGACCGCCCTGCTGATCCCGCCCTGGTCCTCGCCGTCAATCAGCTTCTTCATGCGGGGGATGATGTGCGTGTGGCAGTGCTCGCCCAACTCCACCATGATCCAGCGGCGACCCATCTTGTGTGCAACAGCACCGGTCGTACCGGAACCAGCGAAGGAGTCCAAGACCCACTCGCGTCCGCGTGTCGCAATATCCACTATCCGCGCAATCACTGCCTCCGTCTTCGGCGTGGCGAAGGGCTGATCAAATAATGCCTTGGACTCAACCATCGCCATCTGCGTGTGACCGACATCCTCGTGAAGCCAGACACTACGCGGGACTACTGCATTGGCATCATCGAGGAACCGCTTCAGCCGTGGCATCTTCGCCTTGCCGTCCTTACCCCAATAGAGAAGATTGTTCTTAACATTCTCGGCATGTGTCTCGGGATTACACCGCCACGTTACAGTCGTGCCGGGCCACACTTTCTCCCCAGTGTTCGGATTGATGATCGCGTACCAGAGGTTGGGGCGCTCCGCTTTTGACTTATTGCTGGTGTACGTGACGGAGTTCCAAGGTCCACGGGGGTCATTGTCCGGATTCGTGTAGTAGGACTTCTGTGCCTCTGTTCGCGTTAAGCGATTCGGCCGCCAACTCGCCTTGTCTTTCGCGTAGAGCAAGATGTAGTCGTGATCATTGCTGAGCCATTTGGCATCGTTAGCCGGAGAAGCCTTCCGCTGCCAGATCACAGTCTGAACGTGATTTGGACGGCCAAACACCTCGTCCATCAGCACCTTGAGATAGTGCGCCTCATTGTCATCCACGAATACCCAGACGGTCCCGTCGGTCGTCAGCAGACCACGGATCACGTCAAGTCTGTCCCGCATCATCGACAGCCAAAGGGAGTGTTCAATACCGTCGTCGTAGTGTTCAAAGGCTGAGCCCGTGTTGTATGGTGGGTCAATGCAGACACACTTGATCTTGCCGGTGAATTCTTGTTCAAGAGCCTTGAGGGCCAGTAGGTTGTCCCCGAAGATGAGCCGATTGTCGAAGATATCACTTTCGCTCACGTGGTGCGCGGCATGATAAGACTTCTCTGGGTCTTCGATCAGGACCCGTGGCTCCAGCTTCGGCCGATTCTCCTTGCCGATCCAGGTTAATTCGAGCTTCGTCTTGGGCATCATGCTTATCCGATCCGCGAAGGCAGACCCAGTTTGTCAAACAGGACCGCGTTTCGCCTCTTGGCGTCCGTAACCATCTTGGTGTAGGACATGACTTCGATGTAGGCGTTGTACTTCCGCTTGTAACCAAAGAACCCCATGCCGTCAGGGGTTTTCGTCAATTCGCAGTAATATGCCTGCTCTTCTAGCTTTTGATTCAGATCGCAAACAATGTAGCAACAGAAAGGCACGTCCGCTTGAACAGGCACGTCTCGACCATCCGGCGTGCGAGCTTTGCCGCCACGAATATCGGTGATGTATTCGAGAACCTGTGTGAAGGGGTTCTTCTCGCCGGTGTAGTCATCTCGCATAGCGCGTTTGAACTCGACGATGACGACAGCCTGAAACGGCGGCTCGGTCGCGGGGGCGAAGGCACAAGCCTTGTCGAATACGATGATGTCTGGCTCCTTCTTACTGCCATTGGCCAGTGGTTGTAGTGTGCGGAGTTGCTTATCGGAAGCCAGAAACTTGTGATACACGAGTTTCTCGTCCAGCAGCCACAGGTTGTGTTCGTCCGGGAGAATGTCGTCGGAAGTCGTTCCCATCGGGAAGATGATGTTGTGGACACGATCCTCAAGGGGGTACTTCCCGTTAGCCTTCCGGCTCAACTGTTTATGCAGGAAGTCCAGGACGGCCCGCCGATGGCAGACGTACCTGGCCAAGTCCGCCTGGTTCATGTCAGCGACCTTGCTGAAATACTCCTGGAGTTTGGCGGTGTATTCCTCAAACTCGTCTTGGCCCTGATTGTCGTCGTCAAGAAGCTGCTGCCCTTCTGCTTTCAGCTTGACCTGAAGGTCGTGATAAGCCTCGTACAATCGCAGGTCCAGGTCATTGTCGGTGATCTCCGGGTCGATCATCTCCACCGTGTCCCCAATATGCTTGAGGATCGGGCGGTACATCGGGGCGTCGGTCTGAACGAAACGCTCAACCCGTTCCTTTTTCTTGACGCCAATTGCCTCGGTGTAGGGGGCGAGATACCTCTGGCACTCCTGGGCGACGGCCTCTCTGATCTTGGCCCACGTGATCTCACTGGCGAGCAAGTCGCCGGTGTCCTCGGCGATAGTTAAGTCAGTTCGCTCCGAATTGACGGCTGCATTCAGTAGTTCGGCTTGCACGTAGGATGCGTAGATGAAGGTCTTGCCGTCTTCGTCCGTGAGAAAACGGGCCAAATTGGGAATCCGGCCCGCCAGCTTCTCGGACTTCACCACACGGTCGTCGGCGCAATAGTGTGCAAGATGCTCTTTGCCGTGTGCGGCGTAGAGCCGGACGTGTGTCATGTCAAAGTTGGTGTCGCCGACTTTGAAGGCGATGTTCTTGGAGTTTGCGACCATCTGCTGGCCGACGATGTCATTCAGCACAAGCGTCTGTCCGCCAGATCTGTCCAGCAGGTAAATCTGCGGGCAGTACGGGCGGATGAAGTACTCCAGGCAATGTTCGATGATGTAGGCGGCAAGCGTCTCTGCTTTCTTCGGACATTGGGTTCGATAGGGATTCTTGAAACCCAGAAGAGAAACGCAGGTACGGTTGGCGGACTCCTGTGAAGCGGCGTTAGAATGATCCTTCACACCGTCTCCTGCCGCGACAAAAGCAAACCGGCGGCACATCCGCTTGTCGTCTGCCATATAGTGACTCTCGATCTCGACCTTGCCGAAAGCCTTAGCCATACAAAACCGGCGAAGCCCTTGCCGCCCACCCGGGCCCTGGAAGGTGGGGCG
>CALEZT010000251.1 GCA_937927975.1 uncultured Phycisphaerales bacterium
TCGTATCCGTATTCTCCGCAAGGGCCGCAACCGTGTTCGTCAACGACACCGTTGGCGGACTATTCACATCCGTCACCGCAATCGACAACGAGGCCGTCGCGTCCGGAGTCGTACCCACCGATGCGTCATCCACCGCCACCGTCACATCCAACTGCGCATTCGTCTCGTAGTCCAGAACCGCACCGGCCTTCAGGTACAGAACCATCCCATCGATCTCGAACAACGCCGCATCCGCCCCGCTGAGGCTCAAAACGTTCGTCCCCGTCCCGTCGTCCGTCACCACAATGTCGGCCACCTTCAACCGGCTGCTCGTATCCGTATTCTCCGCAAGGGCCGCAACCGTGTTCGTCAACGACACCGTTGGAACCTCGTTTCCAATCCCGGTAATCAGGATCTCGCGATCCTCCAAGGTCACAGGCAGCTCTCCCTCATTGAGGGCGGATTCCTCCCGCAATTCCACCACCGTCAAACCCAATGGAGCGTCGTCGCGAACAGTAAAAGTCATTCGCACCAGACTACCCCCGCCACTCCCCAGCGCATCGACCCCATAAAGCGTCATCTTGACTTGGCCCGCTGCATCGTCGACTTTCTGCACCAGTGACCAACTCGATGTCAACGCCCCCTTGGACACACCCCCGCCTTCAACATCGAACACCATCGTATCGTATCTCAGGACGATATCCGCGGCCAACAGACCAGTCGCATCATCGACCAGGATGTCTATGGTGATAGTAGAGCCGCGTTCCGCGGTCGCATCACTACTGACACTCAGCAGGGGGTCAGCACCAAACCCACGGATCTCCCCGAGTAACCCCTGGTCCTGTGATGCCGCCAACACGGCTATCTCCGGTTGTGCTAGCACGCCCTGTTGGTTGTCCAGCACATCGAACGGACCAACCTCTTGTGCCCCGACAACATCCGCACTGAGAAGAAGTCGCACCTCCAACCGCTCGACACGAGGTCCCCCATGCGTCTCAGTCCCGACTCCGGTCCCGGTTCTCCGTCGCACCCAGCCAAGTACTTTGTTCTGCATCTCAAGCCCCTCTCCGAATATTGAAGACCACGTTGCTTTCGCGCGCGTTCCTTTGTCCGCACTTTGCAGCACCTCGTCTGGCACCGCCTTCTGCGGACACACTACCGATTGAAACCCTAGCACGCCAAGTACAGATTGTCCATACGTATAAATACGTATTTTTCTATTTCTTCGTGCATTATTCAGAGGCAGTCCTGCGGGACAACCAACAATGTTGCCGTCATCGACTCCTGACTATCTGG
The DNA here is from genome assembly GCA_937927975.1 of uncultured Phycisphaerales bacterium. Classification (GTDB taxonomy): domain Bacteria; phylum Planctomycetota; class Phycisphaerae; order Sedimentisphaerales; family Anaerobacaceae; genus PLanc-01. The sequence goes on from CALEZT010000251.1 coordinate 1,276, forward strand.
CCATCGGACTTGCCCCTGGTATCAGGTGCCTACAGGAAAAGCCGCAAACACCAAAGTCTGTAAGGCAAATCGCTTACGTAGGGGATTGTGGAAGCACAGACGAACCTTCACCGTCTCACCGGCCGAGAGCATTCCATCGCCCAGTATGCCGGATAGATCGATATACGGCAGACCCTTCGCCATCACGCCATCGACGCCGATCAGGCTCACACCAGGATCAACGATCCCGCCGATCGCCAGCCACAGCGGACCTGTGATCGCCGTGGCCGAGACGTTCCGGATCGTCAGCTCCACACTCGTCTGGCCCGTCCGGTTGTCAAACCGCGTCGAGCCCAGCGTGATCTTGAGCCGATCGTTGACCGCGACAGGAGTCTTGGCCTTCGGCTGGATCTCGATCTGGCCATCTGCCAGAGTCAGCACCAGTTCTCCTTCATTCAGTGCCGATTCCTCCGTCAAGTCAATCTGGGTCAGACCCCCTGGCGCATCTTCCCGCACCTGGGCCGTGATCTTGGCCAGGCTCCCGCCGCCTGCGGCCAGAGCATCCACTCCATACAGCGTCAGCTTCACCCGACCGGTCGCGTCATCCACATGGCTCACCAGCGTCCAGCCCGAGGTCAAGGCCCCCTTCGATACCGCGCCGGCGTCCAGATCAAAGACCCTCGTGTCATAGCCCAGCACAATATCCGCTGCCAGAACACCCGCCGCATCGTCCACCAGGAGCTCCAGCGTGATCGTATCGCCTGCCTTGGCCGTTGCATTGCAGCCGACGCTCAAGAGCGGATCCACGCCCCCGACTACGATCGGAGGCAACACTCCCGGCAGATCCGGGATCTGAGGCTGCGGCAGGCCCACTACCTTACGGGCCATGTACGAGGCATCCAACCCGCTGAGCTTGCCGTTGCCTGTCGTATCTCCGATCAGAACCGGATCCTTCATCCGGTACTTGGCAAACCCGCTGTCCAGACCCACAGAGACTCTCGCGATATACGACGCATCCAACCCGCTGTAGGCATGGTTACCTGTCGCATCTCCCAGATACGCCACCACCTGGATCCCGCTGTCGGCTCGAACCTCAATCGCCCCTTCATTGATCGCCACATCCCGCAACACAACCAAACCCGCCGATGAGTACGGCGCATCTACCGGCACACTCCCCGCCAGCACGACCAGCGTCTGCTCGCCGGCGGACAATGCCGTGCTGCCCTGGATGGTCACAAGCACCTGACCTTCCGTACTGAGATCATAGCTGAACGACCAGTCCGCCGGCAGCCCAGTTCCCAAAGAAACCGCGGTAATCGTCAGCAGAGCCGGATCGTACCGCAGCACGAATTCCACAGCCCGTACGCCGGTCCCATCGCTGATCTTGATCGGAATGCCTGCTCCCGTAGCCGGCACGTTCACCGCCTGGCCAGGACCCCGGCAGAAATCCGGTACAGACACCCATCGGGAGGTCGAGGACGCCAAAGTCATCGTCGTCATGTAATCGCCGCCATCGAATCCGTCCTCGTCTCCATCCAGCAGATGGCCCTCAGTGTCTTTAAAGCCGTTGGCCGCGCTGCGGAAGGTCAGCGTGTAGGTATCCGCCTCCAGGGGACCGCCGGTCCTGATGAACGTCACGGTCCTGCCGTCGTCGCTCACGAGGAGAGATCCCGCGACCGAGCCGACCGTCATCCCGACCATCGTCACATCCCCCGGACCATAGCCGGCCGTGGCCGTGTCGTAGAGGTTCAGAATGGAAGCATCCACCGGACGATTGAACGTCGCGACGAAACCCCACGAAAGCGTCTCCAAGCCAATGACCTGCATCCTCTCCTCTCGCTCGACAGACAACGATCTCGTCACCGGGCTTGACCAAGCGCCTTCGTCGTCCTGCACGCTGTAGCTAAGCGTGTATGTTCCAGAGGACGCCGGAGCTGTGAACTGATATCCCCCGGGCATCGGATCACCTATCAGACTCCCATTCAATCGCAATCGTCCGGCCACAATGCTCTGGTTGTTCTCGTCGTTGTCATGCCCCCCGAGTATCAGCGTGATGGATGTGCTCGGGGCAACCGTTCCGCTGGGCACACCGCTCATTGTGGCAGTCGGCAAGGCATTAAGAATGGTCACCGTCCGCGTGGCCGAATCTGACCACTGGCCATCGTTGTCCCTGACGCGGAACGAGATCTCGTGCCGCCCCACGGTCAGGCTGTCAGACCTGGTGTTCCAGTCTTCGCTGGTGCTCAGCAGCCCATCAACGTCCGACCGCCACTCCCTGGCCACGATACTGCCGTCCTGGTCCTGCCCCGTGCCGTAGAAGTACACGTACTGGCTGGGCGGTTGGGCCGGGTTGGGCGTGATCTGATCGATCGTGGCCGTCGGCGTAGCGCTATCGTCGTTTAGGATCCTCCCGATGCCCTTGTCATCCGAGATCATGGCGTTGGTCGCCCCGCTCAGTAGCACCCAGAACTCCTCGTCCAGTTCATAGTCTGTGTCGCCCAGAATTGTCACGGCTATATTCTTGCTCACCTGACCTGGGTCAAATTTCAAAGTCCCGCTGATTGCCTGGTAGTCGCAGCCGGCAATCGCCGTTGTGTCCGCTGTGGCATGATGAACCGTTACGGTCTGGCTGCTGGGCGAAGAGAGGGTAACAGTGAACCACAACGCCTTTGAACCGCTATCGCCTTCCGAAATCGACGCATCGCTGATCTGGATCGTTGGCTGCTCGTACACGTCGGTCACATTGACCGTGAAGGCCTTTTCCGTCCAGAGCTCATCTTGGTCAGTCGACCGGACCCGGATGCTATAGCTGTTCTTGATTTCGTAGTCGAAGACTGCGGCCGTCCGCAGGCTGTTGCCGCTGATACTGAAGGAGCTGTTGTCCGTACTGCCGGTGCCGCCGACCAGCATGTAGATGAAGGTATTGCCGCTGTCCGGATCGGTTGTGCTGAACGCGCCCACCGTCGTCCCGGACGGCTGATTCTCCGCCACGCTGCTGGGCGACAGGCCGATGTTCGTCGGCTTGTCGTTGACCGGGTTCACTGTGATCCTGAAGGTGTCGGTGGCCGTCAGTGAGCCGTCGCTCACCCGGATGCTCACGTCACTGAAGCCGTTCCAATTGGCTAGCGGGCCGATGGAGATGTACCGATTAGTGTCAATGCTCACGCCGCAGTTGGGGTTCGTGTTCCCTACGATCGTGAAGCTCAAGCCACTGTCGGGTGTTTCCTGATCGGAGGCATAGGTCCATAGATCAATCGCGTTGTTGAGGACACCGTCTTCATTGAGGCTCTGGTCCGGCACACCAACCAGCGTCGGCGAAGTATTCAGATATCGTCCCGCAATTGTGTACTGGCCTAGATCACCGTAATCCGCGTTGCTCTTCACAACAAGACGATAGGACCCACCGGCGAGATCTGCAACTACGGACTCACCAAGGCTTGATGTGGCAGATCGAGCGATTAACTCGCCGGTAGCGTTGCGTAGTTCCAGCGTGGCATCCAACATCGCTCCATATGGCGCGACAGCAACATCGAATTGGACTCGCCCAGTACTTGCACTGAAGGAGAACCAATCTTCATCGGTGACTCTCTCGATAACGCCCGACGCAGACCAAGTCTCATTCGAGTAGTTCAAAGTGGTAGCGGTGCCGCCCGAATTTCCGTGATCGTCCGCTCTGTAATGAAATCCGTTCTGGCTATTGTCCAGTACAGCCAACTCGTTCACGATCGCATCCGGCGAAAACTGTGGTGCCCCTTGATTCGTTAGCCACCACAGCCCTCTGTCTGTCGTATTCAGGTTGTTACCCATGATGGGAACAACTGATCCATCGCCATCGTAATACTCTTCAAGCGGAAGCCCCGAAGGCTGCGATCTCTGGTGCGTAAGCCCAAATGAGTGACCAGCCTCATGAGCAATAGTCTCTGCGATCGACCTCCAATCCCGACCCCAGTTCGTAATCGTTTCAGAAAACGCATAGCAGATATTAGATAGTCCGGAAACGTAGAAGCCGCCTATTGCTGATACACCACTGGCCGCCTGCTCGAGCCATTGCCAAGTACCCCCAATGACGGCCTTCTCAGTCTGCTGATCATTGAGATTTCCTGGATCAACAGTTGAGACGTTGATGTTGAAGGGCGAATACTTCTCGGCGACCCAGGACCATATTCTCTCAATATTATCCAGCTCAAGCGAGCTGAAGATCGCGGGAATGCCATCGAGATCATACGGTTGAATAATTGGAACGCTGAACGTCAATATTGGGATGACCCATAAGATTTCATAGAGGGTCACTGTCCTCGCAATGTCGCCGTTGAAGTCCAGGTATAGGGTCGCCGAAGCACCCGGCCGGCTATTGAGTGCGGGAACCGATGGCGGGCTTGGTGCTGCGATACGCATCCGATAGCCGTCAAAATCGCTACCGTAGCTGATGTCGCCGCCAAACCCGAGCACTTTCACGTAGTACCACTGGTCCGCCGTAGCGGTGAACGTCACCGATTCCGAGTTGTTGCTGCTGCTATTCGAGTGCCCGATCTCGCCCAAAGAGGCGTTGTACACCCAGAGGTCCAGATTGCCCTCGGCGGCCACGAAGTCATCGACGGTCACCGTCACCGAACCAGATACAAGAGTTTCAAACTTGTACCAGTCTTCGTCGTACTTGGCGTCGATGGTCAGCCCGGGCCACGACAGCGATCCCTGCAACGGCCCACCGTTATGATAGGTGGTGAGGTCCGTGGCCTCGCCCGACGTGTCGTTGTTCTCGAAAAGCCACCATTCATCCTCGAACGGGTCCACGTCAACTGTCTGCACCCAGATCGAGTTGGTGTTGTATGCGGTGTTGTTTGATGTGTTCGTCTCGCCCGCGACGTTGTACACGCGAGCGCCGAAGTAGTAGTACCCGGCCGTCGTGATCGAGCTGGAAACCGCCGCGCCGTTCAGCGTGTACGGCCGGGTCTGACCCGGCGTGAAGTTGTCGTTCTTGGTCTCGCTCCGGATAACCTTGTCATCCGCATCCCCAATGATCGTGTTTGAGGACAGCACCCAATCCAGTTTCCAACCATCCGCCGTCAAAGAACCGGCCGACGACCCATTCATCACGCTCACAAGCCAGCCGTCCCATAAGGCACCTGGCTCGGCACTGTTGTTGATGGGATATACCGGATTCAGGACCGTCAGGTCCGGCGGGCTCGCCACCACGCTGAACCGGTCGAGGAGGATATCACCCGTCCCGAAGTCGTTGTTCCGGCCGGCGAGAGTCGTGTCATAGACCAAATCCCAATACGTATAGTCCCGGATCGCCGCCAAGACATCATACGCGCCTAGTTGGGCGTTGGAAGGTATCGTCCAGTCGAAGCTATAGTAATCCGTCTCCCCGTTGGTCAAGGGTGAATCGGCACTGTTGTCCTCGCCCCTGGGGTGGCTGTCGTACGCCCATGTGGAATCGTCCGGGGCACGGATATTCAGGACTGCTTTCACCGGGACAGCCTGCCCCGTGTTGTCCGCCTTCAGCGTCATGCGAACAGTCTCTCCCTGGTAGAACGCTGTCTTTGCCACACCTGGATTACTGGTATTTACCGTGCCTGATGTATCGGAGATCCGGTAGAGCGTCAACTCGACATTGCCCTTGGGCCCCAGGGTACAGTCATTCCAGTCATAACCCTCCCCATAGTCGCCAGGATCATTATTTGTCTCGTCGGATTCGCTCACGCTACTGTTCGCATCGGTCTTCATACCTATATAGTACTTTCCCCGCGTGAGATACTCTGCATGAGGTGGCCCACCCGGGAGCGGTAGATTCACACTGAAGTCAGGGCCGTAGGTATTGCCAGCAAGCGAGGCGTGTGAGTAGCTACCCAGGTAGTAGTCGTCAGCGTCTCCCCATGTCTGATCTGCCGAAAGATAGAACTTCTGGGTGAATGTCCCGGCCGAGCCTGCCGCCTGGTTATAGACCGATGCTTGGACTGTAATTGTATTGCCCCAATAGGCCGATGCTGGAGCGTAACAATCCCAGCCCCGGAGGTCCGGAAGAGCCTCGGCAATGAGGGATACATCGTCGACCCAAACACCAGCTACGCCGGCTCGGACCCCGGTACTGTTACTGACAAAATCGAAGCTCACGATCAGGCCCGTTTGGCCGGCGTACGGAGTCATATTGATTGTCTTCGTCTGCCAACCGAGGCTGCTTTGATCGCCGCTGATAGTCATCCGATTCGCCCATGTGCCCGATTGGCTACGTACATTTACCTGGAACGTGTCATAGGTAGGCTCGATATTCATCCAGTACTTGAAGCTAAGGGTCGCACTGCCGTAACCCGCCAGGGATATCCCTTGTCGCTGCATGTAGGTGTTCAGGTTATTGTCGTAGGTGGTGCGAGAATTCGTGCCGTTATCAGCACAGAACGCGCTCCAGCTTCCCGCCGCTGCCTTGGCGTTGTTGTCCCCCCACTTGGCGACAGTATTAGTGTTGTTATTCCCGACCACCCAGGACCCGGGAAATGCCCCTTCGAAACCATCCTGAAAGATGACAGTCGCCGCAACACCGGACAGCAAGCTCCTATTACTCCACCGGCTATCCTGGTGGTAATACCCAAGCAGGTGCCCCGCTTCATGCTCGATCAAACCCGCCAAAGTCTCACGGTACGCCTCCGCAGACTCGCCAGCCAGAAGATCACTGAATATCAGTCCCCCATCCAATGGATTGCGGTTTCCCACGTCCACCTGTTCCGCCAGACCCAGGAATACCCCGTAGGAGGCGAACGCCGAATCGTCACCGCCGATGTAGATCGTGGAGTACTCTGTTCCAACGATGGGCTGCTCGGTCGTGAAGATCACTCCGGTGCCAGCGAAGGTCTCCTGGAGTCTCGCAAGAACCGCGCCCATGATCGCTTGTTCCTGGCCGGCCAGTTCGCCGGGGGCCTGGAGAGCGGGGATGTCGAACGGACCGAGGGTGATCGGGCCGTTGTAGATGGCGTTCCGCTCGCCGTCAAAATCAAGGTAGATGATCTGGCCTTGCCAGCTTGAAATGTCCGGATCGACCAAGTGCAGACCCGAAAGTTGCGGGGCAATCGGGCCTATTCCAGTGGGTACACCCTCCAAGCTCGCCAGCAAAGAAGGCTGCCATTCCTCTCTGCATGTTGTTGCGGAAGCAATACTTCGGGTGTCACAGGAGTTGACT
>CALEZT010000252.1 GCA_937927975.1 uncultured Phycisphaerales bacterium
CGCATTGAAACCCCGGCCTCGTATAACTCGGCCCTCCGGCGCTGCGCTTGCCGGATTGGGCCATTCGGAGGGACGAGCTCCGCGAGTCCAACGATGTAAAGAACAAGGTGACAGGTTCATAGGCGTGGACGTCGAACCTATTCTCAATCAACAAGTAGCAGCAGTAGCAGTCGCCGAAACGTGGCTGTGTCGCAGACCAGCCGCAGCAACGTGCGCACGGTCGAGGGGTTCGGAACTGTCCGAGCGCCTTCGGAACGCGCGAGCTGGCTGCGACTGACCCTGCGGGCACAGTCGCGGTCCGGGACCGTGACCTCACTGGCTTCGGCAAAGGAATGGAGGCAGAGGAATGAGCTGTTGGCCGATAAGCCTCGGTTCCGGCTATGCCTTTGTCGCAACCTGATACGCGCGATCAACCGCCGCTCGGCGGGCACGATTCAATTCAAGACGCGGCTGAGGCGGTCGATAAAGGTCGCGATAAAGGTTCACGACCAAGGCAGAACACGGTGACAGGTTCATTGTCGCCCGCTTTTGAAGTGCACGACCGCCTCAAAGCGGTTAGGGATAAGGGCATGCGGATGATTGGGCATCTTGGGAACGAGGCGCACGCGCGTTTGTTCAGCGATTACCTCTACGCCCAAGGCGTGGAAAACCAGGTCGAACCGGACCGGGACGGTTCCTGGGCAGTCTGGGTCCACGCCGAGGAAGAACTCGAACATGCCACCCGACAACTCCATCATTTCCTGCAACAGCCGGGCGACGAGAAATACCGCCACGCGCAGGACCTGGCTCAGGATCGGCGTGCCGAACAGCAAAAGCTGGAGGCGACCGCCCAGAAACGCCACTTCGACCGCACCAGACTAATGCCCAAACGGATCTACGGCATCGGGATCACCACGTTCAGTCTCATTGCGGTGTCGGTGGTCCTCTCATTCCTCTTCTGGAGCGAGCTCGATCTGAGCTGGCTGCGGATTTCCGAATACGATGTGCGGAGCGGCAGTGCCCTCGACCGCATCCAGCACGGACTGCCCGAGGTGAAGAGCGGTCAGATCTGGCGGATCTTCACGCCCATCCTCTTGCACGGCGGCATACTGCATCTCCTCTTCAACATGCTCTGGCTCAAAGATCTCGGAAGCATGTACGAATTCGGCCGCGGCATCCGCCGTTACCTCGTGTTCGTGCTCGTCATCGCCGGCCTCTCTAACCTCGGTCAGTTCATCGTGAACGGCCCCAACTTCGTCGGCATGTCCGGCGTCGTTTACGGCCTGCTCGGATACATCTGGCTGCGGGGCCGGCTCGACCCGCAGTCGGGTTTCTTTGTCGATCACACCACAATGCTCTTCATGACCGTCTGGTACTTCGCCTGTCTCTTCGAAGTCATCCCCGGCGTGGCCAACACCGCCCATACCGTCGGATTCGCGGGCGGATTGTTGTGGGGCTATCTCGCGACGCTTCGCCGCAAATCCTGAAGCTCAATCGCCTCCTGAAATCGGCGCGGGCAGATCGGAAGAGCGTCGTGTAGGGAAAGAGTGTAGATCTCGGT
>CALEZT010000253.1 GCA_937927975.1 uncultured Phycisphaerales bacterium
CACCGAGATCTACACTCTTTCCCTACACGACGCTCTTCCGATCTATCAGCCCCGGATTCATTCACGATGCCATCCTCGCCGCGGAGTAGACATCCCGTGATCGTCGCGGCCTTGAGCCCCTTCTCCAGCAAAATGGCCTTCTTCCCCGCATCCATGAAATCACAACCGCTGACCACGAGACGGCCCCCGTCGGCCCGAATACAAGGGTCCCCGTTCTTGCCGGCATCCCAACCGGTGAAGTGGCAGCCGTTCAGGATCAGGCTGCTCGGTCCGTGTTTGACGATCTGCTCCTTCGTCTCGGGCACGCCCCAGAACCCGCAGTTGGCCAGTTTCACCGGCCCTCTGTTCTCCTCCCCGATGACGATAGTGGCCATGAACTGGCCGTTGACGAACTGCACGCCGGCGTGATTCTGGGTCTTGTCCACCCGTACCGCCACGGGGCAGATATCGGAGCCCGACTGCGTGATGACTGCATTGCCTGGTCCGTGCCCAAAATCATCGAAATGAAACCCGATCCTCGGGAAGATCACGAAGCAGTTGCTCATGTACTCCCAGTCCGTTTTGCCGATTGCAAATCCCACCAGGTTCTTCTCCAGGTACGCCTTGATATCGCCCTCGGGGTACTTGGGCTCCAGCGCCATCCTCGTCCAGAAGTTGGGGCTGAAATGCACGTTCTCCACCCGGCCGATATCCGTGCACTGATCGATGAAAAGGCCGGTCTTGAGAGGACAGGCAAACACGTTTCGGATCAGGTGCAACTCGTTCCACTTGGTGCCGAAATCCAGGGCCTGGTACGGGTTCGTGATCGTGACGTCCAGCACCTGGCACATTTCCCCGTCGCCGCGAATCGTCCACGGATAGGCCACTACCTCCGGCAGCATCTGCTCGGGATAGTGAATAACCACGTTTCGAATCACGGCGCTGGGCTTGAGGGTCACGAGTGGTTCGCCTTCGGCCACGCCTTTGCCTCCGTACGCCAGCAGAACCGTCCCGATCGGATGCTCCGAGTGCGGTACACCCCCCGAGGCCCCGCACAACGTCACGCCGGGAGGTACAACCAGAGAACCATTGATCCTGTACCGGCCGGCCTGCAGAAAGCACACCGGCCCCTGCTTCTCCGCCAGATCCAGAGCCGCCTGCACCGCCTTGGTGTCATCCGCCTGTCCATCCCCAACGGCACCATGTTCTTTGGCGTTCACCGCCACCGCCAGTTTCTCCAAGGACGTTGCGGCCTCGTTCTTCGATTCTTCGGTCCCAGCCGCCCCGCACCAGGCTGATCCCATCAGGGTCACGAACACGACACCTATGCTGATCGTCCTCCCGCTCATGCTTGTCCCTTTCCAAGTGCGGCTGCTCAGGTTGGTTGCTCTCGTACGTGCCAGTTGCCTCTGGAGGCGTCAGCCGAAGGCGCCAACTCATAGTGCAAGGTCCTGTCCTGGGACGGATCGTCAAATGACGCCGGGTCCAGTTCCGTCGACGGGGGCACCTTCCCCACTCCTACAAGGCCAATCGGGTGCCGACCCCCAATGAAGTAGTTCTCGATGGCAAAGCGTACTGACGGCACCATGCCGGCGGGGTCCGGGATGGCCAGTGCCAGCACGTAGTCCCCTCGGGGCAGATCCGACGGCATTGCGAAAGAGCCGCCAACGTCATAGGTCGCGGCCTCGATATCGTATCGCTTGGTTTCTTTGCGCCACCGGTCGCCCGGCAGCCAGGAACGGATATCGACACCCTTGAACGTGTCTTTCCACACGACCTCCCTGGACACGGAATCGAGCAGGCTGACCTCGACCGGCCAATCATAGTAGAAGGGAGCCGAACCGGTGTTCCGCACCGCGAAGCTCACGTGGAATACCTGGCCCGGCGCCACCGTCGCGTCGTATCGCACTTGCTCGATCACAAACCGATAGCCGAACGCCTTCTGCACCTCCTGAGCCCCGGCCTGCACCAGCGGGTCGGCGGCATTGTAGCTGGCCACCCAGCCCAAGTCATTGCCGTGCAGCCGGCGGATCGTGTCGATCAGCCAGGCGTGGTGAACCGGATCGCTGAGCGTATCGTTCGGATTGTCCCCCGGCTGCTCTTGGTACCGGCCCCAGTTGTATGCACACTCGCCGTCCATCGGACAGACTTCCCAGCGGCCGCGTTCGGCGTTGAGCCTGGCGATCCCTTCGCCATGACTTTCCATCTGCTGGATGTGGGCCCAGGAGTCCCAATAGATGCCGAACTCGTAGTCCGTGAACTCCCAGGGATGGCGAACCGTGACCTTCTTGTTCTTGAATGCCGCCGTGAAGGCGTCCCCGAGCAGTTTCTGCATCTGGGCATCAGGCGAAGGGTTATGGTGCTCGCCCCAGTAGCCGATGATACCGAGTTGGACCCATGCGACTCTGGGATCATCGTCCCAGCATTCGCCGAGCCGTTGGATCAAACGTTGGACCCGCCGCTTGAACTGGTCGCTGCTGTAATCGTGGACCTGCATGTCGGAAGGCCAGTATTCATTGCCAGTCTTCTCATCCCAGTCAAGGTAGACGCGAGGGATCACCTTGACGTTGTACTTCTCCACATCCTTCCATCGCTCGTTGCAGACGCGCATGATTCTATCGATGCCGTCGCTCTCGCTGTTCTCCAGCTCGTTCCATTTCAGGTAGCAACGGGCGAGAGTGCCGTATTCATGCGTGAACGCCCGCGGGCCTGTGTCCGGCCGAAATCCCTTCAACGGATTCCGCAGGGCACCGGAGTATTCCCTGGGCCTGATCACCACCTGATCGCTGCTTGCGGCGGCAATAGAGCCCCAGGATGCCAGCAAGACGATGATACGTACGAATCGAGAATTGTAGGTCAGCATGTGCACATCCAATCCTTCAATCAGCCTGTTCAAATCAACTCCTCCCAAATCAGATACTCGTACGGCTTCTGCTCCCCGATACGGATGTCGAAAGTCGACGGCCTGCCGGGCAGACAGAACTCCTTCTGCCCACCGCCGGAGCCCGGGTGCCTCCAATTCGTACCCGGCGGGTCATTGGCCGTTCTGTTTCTGTGCCGCCAGATACTGTTCGCGCCCCTGGCGCATCCACTCCCAGATCGCGCTACGCCATAGGGCGACTCGTTGCTTCTGTGTCTCGGTCCCAGCCAGTTCTTCTGCCTGGGTAATGAGGGCTCCCAATTCCGCCATCCGCTCCGCAGTCCCCAGCCGCTCCCACGCGACCGCTTTCCAGTTGATGCCATCGCTGCGGTGATAGGGAGACGGGTAGTTCGTCGGATCACAGGCGATCTCCTCCAGACGCAGATAGAACCTCTTCATCGGCTCGGCCGCGGCGCCGAAATAGAGACGGAAGAACTCGTCGATCACCCCATCGACGTCCACATCCGGATCGTCCCAGACCTTGGCCATGACGTACTGCTCGAGCTGAT
>CALEZT010000254.1 GCA_937927975.1 uncultured Phycisphaerales bacterium
ACAAGCACGATACAGCCGCCGAGCAGGCTCGCCTTCTTCATGGTGCTCTCCTCAATCCTTCCCATTGAACCACCCAGCTTCCGTCATCCGGGAAGCCAGGGGCGTGTTTGTCCGGGGCTCCGTCCCAGCCCGCGGCCATCATGGCGACCGCGTACAGCAGCCCGCCATTGCCCGGCAGGTAGGGACACGGTCCGCCCAGGTTCACACCGCGTGCGTCATAACGATTCTTGTTGCCTGCTTCCTTGAGCAGGGCTTCCACGGCAATCTCCGGCTCACCCACCCGCGCCGCGGCCATGGCCATCCACGGGAAATCCCAACCCCAGCAGCGGGTCCAGTCCCAGGCCTGCCAGACCTTGAGCACAGTCCCACGGGCCGTGGAGGGCTCCACGCCTTCCACAGACGGCAGCATCCCGAGCGCACCGACAGGATCGGGATGCTCCCATGCGCGTTTGCTGTAGGTGTCCTTCCACTCGGCAGAATGAACGAATACGCCATCCACTACCGGCAACGGGGCAAGACGCCTCCGGACAGAGTCCCAGGAGGATTCCTGGGCAAGGCCCAACCGTTCGCGCCAGCGCTGCGCCTGGTCGAGACCCCAGCGCCAGTAGGCCAGGTCGAACACCGTGTCGCACGTGATTCCCTGCTCACTTGGTGGCATGATCGGCTGCAGATGGCAGATCCCCCGGTCATCACGCGTCGGGAAATCTGCCATGTAGTCAGCGGTCGCAAAGACAATCTCCTGCCATTTCTCGAGTGTTGCCCGAGTCGGCCGCAACCGATATTCCAGTTCGGCAAAGAAGATCGGATGCGGCTGTTGCCAGTGCAGGACGAAGCTCCCGTCCCACGGGGCTGTCCGGCCTTCCGGGCCAACCTGCTTGCCCCACTTGGCGCCCTTGTAGTCAAACTGACCGGCGAGTTGTCGAGCCACGGGCAGGAACTGCCGATAGCAGTCCAGCGCACGCTCGGCCATGGGCCAGCGATCCCACAATCCGTAGTGTGCCAGGTGCCACCAGATCATCTCCATGTGAAACTGCCCGCTCCAGAAGTCGATGCCCATGAGCCCGATTTCCGCCGAGGGCCAGCTCCCGGCGGACTGTGCGGCCATCTGGTACCGGGAGAGCACGATCCGCCGCTCCAGTTCCTGCCATCGTGGATCTTTGCTTTGCGACAGGTCGATGGCGCCGCCCGTAGTCCAGAAGTCCCGCCAATGTGCGGCCGCAACTTGCTGTGTCTGGGCAACGGTCGGGCCCGTGTTGTGCCTCTCCGCAGCGAATGAACAAATGAACTCCAGTCGGCCGCTCGTATCGGCCGACAGAACGAAGCTGTGCCTCTTATCGGAGGACAAAGAATCGGGCCACGGGGCAAAGGAACATCCCTCGGACCACGCAACACCGGCATGATATGTCGCGGCATCGGCTTTCCGTTGGATGTCGGCACGACGCTCATTCCGGCGTAGCGAGAATTCACTGGTGTGCGCGTCGGGCCGGTTCCAGTCGCCCACCCACGCGGACCGGCTGTCGACGCTCGGATAGGGGAAGTCGAGCACCACCACCAGTTGACCATCCCGCAGCAGCGGCGATTCGGCACAAACGGCGACCAGATCCAAGTTCGGATGGACGCAGGTCTCAATAGAGATGGGGTGCCCATCCACTTCGAAATGACTGGTGTGTAGCCCGGACCACAGATCGTATCTTCTGACGATACGCTGCACGTCTTCTGCCTTCAGTTCGCCTCCCTCAGTGCGCATCAGGCGCACTCGTCCCAGATTGATGGGATGAGGATTTCGGAACATCCAGCCGTCGAGTTCTCTGCGTTCGGCCGCGATGTGCATGGGACCTGTGATCCGCCCCTTCTCCACGGTTCCCGTCGCCGGCACATCCGCAGCAGTGCATCCGGGGGGCAGCGGCGCCGAATGCCACGCCCAGTGCGACAATGTGCTGCCCCCGAATGTCTGCAGACCCGTCCCATCCGCATTGAAACAGAACTCACCGTTGCCGAGGGGAATCTGTCCGCGCAGGTCGTTCCACTCGATGTTGTGTCGAGTGACGAGAGCATGACGGTCGATTCGCGGATCGGCTGCAGCAATCGCACCGGATACGAGGAGATTGTCGAATCGGGCCGGATGCAGGCCGCATCCCACGCCGGCAAGTCCGCAGGTGTAGGTCCGGTCGATCACATCTGCTACGGTCTGGTCATCAATGACTCCCACAATGTGTGCGCCGGTGCAGCGAAGTTCGAGCTTGTGCCACCCGGTGGCGGGGCCGGCGACCCGGCCTGCCGCCAGACTGGAAGAGCCGGTCAGCAATGCCCAACGACCATCGGCGCACAATCGAAGCGTATATCCCGGCGGATGAGGGGCTTTGAAATGATCGAACGTGGAACCGGGATGGAACCGTGCAACAACCGCCACATAAGCCATGGCATTTGGATCTGTCGCGGGGCCGGGCTGGGCTTCCAGGGCCACCTCGACGCTGACGGCAACATCTCCCCAGCCCGGATCACCCAGTACGGTGCTGGCATATCGCATGGCAGCCCAGTCAATCCCGGGCTGGTGAATTTGCTGACGGAGACACTGACCGCCATCCTCGCGCCGAGCGACCTCAAAGGCGCCCCCGCAGTCGCTCAGGTAGCGAGGGGTCGCACCGACCCGATACGAATCGAAGTCCTCACGATACGGCGAGGGGAATGGCCTTGCTGGCGGGCTGGTCGCATGGCCCTTTCGCTGCCCGGTCGTGGTCGTAAGCGAGTAGATGGCGTTCGGATCCACACGCACGGCAAACACGCCTTCAACCGGCAAGAGGTTTGGGTCCTGGACGAACTGCTCAGACGCGCTCGATCTCCACAGATGGAGCCTGTTGAACTTGAAGCCATCCGCCGCCTGCAGGGCCAGGTGCTGTGGCCCGTTGGCACCGTATGTTTCGATGATGACCGACACGTCCTTTCCGTCCGGCGAAGCAAGAGCCACCACGCTGCCTCCCTTGGGCAGCCTTCTACACGCGTCCTCCAGGTAGTGCCAGCCGGGTTGGGCGAACTGCGTCGTGTGCGCGACGGCCCAGAGTTCCGGCTGCACCTCGAACGCACCGGACCAAGGCGTGTTGGCCGTGATCACGCCCGACTGTGGGGCCGTGAAGCTGTCATGATAGGCCGTCACCAGACTCCAGAATTCCGTCTTGGTCAGGCGGTTTTCGATGAAGTTGCGGTTGATCTTCTGTGCCCGACGACCCCGGATCGGCCGCATTGTCTCCCAGGTCCACTCCCCGTCCTCCGACGACCAGAGCCGCTTGCCGGCAGCCTGGAAATCCAGCGAGGACTTCGGTGTCTGCCCATGCGCGTAATGGACACCGAAGACCTCGATGGCCGCCGCCAGTTCGGGGTCCTTTGCCGCGGCCTCCGTGATGCTCCACATTCGCTGCGGGGGGCCGTTAAGGTCCGCCGCGACGATGCGAACCCGCTGGAGTCCATGCTCATCGAGCGTTCGTCGCAGGAGTTTGATGTAGCCGGCATCGAACTCCTGCTCATTCAGTATCCCGACGTAATCGAATTCGAGGCCATGAAACCGCTTCATGCCCAGAAGGTAGGACGCAATGTAATCGGCCCCGTCCTGGGAGAAGAACCTGCCGTTGCCGATCCAGCCGGGGGCGCCCCAGGCAAGACAGTCGAGAATGATCTGGGGATTGCGCTTGCGGGCTTCTTGGGCCAGCCACCATTCGTAACCGCGTTCGAAATACTCCCGTTTGGGGTGGAGGAATTCTTCCCGGGTGCGGGCATGGCTCGGCTCGGTGCCATCCGTCGAGTTGATGTCGCCCCCGATCTCGACTTTCAGGTGCTGGAATGCCGCTCCATAGGCGGGCTTGAACAGATAATCGAGTATCTGGCTGCGGATCGGCTCTGGGTAGTCGATCAGCAGCCGAGAGGATGCCCCGGCGCTGACCGCTCCGATGCCCTCGAAGACCGCCCCGGCGTCGCCCGGATGGAGTCGGAGTATTAGATCGTTTCCCTCCGCCGGGTTGCCGGACAATGGCCCGGTGGGATCGGCTTGCAGCGCGGCACACAGGCATAGAACAACGCCGATCGTCACGCAACGCCGTCCAGGACTTCGCGACACTTGGATTCGGTGACAGCCAGTCGGTGGATACCGCACGGTTGCTTCGGAGTCTGTTTGCGGCATGGTCCTTGCTTGCTCCTCAATACAGCGGTCTGCTATTCTCATACGGCCAAGCCCCTTGAACAAGCCCCCTATCTTGCGGCGAATGCGATCTTCCACGGCACCGTACGACTGGCCGGGCTATCCAGCCTGACGCGAAGGTTCGTTCCATCTGGATCTGCATCGCATCCATTCTGATCTCCCTGTCTTGTGCACGGACACCCGCAATGAAGCATTCTCTATGGATACCCCATGTGGTTTGGGCCTCATTGTAACGACCTGCGTGCATCATGGGAACAAAGCCATCAGGCTGTCCGCAAAGATTGCCATGCCACGCGCATCGGGATGGTTGGCGGCATTGACCATCAGAGTCGAAAAGGGGATGCCTTGACGCCAGAGCCGCCCATATCGTTCCGCGGCATCCGCCAAGGCTACACCATGAGCGGCGGTAAAACGACGCACCATGCCGACATAGGCGCGGGGGTCTTTGTCAATGTCCCGTTCGCGCGGCAGGGCCATGAAGCTGTTGTAATGGGGTGTCAGGATGATCCATTCCGCACCGATGCGATGGAACTCGGCCAAGACTCTGCAATAGCCAGCCTCGATGCGGGCCGGATCAACAGGACCGTCATTGACGAACTCCGAAACAACCAGATCAGGACGCACACCCAGTACGGTTTCGGAGAAATTGCGGATATGCCCAGATGGCGCCTCCAGAAAGTCCAGCGAATTGTGGGCGCCCCAGCCGACGGTCACCAATCTGATCTTCGCCTTGGGAAAACGCCCCTGCAACCGACGGACAAACTGCGCCTGCCATTGGTCCTCGCCGAGATAACCCTCCGTGACGCTGTCCCCCCAAGCCACCAAGGTCAACGGTTGCCCTTTGCGCAGCTTGGCCAGCGTCTTTGGCAGTAGCCGCTCAGCCGGTGTGGGCGAAGCCTGAGAGGCTTCAGGGAAAGCCGTAACGAGAATGGGAAACAGGTTGTCCGCCGTCAGACCGGTAAGATGGGCCGGCAACCAGAGATTCGCCAGTCGTCTTTCGCCAGGCAGCAACTCCGGCGGATGAGGTGTCGCGAGATGGGGATGACCCTGGCGCAGCACCAAGTGGTTCTGCACCGTGAGTGCAAGAGAATCGATCCGACGGGTCATGAAACGATAGCTGACCAGTACGGATTGATCCGAACCGATGCTTCCCTCCCGCAACCGGCCAAGGCCCCCCCATTCCAGATCGACTTTGAAATCCTTGTCCGACGCGAATTCTCTGGTCTGGTCCGCACTGGTCACCCGCACGCTGCCCGGCACAAGCGCCAACCGCGAGGTGTATAGCCCGTCCTCCAGGCAGCGGAGTTGTCGGCGCGCCCAACCAGGTTGATCCGGTTTCCATTCCTCCAGGGATGCGTAAGGTTCGTTGACGACCGCAACCGGCGCCGGCGGTTCGATGTGAACGATGCGACAGATCTCTTGAGATGCCCCGTCTACGCCTGCAACCCTGGCTTCGACCGCCCAATCACCGACAAGCTGCAGTTCCACTGGCGAAGAGACCTTACCAGGCTGGAGGTCGTGTCCCACCTCAGACGCGAATTTGGGGATGCGGGGACATTCCTGCAAATCAGGACACATCAAACGCCATGTCTCAGTTGGATACATCTGACGCAGAAACAGGGGCTGTGGCAACCATACTCGGAACAGATTCTCACTGCTCCAGCCATTTCCCGCTGACGCATAGTCGCACAACGTCAAATGGCTCTTGTAATGACCAAAATAGTGGGTGGGACGCACCTCAAAGGGGGCATCGAAAGCCATCCAGATTTCCTCAGGTTTGGACGGACTCGGTCTCAAGGCGACAAAGCCGTCCTCGTCTGTCACCAACCGCACGGCAAGATTCTCCGGCTTGGCCAGGCGGTCGTCGAGTGCGAGCACAATGGGACCTCGCATGATCGCCAGTTGTGGCGCGCCGCTGGGGGCCGGCACGGCACGCCCCCGCAGGTCCAGCGTGAGAATCACCTTGTCGCCAGGAGACCACTCGCGAGTCACCTCTGCATAACTGCCTGGTTTGCAGACAATGGGCTGACCATTGATGGTCAATGACGTACGCTGGCTCCAGCCCGGAATCCGGAGACTCAAAGTGAACCTCGTTTTCACCGCAGGTGAAACGGTGAGCACGATTTCGTTGCCGACAGGATAATCGGTTTTCTGGATAACTTCGACACCGACGCCGTTCGCCAGCGTCAAGGTGGCACTGCCGGGAGAATAGAGGTTAACGACCAAACCCTCCTCGCTTTCCATGACGGCCCAGCGCGGGGTCAGAAGCAGGCCACGCGGGCCGTTGGCCACACAGCAACTGAGCTGGACATCGCTGTGCTGATAGTGACTGGGCACACGCTGACCGGCCAAGGGCGAGAAATAGGCCCACCAGGCACCGTCGGGAGTCATCGCACTGGTCAAAGCATTGTAGAGGGACACCTCCAATTCATCGGCCCAGAGTGGATCGCCGGTGAGACGCAGCAGTTGATAACACAGTTTCATCCATGTGACGGTGACGCAGGTTTCCGTAGGCTGCTCGAGACTCTCTGTCTGGACCCGCGTGCCCTCGCACCAGAGTTCCTGGTTGGAGCCCGAGCCGTGGATCATCAGTTCGTTGCGGCGGATGCTCTGGGCAAAGGCGACAACTGCGTCGAGATATCGGCGCTGCCCCGTGATACGGTACATTTCGCAGACACCTTCAAAACAGGACATCATCTCGTAAGCCTTGCGGGCACCGATTTGCGTCGGCGGGGTCCCGCCAAGTCCCTTTTCGAGCAACTGGGAACCGTTCGCAAAGAACTTGTTGGGCTTGCTCCATTTGTTCACAATATCGTTGGCCAGTTCAAGATAGCGACCATCACCCGTACGCTGATAGAGCAACGCGATCGGTTCGAGTATCGAACTGGATGGTAGTCCTTTGAGTACGTCAATGCCGTTCTCCGTCAGATTGAACCGACCCGGCGGCGCTTCTTTCAACAGATGATCAGCGAGCCTCCTGGCGGCCGTCAGTGCCTGCCTATCGCCGGTCAGGTCATAATGGGCCCGCAATCCCAGCAAAGTGTACTTACGGCCCCAGACATCCCAGATGCCCAGATGGCACTCCGGCTTGTAGGTGCCGATGTAGCCGTCCGGGGTCTGTGTCGCCACCAGTGCCTCAATGCCGCGATCCAGCACTTTCCGGTGGGCGTCGGTCGGCTGATAGGCATAGCCCAACGCCGCAGAGGTAAACCACTTACCCCAGTATTCACACCGCCAATGGCCACTGTTCTCCTCGGTACGGTCACGAAAGGGCTTGATGATCCGCGCCAGATCCTGAACCATGACGTGATGGTGGAGCGATACCTCCAGTTTCCGTCCCAGCCAACCGCTCACCTGAACCGTGCCCGGCGGCGCGGGAGCCAAGACATCTTGGACCGTCTGGGTCGCAGTGGCAACACAACAGAGACCGAGGACCAATACCATCGCGAATTGTACGTTGATCCGTTTCCTATCATCTCGATTCATGGAAATCCTCACACCCTTTTCCTGTTCACCAGTTCGATCGGCAGGCCCGGGAAGCCTTCGGCCTGGACATCCTGCGGCCAGGAACCGTCAGGCATTTGATAGAGCGGGTCCAACTGTTTCGCATCCGGAGCGCCGCTATAGCCAAATCGACGACGCCACTGATCCGTCAACTGCTCCATCTTCTGCCGCAACGATCGCGCCTTCGGCTGGTCATACAGGTTGTTCAACTGATAGGGGTCGTCACGACGGTCATAGAGAACGCGCACCGGGTCGGTTCTGAAGGTCACTTTGCCATCTTCGCCATGCGCGAAATGGCGGAGTTCCCCACAGCCATAGGTAACGTCCCGAGTGTACACACCGTGCCATGAGGGATTGTAGAAAAACAGCGGCTGGGATGCCACTGCGTCATCGTCTCCAGACCGGATCGCATGCGCCAGGTTCTGTCCGTGCAGTCCGGCAGGGACCGGCAATCCCATCAAGCCCAGCAGAGTCGGCATCATGTCCATGGCGCCCAGCAGCAGGTCACTCGTTCGCCTCCCCGGTAATCCGCCCGGCCAGCGCAGCACAAAGGGAATCCGTGTCGAGGTATCCTCGGGATGATCCTTGGCAACGTGGTAGCCATAGGAGGCCAGGTTGTCACCATGGTCCGAGGTATATACCACCAGCGTATTGCCCTCGAGCCCCTTCTCACGCAGTATGTCCAGCAACCAGCCAAATGCGCGGTCCACACCACTGCACATCGCATAGTAACCATGGTAGGCTTCCCGCAAATGGGGATGTTCCCGGGCACTGGGGCGTAACCGAATCTTCTGCGGATCGTACAGTGCCATCAGTTCAGGGAGCGTATCGTACTTGTAGATCAGTGAATCCCGGTGCAAACCCCAGTCATGTGGAGGATGCCAAGAGACAAACAGGGCAAATGGCTCATCCGCACGGGCCTGATCGAGAAACGACAGCGCCTGACGGGTCTGACCGTACACCTCCCATTCATCGAAGAAGACTTTCTCACCGGCCTCGTTCCAATAGTAGCATTTGCCGGGCCTGAAATCCACATGGCAGTTGTTGGAAGCAAAGAGGTCGTCGAAACCGAAGCGGGCCGCACCCGCTGGGATGGGCCGATTCCGGTCGCCGCCCAGCAAGTGCCACTTGCCCACGTATCCGGTGCGATACCCGGCCTCTTGGAGGACCTGCCCGAAGGTCTTTCCGTTATTGATCAGCAGTGGGCGGTCGTTGGTATACGCACCAGTGTAGAGCGGATGCCGGCCGGTCAGCAACATACCGCGGAAGGGGGTGCACACCGGACTACTCGAGACACAGTGGTCGAACCGGACGCCCTCGCCGGCGAAACGGTCCAGGTTGGGCGTAAGAATCTGTTCGTTCCCATAGCAACCCAACATGTCGCGTGACTGCTGATCCGAAAAGACCAACAGCAGATTGGGACGTTTCCGGGGGATCGCATTACTGGGTCCGGCCGAACGGCAGTCGCCAACGAGCGGACTACTTGCCATGGCGGCTGTTGCGCCCAGGAATTCCCTACGTGTCATTCGCGTCATCGTTGTACCTCCTATGTGTCTGGATGACTCTTCTCCAAGGGCGCAACCAGGAACATGGACTTCACCGGTTCGAGCACGAGCCGGAATCTGGTTATCGTCTGTCCGTGTTCGGTCAGATAGTCGCATGCCCGTGTTGCCATGGCGCCGGTGTGTGGATCCCACTGCTGTAACGCCCGCCAACCGCGCAGCCGGACCCAAGTGTCCACCCGCTCATCGCTTGAGTTGGCGAAATAGTACAGGTGAGTTCCGTCTTTGACTTTGTGCAGATAGGACAACATGCCGCCACCGGCATCAATGCGGGGCGAGTCCTCGAAGCTGACATCGGCGACTGGCGTCGCATCATCCAAGATGACCTGCAAGGTCGCAATAGTGGGTCTACGCGCGAAATACGCTCTTCCACCTTGGGGGTGCCGATTGATCTGGAACGACTGAAGGCTCTCGTCTATGTCGACACAGGGGATGTCCTTGATCACCCACCATTGGCCATGGACCTTCTTGTGCGGACGCAAACGGTTCTTATCAGGCCAGAATTGCCACATGTTACTATTGGCGCCATCCTCGGAGGCGCGGAACACCAGACCGGTGGGGGCTTCGGCCGTGCTGAGATTCGCCTCAATGACATAGTCCGTCCACTCGGACCCGCCACGGGCTTGCATCGCACTGTTGTCAGTAACCACCAACCAGCCATCCCGAATGGCGGCGTTGTTGGTATTGATCCACTGATCAAGCCCGCTGCTGAAGTCGTCTGCGAACAGAACCTGGGCATCCCCCGTGGTGACCTTGATGTCCGAGAGGCATGCCACTTCGGCGCCAATCACACGGAATCCGATGGTCCCCTTGCCGAAACTGTCCTCCTCGGTCACATCCACCAGCACGCCCCTGACATAGGTCTTGATGATTGAGCCGGAAATCTCGATGCGAACACGATACGCGGCGTCAGGCGTCTCGGTGACCATGCGCTGCGGTGTGATCCCAAATATCGCCTCAATGGTAGATTGCACCTCGGCATCCTTTCCAAACTCTGCCGACTTGAATGGCAGTTGTGTCGTGGCCACCACGCGGCCCCCGCTCTCATAGAATCGCTGAATCTTCCGCAGGTTGCTCAACGAAATCACCTCCCCCCCGGGAATGATGATGACCGGGTATTGCTCCCAGTTGTCTGCGTTGTTCAGACGCAGTCTCGCCTCTTCGACACTGCATCGCTCATCAAGGACCTCAGGATGTAGAAAAGTGAAGTCCCGCCGAACACTCCCGGTGAGTCGGTCGCTGATGCCCAGGTAATCCGCCCACAACGGCGCATCCTTTCCCCAATTGGGCTGTTGCAGACCCGGCACATCGAACCGATAGGCCGCCTGCAGCGCCACGACCGGGTACAGGATGCCAACGTCGGCCACATGGCGACCGCCCTGCAGCATGAGGCTGCACCGCCCTACGAACCGGTTGTAGGCGGGCAGTTCCGCACCCAAACGTCGATTGCGATGCGAAATCTCCGGCGGGATGTGCATCGCGTTCGGGTCGTACCACATGCCGTGGGGGATCATCAGGTTGGCACCCCGGACATATAACTCCATGGCCGACCGATAGAGCATTGCGGTATCCACGCTGGCATCAGGGTAGTTGCCGTAGATCTCCACCGCGGTGACCGGGCGGTCATACGTAAAGGCGGCGGAGATGGGCAGTTTGAAGCCGGCACGGCCGTGACCATAATAGTGGATCGAATCGAGCAGAGGAATGTCACAGTGCCTGTAGAATTTGATATTGTCGCCGCTGACTTCCACCGGTTGCGGCTCGTAATTCCCCGCCGGGTGACCCGAAACCTGGATCCCATGCGCGCCGCACCACTCGTGAATCGTTCGCACGAAGCCTTCCGACATCAGTTCGGCTCGCAGACCAAAGAAGGCGACCCGCGCAGCCTCCGTGTCCTGCCCAATGTCATACCAGAGGGCCGGATAGAGCAGCGCCGGATCCTCGCCGTACTTTTCCTTGAATTTCCGGTTGAAGCTTGTCGTCCAGGTGCGACCTCCGGAGGTATAGACCATGGCGGCGTCATCAAAGAACGACTGGACGATGGTCCTGCCAAAATAGCCACCAAAACGTTTTGCGAATTCATCGTAGGTGAGGGACATCCAACGCCTTACGGCCTCGGCATCCAGGTAATCGACGAGCTGCCCTTCCGTCACACAGACGAAGAACATCACCTTCCAGGTGCCGCCCGGCGCCTCCCAGCGCAGTGTGTCATCCTGGATGAATCCGGCAAGGTCAATCCGCCGCTGCGTTTCGGTCTCCATCGCCACGGCAGCCATAAGCGTCCCCTCTGGCACTGGCCGTACCATCGTCAGCGGTCCGACAATCTCAGCTTCCACTTTACGAAGATTCTTGAGCATGCAATCGGGATACTGTTCGGCCAGACGCCCACCGGCCGTACCCGTGGGAAAGTTGATGTCGTCGTAGAAGACCACCTTCAGTCCGAGTTGTTCGGCCGCCTCCAACATCAGGCGGTACCGGTCGAAGTACGCTTCCGTAAGATATTCCGGGCGTGCCGAGCGTAGGGTCAAAGGTGCAAAGCCGCCAAAACCGCACTTATCGCGCATGGCCTGGATCTGCTCTCTCAAGACATCTGGCTCCAGTGGCGCATTGAGCCAGTAGAGCGGCCGTGAACGATACTGCATCGGTGGATTCTCGAACCGGGCGGCCATATCTTCGGGCATCCCGGCGACACGTAGCGGGTGTGCGAGAACCGATAGCAGGACCGAAAGAGTGAACCGTGAAATCGCCTTCACGTTCATGAACTGCCGCCTTTCTTCAAACCACCACCGGCCACTTGAACGTGGATTTCAGCGGGATGTGTCGCCCGGTGCTCTGTGAAGCACGCGCTGCCGTTATGATTTCCACGACGTGGAGGGCGTGCTCCGGCGTAAACAACGGCTCCTTGCCGGTGACCAGGCACTCGGCGCACAGCGACGCGCCACATTCCCAGACGTAGTTGTGTTTGGCGTCGGCGTGGCGCTGGAATGTCGGTTCCTGCGCCGTGCTGAGGTCCACCGCGTGTGGGCCCCAGTCGTAGCCGGCCAGTTTCATCACGCCATTTCTTCCAGTGATAGTAAGGGTATGATGGTTCTGACCGGTATAGGCATGATCTTCGGGATTGAAGTAATTGAAACCACATTCGATGTGCGAGAAGACGCTATTGCCGTGGTCCAGCAACACCATGGCGTTGTCCTCTGCGGTGACAGTCACCTCTCCCTTGCCATGGATTTGCCTCGTTGGTATGACAGTACCCGTCATAGCGGTTACGGAACGAGCGGGTCCGAGCAGGCCGGTGAGGAAAGTGAGGTTATACACGCCCAGGTCGGGAAGACTGCCTCCTCCTTCGGTGTAAAAGAACTCGGCCCAGTTAGGCCCCAAATGGCCGTAACTGGCGTGCGCACCGGCAAGGCGACCGAGGCTGTCCGCCGCCAGCGTTTTCGCCATGAACGCAAACTGAGGGCTTTGTACCACCGTGGGTGCGCCCCAAAGCCGCACGCCCTTTTGACGTGCCCGGGCCAGTAGCTCTTGTCCCGCGGTCAGCGAGTTGGCTATGGGCTTCTCACTCCATATGTGCTTGCCCGCCTCAATGGCCCGTCGGTTCAGGCGCTCGTGCTCCTGCATGTCGGTCAAATTCACAAGAAGATCAAAGGACGCCCCTGCCAGCATTTGATCAATGTGCGGGTAATGATGGGGGACCCCGAATTTCTTGGCTTGAGACCGAGCCCGCTCGGGGATGATGTCACAGGTACTGGTCAATTCCACGAACGTACAGGCCCGCAGATGAGGAAGATAGCACCGAGACACGCTGCCGCAACCAACCACGCCCACCTTAATCTTTCTCTGCACCGCGGCAGATTGGGCCGAATACCCCTTGAGCGATCCAGCCACCAGCCCCACTCCATACATTGCACTGGCGTGCAGGAAGATGCGGCGATTGATGGGACGCGGTTGTTTTACGAAGGAAACCCTGCTGTCACTCATGGTCATACCTTTCCTCTACGTCCAACATTCTTCTCCAAGGTGTATGCTTAGGGCGTAAACGCTAAGTTGCCGTCAAGTCTGTGCACGCGTTCTTTTCCTGTTGAGGCGCCTTCCACAGCCTTCTCAGACCTGTCATAACCGAACAAGGGACCACCCCAGATGTAACGATAAGGATTGACCACCCAAGGCAATGGTCGATTAGGATCGTTGCAGGGACAGAGGTTTGCGGGAACCAATGGGTCCTCCAACGCCAGAGGATGAGACGATCCCGGTTGGCCTGTCTCTATTTGCATGGTTCTCCCGCCGTAGCGCACGGTGCACGCGTTGCCAAGCCGGGAATATAGAACCCCCTTGGTCAGCCTGCCATCGTGCCAAGCCATATCGATCTCAAAACCACCACGGGCGCGCAGGCCCCGCACCGAGCCCGTCGGCCATTCCCTGGGCAACGCCGGGAGCAGATGGATCTCGCCGGCATGGCTTTGCAGCAGCATCTCGGCAATGCCGGAGACAGCCCCAAAGTTGCCGTCGATCTGAAACGGCGGGTGGCTGTCAAGAAGATTGGGCAGCGTCGAGCGCGAAAGCAATAGTCTGAGGTGTCTGTAGGCCTCGGCGCCGTCTTCGAAGCGGGCAAAGAAGTTGATGACCCAGGCGCGACTCCAGCCCGTTCCGCCCCCGCCGTGGGCGATTCGATGTTCGAGGCTCCGGCGTGCCGCGGCCGCCAGTTTCGGTGTACCGCGCATCGTGATCTGTGAACCCGGATGGAGACCGAAAAGATGTGACATGTGGCGGTGACCGGGCTCGGGTTCGTCATAGTCCTCGACCCATTCCTGGAGTCGCCCATCCCTGGAACTGATTTGCAGCGGGGCAAGGCGCGCCAGCGCATCAGTCAATGCACGGCGAAACTCCGCCTCGAAGGTCCCTCGGCCACCGTCCAACACATCGATGGCCTGCACGCAGTGTGTCAGCAGATCGTGCACGATCATCAAGTCCATCGTGGCGGCGTAGGTGAACATGGAATGGCTGCCGTCCGACTTGCGGAAGGTATTCTCGGGAGAATGCGAAGGACACGTAACCAGCTTGCCCGCTACCGGCGTGCCGACGGGCGCTTCCACCAAAAAATGAGACTGTATCAGCGTTACATGGATATTCTCATGACAATGGGTAGTCCAAGCCGA
>CALEZT010000255.1 GCA_937927975.1 uncultured Phycisphaerales bacterium
ATCGCACAGGGCGACCAGCTTCGCGCCACTCGAAAGCAACTCGGACATATCGCTGAGACCCTGCCCGCCGCAGCCGATCACCGCGAGACCTATCTTGCTGTTGGCGTCCGTCGTGGCGGCGCTGCCGCGTATCACCAGCGGCCCGCCCAAAACGGCCGCACCGATGCCCAACGCTGATGACTTGAGAAGACCACGACGCGATAAACTCAGTCTCTTGTGGCTCATTGTCTCTCCAAGTAATGCATTCACATAGTGGGAACTTGCTTTTCGATGTCAGCCGCCATACTACCTTTCCCTGGCGACGGTGCCGCTGTCGTCAGGTACAGATATAGCACCATTCTTTGTCGATCGCTCATTGCCGGCTCATCTCCTCTCTTCTATCCTCTGCAAAGGTCCACTTGTCGCCGGGACGGGTAGACACCTGCACGATGCCCCGGGCGTCCGGCGTCAGCGGCCGCAGCGGGCTCTCTGAAGAGTCGCGCGCGACGATTTTCCGCCAGTAGCTCACACTGGTCGGCTGAGGACTGCCAGGTGATGAGATCGCCCGGAAAAACCGGCGTTGTGGGTACCACGATATTGTAGTTGATCGGGGGTGCATCCTCCACGTCCACCACGACGGGGTCCTCTGCCCGCGTACGCGGATAATCGGGCAGCAGGTCCAGCGCCGCCCGGAAGCGCGTCACGAGATCGGGGTCTCGCTCCAAAGTCGTCGCTCCCTCAATGGCCGCCCGGAGAGTATGGCGGGCCATCGCGATGTCGAATGTGCAGTCGCGCTTGCGCTCGAAGTTCGCAGTCCAGCCCCAGTGTTCCGGGGAGACGGAGGGCGACAACACGACCCGACTGTCCCGACGCTCGCATTGGTCGATGAAGTTGGCGCAGAAGACGGCGACGTCCCGAACGGCCGGGTACGCCGTTTGCTCCAGGAACTGACGATCCTGCTCGCATTTATAGTGCCACCATAGAGGCTGAACCGTGAACCCGGCCACTCCCAGGGTGAGGCCCCATACGTGGTGAATGTACTGCCGCCCGGCCGGACTGTTGACTTTCGACGGATCGGGCGGCTCATAGGCGAACAGGACGTGCGGATAGAACACACCATCCATGTCGAAGATCTTTCTTGCCAGCCAGCGGGCCCGCGGGCATGGATAGGGATGGGCATGATAGCTGTCCGGACCTTTCCAGGTAACACCTTCCGGCAAGATCACCTCACGATTAGGCCAGGCCCCGCGACTCAACTCCTTGATCCGTTTCAGCGTGGGCAACGGCGGGTCGAGGGCGGTATCGAGACGCGCATCCCACACATCGTTCTTGGTCAATACCATTTCGATGTTGCCCGAGTCTGTGTAGACCAAGGCGTTGATATCCCCGTTGCCGATTAGAAGCCCATACTCCAGGATATCATCGAGCCGCTCAACCGAGACGGCGGCGTTGTCCAGCGCCTCGGAAAATGGAATCGTTTGTCCCGCCCAGGCCGGCATGACCTCGGCCACCAAGGCAGCCGCCAGGATCAGGGTCCATCCGCATCGTTCATCCATCTGAGATCCCTTTCCTTCCCTCTGTGCCTTGATGATGCCGGAGCGAATCTACTCTGTCGCGGCTTGGCGCATGGCGATGGGGACGTATTTCTGCCAAACGGGATTCTCGGCGTCCGGGTGTTCACGCGGCATCCAGGTCATTGGGGAACACCGATCAGTCGTTTTGTCGCCTGAGCCATCGCCTCTCCGATGAGATAGTAGGTTTCGGCGTTCGAGTTCCAGTGGTAGCCCTGTCCGCTGGGCGACCGGTCCTGGGGACGCCAGAACGCCTTTGTGCTCACGAAGGCGACATTGCCCTGAAACTCCGGCCGCTGAGCCACGGCCGCCTGAGCCTTCATCAGCGACAGCGCCCGCGGATGCGTCTCCTCGGGTCCATTCATGCCGGTCTCGGCGATGACAAACGGCAGCGCGGGGGCGCCAAGGTCTTTACGCATGTCGCGGATGAAGCAGGCCATGTTGCTTTCGTATTCGGCGTTGAACTTGTCGTTGATCCGGTCGTTCCAGCCCTGATGCCAGGCGAAACCGGCGAGCACGTAATGGCCGTCGCTGGCCGGCACAAGATCCTCCAGATTGCCCAGCGCGGCCCGCGTCAGCGCCAGCGTCTCCCGATAGTACTTGCCGACGATGGCCGGGTCCTGCTCCAGGGCGGCATCGGCTTTCGCGCCGAGCGAGTACGACGGTCTGCCGGCGCTGGGTGGACGGAAGTCCACGGCGAGGCTCTTGCCGCCCCAGGCGCATTTGATGAGCAGGACCGGCTCATCGAGCGCATCGCCCATGACCCAGCCAAAGCCCAGTTCGGGGCCGATCGTCTCCGGTCGCGCGCCATAGCCCACGGTGAGCGGCCCCTTGCGGTCAAGGTACGTAATCCACACATCATCACGCGTGCGCCAACGCCCGGCATCATCTACCAGAAACGCGAAACGCGGCGCGGTCGCGGCATCCTTCACGAGGAATTCCAGCGAGCCTTTTCCGCCGTTGCGCTGCGGCTCGGCGCGAATGAATCCGTGCCCTTCCATATTCGATTGTCCGGCGAGGATGAAGATGCGTACCGGCTTCGGCGCCGCCTCGACGCGATGACTTCCCACCAGCACAACAAGGGGGAACACAAGAATGAACTGAAGAACTTGTCTTTTGAGTGACATTTTGGGCCTCCATATCGGGTACAGATCGATTGTTGCTTCTCCTCACGTTCACCCCTGTCATGGCAGGAGCTCCGGTTCGACCGTCTTCATCTGGCCGTTCACGCGCACCTGCACCGGCATCGGTTCCGGTGATCGCAGGCGATACGCAGTGACCTGCCCGTCTTTCCACGTCAGGTCCACGGTGATGTTGCCGCGGGCACGCAGGCCTTTGACGGCGCCGGTGGGCCAGCCCGTCGGCAGGGCCGGCAGCAGCTCGATTTCGCCCGCGTGCGACTGCAGCAGCATCTCGGCGATGCCGGCGCAGCCGCCGAAGTTGCCGTCGATCTGGAACGGCGGACAGGCGTCCAGAAGATTCGCGTAGGAACCGGCGCCATGGCCGGTGTAGTTCAGCGTCTCTTCACCCGTGAGATGGAGCAGGGCCCGGAGAAGTCGGTGCGCGCGGTCGCCGTCGCCGAGGCGCGCCCAGAAACTGATGCGCCAGGCCAGCGCCCAGCCGTTGCTCTGGTCGCCCCGGACGTCGAGTGACCGTCGGCAGGCGGCCGCGAGTTCCGGCGTCCCGCGCCGCGTGATTTCCGACCCGGGATGCAGGCCGTACAGGTGGGAAGTGTGGCGGTGCGTCGGCTCAGGTTCCGGATAGGGCTCCAGCCACTCCTGCAGGCGACCGTCGGGGGCGATCTGGTTGGGCGCCAGGCGGGCACGTTTGTCCAGCAGCTCGCGGCGCAGGTCGGCGTCCACACCCAGGATTTCCGCGGCGCGGGCCGTGTTCCCGAAAAGCTCGCGCAAGAGCTGCATGTCCACAGTTGGGCCCAGGCAGACGTGGGCCACCCCGCCGTCGGGCAGCGTGAAGCGGTTCTCCGGCGAGTTGGAAGGGCCCGTGACGAGCCAGTGGCGTTGCGGTTCCTCGATGAGGTTATCGAGGTAGAAAAGGGTCGAATCCTTCAGGATGGGGTAAGCCCAGCGCAGGAACTCGCGGTCCAGCGTGAAGGCGTAGTGTTCCCAGAGGTGCTGGCAGAGCCAGGCCGAGCCGCTGACCGTAGCGCCCCAGGCGGCCGATTCGCCGGGCGAAGTGAAGCCCCAGGGGTTGGTTATGACGTGGGCCACCCAGCCGCGCGCGTTGTAGTAGGCTTTGGCGGTCTTGCGACCCGGCTCGACCAGCGCGGCGATCAACTTGTGCAGTGGTTCGTGAAGCTCCGAGAGATTGCAGACTTCCGCCGGCCAGTAGTTCATCTGGACGTTGATATCGAGATGCCAGTCGCCGTTCCATGGGGTCTGAATCTCCTCTGCCCAGAGGCCCTGCAGGTTGGCGGGCAGGCCGCCGGGACGCGAGCTGCTGATGAGAAGGTAACGGCCATAGTTGAAGTACAATGCCGCCAGTGCGGGATCGGCGGCGCCCTGAGAGAAGCCGGCCAGCCGTTCGAGGGTAGGCAAGGCACTGTTGGAAGTGGCGGGCAGGTCCAGTTCCACCCGGTTGAACCAGCGCTCGTGGTCGGCCTTCTGCGCCGCGCGAAGCTCCTCAAAGGACTTCCCGGCGGCCCTATCGAGGTCGCTGCGTGTCGCGGCCAGCGGATCGTCCAACTGCCGGCCGGCGAAGCCCCGGTAGTCTGTCGCCGCCGCCAGCAGCAACACGACCTCGTCCGCGTTCTTCACGATGAGCGTGTTGTCCTCGGTCCTTACCGTGCCGCCGCGCACCAGGGCACGCACCCTCGCGGCGTAGCGCACGCCCGTGCCCCCACGGCCATCGTCAAGCCCGCCTGTCATCAGGAGTTCGTTGCCCGCTGAGGCCGTTGTGGTGAAACGCTCAGGTCGGTCCAGGACCAGAGCGAATGACAGCGATCCAGGCTGATCGCTGGTCAGGCGGGTGACGAAGACCTCGTCCGGGGCCGAGATGAAGTGTTCCCGGAAGAACGTGATGCCGTCCCGCTCGTAGGTTACGCGTGCCACCGCCGTTGTCAAATCGAGCTCGCGCTGATAACGCTGCACCGGATTCGTGGAGCCGCTGAACTTCAAGCGCAGGTTGCCGAGGGTTTGATAACAGCCGAATGGCACCTGGGCCCCCCGTCCGTGCCCGGACCCTTTGCCCTGGCACGTGAAATGGGCGTTGACCAACTTCTCCGCCTCCACGTTCCTGCCCTCGATCAACAGCCGCCGGATCTCCGGCAGCGCC
Organism: uncultured Phycisphaerales bacterium; assembly: GCA_937927975.1. Classification (GTDB taxonomy): domain Bacteria; phylum Planctomycetota; class Phycisphaerae; order Sedimentisphaerales; family Anaerobacaceae; genus PLanc-01. The sequence continues at coordinate 4,842 of CALEZT010000255.1, forward strand.
TGGTGCGCGTCGGGACGGTCGGAGTCCTCGGGCGAGCCGGACCAGACGGAGCTTTCGTTGAGCACGATACGCTCCTCGTCAACTCCGCCAAACACCATTGCGCCGATGCGTCCGTTGCCCAGCAGCAGTGACTGCTGGAAGCGGGTGGCCGGTTTGTCGAACCAGAGCGACGTGGTGGGATCGGCGGCCCGCACCGGCGCCGTCAAGACGGCCAGCCGCATCGCCAAGAGGGCAGTAAGGACCATGGTATATCTCATCGTTGGTCTCCTTGGTTGATTATGACGTCGGCATTGCCCGGTAGTCTGATGTCGAAGATGTTTGCCACCTGCACGAATGTATCACGGAGCACAGTAGCGATAATTGAAGCGGCCGTCGGGAGCGACGTCGCCGTGTAAGTAGAAGCCCAAGATGTCGCCGGACGCGGGGACGCTGTCGATCCACTTGAACTCGATGTCCAGTGCACTATTCGGAGCGAGGCCCAGGAGTTTCCGCGGGACACGTACTTCCATCCAGTCACGAAGATCAGTTCGGGGTCCATCTGGAGGGCACGGTCCCACTGCTCCTGGAAGTTCAGGCCGCAGGCAATGGCCTCCGGACCGTGGTTGAAACCGTACGCTCTTGTGTAGCCCCGTTCGTAGGAGCCGCGCGGGTCGTTGATGGCGTCCGGATGGCGGGTGACGATCGCGTTTCAGGGGCATGGATTCCCTCTGTACCTGGTTGTCTGCACAGCAATTCCGTATCAGCCGTTCCAAACCATTGTAGCTCCTTAGGGGGTCTGTGTGAAGGAGTGCCGTCGAATGCCTGTGATGCCCGCTCCTTTGAACTTGGGTGGGCCAGGACAGAATCTGCCTGCGACGTTGCCTGTGTCGGCTCAATGGTGCTACCGGGACTCTCCGATGTAGGGTCGTAAGTCCTCCATCGGTACGGACCAGCTCGCTGTGGCGGAGCCCGCCGAGGGGGACACGGAGATTGTACATCGCTTCGTAGGTTCATCCGGTTCTCGCGTGCTTTTGTGGTTTCGGCCCGCCCCAGGCGGCGTGCGGAGGAGATTTTCCGCTTTGAGCCAATAGCATGGATGGGTGACCCGTGATCCGAGACACCGGCCACGGGCCACCAGCCAGGCGTGCGTAGCACGCCGGCCAGGCTGCTGGCGAAAAGCGCAAAATCTCCCAGGCCCGCCCGCTCCGGGCGGGATCGAAGTACGTGAAAACCGGATGAGCCCAAAAAGGAATCTGTTTTTCCCAATTATGCATCTGCGGGGGATGGACGGAGGTGTATGATTGCGTCAAGAGTTGGTGTGTGTCCACGCACGTTGATGCCATCGAGTGATTGGGGCTCTTTTCGCGTGCGTCGGAGCACGATCCATGCTGGTCCTGGGCCAATGGCCGCAAGGACATGAAGAAACGCTGTGAGCGTAGTCACAGCAGAATCGTACGCCTGTACACGTAGTGAGAATCAGAATGAAAACGACAAAGAGCCTCAAAGCGGCCTCTGTACTGAACAGAGACGATCAAATCGTGATTGGCGGCGCCGGTGGCTTCATCGCGGGCGCCTTGACCCGTTATTTCCATGAGCAGGGATTCACGCGGATCCGGGCGGTAGATAAGAAGCCTCTACCGCAGTGGTACCAGATCGTCCCTGGGGTGGAGTCTCTGTGCCTGGACCTGAGTGATCACTTGAACTGTCGCAGAGCCTGCGAAGGCGCGGTAGAGGTGTACAACCTGGCTGCCGACATGGGGGGCATGGGCTTCATCGAGCGATTTCGCATCGAGTGTCTGCGCAGCGTATTGATCAATACCCACATGCTCGAAGAGGCCTATCTCGCCGGGGCCAGACGCTACTTCTTCTCCTCTTCGGCCTGTGCTTACAATACGGATCTGCAGAAAGACCCCAATGTACGGGCTCTGAAGGAATCTGATGCCTACCCGGCCATGGCGGAACGTGGCTATGGCTGGGAAAAGCTCTTTTCCGAAATGGTTTGCCAGGAATATTGGGTGGAGCGCGGCCTCTGGACAGCGATTGCCCGTTTCCACAACGTGTACGGTCCTTACGGCACTTGGGACGGGGGCCGTGAGAAGGCGCCGGCCGCGATCTGCCGCAAGGTCCTTGAGGCCAGGGATTCCGGGAACCTGGAGATCGAGATTTGGGGCGATGGCCACCAGACCCGCAGTTTCATGTACATCGACGATTGCCTCGAGGGCATCGACCGGATCATGCACTGCGAAGACCTGATTGCCACACCGATCAACCTGGGTTCTGACTTCCTGACATCGATCAACGACCTCGTTTCGATTGCTGAGAAGATCGGGGGCGTTGTCCTCAAGCGAACCTATGATCTGGACGCTCCCACGGGTGTGGCCGGTCGCAATAGCGACAACACGCTCATCAAGAGAACCCTGGGCTGGGCGCCCGGTCTGCCCCTGGAAGAAGGCATGAAGCGAACCTATGCCTGGATTGAGCAGCAGTACATCGGTCGAAAGGCCGGCAAACGTGTAGTGAGCTAGACCTTGGGCAGGCGAGTCCTGTCGGGGATCGGCGGCCTCACCTACGGCCTGGCGGCGGCAGAGCCCCTTGCGGAACTCTCGGTGCGGATGGGCGCGGAGTGATTGGAAGGCAGGAAGGTATGCAATCAAAGGAACGCGTGTTGGCCACACTGAACCGTCAATCCGTCGACCGCCTGCCGGTGGACCTTTGGCACACGCCGGAAGTCGGCGCGATGCTCCGGGAGTATTGTGGGGTCCGGAGCGATCTCGACATGTACCGCACCCTCCAACTCGACAAGATCGTCTGGGTGTTCATGGGCTACAAGACGCAGGAAAGCGAAAACTTGGGATCCCAGGTCGGAGCCGAGGCGGTCGGCAGTCGGACCATGTGGGGTGTGCCGTTGCGACCCGTCCAGGCCGGTGCCGCGCACTACGACGAATTCGGCGAAGCGCCCCTCAAAGCCTGCCAGACGGCCGCGTCGCTCGACGCGTATCCCTGGTGGCCGGACGTGGGCCGTTTCGACTACGAGGGCGCCCTGTCGTCGGCGCGCGAGGCGGCGGCTGAATTCGCGGTGATCGGCCCCTGGGTGTCGTTCTTCGAGATCTACTGTCAGTTGCGGGGGATCGAGCAGTCGCTGATGGACCTGGCGCTGCGTCCCGATTTTGTGGACGCGGTTCTGGACCGCGTGGAAGCGATCCAGACGCAGATGATGCGCCGCTTCCTCTCTCAAGCCGGCGACACGGTGGACCTCGTCTTTGTCAGCGACGACGTGGGCGGACAGAACGGACTGCTGCTGTCACCGGCCATGTGGCGCCGGCACCTGCAGCCGCGCATGCAGCGCTGGTGCGAGCTGATTCACTCCTTTGGGAAGAAGGTCTTCTACCACACGGACGGAGCCGCCGAACCGCTGATTCAACCGTTGATCGACTGCGGGATCGACGTGCTGAATCCCATTCAGCACGTTTGCCCCGGGATGGAACCGGCGTTTCTCAAGAAGCGATACGGCGACCAGATCGTCTTTCATGGCGGCGTCGACAACCAGCAGGTCCTGCCTTTCGGTTCCCCCGACGACGTGCGGGCCCAAGTCCGCTGGCTGCTCACCACGCTCGGGGCCGGACGAACCGGTTTTGTCTGCTGCTCCTGTCATAACGTCCAGGCGGGCACCCCGCTGGAGAACATCCTGGCGATGATCGACCAGATGCAACAGAGTTGAGGCGTCGAAAGGAAAGAAGCAATGTCTCACACCAGGTCCTGGCGTTCGTTCTTTTTCATTTTCTTCCTGCTGCTGGGATTGTGCTGGTCCTGGGCTCTGGCCGGGATTTCCGCCGAGCCGGAACGGGACCGGATCGTGGCGGAAGAATTCGCCCATCCGCCCGTGTCCACCCGGCCCGGGGCGTTCTGGGCGTGGCTGGAAGGCCATGTCAGCCTGGATCGCATCACCTATGAATTGGAGGAGATGAAGGCCAAAGGCATGGGCGGCGCCGACATCTGGGATGTGCGTGCCTATATCAATCCGGACCAGATGATTCCGGCGGGTCCGACGTTCTTGGGAGCAGAGTCGCTCAAGGCCATTGGCCACGCGCTGCGGGAGGCGAAACGTCTGGGATTGCGAATCGGAATGGTGGCGGCCAGCGGCTGGAACGCCGGGGGGACGTGGGTCCAGCCGCCTGATGCGGGCATGGGGTTGTTTCTTTCTCAGGTTTCCGTCGAGGGGCCCACCAGGCTTTCCCGTGTTCTGCCTTTTCCTGAGGTCCCGAAAGACTGTCCGAAAGATGCCCAGGGACGTCCGTTGTACTACCGGCATGTGGCGGTTCTGGCCGTGCCTCAGGCAGAGGACCGGGTATTCGAGTCGTCGCAATCCGTGGTCGACCTGCGCGACTGCTATGATGATGAGCGGGAGCATTTGACCTGGGATGTGCCCGCGGGACAATGGACGATTCTCCGCTTCGTGATGAGCAACACCGGCTACCAGTTGATCGCCCAAAGTGCGAACTCCGGGGGACCGATGATCGACTTCCTGAATCCGGAGTCAACCCGGATGCATTTTGGCACCATCATGAAGCGCCTGGAATCGGAACTGGGGGATATCCGGGAGTCTCCGCTGGATCACCTGGAAGTGGACAGCATGGAGCTGGGACATCATACCATCTGGACCGCACAGATCCTCGAACGATTCCAGAAGGAGTACGGCTACGATCCCCTGAAGTACCTGCCGCTGCTCAAGGGGTACAAGACGCGGGACGCCGAGGTCCGGGAACGGTTCCTCTATGACTGGAAGAAGCTGATCAGCGATGTGTTCATCGACAGTCATTACCGCACGGGCAGCGCCTTCCTGCGTCAATACGGGGTGAAGCTCTGTGCCGAGGCCGGGGGGCCGGGGGCGCCCATCTGGGACACTTGCCCGGTGGATGCACTCAAAGCCCTGGGGGCGGTGGATATTCCGCGCGGTGAGTTCTGGCCCAAGATGCGGAACATCTGGCTGGTCAAGGAGATCTCGTCCGCATCGCACATCTACGGCAAGACGATTGTCGATGCGGAATCCTTCACGAGCTGGCGTCACTTGCAGGACAGTCCCTATTTCTATAAGCTCATGGCGGACAAGGCGATGAGCGAGGGGTTGAATCACTTCACGTTCCACACGTTTGCCCACAGTCCGGCCCAGGCGGGGTTGCCCGGCAATTACTACCATGCCGGTACCCATATCAATCCCAATCGCGTGTGGTGGCCCATGGCCGGCCCCTTCATCGAGTATCTCTCCCGCTGCTGCTATCTGCTTCGCAAAGGACTGTTCGTAGCGGATGTGTGCTATTATTACGGGGATCAAGCCCCGAACTTCGTGTCCGCCAAAGGCGTCGATTACAACCCGGGCTGCGGCTATGATTATGACGTCGTCAACAGCGACGTGATTCTGAATCGCATGATCGTCACACGCGGCCGAATCACGCTGCCCGATGGCATGAGTTATGCGGCGCTGGTGCTGCCGGAACGGCCGGACATGGATCTGGAGGTCTTGCGGAAGCTGGCACAGATGGTGGAGGCCGGCGCCACGGTCATCGGTCCCAAACCGGTCCGAACCGGGACCTTGGTGGATTACCCCCGCCGCGACGGCCAGGTGGCCCGGCTCGCGGACACGCTTTGGGGCGCCTGTGACGGTGAATCGGTCCGGGAACATCGACACGGCAAGGGACGCATTGTCTGGAACCGTTCCGTGGCCGAGATATTGCAGGAGCAGGGGATCGGTCCGGACTTCCAGTATACGGGCTCCGACCCACGCACCCGGTTGGATTATGTGCATCGGCGCACAGATCAAGAAGACATCTACTTCGTAATCAACCTCAATGAACGCTGGGAGACCGCGGCCTGTGTCTTCCGTGTCGAAGGCAAGAGGCCGGAATTGTGGCATCCGGAAACCGGTCGGTGGAGCGAGATACCCGCCTATGAGGTCCGGGACGGGATGACCCGCCTGACCCTGCATCTCAAACCCGCGGAATCCGTATTCGTCCTCTTTCGCAAGTCGGTTGCGCCGACCCACTTCACTCGTGTCGAAACACGCAAGACCACGCCCTTTGCGGCGGCGCCGGCATTCTCGCCGCACTCGGCCACGCCGGGCGGACCGATGTGGTTGTCGGACGACAAGACGGATGTCGCAGACCAGCACATCGTGTTCGATTTGGGAGCGGTCCATTCTCTCAAGAAGATCAGGCTCTGGAATTACGTTGAAAGTGTGCGCGGATTCATGAACTACGGCGTCAAGGATATGGAGATCTGGACGTCTCCCGACGGCGCCGAGTACCACAAATGCGACTCGTTCTCCCTGAAGGAAGCCTCGCAAACGGAAGACAAACACTATGAGCAGGATCTCGCCGTGGAGATCGATCGCGCCCGGTACGTTCGTTTCGAGACAAAGACCAATCACAGCACGGCACAGTACTCCGATGGAATCAGCAACCGTGTGGGACTGTGCCGGGTGAAGTTCTTCGGGGATGACGAAATCTCCGGCGTCAAGATTCACGCTGTGTCCAGCGGCACGGCGTTCGATCCCGCCTCGGACGAGACGATCAGGCCGGCTCGGCCCGATGCAGAACTGAGGATGGATGCGGCCCATCGTCCGTATCTGAGGGTCTGGACGCCCGGTACGTACGTGTTGCACGGCACGAGCGGGCAATCGGGAGAAATCGTCGTCAAATCCGTCAGGCGACCGCTGGAGATTCCTGGTCCATGGCAGGTGAATTTCCCACGAGGCTGGGGCGCGCCGGACCAGACGGTCTTTCAGAACCTCATCTCCTGGACCGATTCGGAGCATGACGGCATCAAGTATTTCTCCGGACGAGCCGTGTATCGCAGGGAGTTCGACGTCGCGCAACGCGATCTCGACGAGAGTTCCTATGTGGAACTCGATCTGGGTGTGGTTCACAAAGCAGCCCGTGTCCGGTTGAACGGGCGGGAAATCGCCATTCTGTGGAAACCGCCGTTCTGCGTCGATATCACGGATACCATCAAAGCAGGGAAGAACGAACTGACCGTGGAAGTCGCCAATACCTGGACGAATCGCCTGATTGGCGATGCCTTTCTGCCGCCCGAAGAACAGTACTGCAGGACCAATCTACATGACAGACTGTCCCGAAAGGACCGACGCCTACAGCCCTCCGGCCTATTGGGCCCGGTGACGATTCACACGGCTACTCACGTGTACACCAAGTGAACAGAAGACTCTGCTACTGGGGTCGACAAGCTCGGATAGATCCTGGTGAATTCGCCGTCGCGTCGCTTGTTGCTGAAGGCGATCCATCCGCTGTTGCCGGCCCAGTTGTCCTTTTGCATGGCAGGCACGTGCATCCCTCAAGTTCCGCGATGGGATTCTGCCACATCCAACCCGATCAGCCTGTTGCTTCTGGTTCCCAGGGAAGTATCTGCGGCTTGGCCTCGCCGGCTTCGACCATACGCCGCGTCAGGATCGTTGCCAATTCGGCGCGGACTGCGGTGAACTGGGGGTCGGCGACGAGATTGTCCCGTTCGTGCGGGTCATTCTCCAGATTGTACAGGAAGTCCTCTGTATACCTGTCACTACTTGCTACGGCGCCGCCGCTCTTGCCGCGGGCCCGCACGGAGTACTTCCATTTCCGGGTCCGGATCGCGCGACCCACCTGCGATTCGCTGATCTGAACAAACACCTCCTCGGGCCAATCCGGGGCCCTGCCCGCCACCAGCGACTGCAGGGCTCGGCCCCCCATCTGATCGGGTATGTCCACACCGCCGGCCGTCAGGACCGTCGGGGGCAGATCGATGAGGCTGACCAATTCGTCGATGACCTTGCCGCCGGTGAAGCCGGGGCCGCAGACGATCAGGGGCGTTCGGATGGAATTGTCCTGACAGGCCCGTTTGTACTCACCGTTTCGCGTACGGAAATGGCATCCGTGATCGCACGTATAGAACACGAGGGTGTCGTCGGCGATTCCCAACTGCTCCAGCGTATCGATCAACCGTCCCACGTTCTGGTCCAGACTCCCACAACACCCGAGGTAGTCCGGCATCTCCTTGCGCCAGTCGCCCTTGGTTCCCGCCAGGTCGCCGGGCACTCTGTAGTCTGCAAACCTCTCTTTCGAACCTTCAGGTCCCTCAAAGCAATTGCGGTCGTTTTGATGATGAGGTTCGATGTAGGATACGAACAGGAAGAACGGCTTATCACTCGTGCGTCCCTTGAGGTATTCGATCGCCCAGTCCGTCTGCGCATCGACCCGATACCGGCCTTGCGGAAACTCCCGTCGCCTGCCCTGGGCATCGAACATGTGGCCGTCATAGCCATGCGAAGTGAATTCCAGGATATCCGACACCAGCCAGAAATCGCGGTATCCCCCCCGGCGTTCCACGGGAACGGGCGAGGTGCGGTAGTCCGCATTGCGGTCTGGTATGCCGTGGGTAGACGCGAGATGCCACTTCCCCAGGTATCCCACTTCATAGCCCGCGGCGCCGAGGCAATCGGCGATGGTCTTTTCGGTCTGCGGTAGGGCGATGCCGTTTCGGAAGCATCCCACCTGCGTCGCCCACTGGCCCGTCTGCATGACCGCGCGAGCGGGTCCGCAGACAGGCTGACACGTGAACGAATGCTCGAATCGAACGCCCCGCGCCGCCAGTTTGTCCAGATTGGGCGTCAGTCCCCCGAAGATCGGGTCTCCGTAGCAGCCAACCGTGTCCCAACGCTGCTGATCACTGAAGAGGAAGAGGATATTCGGCTTCTTCATCGCCTTCGCTAGCGCGCGCCCTCCGAGGAGCCACGCCGTTCCGAGCCCCAAAGCCCGTAGGAATTCGCGTCGTCCCACTCTCGCTGTCAACCCGGCGGTTTCTCGTGACATCATGGATCTCCGCGCTCTTGTTGGAAGTCCGTCAAAGAGGGTGTCTGGGGCTTCTCCTGCACCGTGGAGACTTCCATGTCCTTGAGCTCTGTTCCCCAATAGTCCCCGGCGCAACGGCAGGCGTGCTCCAACTCATACGACCACGATCGCGCTGTCTGGCCGCTCGATCGCATCAGCGCCGGCGGGCACACGTCGATTCTCATCTTGATGTTACCCGTCTATCGACCTTCCGCATAGGCCATATTGGGAAGAGGATGTTCTTTTTTGGGAACAGCGGTCGCCGTCAGGGGCGAGCGAGACCCCATCCTCGCACGTCGGATTGCAGGTCCTGGTCAGGCCGATCTGGATGGTGGAACGGCAAGATAGACGATTGTGCCGGGCTGTGTGATCCTGTATAATCCATCGTCGCCAGGGCAAGGCCCTGCGAACAACGCGATCTTCTCGTCCTCGTCGTCTTCGCCGGGATCTGGTGAACGGGAGCCTGTGATGACTACACGTCGTGAGTTTCTGAAGTTCATGGGTCTGGGGGCCGCATCTTGCGTTGTGCAGAATTCGGGCTTGGCTGGTCCTTCGATGGAAAAGCCCAACATCGTCTTCTTGTTGGCCGACGACCTTGGCTTCAAAGACGTCGGCTATCAGGGCGGCACGATCAAGACACCCGCAATCGATGCCCTCGCGGCCGAAGGGACGCGACTCAATCAGTTCTATGTTCAGCCGGTTTGCTCGCCAACGAGGTCGAGTCTTCTGACCGGGAGATATCCGATGCGATGCGGCTTGCAGGCCGGAGTTGTGCGTCCCTGGGCGCAGCACGGCTTGCCTTTGGCGGAACGTACGCTGGCACAGGCGCTCAAAGAAGCAGGGTACACAACGGCCATCTGCGGCAAATGGCACCTCGGGCATCTGGATCACAGGTATCTGCCGACTTCGCGGGGATTCGATCATCAGTACGGCCACTACAATGGCGCGATCGATTACTACACACACATTCGCGACAAGGGCCTCGATTGGAACCGTGATGACAGACCCATTCGCGAGAAGGGATATGCGACGGATCTGATCGCGGCCGAGTCGGTCCGCCTCATTGAGGCCCACGACGTGTCGAAACCGCTGTTCCTATATGTTCCGTTCAACGCTCCCCACTCGCCATTCCAGGCGCCCCCGTCGTATATCGACAGGTACAAGCACCTTGCGCCGGGGAATGAACGCACGTTTGCGGCGATGGTGACCTGCATGGACGATGCCATCGGGCAGATTGTCTCCGCCCTGAACAAACGCGGCATGAGGCGAAATACGCTGATCATCTTCTGTTCGGACAACGGCGGCATGAACTTCGTCTCCGACAATGGACCGTTGCGCGGTGAGAAGGGGCTGCTCTACGAGGGCGGAATTCGCGTTCCGGCCCTTGTCGTCTGGCCTGGCGTCCTGAAGGCGGGCGCGGTCGTCAATGAGCCTCTCCACATGGTCGATATGTATCCGACGTTACTGGCACTCGCCGGCGGCCGCCTCGAACAACCTCTGCCGCTCGACGGCAAGGACGCATGGGCAACGATCGCCGAAGGCAAACCTTCGCCCCACGAAGAGATTCTGCTGAATGTCACACCGTATAACGGCGCTCTTCGTCAAGGCAATTGGAAGCTGGTCCGTAACGGAAACCTCACGGCAAACTACACGGGCGGCCCGCCAACGGTTGACACATATGAACTGTTCAATCTGTCGGAGGATCCGCTCGAGAAGAACGACCTGAGCAGGACGAATCCGGAGAAGCTCCAGGAACTCCAGCATCGGCTCAGATCCTATGCGGCTGAGGCCGTGCCCGCGAATATCTCGCCGAGCACGATGCCCGAGGACTTCAAGATCCCCAGAGCTTGGGGACATCCGGACTGAATGTGCACCCGGCCAGGCGTCCGATTCGTCTGGTGCGCCAACTAGCGGCGAAAGTCCTTGATCAGGGACCGAATCGCCCGGCGCTTCTGTGCGGGGAATTGGACAGAGGGTACGATACTCGACGTCCGAATGCCTCTCGGAAAGGCGTGTCCCTATGGGGCGACCTCATCGGGTGCCAGTTCGAGACTGACCGGTTTGTTTGATTGCCATTTGATCCAGAGCACCAGGTCGGTTCCATCGAGGCGGTAGCGGTGTCCCAAGCGGAACGACTTGCCCTGCTGGACGGGCTTGCCGTCGATCTTCAGGGTTGCGCCGGTGTCTCCCCAGTTCATTATGACCATCGGAACGTTATAGACGGGAGATTCCGGACCCGCTGCCAGGCGGCAATGGAGGACCGAGGCGGCAGTCGGGTCGGCACAGTCAATCCGATAGGCGCGCTCGCCCCGATCATAGCCGGCGCTGGTATACCCTTGACCGTGCACGTTCATTTCCGGAGCCCGAGACCAGCTTCTGGCGAGGGTCACCAGGTCCGCAATCGGTTTGTCCGTCATGCCATAGAGGGCGTTCCACCACGAGCGACCGTCTTGCTCGTGTATGGGCGGCGCGGACATCGGACAACCCAGGAAATGGGTGGGGCGGTCCGCCGCCTGAACGGCTCTGCCGTCGCATCGCATCTGGCCCACCGGCCAGTGGTTGCATCCGCTCGGCGCCGACAGGCCTCCCGGTTCGAGACAGAGATCCGTGACGTAGTGCATCTTGCTGCCGGGCTCGAAGATGCTGAACGGCTTGAAGTCGGAGCGGAAGTTGAACATCTGGATGGTGAGATCCTTGGGGATCGGCTTGTCGTTCTTCTTCGGGAGGAAACGCCAGTGGTTCTCGGCGCGCTTGGCCGAGGGATCGGGTACGAACGAAAGCGTCTGGGTATGTCCCTCGAGGTTCGCCACAAAGAGGTAATCCATGTTGATCACGTCCGCCTGGAGCTGGCCGGGACCGGTCAGGGGGAGCGACTCCTGAAGCTCGTGGGGACGGCCGAGGGTGTCGGTATCCCAAATGACCTTGCGCACGCCCATGACGTCGGGATAGAGGAAGTAGTACTCATCCACCCAGCAGGCGCGTCCTGTCTTGGGGTCCTCCCGCCAGAGATGGTTGTGCGAGCTCACCAGCGCGTACCGCCAGTGCACCACCGTCCGTGCGTCATGACTCTCGATGATCCGCACGTGGGAGTATCGACAGCGATAGTCCTGCATGTGCTCAAAGCACCCTTCGGTGTCATTGCTCCCGACGCCCCAGGCTTCGACGCTCTGGTCGGCCATCCAGAGTCCCGGTTCCGCGACCCAGGCCGGCGAATACCGGGTGCCGCGCCAGAAGACGACGCGTGCGGAGGATTCATCAAAGCGTACGAGCACGTCAGGGTCGGGACCGACGGCCCAGAGGTCGTCCCACTCATCGTAATACTTCAGGTGGCAGTAGTAGGCGCCAAACCGTCCCGGGCCTTTGGGACCGGCCGGCAGAATCCTGGGCTGGAGGTCCGGCTCGGGCAGGGGGAGGCCGGCTTTGAATTGCGCCTCCACCTCCGACGCGGTCATCGCTCTATCATAGAGCTTGATTTCGTCCAGGATGCCGTCGAGGGAGAACCAGCCGGCAAGGGTTCCGTGCTCGCGATGGATATTCGACGGCTTGGTCGCCTCGTAGTTCATCCCGATGCGGAGATCGCTGCCTTCGGCGTACTGCGGCGCGCCTGTCAAGGCCAGTGTGGAGTCCAGCTTGCCGTTGACATAGACACAGAGGCCTTTGCTCTCTTCGTAGACGCCCGCGACATGCACCCATTGGCGCAGAGGAATCGCAAAATCGCGGGACGTGCAACTCTGCCACGCGCCGCCGACGGACATCTCGATGCGGACCTGACCACGCGGCCCCACCGTCAAACTGAACCCATGTTCATTCTGCTTTCTTTGGGTGATGATGGGACACCAGTTCCAGGGATAGGCCCCAAGAGCGATCCATGCGCTGGCCGTGAGGCTGCCTTTGAGCCGGGGCGCCTGGCTTGACTGGCGGATGATGCACGTGGCGTAACCGTCCAGTTTCAAGGCCGAACCGACGATGCCGCGTGATTGCTTGTAGGTGCCCTCGATCGCATCGATGATGCCGCTGACGGTATCCTGGGCGATCTCCCGGCCACTGTTGTCGAAGCTCCACTGTGCTGTCAAACCCGGTTCAACAGCAGCCAAGGATGCTGCGGAGGACAAACAAGCCGTCACGAACACGATCAGACTGCTGTATCCAGTTTCCACGCTGCGGTCCTTTCTTCATTGTGGGCGGCCGCCATCGGGCGAGTGACATTCGTTCCCGTGGGATGATCGACTCCACAGAAGTCCGATTCTACTGCTGGATTACGCGGGCGGAATGCCAAAATGGGCGGCGACGCTTCCATTTTGGGTGAAGCCCGGGCAGCGGCCTGAATGGCGAGTGCGCACAACAGCGGAGGATTCTGCCCTGCCCAAGAGCGGCGCATCGCACCGATCCTGTCGCGAGGATGCGAGTCGTAGGGGGGCTGCTCAAATTAGAACCTTTTTTGCCCAACAGGGCATACGGCTGGGCCGGGTTCGTATGTATCATGAAAACTCAGAGAATGCTATTTGAGAGATTCTCTGGCAATCGTGTGGTCGCCAGCCGTCCAATGGGAGGATCGCAGTCATGGCAACTGTGAAAGCGGAAGTCGAACGTCCCACGACGCATTGCGATTTGAGAGCAGGTCCGTGCTTGGAGGGGCCTGATCGCAGGCCGAACAGCCGAACTGCCAGCTCCAGAGGAACGCGGGCTTTCACGCTCATCGAGCTGCTGGTCGTGATTGCCGTGATTGCCGTATTGATGGCGATCCTGATGCCGGCGCTCCAACGGGCCAGGGAACAAGGCAAGCGGGCCTCCTGTCTGAGCAATGTGAAGCAACTCCTGCTTGCCTGGACGATGTACGCTGACGATTTCGACGGGAAGATCGTGAATGGATCTGCCAGTTGGAATGCAGGGGGAGAGAACCCCTGGACGTGGATACCGCCGCGCGACACGTCTCCAGAGGAAGCCCGCAAGACCTTCGAAAGAGGCGCCCTATACAAGTACTGTTCTACACCCCAGATCTTCAAGTGCCCCACGGGCATCCCGGGCGAATGGGCCACTTACGCCATTGTGGACGCCATGAATGGTCACGCCTGGGGCGGTGGGCTTCCCAAGGGTGTGTGGGTCAAGCGTCGCGACGACATTCGCCATCCGAGCCGGCGCATCGTATTCATAGATGAAGGCCGCCTGAGTTTTGGCAGTTGGACCGTGTATTACAATGAGGAACGGTGGTGGGATCCTGTTCCGCTCCGGCACGGCAAAGGAACCACCTTTTCCTTTGCGGACGGGCATGCCGAAGACCGCCGATGGCTGGACACGCGTACTATCGAAATGGCCGAACGTACCTGGAAGACCGACCCGGTCACAGGTTTCCAGGAGGAGCATCCGAACAATGAGGACCTGCGTTGGGTCCAGCGGGGCGTGTGGGGGAAGTTGGGCTATGAGCCCTGATGCAAGGGCGTCGTTGCGTCTTTCCGCGGCAACCTGAGGAGGTCAGACCGGGTGCGGCGCCGGCATTGAGGCTTGGTCCGAAGGAGTGTTTTGCATGAAGGCGATTGTGCCGATTCTGTCCACGCCAGAGATCTCGCCGGGCACGATCATCGACAGTCTGATCCTCGATACGGCAAGCAGGAACGCCGCCGGCTATTGGGCGGACATCCACGTGATTGTTGACCTGCCATGAAGAACAGACCCTTTCTCAAGAAGCTGAGCGTTATGCTCATTGTTCTCCTGGTCGCAGGCAGAACATCGGCTACAAGCCTCCGCGTACCCGAGACGCCGGTCGATTGGCCGGCGTTCATGCAACAGCACGACATGGTCTTTGACGATCTGCCGCGTGACTGGACGGAGGCTCCCCATTTCGGGAACGCCATGGTCGGGTCCATGCTGTACCGCGCAGACAACACCGTTCGGCTTCAGGTCTTTCGGGCCGATGTCCACGATCATCGGGACGATTCCCACGGCTGGACGGCCTACAGCCGACCTCGCCTCGTGATTGGCTACTTTTCGCTGCATCCCATCGGCCAACTCACGGGGTGCAATTGGCGGAAGGACTTGTGGAACGCGGAGTTGACCGGCGCCATTACGACGGACCGGGGAGAGATACGGATTCGCCATTTCGTCCATGCGGAGGACATGGCGATCACGACGGAATTGATACCATCTGCCGGCGAGGCGGATTGCCGCTGGACGTGGCATCCGGCGCCTGCCCGAACGACGCGAGGGGGCTACCCGACCGACGAGGCTGGAATCGAACACTTCGCGAAAGGATACGGCGAGCATTATGCCCGGAGCCTGAAGGTCTACGTGCCCAACCCCGAGGGCCGTCAGGAAGAGCGAGGCGAGATTTCGGTATGGTCGCAGGACTTCCTCGTCGGGGGACAGTATGCGACTGCTTGGTGTGAACGGGTCGAGGGACAGACGCGCACGCACATCGCCAGCATCGCCCACAGCTACCCGGAATCAACAGCCGCAAGAATCGCGGTTTCCGATGTTCGACGTTTTGCCGAAGCGGATCGCTCGCAGTGGGTAGAGGCTCACCGAACATGGTGGCACAGCTACTATCCCAAGAGCTTCGTTACGATTCCCGACAAGAGGTTGGAGTCTCTGTACTGGCAAACGATCTACCGCTTCGGCTGCACCTCCCGAGCGGAGCGGTGCATGGTGGATACCGCGGGCATTTGGTTCCAGGGCGGGTCGTGGCCGTACTTCACCGCCGACTGGAACATCCAGGCAGCCCATTGGCCGGTCTACACGGCCAATCGGCTGGAGCAGGGACAGGCGCTGGTGGACCGGCTTCACGACCGGCGGGACGAACTGATCCTGGCGGTGCGGCCGGTGGCTTGGCAGGAGGATTCGGCCTATCTGCCCCTGGCTGTGGCCTGGGATATGCGAGGAAGCCGCGATGGGGATATGCGATATTTCGATTTGGTCGGCAATCTTCCCTGGGCCATGCACAACGTGTGGATGCAGTATCGCTACTCCATGGACGAGGGAATGTTGCGTGAGAGGGTGTATCCACTGTTGCGGCGCAGCATGAACCTGTACCTGCGCATGGTTGAGCAAGGGGAGGATGGGAAGCTCCATCTGCTGCCGACCTTCTCGCCGGAGACGGGCGCCTTCCAAGACTGCAACTTCGATCTGGCTCTGTTCAAATGGGGATGCCACACGCTGCTGAAGGCGTGCAAGCGCCTGGCAATTGACGATCCGCTCATTCCCCGCTGGAAGGACGTGCTCGAGCGTCTGCCCGACTACCCCGCCGACGAATACGGATTCAGACGCGGCCGTGATGCATCGTCCAGCAAGAACCACCAGCATCTCTCCAACCTGCTGATGATCTACCCGCTCTACCTGGTCAACATCGAGCAGGAGGGCACAGCGAACGTGCTGGAACGGTCTCTTGAACGCGCCCGCGCAACGGCCGGACCGGGGCAGCGGCAAGCTATGGTGCAGGCCCACGCCGGACCCATTGCGACGGCTTTGGGACGGGGCGATGAGGCGCTGGAGAGCTTGAAGCTACTGCAGGGCGACCTCTACCCCAACGGCCTGTGGTATGAGAGTCCCTGCATCGAGTCCACGCTGGCCGTCGCCAACATCATCCAGGAAATGCTGATTCAGAGTTGGAGCGACCCGACGAGCGGGAACTCAGGGCCGATACGCATCTTTCCCGCGATGCCCTCCTCGTGGAAAGACGTGGGATTCCATAACTTGCGAGCAGAGGGCGCTTTCCTCGTTTCCGCCAAACGCGTAAATGGTCAGACCTCATGGGTACGTATCAAGAGCCTCGCGGGAGAGCCTTGCCGGGTGAAGCCGGGCTTTCACGGCCAGGTCCGTGTCCAAAGCGACCGTCCGTTTGACCTTACGGAAACGTCACCCGGAGTGTATGAAATCGATTTGCGCAGGGGCGAGGAAATGACGCTTTACTCACCGGGTTGAGAGGCAGGACGCATGATCTCTCGCCGGGGCACTCGAAAATGCAGGATCGATGCAAGATGCCTATTGAAACTGGTGTCCGAGATGTGATATTGTACACAGAATAATTTACAGAAGTCCCGGCTCTGGCGCGGAATGGGAAATGTCGGGTAAACCCACATAGCTCGTGGAGGTCTCGCATGTCGAAGAAAAGAACTCTTCTCCTGATCGTTTTCTGCTTCACTCTTACGGTCGCGTTGTCCCTGGCGCCCGCGGTGGCCGCTCCCGGTCAGATTCAGAACGGGGAGATGGCCGGCTATCTGCTGATTCCACATGAGA
>CALEZT010000256.1 GCA_937927975.1 uncultured Phycisphaerales bacterium
GCTCTGGTATCGCCGTCTCCATCGCCTGAGCCTTTTGAGATAGTTACTAAGTCGTCGAGCAATTCATCGCGCTTGGCGAGATTCGCGTTCGCCAGGTTGCTCCGCTCGCCGATATCCTCTTTGAGGTTGTAGAGTTCAACGGCATTGTTCTGCGCCAGTTTTGCGCGGCCGCCATCCAACTGCCATTCCTCGATGAACAAGTGCAACTTCCAGTCGCCCTTGCGAATCACGCTGATCGGCCGGGACCGGAACCCGGTGCGGACATCCAATTCCCGGCCGCGAATGACCGGGCTGTTCAGATAGCCCGGGAAGTGCCAGAAGATGGCCTGACGCTGGAGCCGGCCTTCGCCTTTGAGCAGCGGGATCAGGTTTTCGCCATCGAGAATCTTGCCCGCCGGCACCGGCGCGCCAGCCGCGGCGAGGAAGGTCGGGAACAGGTCCACGTTGATCACCGGTACGTCGCAACGACTGCCGGGCTGGGTGACGCCGGGCCAGCGGATGATGAACGGCTCGCGGATGCCGCCCTCGTAATAGCCGCCCTTGTTGCCACGCAACGGCTCCTGCGAGGATTGCTGCGTGCCGCCGTTGTCACTGGTGAAGACGACAAGCGTGTTCTTCTCTAAACCGAGATCGGCGAGTTTTCTCAACAGGATGCCGACGCCGTCGTCCAAATCGTAGGTGCACGCGGCATAGAGGGCGTTGTTGTGCTGCTGCCCGGGCTGCTTGGCCTTGAACTTCTCGAGCGTGGAAGCACGGGCTTGAAGCGACGAATGAATGGCGTAATGCGGCAGGTAAACGAAGAACGGGCGGTCCTTGTTCTTCTCCATAAACTCGCACGCCGCCTTGGTGAGCGAATAGATGCCTTTGGGATTGTCCGGCTCCTTCAGTGACCATCCGCCGCTGGATTGGAAGACGACATCGAACCCTTGATCGTCCGGCTCCGTGCCGTCCTTGCCGCTGAGATGCCATTTGCCGAAGATGCCGGTCACGTAGCCCGCGGCCTTCAGCGCGTCGGCGATGGTGACGTTCTCCTTCGCCAGTCCGCTCTTGTTGGGAATGGGCACCAGCCGCATTTCGTTCCTGGGACCGCGATCGGTCGAGTCCACGGCATAAACGCCATGGCGGGGCGTGTAGTTGCCCGAGATCAAACAGGCGCGGCTGGGGGCGCAATTGCCGGCGGCCGCGTAGCCGGCAGCGAACACCATGCCTTCCTTGGCCAGCCGGTCAATGTTGGGCGTCTCCATGAAGTCGCTGCCCTGGTAGCCCACGTCCTTCCAGCCAAGGTCATCGGCAAAGATGAGGACGATGTTGGGCGGCGGCGCAGCGTTCGTTAAGGGGCCGCTGAGGAGGAGAATCCAGGATGAGATGGCGAGGAGGGTCTTCATTTCTTGCCTTTGCGTTTTGTTGCTGTTGTCTTGGGCGTCTCTGCCTCGTCCTGCTTGCCGAATTTGGCGCGGCGGTCGCGCTCGTGACGGACGGTCGTAGAGAAGGTGCCTTCGACGGGCGGCACATGAGCTTGCTCGGCGAGCGCAGTGAGTTTGCTGAGGATGGCGGACTGCGCCGCGGCGAGGTCCCTGGACTCATTCGGATCGGAAGACACATCGAAGAGTTCCCACGGCTGGCCCGCCTTGGGGCGAACGGCGCGCCAAGGACCCTGGCGGATGGCCGTCCAGCCCCCTGTCTCCCAATAAAGATACTCGTGCTGGGCCTGCTTGCGTCCGGCTGCCGCTTCGCCGATCAACTCGGGCAGGAGAGAAAGGCCGTCAATGTCGGCGGGTGCCTTGGCACCGGTGACTTCGGCGATAGTGGGCAGCACATCCGGGAAATAACCGAGATATTCGCTGACGCGCCCCGGTACAATCTTGCCGGGCCAATAGGCGAAGAAGGGCACGCGGAGGCCGCCCTCGTAGAGGTTTCCTTTCTTGCCGCGGTATTCCACGCCGGTCTGCGGATTCTTGTTTCCGTTGTGGACGCCGCGCGGATAGTATTGCGACCTGAAGTAATCGGCGGCGCCGTTGTCGCCGCTGAAGAAGATCAGCGTGTTCTTCTCGATGCCAAGCTCCTTAAGCAAGGCGAGGATTTCGCCCATCTGGCGGTCCACCATGGTCACCATCGCCGCATAACGGCGCGCCGGCTCGGGCCAGGGTTTGTCGCGGTACAGGGTCCAGGCCGGGTCGCTGTCAGGGATATTGAAATTCCCGTGCGGCGGGGTGTAAGGGAGATAAGCGAAAAAGGGCTCCTGGGCGTGTTCGCGGATGAACTTCAGCGCCTCCTGGTGGATGACATACTGGGAATAGGTCTTTCCCTCCGTGCCACCCTTGTTGCCCTCCAGTCTCACCTCCTCGCTGTTCCGGATGAGATAGGGCGGGTAGTAGGTGTGCGCGTGGACCTGGTCGTAATAGCCAAAGAACACGTCAAATCCGTGCTTCTCCGGCACACCGGTCGAGTCACGTCCCCCGCAGCCCCACTTGCCGAAACCACCCGTAGCGTAGCCGCGCGCCTTCAGAATGGAAGCGATGGTTTCCTCCTCGGCGCGCAGGGGCGTCCCGCCGCCGTTGGAGCGCACGGAGGTATGCCCGCTGTGCTTACCGGTGAGCAGACAGCAGCGCGTGGGGGCGCACACCGACCCGCCGGCAAACAAATTCCGGAAGACAATGCCGCCCGCCGCCATCTTGTCAAGATTCGGCGTCTGAATCGTCTTGCCGCCCATGAAGCCCGGCTCGAAGTAACCGAGTTCATCGTCGATGAGGTAAATGATGTTGGGTTTCCCCTCGCCGGCGCTCAAGGATAGGCTGATGCCGAGAGAGAGCAACAGTACCGTGAACCAGGTTTCGAAGGTCAGTGACTTCATGATGTTTCCTTCTTCTTCCTCTTCGCCGGCGCCGGAGAGGCTGCAAAGGGGATGGGTTTGACGTGGTCGGCCAATAGATCGGTCACCAGCGGATCTTTGTTTTCCTCACCAAATCGTGCCAGCAAGGCCCGGTGTTCCAGAATTACACTGCGGTAGTCTGGGTCGAGGGCCAAGTTGTTCATCTCCCCCGGATCGGCCTGCATGTCGATCAGGGACTCGCGTTGCTGCCCCCGACTGTAAACACAGTACTTGTAGCGATCCGTGCGCATCATCCGTCCTTCCATCGTGGGCTTCATCCCGTCAACCACACCGGTCTGCGTCAAATGGTTCTCCACGACCACACAATCGCGCCACGCGGTGACTTCTTTGCCCAAGGCCAGCCGCAGCAGGCTGCGGCCCGGAAGCTTCCTGGGCACCTCCAGGCCGGCCGCTTCCAGCAAGGTCGGCAAGATGTCAATGCCCGTGTTGATCAGCTTGTCGCTGGTCGCGGCCGGTGTCTTGCTCTTCCACGAGATGAGGAGCGGCACCCGCGATGACTCGTCGTAGAATACCGTCTTCTGATTCCAACCGTGCGCCCCGGCGCAATCACCGTGGTCGGACGTGAACACGATGAGGGTGTCCTCCTCCAGGCCCGCCTTGCGCAGCGCTTCCAATAACCGACCGATTTCCTTATCCACGAGTTCGGCCATGCGGTAGTAGCCCCAGCGATGCTTGCGCCAATCCTCCGGCGTGAATTTCGCCACGGGGAACGGACCATCATCCACCTGCTCCGCGCGACGAATCACAGTCATGCCATCGGGCTCGTTTTTGGGGGGCGCAAGGTTGACGGGCGCGGGCGGAAGTTGGTCCAGCGCCGGCGGCTCCCCGACCTCGCCGCAGTTCAACACCTCCTTTCGTCCCGCCAACCGGCGGGCCCACTCACAGATGTTGTGCGGGTTCAGGTAACTGGCCACCAACAGAAACGGCTTGTCGTGCCGACGACTTAGGAACTGCAGGGCACCCTCAGTGACACTGGCGTCGTGGCCGCCCATGCTCTGGCCTTTGATGATCTCGAAACCATGCGCCTGAGTGTCTTTCTGGGCGTAGCACAAGTGCCACTTGCCGACATAGGGAGTATCGTAACCGGCGGCCTTGAAGTAATTGCCCATGCACACGAGATCCTTGGGATCCATGGGAGTCTGGGGCTGGGCGTTCTGCGTCACGCCGGTCTCGTGGGGATAGCGCCCGGTGAACAGCGAGTTGCGGTAGGGCATGCACAACGGATTGGAGGTGTAGGCGCGAGTGAAAAGCATCCCCCGGCCGGCCAGCCCGTCCATGGCCGGCGTGTGGAGATACTGCCGGCCCATCCGGCAACTCATCACCTCGGCAAACTGCTGGTCGGTAATGATCACCAGGAGATTGACCCGTCGCGCCAAGAGGCCCTGCGCCATCCCGAGCGGGGCGACGGACCTCAGCAACATGCCGAGGGAGGCACAGGTCGTGGTCCTGAGAAACTCACGTCGTTGCACAGCGTCCTCCTTTTCTGACATGTCCGCTTGGATCTTGCTCGGTCAACGCCGCCGAGCCGCGTTTAGCCATGATACCGCACCCCGCCGCTGCGTCTACCGCATTTTCGCGTAGGGTGCAAATATCGTCTGACCATAACTGTATATGCCAACTGGCCTTGCGCCGCCCCATGACGAAAGCGCTTGCCCGCCGCCCGTCTGTCCAGTAACCTCCAGGGACCATGAAAGAAAACCTCTGGCTTACGATGATGACGTGCCTGGCCTACTGCGTCGACAAGGAGCTTTGGAAGGCCATCGACTACCTCAAAGAGCAGGTCCGAGTCCTGAAGGAGCAGCAAGAGAAGGACAAACGCA
>CALEZT010000257.1 GCA_937927975.1 uncultured Phycisphaerales bacterium
CCCCCCAAACGCTTCCACGCCCGCAGAGCGGGCCTCGTCGCCATCGTCACACGATCGTCCGGCGAGACCCCGCGAACGGGGCCTCGCCGGACCTTGAATCACCAAACACACATGACCAACCCTACAACTACAACAACAGGGCCAATCACGCAACCTTCCGCAGCCTCATCCCGGCATAACCCAAGCCGAGGAAGCCCAGCAGAACAGCGCCGGGAACCGGGACCGTTATCAATTGACTCTGGACATCCTTGGCGATCAACTTGCCATCCTTATCAGCCGTCCAGCTATTCCACAGATTCAACGCCCACGTATGCCCTGCATTCCCGATCTTCCCCTCTCCGCCAATGGCCATCACGGCTTTCTCATAGACAGGCTTGGCAGCGATACTGAGGGAGTCAACCTCCTTTTCGGCATACCAAATGGCTTGACTTATCGCTGCCTGCGACCAATTGTTCGGGTTGCCGCTCCTCCAGGAATCATAGATGTACTCAGTGACATTGCTGATCGCGTCCCCGTCAAAGCCATAACCCTTATTACCCGAGTACGCTTTGGCGTCCACACTTACCCAATACGGGGTCTTTGGATTGAATGTGATTTCGTCTTCGACGCAAAACGTCGTGAAACCGCCGCCCATCGGCAGCGCTCCCTTGTTCAAGGTGACTAGGAACGCCCCGCCACTACTTGAGCCTGTAATCTGAGTCAAAGTCACCTGGGCCACTGCCGTAAGCTGGTACGGGCTGACTTCTCCGCTCTTGTCATACCAGTAGAAAGACTGACCTACGGAAGGATCTGCAAACAAGGGTGATGCGGAGAAGGCGCAAACCACAAGAACGAAAATGAGTCTTCTCATAAGGAATCTACTCTCTTTTCAAGACCATGGCGGTGAGACTCCATTTCGAAGTCTCACCGACACAGTCCGCCTTTTCAATCGACTCTTCTTCCACCGTTTTCGGTGATGACAATCACGCAACCTTCCGCAGCCTCATCCCGGCATAACCCAGCCCGAGGAAGCCCAGCAGCATCGCGCCCGGAACGGGCACCTGGGCAACAAGAACGCTTCTCGAAACAGGCTGCGGCTTGATGCTCGAGAAGGACCACACACCACCAGACCAAGATGCACGCGAAGACTCCAGCCACGTGTTGCCAAGGAAGGCATGGAAATCGAATTGCAGTGGAGTTCCACTGCTACCCGTGAAGGCGATATCGAACTGCACCCTTGACAGGGGCGTGCCGGTTGTCGCGATAGCCAAGGTAGGTGACGAAGACCTGTTCTCCTGAATCGACCAACTACCGGTTGAGAAATTCCTAAAGGTAAGGCTCTCAAAAGCGTCACTCGTCGGAGAAACCCATTGGACTGCCATGAAATCGAAGTTACCTACTCCACTCTCCTCGAACCTCTGCGCCCAGCTTCCTATTTCCATAGGGTCACCTACGGGCGACATGTCCGCAATCGCACCACTGGTAGCCAAGAGCATGGTCAACCCTGCGATCAGCATCGTTGTTTTCTTCATATTCCTCCACCTCACGATAAGATGTTAACAAACTCGTTCGGGCCAACAACTCCAGACGATTCCACCAAAGCGGGGACACCCTTCTCCACAAGCGGATCCTCACTCCGGTAGGCACATCTGACCAACTGCTGGTGGAGACCCCAAGATCGGAAGAGCACACGTCTGAACTCCAGTCACCGAATACGATC
>CALEZT010000258.1 GCA_937927975.1 uncultured Phycisphaerales bacterium
ATCTGCCGAAGGATTGCCTGAAGTACAGCTCTTCTGGAACGCGGCTCTCTCCAAGCCTGTGACCTCGTCGACGAATTTCAAGCCGGAGAAGGAGACTCAGAACTGGGACGTCGCCAAGCTCACCGACGGCGTTCGGATCAACACGCGGATGTGGCATCGCGGCTGGAGCAGCGACCTCTACGACGACGGCGCCCGCACCGAGTGGGTCCAGGTGGACCTCGGCCAGCCCGTGGACACCAAGGTCATTCGCGTCTGGCCTCTCGATCACGGCGACGCCTGGCAGCACACGCATTGCTCCGAGCCTTTCGTGGAATCGACCGAGATCGACCAGTCCTACGACGGGTTCCCGCTGGACTTCCGCATCCTGGTGTCCGTGGATGGAACCGCCTGGGAAGAGGTCGCCAAGAGGGAACGCTTCCGCCGGCCGGCCACCGGGCCCGAGGACTCCGATCGCAAGCCCAAGGACGTGACCGGACCCGAGATCTTCGAGTTCGACCAGAAATCGGTCCGCTATGTGAAGGTCGAAGCCTCGCGTCTGCGAAGGACCCGCTATTTCGGCGGCAAGTACGCGATGCAACTGGCGGAGATCGAGGTCGTCCGAGCCGGTCACCCTGCCGGATTGCCGTGAGGCGAAACCCATGGGGTCCGATCGTTTTGTGCTGGAGCCGGCCGTCGCGACCGACGCCTCGGAGATCCTCGGCATTCTGGAAGAGAACCCTCTTCCCGGTCCGATCTCGTTGATCTACACTCGTCGTCCCGACGCCTACCGGTCCTTCATGGCCGAGGGTCGAGAGGCTTGCGTGATCGTTTGTCGCGATACTCAGGACGGGCGTATCGCGGCCCTGGGCGCCGGTGCGGTCCAGGATTGTCTCGTCGGGGGGCGTCCTGACAGAGTTGCGTATCTGTTCGGTTTGCGTTTCCGTCGGGAGTACCTGAAGAAACGGGTCATCCTGCTTCTGCCCGAGGCATACCGCTTGATCGTCGAGCATTTCCAGGAGCAGGGCGTTCGCCATTTCCTCACGGTGATCCTCGCGGACAATCTGCCGGCCCGGCGTCTGCTGACCGGCGAGCGGTCGCGCATGCCCAGGCACGCCCTTCTCTGTCCGTATCATACGCTGACGTTTCTGACTCGTCGGCGGGCCCCCTCGCTGCCGGACTCCTATGCGTTTCGCCGGGCTACGCCGGGGGATCGTGCGGCGATCGAGGAATTCCTGACCACCGAGGGAGGACGCTGCGACTTCTTCCCTTCCCGGATCGGGGATGTGGTCGATCGACATCCGGAATTGTCCTGGGAGTCCTTCCATCTTCTGACGGATCGGCATGGCAACATCCTGGCGTGCGGCGCCGCGTGGGATCAGGTCTCGCACAAGCAGTACATCGTCGCCGGGTATGGGGGCGCGATGCGCTGGTTGTCTCTCGTCTCACCGCTTCTGCGTCCTTTCGGCTATCCGCCCATGCCGAAACCCTCGACGACCTTGCGGTTTTTCACCCTGGCCTTCTGGTGCGTCAAGGACAACCGGGAGGAATACCTCAAGTGGCTCCTAAGCAGTCTCGCCCATGCGGGCCGGGATTATCCGTATTTTGTTGTCGGGGTCCCGGATGCCCATCCCCTCGGGCCCTCGCTGAACCGCTGGAAATTTCTCGGCTACGACAGCCATGTCTACCTGGTGGGCGATCACATCACACCCGACGACACGGCCCGCCTGGGAAGGTCCCCCTATCTCGAATGCGGCTGGCTGTGAAGCCGGCGCAAGCGGTCATTTCTGTCGGACCTGGGAGACCACCGTGGCGTACTTGCGATGTCCCGGCTTCTTGGGGATGTCCTCGGCAGTCTCCAATTCGACGCTCACCTGATCCTTCAGAATCGTGTTGAACCGGTTGAGGATGCTTCGCCCGAGCTTTCCGTCCGGCGAGAAGGACACGCCTTGGGCCTCTTTCGTTCGATCCTTCACCAGCAACACTCGGACATGATCGGGCCGCTCCTGGCGGATCTGGAACTTGTTCAAATGGGGCACATCCTCCAACGCCAGTGTCAGGCTGTACGGATGCACGGTCTGCCCGTCGGGCAAGACCACGGTGTCCGCCATCCGGCCCTCCAGCCTCGCCAACAGCGGCAGGGGCTTTCCGCAGGAACAGGGACCCGGTTTGCGGATCGCGTAGTCGCCCAGGCCGTCGTAACGGATCAGGGGCGTCGCCCGGTTGAAGAGGTCGGTGACCACGACGCGACCGGTCTGGCCGTCGGGGACTTCCTGCCCCTGCGGGTCGAGCAACTCGACCAGGACCTTCCACGTGAAGATGTGCAGCCCTTCGTGCCGGAGGCATTCGCAGGCGATGAATCCGAACTCGACCGAGGCGTAGGAATCCAGCAGGTCGGTCCCGAAGGTTCCCCTGACCATCGCTCGCAGATGAGGGTCGGAGACTTCGCCTGTGGCGAAGAGGAGCTGAGGCCGATGCATTCGGATGCCGGCTTCACGGGCCGTGATGCAGACGTTGCGAAGAACGCTGGCGTACGTGTGAAGGTAGCGGGGTTTCTTCGCATTGATCTGTTCGATGTGGACGCCGGGCGGCAGGAGGCAGTCCACGACCGTGTGCCGCATCATTGGGAACAGCCTCGCGTAGAGCGTTTCGTAGGCCAGCTCGTTGTTCACGAAGATAGACATGAACATGATGTTGCGACGCAGCAGGCGGTCACGCACCGCCCGAGCGAACGTGACCGGCGGCATTTCTCCCATGTATCGGGGTTCGCTCAGCGCCAGATCGACCATGGCCTTATCGATGTCCACGAATACGCGAACCGGGGTGCCGGTGGAGCCGGAGGTGCCGACGGTGAAACAATCTTCGGGTCGGAACTCGCGTGAGCGGATGGCGTCGGGAAAGCCCTGACGCAAGTCGTCCTTCGTGACGATGGGAAGCTTCTTGAGATCGGCGACAGTTTGAATGTCGTCGGGACGCACGCCGCATTGTCGCCACTTCTGGCGGTACAGTTCGACGTTGTCATACGCGTATCGGACGATCTCCTGCAGACGCTGCTGCTGGAACTCCTGCAATCGGCGCCCGTCGAGGCGCATGAGTTCGCCGACTCGACGCAGGGTTCGCGTGTACGGTGCGGCATACGCGATGTTGTCCCATCCCAACTGTTTCAGGATGCGACGCCCAAAACCACGTCCTCCCATCCAGGACTCCTTGGCATAAGATCTTTTGTGGGTGTCAAAACAAACGACGATGTCACTCCGGCAGGATGTCCACCTCCGCCACAGCGGCGAAAGCCCGGCCTTGAACTTCGCTCAGGGCGACGAGCTTGAGGAATCGCGCCTCGACGGCTTCATCCAGCCGGATCGTCTTCAATTGAGCGTCATTGGGCCACTGGCCGGATGCGAGGGGTTCTCCCCATGGTTTGCCGACGACGGTCGCATAGAGCTCAAACTTCGCGATCCGACCGTTGGCCATGTCCTGGCGCGGCAGATAGGTCAGGCCCCGCACGCGAACGGGTTTCTGGAGATCGAGGATCAGATGGTGCGGCGGCTGGGCCATCGGCTCCCAGTTCGTGTGCCAGATCGTCGAAGGGTTGCCGTCGATCGCCAGGTCGGGACCGTGGCTGGGGTGATGGTTGCTCGCGACGGTGGCCGCGCCGAGCTTCTGCAGCGGGCTGGGTTCTCGAAAGAGCCCTCGCACCTGTTCGACCGTCATGTTGAACCCTGGCGAGAATTGCTCTGTGTCCATGTACGCCAGCAGGCTGCGGCGCATCTGCCGGGCCACGGGTCGCTTGTCCAGATTGCTCATCAGGTCGCTGCTGCACGCGAGCAGCTTGCCGTCGCCCACGCGGGCCTCGAAAACCATCGCGAGCTTTCTCGCCGTGACCCAGTCGTCGATGACCTGCACGACCGGCTTGAGGTCGCGATGCTCGGTCAGGATGAAGGGCGCGGCGCCGTGGATCAGCTCCCACCACTGCCAATTCGTGTGAGACTCCGTGGGGAACTGACGCAGGGCGGGATGCTTCGGATCGCACAGGATGCCCAGCGTGTGCGGCGCCTGCCAGTTCGTCCAGACCGTGTTCCAGAAGATGCTGGAGAAGCCCATCTGAATCGGATGCTTCTCGTCGTTCTTGATCGTCACGGCCGATGGCAGCAACAGGACCTTGCCGCCTTTGGCCAGATGCGCGACTGCCTCCTCGCCCAATTCCTGCGCGATCAGGATCTCGTCGTCGGGTTCCGCAGGGGCGCCCTTCGGGAAGACCCAGAGGTCCCAATCGTTCGCGGCGTCGGCGCCGGGGATCGTGACTTCGAGACTGAACTTGTCGGCCTCTCGGGCCACGTACATCGGAGCCTTCACCTCGCCCAGAACGCTCAACTCCCCGGTCTTGATCGTCCGCGGGGCGAACTGGCCGCTCTCGACGATCTCGCCGGTCGAGTCCCGCAAGGTCCAGGCAGGCGTCGCGTTCTTCAGGTCCGCAGCGCCGAAGTGAGCGACGTCGATGCGTGCGACGAGGGTGTCGCCGGACTCGAAGATTCGTCGCGGGAGCCGGGCCAGGGGGACCGTGGGGCCGCAGAATCGGTGGTACTCCTTCGGCGTGACATAAGGCTTGGAGTCCCAGAAGGGGTCCAGGACGCCGACGAGAGCCGTCCCCTGGCCGGGGAAGTCGTGCAGGTCCAGCAACTGGAATCCGCCGAAGCCCGGCGTTCGCAGGGACGACTCGATGTCCTCTTTGTAGAGAAGCGTCTGGAGTTTGCCCGAGGCCATGAGGAAGTGGTGGGCCTGGTGCAGCATGCCGTTGCGGTCGAGCTGCTCGCGGAAGACCTCGAAGTTCCTGGCCTTCAGGAGGCCGGTGTACTTCTTCATCTCGTCGAAGTTCGGATACACGCACCATTGCCCGATCTCATGGCTGATCACCGGCGCGTCGCTGTGCTGCTTGATGAACTCGCTGTAGTCGGTCATCGTCTCCGAGGGCCTGGCATTGACCCGGCTCTTGACGCCTTCGCCCCATTGCTGGATTCGCGGGGCCGGCGTGCTGTGAAAGTCGTTCTCGGGGATCAGCGGCCAACCCGCCGCGGAGGTGTAGAGCCGCCGCGGGTCTTTCTTCTGCCAGTACGCGACGAAATCGCCCAGAAAACGCTTCTGGTTCGGTCCGCCGGGCTCATTGCCGTACGCCATCATCACTAACGACGGATGATTGCCGTAGGCTTTGACCATGGCCTCGCTCTCCTGGTAGAGCCATTTGTCGAACGGGCCGCCGCTGCCGACGGTGGTCCAGGCGGAGCACTCGACGTGATAGTAGAAGCCCAGTTCATCGGCCGCGACGAACGCCGCTTCGGGCGGGCACCAGGAGTGGAATCGAATGTGGTTCAGGCCGTGGGCCTGGCAGATGGTGATGATTCGTTTCCACGAGTTCACGTCGGTCGGCGGGTGCCCGGTGAGCGGGAAGATGCAGCATTCGAGCGTGCCGCGAAGGAAGATCGGCGTGTGGTTGATCGTGATGCGCGTGCCCTGCGTGCCCATCTGACGCATGCCGAACGACACGGTCTTCTGACCTGTGTAATCGCCGCTTTGCAGGGCGACCGTCATCTTGTACGTGACAGGACTGAACTCTCCCCAGGGCAGCCAGTCTCCGACGCGGCCCATGGGGTAGACGCCTGTGGCCTCGCCGCCTTCCGTGGTCCACGTCACCGGGATGGGCAGAACCCGCTCCCGGCCGCCGACTGCGACGGAGAGGACGCCGTTACCAGGCTTTCGCTGCATGTTGCCGACGCGGACTTGCACCTTGACGTCGCCGGTGTCGATGTTCGGATAGACGCGGACATCGTCGATCCAGACCGGGTCGGTGGCTCGCAACTCGATCCGGCCGGCGATGCCATTCCAATTGCCTTGCGTGTGGTCCGAGGCGCTGTGGGCGTCGATGCCGACGGGAACGATCATGCGGTTGTCCACGCGGATCGTCAGGCGGTGTCTGCCCGGCGCAGCGTCGAGGCCGAGCTCGTGCTCGTGGGGCGTGCCCAGACTGTCGTTGGAGCCGATGAGCCGTCCGTCCAGCCAGACGGTCGTTTTCCAGTGCGGCCGCTCCAGGAACAACACGATGCGTTTGCCCTTCCATTCCTGGGGAATCTCGATTTGCCTCTGGTACCAGGCGGCCCCGGCATAATAACGGTCCGGCTGGAGCCAGAACGGCATTTTGAAGTTGCCCTCGGTCTGGTACTGTTTGTAGTACGGGTCGTTGAACCAGGCCTGGTTGATGTTGCCCACCCACGGTGTCTTCATGGAGGGCCGGTCCCCATGTCCCTGGGCGGTCAATACGCCGGGCAGCGAGACCTTCGCAGAGAGGTTCCGCTCGAACCACTTGTCCGTCTCGCCGCGATCCTGTCGATCCAGCTCCACCGACCATGTCCCCGCCAGATCGATCGGTTCTGCCAGTGTCGTCTTTGGAGCAACCCAGCACGCCAACAACAGTAGTGCAGATATCGTCCGTTTCATCGTCTGTGACTCCCGTCAACTCTATTTCAGATCTCAGATTTCAGATTTGGTTTTCTCACGGTCTCACAATCTCCACACCGGGGGGCGAGGTGATGCTGCTTCCGATGCTCCCGTCGGCGCGCTTCTCGTGCCGGACTTTGATGACTCCCATCGGTGTCGGGAAGGACCCCTCGGCCCACTGCAGGTCCGCCAGGTGCGGCTCGATCCGAATGACGGTTCCGCCCGGCTCGATCACTCGGACGCCCAGGACGTGCTCGGAGAGCCAGGCTGTGGGGCCCGAGGCCCAGCCGTGACAGAGGCTGTGACGGAAGCCCTTGTAGCAGTAGTTGCCGAAATCGCCGTGGATGTCCTTCTTGCCCGCGGGCACCAGTTCGTCGATCCGCCCGGCGTTCGCGGTCCAATCCAGGTCGAAGTCCTCCCAGAAAGTCGTGGCTCCCAGGTCCAGCATCGCGCCCCAGTATTGGCGGATGCAGTCCAACGCGCCCTGGTAGTCGCCCGCCATCGCGCGGGCCTGGAGGACGTAGTAGCCATAGAACGTGGACATCCGCTTGGGACCGTCCACCGCCATGACTTCGCGATTGAGCTTCGTGGGATCGTCCAGGCCCGCCAGGGCGATCAAAGCCGCGGCCTGCTTGCTGCCGCCGGCGTCGGGGACGTGTTTCTTGAGCTTCTCGATTGCTGTCAGGCATTTGCTCTTGGTCGCCGGCTCGTCGAGAACGTCGCAGAGTTCGGCTCCCGAACGCAGGGTCATGACCAGCAGCGAATGCAGACCCGCGTGAATGGCCGGCGCGTTCTCACTGCTGGGCCAGTCCAGGAATCGATGCGGTGGCAGCTTCTCGCGATTGTCCGATCCCACCTGTTTGGACAGCAGATCGAGCAGGCCGGTCAGATACGCGCGCTGCTGTTTGAGATAACTCGCATCGCCTGTGTGCAGATACCACGAATGGTGGATCAGCACCCACCACATGGAGTAGGAGCTGATGCCGTTCATCCACTTGGGCAGGGGAGTCTCGTCACGGATCAGGTCGAGGCTCCTGGGCACGACGTCCACGGCCCCGAAGACCGAGCAGATGCTCATCGTCTCCGGGTGCATATCCCCGATCCAGACGAGCCGGTCGCGCTTGATCCCGTCCCAGAGATAGTCCTGCATGTTCAGATGGACCGTATAGGCGCCGGTCGCCCAGATGCGATTGAGCCGGTCGTCGCTGCATCGGAACGAACCCAGGTACGGCAGATCGCGATAGAGGAACACCGCACGCACCATCTTGAGCTGCACGAAACTGTCGGCGTCCTGCAGGTCGATCCGCACGAAGCGAAAGCCCGTGTTGCCGACCTCCGCGGCGCCAAGCCAGGGGACCAGGATGCTCTGGTCGCGGATCGCGTGGTCGTTCGTGGCGTTCTTTTCGCCTCCGAACTCGGCCATCGCCTCGCTGACCGATTCGCCGAACCGGACGCGCAGCCGGACGGGCTTGTTGTCCTTCGTGTGCCAGACCACAATCTGCGCGCCGCCGTGCAGTTCCTTGCCGAAGTCCAGCAGTACGCCGGCTTGGGCTTTCTTGTCGTTTCGCAGAATGCACGGCTTCGATGCGTCGAGCGTCACCTGCCCACTGCGATGAACCAGCAGCATATCCGGATTCTCGACCGTCTTGTCTTCGCTGTGCCACACGATGCGGGAGGGCAGCACGTACCGACGGACCCTTGGGTCCACATCCGTGCGCCTGGCCATCTCGGCCTGGTTCACCGGCGCCGGAAGAATCCCCTCCGGCGTCGTTTGGGCCAAGCCTGTCCCCAAACCAGTTCCAACCAGCAGCAACCAAACCGCCGCGACCCGTGCCTGCAACCCCATAGCAGCCTCCCTGTGATTCACCTTGCGTTCGATCTGCAACGCGGGCCATCCGGACGCGATGCAGGACCATCGCGGGCCATTATACAGCAGACCAAGCGCCGCCGCACGAGGGACTGACAATAGAAAAAGGGCTCCGGCGGTTGATTTGCCGGAGCCCTGATTGCATGGTTCATTCCACTCGCACAAGGCGCGAATCGACCTCACTGGAGCGGATGGCCGAAGCCGATGTCGTCGATATACAGCAGACCCGCCGCGCCCGGCGTCGGGTTCGTCCGGCTGCCCACGCCGATCGTGAGCTGGCGGACGTTATTCATCTTGACGCCTCCGGCGGTGAATTCGCTCAGCGGAATCCGCCACTCCTGCCACGTGGACAGGAGCGTTGCCGACGGATCGGGATGGACGACCGTCTTGCTCTTGCCGGCGCCGTCCTTGACCGTCACGTACAGCGGGGCCGCGTCGTTGGTGGGCTGGGCCGGGCCGATCGTCGCGACCGACCAGTTGCCGGTCACGGTCCCGGTGAAGGAGATGTTCGAGTACTGAGCGGTCGCCATCGCGGCGGTGTTGTGGCTGGTCACCGCCAGGCCGATATAGACGGTGGACGACAGGTTGATCGACTGCGGATTCCACGTCATCGCGGTCCACTTGACGCCATCGGAGGAGTAGAAGCAGTTGAGGCTCGTGCCCGCTCGCTCGATCTTGATCCAGATGGGGATCTTGAGGCCTTTCTGCTCATCGGTTGCGATCGCAGTGTCGCTGGTGGCGGCGCCGAGGCTGATCAGTCGGGCCTGGTATCGGACGCCCTGGCCCGGCGTCGCGTACACCGCGGCGAACCGCGAGCCCACGCTGAGGTCCTCGCGGATCATCACGCCGGCCTTGGCCCATTCGTTCGTGTTGTCGAGGCTCTCGACCTTGGCGACGAGCGTGCCGTTGCCGTTGAGCTGCTTGAAGGCGAAGCGGAACTCGTCGGCCGAGTTCCAGATGTCCGCGCCGCCGGCGCTCATCGTGACGCTGCCTGGAGCGGGCTCGACGAAATCGACCGGGTTGCCGCGGAAGAACAGCGTCAGGGTATCGGCGCCATGGACGGTCCAGTCCTGGGCCGAGTCCCACTGGCGGTCGCCCTCGCTATAGTGGGGCGTGGCCACGTTGTTGTACTCGAAGGGCATGGACTGTTTGCCGCTTCGGACGATCGTCCGCTCGGCGAACGGGGCCTCGATGTACCCGACCGTCGAGCCGCTGGCCTGCGTGGTCAGGCCGTCGATCCAGGTCTCATAGATCCGCGAACCCTCGTCGTCGGTGTAGCCCTCGAAATCATCCACGAGCATGTAGGGCTTGGTGGTGAAGGTCCACACGTCGCTCTGCCAGACAGAGGGCGTCTCGGCCTGGTTGACCTCGGCCACCTTCCATGCGTAGGTCGTGCCGAGGTTCAGCGGGCCGGGGTCGAAGCCGGCCTCGGCGACGGTCTTCATCGGGGCGGTTCCATCCGCCACCGCCTGCCGATCCGTGCTGAAGTAGACATCGTGCGAACCGGCTTCGCGGCCTGCACGCCAGCTCAGGGTCGCGTCCACATCCACTCCCGTCGCGCCCGCGGCCGGCCGCGGCTCTCTCGGACTGACAGGCAGGTAGTAGAACCTCACCTCGCTGAGACCGAACTGCGGGGCCAGGCCGCCCCAGTTGGTCAGACCCGTCAGACGGACGTACTTGGCCGGCGCGCCGGCAAAGTCCACGATCGCTCCGGCGGCATAGCTTTCCTGACCTGGCGCCTGGGGGATCTCCGTTTCGACGAGCGTCGTCCAGGCGGCGCCGTCCTGCGAGTACTCCACCTGCATGCCCTTGAATCCGAAGCCCAGCACGCTCTCGAACATGACGTTGTAATTCCAGACTCGCATTTCGTGCAGCTTGTAGACGCGATCGAATTCGTACTGGATCCAGGCCGGCTGCGGACCGGTCTTGCTGCTGAGCCACATAGCGGTATTGAGGGTCGAATGTCCGCCTGTGGCGTTCATGCCCGAGTTGTTGACGGTGTTCTCGGGGACCATGCCGAGATCGGAGCTGGAGGCGGTGGCGGCGATGCCTGTCACGCGATAGGTGAACGGCTCGGTCGTGAAGCTCCAGACGTAGCCTTTGACCGTGGTGGGACCGACCTCGTCGATCCGCCAGTAGTAGGTCGTTCCGAGCTCCAGCCTCGGGGAGGGCTGATAGCTGTTCGCATCCTGGGCCTGGCTCACGAGCACGCCCCGCGGGTCGGTTCGAGTGGCCTCGGCGACGTCGGCCTGGGAAGTTCCGAAATATACGTCGTGGGCGGTGGCCGACGGTCCCGGCGTCCAGGACAGCGACGTCTCCCGGCGGACGTCCGTCGCCAGGTCCGAGGGGATCGGGCCGGTCGCGTATTCGGGAATGCCTCGTGGGCTCTCCGGCGGGCCGTGGCCTGTGGGTGTGAACGCGGGATTGGTCGTCAGCAGAATCTTGTCAAATACCAGACCATCCTCGCGCATATAGACGTTCAACGTGTGGACCCCGACCGTGTCCACGGTGAAGGTGCCCGCCGGGCCTTCCATCGTGGTGCCTCGCCATCGATAGGCGGCATTCCAGCCGCTGAGATTGTCGGCGGTGTCGAATGCCTGCCCATCCAGTCCGATGTGGGCGGAATCCGAGTTGCCGTCCCGTCCGAAGGCGAGAATCGAGAAGTAGTACGTCCCGGTTTTCACGAATCGGATCTGGAAATCCAGTCGAGGGCTGTTCTGGACGAAATTCGTGGTGACCGATCTGCCTCCCAGGGGCGTGTCCGGCATGATCTGCATCGCGTAGCCGCCGCTGAATCCTTCGGGTGCGGTGAACCCCGCTGCGGTTGTGACCAGCGACCAGGTGTTTGTTCCAATGTCGACTTTGTTGTCGTAATGCTCCGCTTCGACGCACACAAGGCCGTCGGGACCTCCATCCTGCTGGAAGGGTTCGGCCGCCATGGCGAGAGACGCCAGGGCAAGACACAGGAGAAGACACGTCGGATGCAATGGGGTTCTACGCATGACAATCCTCCTCAACAAACCGGACAATTGCGTATCATCAGCGACATCCTATTCTACCAGAAAACCCCACATCGCGCCAATCGGCATCGCACAAGAAAACAGGCAAACCGAGCCTTCAATCCGCCCGCCGGACCGGGCGTGCCGCTATGGACCGCGGACCTGTCGGGCTCGAAACGCGCCGGGGGTCGTGCCTTTGACGGATCGAAAGTACTGACTGCAGGGCCTGCATGACACAGGCATCTGCGAACGCTGCTTCGTTCCGCTACGCGCTCCTTCCTTCCTCTCCTGGTCTTGCCGCCACCAGGGGTCATGGGATCAACTGGATGTCGTCGATGAAGAGCGTGCCGACCGCACCGGAACCTTCGACCCCGATGGTGAGCGTCTTGACGCTCTTGAGGCTCACCCCGAGCGACGCCAGATCGACGGTCCATTGGGTCCACTGGGCGGCCTTGAGGTTGTCGGCCGCGTCCGCGTACAGGACCTTCTTACCGTTGATCTTCAGGTACAGTTGGCCGGTCGTGTTCTCCGCCGGACCGTGGAACCACAGGGAAAGGCTCTTCACGCCGTAGAGGGTCCAGTCCTGCGGGTCGTCGAAGGCGTATTCAGCCTCGGAATACGACGCGGTCGCGTTGCTGTAGGTCAATGGCATGGACTGTCGCCCGCCGTGGACGGTGTTCCGCTCGGCGAAGGGGGCCTCGCCATAGCCGACCTGCGAGCCGTTGGCGGGGATGTCCCAGCCGTCGATCCACATTTCGTAGATTCGGCTGCCCTCATCGTCCGTGTAGCTCTCGAAGTCCTCGACGACCAGGAACGGGCTCGTCGCGAAGTTCCAGACGGGACCTTGCCAGAGGCTAGGATTCTCGGCTTCGTTGACCTCGTCCACGCGCCAATAGTAGGTGTTGGCCAGCAGGAGCGAGCCTGGGTTGAAGACCGCCTCAGCGGTCGTCTGCGCCGCCACCGCGCCGTCGGCCACTGCCTGCGGATCGGCGCTGAAGTACACCTGGTGGGAGGCTGCCTCTCGACCCGGTCGCCACTGGAGTATCGCGTCGGGGGCGACGCCGGTCTGGGCGGACGCGGGGTTCGGGATGCTCGCATGGACCGGGGTATAGAAGAACCGCACTTCGCTCAAGCCGTACTGCGTCACCAGCCCGCCCCAGTTGCTCGTCGGGGTCAGACGGACGCTCCTGGCTGCGATGCCGCCGAAATCGATCGTCGCGCCGTGCTCATAGCCTGTCGTGCCCTCGGCCCGAGGGAACTGCGTTTCGCTCAGGATCGTCCAGGCGGCGCCGTCGGTCGAGTACTCGATCACGACGTCCTTCATGCCCAGGCCCAGCACCGATTCGAACAGCACGTTGTAGTTCCAGACCCACATCTCTTCGATTTTGTAGAGGCCGTCGAAATCGAACTGAATCCAGGTCGGCTGCGGGCCGGTCTTGCTGCTGAGCCACATCGTGGCTTCCGCGTTGCCATGGTACAGGCCGTCGGTCAGTCCCGAGCCGTCGGCTGCGTAGGCGGGCGATGCGCTCGCGTCGGTGCTGGAGGCGGTGACCGCGATGTTCTTCATCACATAGACGACCGATTCGGCTGTGAACGACCACACGGCGCCTCGATAGATCGTCCCGTCGATCCCGTTGACCTCGTCGACTCGCCAGAAGTAGGTCTGACCGTAGGCGAAGGGGTCCGCGGGATCGTAACTGATCTCCTCCAATCCCTGGGCGACCAGCACATTCAGCGGGTTGTCCACACCGGCGGCGTTCACATCCGCGAAGGACGTCCCGAAGTACACATTGCGCGCGGTGGCGAAGCTCCCTGGCGTCCAACGGAGGACCTCGTTGCGATAGACATCGGTGGCTTCATTCGCGGGACTTGGATCGCGGGCGGCGACCGGCCGGCCCCCGACTTCGCCTTGGAGGAGGGTGCCGCCGGGACCTGCGGTGTATTCCATCGTCCGCACGATCGCGTTGGCGCTGCCTTCCGGTGCGAACAGGAAGGCGACGAAGCCATTGGTGTCGCTGTTGAGGAAGTCGGCCAGGGCCTGACTGACCTCTGTGATTTCGCGGATCGTACGAGCCGGGGCATTGAAGGTCAGCAGAATGCCGGTGAGGTCCGCCATGTCCAGGACGACGTCGGTGTCCAGGGCGGGCAGCGGGTCGTTCTTGACGCCGGGGGCGTTGGACCAGTTGATCCCGGCCCGGACGAGATGCTCGCCGGACTCCAGCACGCCGTAGACGTTCACGACGCCGGGGTCGTGGCCATAGTTGCTGAGGCGCACGTTGGAGAAGACCTGTCCCGGACCCCGCACGCCGGAGATGTCGTAGGTTGCGAAGGACACGCGCCGCCGGGTCGCGATGTTGCGGATGCCCATGCCGGTTCCGGTCTCGCTGGAGCCTGTGGGTCCTATCTGAGCGTCGTTGCCGATCTCGACGTCGAACGTGGGCATCAGCTCGAAAGTCGCTGCGCCGCAGAGGCTCGCGGTCAGCCACAGGACGATGATCCCCAGGGAAATAGACTGTCTTGACATGTCGTCAATCCTCCTTCCTCATCCGTTGGCTCAAGGTCGCACCGGCAGGGCACCGGCGTGTGAAATGGGGTGCCTTCCAGACCTGGATTATATCAAAAACGCAGGACGATCATCAAGGATTATCGGGCAGTGTCGGGAAATGGCGTGATCGGCGCATCATTGCGTCTGAGCGGGCGTCTCTCGCAGGAGGACGACGGGACCGAGCAGGCCGGAGGGGGTGGGTTTCCAATTCTCGGTTACAGTGATGTTCGTGGAACTCCGGGCCTGGCCGGCCGGCAGGTCGCGATCCGCGATGAGACGGTTTCGCCAGGAATTGATGACCTCGACCCTGAGGTGATTCCTCCCGGTTCTTGCGGCAGCAGTGATCTCCAGGCGAAACGGCCTGGTCCAGACGATCCCAAGGTCCCGTCCGTTCAGGACGACTCGGGCGATGCCCACATCCTCCACCCGCCCCAAGTCGAGCATCAGCCTTCGTCCGCTCTCGATCGCGCCGGCGGGTATGTCGAAGGCGCATTCGTAAACGCCTTTGCCACTGTGGCTTCGGATGCGATCGTCCGGATGCCCCGTCCAGTCGCCCAATTCGGTCATGGTCGTGCTGAAGGCTTCGCCCCAGGGCGATAGGAACGTGACATCCCACGGCCCCTCCACTTGTCGCAAGGGTTCCACCGCTCGGACCGGGGAGACTGCCATGGGCAGATCCTGGCCGCCAAAGACGATGAACCAACTGCCGTACGGCGCGAAGGCGATGGATACGTGCGTCCGCTCGTCCCTCTGCGAATAGTCCCTGGCGTCCAGGATGTCTCCGGTCAACGGATTCCAGAGTTGCGGCTTCTTGCCTGTGACTCTGAACGAGCAATCGACGTTGACTTCCTGGTCGCTTGGATTGCAGACGAAATACACGTCCCAATCGCCTGTGCGACGATGGACGTAGTCGAGGACTGCCTGACATTCGAAGTCGGGCAGGACGCGGTCTTCCGCGAGGACCTCGCGGACGGTCTTGCCCCAGAAGACCCGTCCCCGACCCACCGTTCGCTGTCCGGATTCGGCCGGAGCGGGACCCCACAACTCGTCCGAGAGAGCAGTCAGGCGTTCATCAGACTGGGGATAGTCCGTCAGGCTCGCCGTCCGCTCGGGCTTCGGACCCACGACCGTCGCGCCGGCTCGGACGAGATCGGCCACCGCATCCATCGCGAGGAGCGACATCACCCTGTGATTGGGGAGAGACAGGACCCGATACCGCATACCGCCGGGCAGGACCAATTGACCCTCCTCGACGCTCATCCTCAGCAGCACCTCCTCGCTGAGGAAGTCGTAATCGTAGCCCGGCAGCGCGCCCGCGGGGTCTGCCTCCTTGAGCGGCATGATGTTGGGCACGTGGTCGCCTGCGTAATGGCACACGTCGGCGACGAATCGGCCCTGCTGGAGCATGTGCTGACAGCGGGCCAGGTAGGTCATGAACGCGCCGGCCATCTCCCACCACGTGACGTTGGGATTGATGTGCGTGCCGGCGAAGTACTCCTGGCCCGGCAGGCCCATCTCCTTGGGCGAACAGGTGAACGTGTGCAGGAAACAGAGGTTCAGGCCGGAGCAGGCCTCGTGGTCGAAGCTCGGTTTCTGCGAGGACCAGAGCACGTCGTTCCAGTGCGGCCCGATCGACGTGAACGCCTCGGCTCCGACGATCTGCTTGCCGTACGTGTGGGCGACCGACGACGCCTGCTTGACGAAGAAGCGTTGCGGCGGAGTCGGCCTGTGTGGCGAGGGGACCCAGAACTCGCTCATGACGATATCGTTTCGACCCAGGCACTTGAGCCCGTCGAAGGGACCCGCGTGCGGCCCGCCCGACTCCGGATGGATGCCCATGCCCCTCTGATGCGCCAGCTCTGCGAACGTGGCGTAGTGGTTCTCCGCGATGCAGTCGCCCAGGGTCTTGCGAAAATCCGCCAGGAAGCGATTGCTCACGTCCCGACTCTCCACGATTTTGCCTGCGATCACAGGCAGATAGGGCAACAAGCTGTACCCGCGTCGCTGTTCGAACTCGCGGGGGAGCGACCGGGTCCAGTTGGCCCCGCCGCACTCCCAACTGTCGGTGTGCAGGTATTTCAGACTCTTGCCCGCCAGAGGGCCGATGTCCGCGAGCAGGGGCGCTACGATGGCGTCCCAGTACCGGCGCAGGATGTCCGCGTCCATGTAGTCGATCACCCGGCCCTCCCATCCGGCGCTCGACGTCGAGACCCGGGCCGGACTGGGCGTGTAGCCGAAACGCAGGATCGACCACGTCCCTTCGGGCACGTCCCACGCGAGTTCGCCGTCGGGCTTCATGTGTTCGCTGAGGTCCAGGACATCCGCAGCGAGGCAATCCTCCTCGCCCGGCGTGGCGGCGATGTCCGTCAGCAGAAATCGGCAATCCGGCGCGGACATGCCGATCTCCCTGGATGCCGACTTGGCTGCAAGATCTCGGATGGGCGTCCTCGGCTTGTCGCGGTCGGGTTTGGTGCGATATGCCAGCAGGGCGACGTCCCTGTAGAAGTCGTCGCGGGTCTTGGGTTGGGGCGGTTTGTCGCGAAAGGTCATGGGCCCCTGGATCTGGATCTCAGACCACGTGAGCATCTTGGCCGCCATCTCCGGCGTGATCGTGGGCCCGCCGAGATTCCAGCCGCTCTGAATGCTCAGACTCAGCTCCAGGCCGAGCCGGTCGGCCTCGCGAACCGCATGGACGAACAGCTCCCGCCAGGCGGGCGTCGTGAACATCGGTCCGGCGGGGACCTGGCGGTTGCCTCGCTGCTCCGCGCCGCCGGCGTCGAAGATCATGGCGCCGCTGAAGCCCTTGGCCTTCATCTCCTGGAGGTCGCGGGTGATTGCCTCTTTCGTCACATTGGCGTTGAGCCACCACCAGAAGCATCGAACCCCTGCGCTCTGCGGCGGCCGACGAAAGCTGTCTTCGAGGGACGATGTCTCCGCAAGGACTGATTTCCCCATCAGACAGCAGATCGCGAATGCAACCAGGAGAGAAATCCGAAATCCGAAACCCGAAATCCGAAACGGCTCCCTTCGATGGTGCGACAGCGTTTCTGTCATGGGGATTTCGCTCCTTTTGCTTCTGCTCGGGTCTCGTGCTTCATCAGAAGGTGTATCCGAGCTTGCCCCATACGGCCGTTTGGATCCATCGCAGGTCTTCATTGCCGGGCTGGGGGGTCGCCGAAGTCCGTTGGTTTTCGGATTGTTGCCAGGTCATCCGAGCGTATTCGATGGTCCGCTCGTCCTTCCAGGCGTGGAACTCCGAATGGCTGTCGGCGAACGAGGCAACCGTGCCTTTGCCGTGCCGCATCGGGATCGGGTTCCACCAGCGGGGCTCTTTGAAGTAGATGTAGAACATGGCGTCCCAGTTCTCGCCGTGATCGTCGAGGAACACCAATCGGTTGGACAGCAGTTTCATGCGGTTGAGGTTCGTGAGGATCAGGCCCGTTTCGCGGGTGACGCCCGCCTCGGGGGAATAGCCGTTCATGGCAGGCGATGCGCTGTAGGTCCTCATCTCGTTCTTCATGGCGACGGGGCAGCGGTACACCTTCTCGGTGCCGGCGAACGGATACAGAACCCCCGCGCGAATCGCGGTGATCTGCTCTTCGACCGGCGCTTCGACGGGCTTGGTTTGGTAGGTCCCGCTCAGTCCTCGCACCCAACCGGCGGTCGCGATGCCCTGGGAGGGAGGCATCCGACCATCATACTCGGAGCAATAGAGCGTCCAGGACAAAGCGAGGCTCTTGGTGTTGTTCAGGCACGTGGCCCGCTTGCCCATCTCTCTGGCTCGATTCAGCGCCGGCATGATGACCGCCATGAGCACCGCGATGATCGCGATCACGACCAGCAGTTCGATCAGAGTGAAGCCGCGACAGGGTGGAAGCCCAGAAGCATGCAAGTGTGGATGCGTCAGTGAATATCCACGCGAACGCTTCGCCGCTCTTACGCTTCCACGCTTCCACGCTTCCACACTTCTACATTTCCGGCTGCCCATACTGACTCCCTCCCGCCCGGCTCACGGGCTGTAAGGACCGTACTCACAGGCTGCATCGAACAATGCGACGATATTCTCCGGCGGCACGTCCGCCTGAATGTTGTGAATTCCGTTGAAGACGTATCCGCCGGAGGGCTTGAAGACCTCCAGGTTTCGACGGACCTGCTCGCGGACCTCTTCGGACGTGCCGAAGGGCAGGACGTGCTGCGCGTCGCAACCGCCGCCCCAGAAGGTCAGGTCGCGTCCGAACCGCTGTTTCAGCATGGCCGGGTCCATCCCGGCGGCGCTGGTCTGGACCGGGTTGAGGATGTCCACGCCGTTGTCGAGCAGGTCGGGGATGTACTCGACGCAATTGCCGCAGGTGTGATACCAGATCTTCGCCTTCGTCAGCGACTTGATGTGCTGGACGAGCCTCTTCTGGCGGGGCTTGACCACCTTGCGATAGAACGCCGGCGAGAAGAGCGGTCCGTGCTGACCAGTCAGGTCGTCGCCGATCATGACGACGTCGATCAGATCGCCGACTTCCCGCAGGAAACCGGTCATGTAGTCCAGCCAGAAGGCCAGCGTCCGATCCAGCAAGGCGG
The DNA here is from genome assembly GCA_937927975.1 of uncultured Phycisphaerales bacterium. Classification (GTDB taxonomy): domain Bacteria; phylum Planctomycetota; class Phycisphaerae; order Sedimentisphaerales; family Anaerobacaceae; genus PLanc-01. Next base: position 18,446 of record CALEZT010000258.1, read on the forward strand.
CGCAGAACTCGGGGTTCTCTACCGTGTCCATGAACCACCGCTCCAGGCCGCGGAGGTACCAGCAGTATTCATAGACCACGCCGGCGATGCCTGTCACCAGGGCGTACGGGGTTTCGTTGCGAAGCGTTTGGGCGTGCTCGCGAACGCCGGTGAAGCGACTGGCGTCCGCGCCGTTGGGCCAGGGGTAGTCTGCCAGTTCGGCAATCCCGGCGTCAGCCAGGGGATGGTGCGAGATGTCCATATAGAGGCCTGTGCCGTCGGGCATGGACCAGACGACGCCGAACTCGTCCTTCAGATCGTGCCAGAGCCTGCCGTTTCGCTTGGCCTTTCGGATCGCGCCGTCGAAGCCGTCGGGCCCGTGAGCCAGGACGTAGCGGGTGTCCACGTGAAATCGTTCGAGAACCGCTTCGCTGGGCCTGGCCAGTTGCTGGACCGGGTCGAGAATGGCGATCTCTTCCCGCAGGCCGAGGTGTTTGACCAGAGCCGCGTAGGCGTTCCTGTGAATCCCCGTCTGGAATCCGCCGAAATCAATGGGGACCCGGTCGGGCGTCTGGTGGTTCAAGGCCTTCAGAACACGTTCTCGTGAGGTCATGGCGGTCTCCGAATGGTGTTGCCGATGCTACTACTATACCGCGGATCTTCGAGGTTGGGAACGGGGCGCTCCATTTTCCGTTGCCCGGTCGCCTATTGCGGCCGGTCCTGTTCCGGCAGCGACGGGGGCGAGAGGCAAAACGGGGCTATTCTGGTAGATCGCGATGGATTTTTGTTGCCGCGGCGTCAGGCATGTCGTACCATACAACTACAGAATTCTACAATCGTCGTCGCTTTTGATCCGTGAAGGTGCCGCTGTCGCCCGAGGAGGAGCCGGTATGATTGTGGATCCGGTTACACATCAGAGTTTGTTCTTTCCCTGAATCATCGCGCCCAAAGAACGCCCGGTGCGCCGGGTATGTCGACGTAACGCCATAGCATGAGTGTGGGGGCCTTTTAGAAGGAGGTGCAGGAATGTTGCGCAAGGCAGGACTACTGAGTGTTCTTCTGATCGTCGCCCTGGGCACAGGAGCGTCCGCCAGGATGATCGCCTACTTTCCTTTCGAGGAGGGCCAGGGCACGATGACCGCCGACGTGACCGGCAACGGCAACAACGGAACCCTCAGCAGCGGCGTAGCCTGGGTGGCCGGCTTCAAGGGGACGGGGGTTCAGTTCGACACGGCCGGCGAGCGGATCGTGATCGGCCCGATCGATCCGTCGGGCGAAACCAACGCCATGACCCTGGCCGCCTGGATCAACTGGCAGGGGAGAAACCACAGCATCGCCCAGCAGGGCATCATCGGCAAGCGTCTGGGCTGGGACACCACCGGCAGCACGATCAAGTGGTTCTGGCAGACCAACCCGGCCGGCGACCTGCTGTTTCGAGCCGACTACAGCGGAGGCGGCACCAGTTTCGGCTGGGGCAATACGTTGCTCGTGCCCTATGCGAATGAATGGACTCACGTGGCGGTGACCTGGGCCAACGGCGCCGCGGTGCAGTACATCAATGCCGAACAGGTTTCAACGGGAAACGTCACCCTCAGGGCGTCTGCAAACGCCACGCCTGTGACGATCGGCTGCGTGGATTCCACCAATACGGAGACCTTTGTCGGCATCATCGACGAGGTGCGAATCTACGACACCGCCCTGGCGGCCGCCGAGATCGCCCAGGCCATGACGGGCGACACCGCGCCCGCCAGCGCGCCGCAACCGGCGTCCGGGGCGACGGACGTGGCTCGCGAGGTGGTGCTTTCCTGGGCCCCTGGGGAATTTGCAGCCAGCCATGACGTCTACTTCGGCACGGATTTCGATGCCGTCGATCAGGCCAGCCGCACGGACGACCGCGGTGTTCTGGTCAGTATTGGGCAGACCCCTGCTTCGTATGATCCCGAGGGCGTGCTCGATTTTGGCCAGGTGTATTACTGGCGCATCGACGAAGTGAATGCCCCGCCGGACGGGGGGATTTCCAAGGGGTCGGTCTGGAGCTTCACAACCGAACCCTACACATACATTCTCACCAACGTGAAGGCCACCGCTTCGAGCAGCGCGCCGGGCGCGAATCCGCAGAGCACGGTCGATGGCTCGGGACTCGACGCAGACGACCAGCACTCCACCGATATGGCGCACATGTGGGTGAGTTCCGGCGCGTTGCCGAGCTGGATTCGCTACGAATTCGACGCGCCCTATAAACTCTATGAAATGTGGGTCTGGAACTCCAATCAGTTAGTCGAGGCGTACGTCGGGTTCGGCGCCAAGGACGTTACGGTCGAATACTCCGTAGACGGCGCGAACTGGACCGTGCTGGAAGGCGTGCCCCAGTTCGCCCAGGCCCCCGGTCTGGCGACCTACGCGGCCAATACGATCGTCGATTTCGGCGGCGTCATGGCCAAGTTCGTGAAACTGACGATCAACCGCAACTGGGGCGGCATCATGCCGCAGACCGGTCTGAGTGAGGTGCGATTCTACTATGCGCCGGTGCAGGCCCGTGCGCCGATGCCGGCCGATGGGGCCACAGGCGTCGCTCTCGACGCCGAACTGAGGTGGCGGCCCGGCCGGGATGCGACTTCGCACAAGGTCTTCTTTGGAGCCGACAGCCAGGCGGTGACCGACCGGATCGTTGCGGGCGACGTTGTGGCTGAGCCCAAGTACCTGCCCCCGGCGATGAACTTCGGAACCAAGTATTATTGGATGGTCGATGAGGTCGGCGCGACCGATTCCTATCCGGGAGATCTTTGGAGCTTCACGACCCAGGAATACGCGTTCATCGACGACTTCGAGGGCTACAACGACGATGACAATCGCATTTACGACGCTTGGATCGACGGAGTCACCACCAAGGCCAGCGGTTCGACGGTCGGCTACATGGAAGCTCCGTTCGCTGAGCGCAAGATCGTTCACGGCGGCGCCCAATCGATGCCTCTGCTGTATGACAACTCGGCAGCCCCGTTCGTCTCGGAGGCTGAGCGGACGTTCGACACGGTCCAGAACTGGGCGGGCAACGGGGCCGACACCCTGAGTCTGTGGGTCCGAGGCAGCACGCCGGCCTTCCTGGAAACCGCTTCCGGCGCCATCTTGATGAACGGCATCGGCGCCGATATCTGGGGCACCTCCGACGCCTTCCGCCTGGCCTACAAGACCCTCAACGGCGACGCCACGATCGTGGCCCGCGTCGAGAGCATCTACAACAGCAACGCCTGGGCCAAAGGCGGCGTGATGATCCGCCAGAGCATCGAGCCCGGCTCGGTCCACGCCTTCATGCCCATCACCCCCGGCGGCAGCAGCGGCGGCAACGGCGCCAGCTTCCAGCGTCGTCTCACCACCGGCGGCGACTCGACCAACAGCGACAACACCGGCGCGGTCGTGGCGGCTCCCTACTGGGTGAAGCTCGAACGCAAGGGCAACGCCTTCTCGGGATTCATCTCCCCCGACGGCGTGACCTGGACGCAGTTGGGCACCGCCCAGACGATTACGATGACCGGTCCCGTCCTGATCGGCCTGGCGGTGTGCAGCCACGACGCTGCGGTGGCGACCGCTGCTGAGTTCTCCAACGTCTCGATGACCGGCAACGTGACCGGCTCCTGGCAGGTGGCGGAGATCGGCCTCGCGCAGCCCTCGGGCAACTCGCCGGAACCGATCTATGCGACGGTCAAGGACAGCGCCGGCAAGTCCAGGACCCTGATGCACCCCGATGCGTTCGCGTCGGCAAGGCCGGACTGGGTACAGTGGAGGATCCCGCTCAGCGAGTTCACTTCCGGCGGGGTGAATCTGACTCGGATCCAATCCATGGTCATTGGCGTGGGCAACAAGTCCGCTCCGATCAAAGGCGGCGCCGGCACGGTCTACATCGACGACATCGGCTTTGGCCATCCTGCTTCCAGCGGAAACTAGCTCCCTTTCGATGAGGCTGTCCGTGACGGCCCCGGCGTGAACTCGCCGCCGGGGCCGCTTCACTCGTTGTTTCCTCCTTTGCTCGTAGTCCCCGATTCCGACGAAGGGATTCTGTCCCCCTGAGACCAGGAGACGGAAGCCTGCCGTGCCTCGCCGTATTCGCCTCTGGCGTTCCGCCCTCAATTGGAGGAAGATCCGCTGCGAGGGCAGGTCCGTCCACGGCTACTCTTGCAGAGCCGCCTCTACCCTCTTTCGATTCTCCAGGGCATCGGGGTTGCTCGGATCGATGCGCAGCGCCGCCTCAAATTGGGCGAGCGCTTCTTGCAGACGTCCTTGGCCGGCATAGGCGGCGCCCAGATTGCTCCGGACCTCCGCGTCATTCGGGTCCAGGCGGACCGCCCGCTCCAGGCAAGATGCTGCTTGCGTGAACTCCTGCTGTCTGCCGAACGCCGTGCCCAGCATGTTCAGGGCGCCCACGTGGTTCGGATCGATCCGAATCGTATGTTGAAGTGCAACCACGGCTTCGTTATCGCGTCCTTTCTTCATCAGGATGCGCGCCAGGTTGAAATACGCCTGCGTGAAGTCGGGCATCAGTTGGACAGCCCGTTCAAATTGAGCCTGAGCGTCCTCCCGGCCGAGTCGCTCGTAAGCAATGCCCAGATTGTTGTGCGCCCCGGCGTATGTCGGATCCGCCTCGATCGCGTGCTTGAACTGATCCACGGCGTCTTCCAGCCTGCCCGCCTTGAGAAGTTCAGTCCCGGTACGGTTGTAGACTCGCGCGGGATTGGGCTGGGTCTGCCCCAGGGTCCTGGCGGCCTCGATGGCCTGTGCATCGCGTTGAGCAGAGCGGAACAGGCCGCTCGCCGGCTGCACCCGACCGGCATCGAGATCGGTCAGTATCCCCTTTATCGCCTCGGCGGCGACGCGAGCCCCCCGTCTCGAGGGGTGGAGTTCGTCGCCCTGGCTGTAGTACAATCGCGGATTCCCCACCCCGGCCGAGTCCGACCGGTGCCGCCGGAACGACTCCGAAAGCCGGACCGTCGGGATGCCGGACATCGCCGCCAGATGCTCGACCACGAGCTGTTCGCTGTCGGGCATGAAGCACACGTCGACGATGCGGTCGTCGAGAAATCGCGGCCAGACGACGACCAACGGCCGAAACCCGTGACGGTCGGCGAGTTCTCCAAATCGCCGCAGTCCTTCGGCCACGTTGTTGTCGCCGATGGCGGCCTTGTTCCACTGCATGGGGTCCGCCTCGACCCCGAAGCCAAATAGATCCAGTCGCACGCTGGCCAGGCGGAAGAGATGCGATGTGCGAAACAACGCCTTGACGACCGCGGGACGGTCGATTGCGCCCTCCAGGGGAAACGCCTCACGGTTGAAATTGTCGAAGTCATTTTCCACAAACACCAAGACGACCACGTCGGGCGCGAATTGAAGTCCTTTCACTTCCAGGAGCTCGATTTCGGCCCGCGTGCAATAGGCACTGACGCCGAAGTTGAGGACTTCGGTCGATCCATCTCCGTAAAGGTCCTCGAGCCGACGGGGGATGGTCTCGGATTCGCGCAGTCCGTAGCCCTCGACCACCGAATCCCCCAGCAGCAGGACCCGCCGGACCCCGTCGGGCTTCCGCAGCGTGCGTTCCTTGTCGCGTTGCCCGTGGGAGTTGGTCCGTTCATACGTCTGGATGAAGTCGGGCGTGTCACTGCGGCAATTGGCCTTCAGTTCGAAGCCCAGAATCGGATTCGTTGAACGTTTATAGATGCAGTCATAGGAACTGAGCTCGATCGGTTTGATGCCCGGCGCTCGACCGGTGACTCGAACGATGCCTTCGCCCGCCAGCAGCGACAGCAAGGTCGCGCAAACCGCCAATGACGGACGAGCCAGCCGGCCCAGAAATGATCGCGGGCGATTTCGTGATGACATGCTGCGAGCCCTATTATTCGACGTGATCATGTCGGCCTTGCAGGCTGGCGGTCAGCCTGCAATGACAGGGACGATTGTACAGGCCACACCCTCTGTCTGCAAGGGAAGGCCGTGGGCCCGATAGATATAACCGCCTTAATTACAAGATCTTACGGTAATCTGCCACACGCGAGGAGACTTGGGCCCAGGGGGAGATGCCTATCGGGCCGATGCTCTTTCCGTCCGGTCGCCAACCCGAAAAGGAACAGGTTTTGACCAATCGTCGGACTGCCTTCGGCCGATAAATCTCACATATCTCGCATGACAAGACGGTTGCAGCACAGACGCAATTTGGCTACAATAACGTGTGTTGTGTGTGGTGTTCTGCAAGCCCGTCGCCCTGGGCGAGCAGAGAGGGTCTGGTTCAGGTCGGGAGACTTCGACCCCATGTATCCCTGCAAACACATCTTCGCTGGAGGTTGGCCTGCGTGCTGTTCCATCGCGTCGCGAGGGCCTCTCGATTCCATTTGCGGGAAGGCCGTCTGGACGGAAAGGAGGTGGACCGGGCAAGCATTCTGAACGTCTCCGTCAGGAGGCCTGTCGCCGGGGTCTCGAACCGCATCGAAAGGGCCGGTCCATTCCTGCGCCGGAGGAGACGAGGGTTTTTTGCGATGTAGTCGGAGGGCGAGAAGACGACGACATGAATCGAAGAAGGAGTATAGGAGATGTCGAAGCAATTCTGGCTCAACGCGTTTCTGGTTGCAGCAATCGTCACCGGCCCGGCTGTGGCCCAGTCCATCGTTCCGATTGATCCCGGAACCATCACCAACGGCCATGTCTACCTCATGGAGAACGTCGGCGCCAATGTGCCCGACGACTCCGCCAACAACAACAATGCCACCCTCCTGGGCGGCCCCCAGGTGGTCGCGGGGCTCAACGGCAACGCCTTGAAGCTCAACGGAACCAACCAGGGGGCTGTTGTCCCGGATGCCCCTGCGGTCAACACCGGTGTGCACCAGAACAAGACGGTCATCGCGGTCTTCAACTGCGCCAACGTGAACAAGACCGCGAAACAATGCATCTACGAAGAAGGCGGCAGCACGCGGGGACTGAGCATCTACGTCCACCAGGGTCTGCTCTACGTCGGCGGCTGGAATCGGGCGGACTACACGCCGCAATGGGCGCCAGGCACGTTCTTCTCCGCACCGATCGGCTCGAACGAATGGCACGTCGTTTCCGTGGTTTTGCGCGGCGGCACCGCGGCCCAGGCGCCTGATAAGTTCGAAATGTGGCTGGATGGCGCGATGATCGCCAAGGGACCTGGGGGGGAATTCCGAGGCCGCACAGATGACTGCGGGGTCGGAAATGTCCAGGCACAAACGAATTTCCATGACGGAACCGTCAATGCCGGCCACTGGTTCGAGGGCATGATCGACGAGCTTTGGATTCTCACTCAGGCCCTGCCGGAGAGCACCTTGAGTGCTGCGGCGCTCAGCCGGAACAAGGCCGCGAACCCGGTTCCGGCCGGCGGCGCCATCGACGTGGTGAACGACGTAGTCCTGGCCTGGGAGGCGGGCAAGTTCGCCGCGACGCACGATGTCTACTTCGGCACGGTGTTCGACGATGTCAACGACGCCAGCCGGGCCGATCCGAAGGGGATTCTCGTCAGCCAGGGGCAGACCGCCACGGAGTTCGACCCAGCCGGACTGCTCGAATACGGAAAGACCTACTACTGGCGGATCGACGAGGTCAATGCCGCCCCGGATAATACGATTTTCAAGGGCGAAACCTGGAGCTTCACGGCCGAGCCCTTCGCGTATCCGGTCCAGCCGGTCGCGGCCACAGCCTCCAGCGCCGTGGCCGGGATGGAACCGGAGAAGACGATCAACCGCACGGGGCTCAATGCATCCGACGAGCACTCGACGCTCGAAACCGACATGTGGCTCGGCGAAGGGCCTGGCGCCAATTGGATCGAGTACGAGTTCGACAAGGCCTACAAGCTGCATGAAATGTGGGTTTGGAACTCCAACCAGATGATCGAAGCCTTCATCGGCTTCGGGGCCCGGAATGTGGCGGTCGAGTGTTCCCTCGACGGAGAAACGTGGACCGCGGTGGAAGGCGTGCCCGAGTTCGCCCAGGCGACCGGCTTGCCCACCTATACCGCCAACACGACCGTCTCTTTGGGCGGCGCCGTGGCGAAGTTTGTCAAGCTGACCATCAACGCCGGTTGGGGCGGGTTGAGCCCTCAGACGGGCTTGAGCGAGGTGCGGTTCTTCCAGGTCCCGGTTCAGGCTCGCGAGCCTTCGCCGGCCGACGGGGCCGTGAATGTCGGCCTCGACGCCGAACTGGTCTGGCGGCCCGGCCGCGAGGCCACTTCGCACAAGGTCTTTTTCGGGACCGACGAAGCCCCCATCGCCGACGGGACCGCCGCGGCAAACACGGTGACCGGGCGACGCTACAGCCCGGCTGCTCTGGACCTCGGCACGAAGTACTTCTGGAAGGTCGATGAGATCGGCGATACCGGCACGTACGAAGGCAATCTGTGGAGCTTCACGACCCGCGAATACGCGGTGGTCGATGATTTTGAGAGCTACACAGACGATGAAGGCAGCCGGATCTATGAGACCTGGGTGGATGGTCTGACCGATGGCAAGAGCAACTCGGTCGTCGGCTACCTGGTGGCTCCATTCGCCGAACGGAGCATCATCCACGGCGGCAAGCAGTCGATGCCCGTCGAGTACAACAACGTCAATACGCCTTTCTTCAGTGAGACGTCACGGGAGTTCACGCCGGCGCAGAACTGGACCGTCAGCGGAGCCGACTCGTTGAACCTGTGGGTCCGTGGCGTTCCCGCGGCCTATGTCGAAACCGCCGGCACGATCACCATGAGCGCCGCCGGCACGGACATCTGGGGCACGGCCGATGATTTCCGCTATGCCTTCAAGACCCTCAACGGCGATGGCTCGATTCTGGTCAAGGTCGAGAGCCTGGTGAACACCAACGCCTGGGCCAAGGCCGGCGTGATGATCCGCCAGGACCTGGCGGACAGCTCCACGTTCGTGTACTTCATCCAGTCCTTCAGCAGTGGTGTTTCCCTGGGCTGGCGCCCAACGCCCGCCGCCGCCTGCGGCAGCGTGACTCAGGCGGGTATCGTCGCTCCGCAGTGGGTCAAGCTCACCCGCAAGGGCGACGTCTTCACCGCCCAGTATTCCGCCGACGGTGCGACCTGGACGGACCTCAAGAACGCCGACGGCACGATCGCCTCGACCACGGTGGCGATGACCAACCCGGTGTATGTGGGTCTGGCCGTCACGAGCCACAACGTCAATGCGACGACGACGGCGGTCATGTCCGGCGTGGCGACGACCGGCAACGTGACCGGCGCTTCGTGGCAGGTTCAGGCGATCGGCAACGATCCCCAGCAGGCCAACAGCCCTGCGGATCTGTATGTGATCGTCCAGGACAGCGCGGGCAAGACCGCCACGGCGACCCATCCGACGATTGTCACTTCGGCCGGATGGACCCCATGGACGATTCCGCTGAACACCTTCCCCGGCGTGAATCTCAAGTCCGTCAAGAAGCTGTACCTCGGCGCCGGCAGCAAGACCAGCCCCGTCAAGGGCGGTTCCGGCATGTTCTACATCGACGACATCGGCTTCGGCCGGCCGGCTCAGTGACATGGCCGGCGCACAGTGCGTTTTGTAGGTCGAACGGGGCCTGCGTCTCATCAACGCAGGTCCCGTTTCCGGTGTGTTCGGCATGGCGACATTGGTATGAATGTGCACACTTGAATGCATGGGAACAGGTGATTTTGTCCGGCTGTAACATTCGACAAGGCATGGGCGTACAAGATGCTCTCGGATTGTGGATGATTGCCGAGTGAGGTGGAAAAACAGAGAAGACACTGGGTTTCTTGTGAAGGAGGATTGTCATGTTCAGAAGGTCGATCCATCTGTTGCTCATGGCCGCGGTTCTGGGGCTGGCGTTTGCCGAAACCTCGACCGCAGCCGATCCCAGCCTTGTGGGCTGGTGGAAGTTGGATGACGGGTCCGGGACCGTCGCCACGGATTCCAGCGTCAATCAGAGCCATGGAAAGCTCAACGGCACTCTGGAGTGGGTGGAGGGCGTTATCGGCGGCGCCTTGCAGTTTGACGGATCGACAGGCTATGTTGACATTCCCGCCAATCTGAACCAGGCAGTCATCAACAAAGGCGACTTCTCGATGATGGCCTGGATCAAGAGCACCGATCTTGCGGGAACCAACTACGCGTTTCAGCAGCGAGATCAGAACGGGACAGGACGATCCTGGCTTTATACGATCGGTGGCGACGTCACTACCTACGTCGGCGTAGGGGACTTCCGGTCGGGCTTCATCATTCTGGTGAACGAGTGGTACCATGCGGGCTTCACTGTCGTGGAGGGCGGCGCCGCAGACACCATCCAGATCTATGTCAACGGAGAGCCCGCCGGCGCTTCGACACAGAAGTCCATGGAGACCTGCGAGGGCGGCTATTTCATCGGTTCCCACAAGGGCATGGCAGCCGCCAGCCGCTGGCCGGGCGTCATCGACGATGTCCGATTGTACAATCGAGCCCTGACCGCCCAAGATATCAAGAAGGCGATGCAAGGGACGCCCGAACTGGCCGCGGACCCTGCTCCCCCAGTCGGACTGACGGATGTTCCTTTCGACACCACGTTCGCCTGGACGCCCGGCGACCTCGCCGTATCTCATGACGTCTATCTCGGCACCTCGTTCGAGGACGTCAACGATGCCAGCGTGTCCGATCCGAGAGGCGTCCTCGTCGCCCAGGGCCAGGAACATCCTGCCTACGATCCGGAGAACGCACTCGAGTACGGCCAGACCTACTACTGGCGGATCGACGAGGTCAACGGGGCGCCGGACTACACAGTCTTCAAAGGCCAGGTCTGGAGTTTCACCGTCGAGCCATACTCTTATCCGGTCCAGCCCATCGCGGCCACCGCGTCCTCTTCGGGCGCCAACATGGGTCCGGAGAACTCGATCAACGGAGTAGGCCTCAACGCCAACGATGAGCACGGCACCGAGGCCACCCAAATGTGGACCAGCGGCAACGAGATGCCCCGCTGGATCCAGTACGAGTTCGACAAGGCGTACAAGCTCGACAAGATGCTGGTCTGGAACTCCAACCAGGTGATCGAGGCCTTCCTGGGCTTCGGGGCCAAGGAGGTTGTGATCGAGTACTCCGCCGACGGCGCGACGTGGATTGCGCTGGAAGGCGTTCCCGAATTCGCTCGTGCGCCGGGCTCCCCCGACTACAAGGCGAACACGACCGTCGAGTTCGGCGGCGCTACGGCCAAGTTCGTCAAGCTGACGATCAACACCAACTGGGGCGGCATCGCGCAGCAGGCCGGTTTGAGCGAGGTGCGGTTCTTCCAGGTCCCGGTTCAGGCTCGCGAGCCTTCGCCGGCCGACGGGGCCGTGAATGTCGGCCTCGACGCCGAACTGGTCTGGCGGCCCGGCCGCGAGGCCACTTCGCACAAGGTCTTTTTCGGGACCGACGAAGCCCCCATCGCCGACGGGACCGCCGCGGCAAACACGGTGACCGGGCGACGCTACAGCCCGGCTGCTCTGGACCTCGGCACGAAGTACTTCTGGAAGGTCGATGAGATCGGCGATACCGGCACGTACGAAGGCAATCTGTGGAGCTTCACGACCCGCGAATACGCGGTGGTCGATGATTTTGAGAGCTACACAGACGATGAAGGCAGCCGGATCTATGAGACCTGGGTGGATGGTCTGACCGATGGCAAGAGCAACTCGGTCGTCGGCTACCTGGTGGCTCCATTCGCCGAACGGAGCATCATCCACGGCGGCAAGCAGTCGATGCCCGTCGAGTACAACAACGTCAATACGCCTTTCTTCAGTGAGACGTCACGGGAGTTCACGCCGGCGCAGAACTGGACCGTCAGCGGAGCCGACTCGTTGAACCTGTGGGTCCGTGGCGTTCCCGCGGCCTATGTCGAAACCGCCGGCACGATCACCATGAGCGCCGCCGGCACGGACATCTGGGGCACGGCCGATGATTTCCGCTATGCCTTCAAGACCCTCAACGGCGATGGCTCGATTCTGGTCAAGGTCGAGAGCCTGGTGAACACCAACGCCTGGGCCAAGGCCGGCGTGATGATCCGCCAGGACCTGGCGGACAGCTCCACGTTCGTGTACTTCATCCAGTCCTTCAGCAGTGGTGTTTCCCTGGGCTGGCGCCCAACGCCCGCCGCCGCCTGCGGCAGCGTGACTCAGGCGGGTATCGTCGCTCCGCAGTGGGTCAAGCTCACCCGCAAGGGCGACGTCTTCACCGCCCAGTATTCCGCCGACGGTGCGACCTGGACGGACCTCAAGAACGCCGACGGCACGATCGCCTCGACCACGGTGGCGATGACCAACCCGGTGTATGTGGGTCTGGCCGTCACGAGCCACAACGTCAATGCGACGACGACGGCGGTCATGTCCGGCGTGGCGACGACCGGCAACGTGACCGGCGCTTCGTGGCAGGTTCAGGCGATCGGCAACGATCCCCAGCAGGCCAACAGCCCTGCGGATCTGTATGTGATCGTCCAGGACAGCGCGGGCAAGACCGCCACGGCGACCCATCCGACGATTGTCACTTCGGCCGGATGGACCCCATGGACGATTCCGCTGAACACCTTCCCCGGCGTGAATCTCAAGTCCGTCAAGAAGCTGTACCTCGGCGCCGGCAGCAAGACCAGCCCCGTCAAGGGCGGTTCCGGCATGTTCTACATCGACGACATCGGCTTCGGCCGGCCGGCTCAGTGACATGGCCGGCGCACAGTGCGTTTTGTAGGTCGAACGGGGCCTGCGTCTCATCAACGCAGGTCCCGTTTTCAGTGTGTTCGGCATGGCGACATTGGTCTGGACTTGCACATTTGAACGCATCAGAACATGTGTTGTTCAGTTGTAACGCTTGATAGGTTCTGGGTTTAAGGAATGCTTGCGGATTGTGGTTGATTGTCGGACGGGTCTGACGGTAGAATTGCAGTATCGAATCGGTAGTGTCTTTTGCCGGATCTGGACAGAGGGTTTGCCCGTTGGACAGGAGTCAGCATGATCACGAACCCGGTTGCTCATCGAAGCTCGCATTTCTCCTGATCTATGCCGACAGCCGAGTCCCGGAGTAGGTTTTGCGCTCGTGCCCCACACAAGGTTTGAGTGGATGTTCAGAAGGAGGATGGCCATGACTGGAAGATCGATTCTTGTCCTGTTTTGGGCGATGACGCTGGGACTCATCGGGTCGGCGTCTGCCGCTACGATGGTGGGGTGGTGGCCGCTCGATGAGGTCAGCGGCACGGCCACGAGGGACGCCAGCGGCCGGGGAAACAACGGGATCGTCGTGGGTGCTCCCGTGTGGTCGTCAGGCAAGTTCGGCGGCGCTCTGCAACTCGACGGCAGCACCTACGTCAATTGCGGCGCCAGCCAGGTGTTCAACGTCACCGACGCGGTGACTCTGGCGGCCTGGATTCAGCCCGATCCGGCTTTCGCCTACCCCGACTGGTCGGGCATCATCATGCGCGGCGGGGCGAATATCGACACTTTCGCCCTCTATTACAACGGTCCCAACAAGCAACTCGGTTTCAAGACGACAGGCACCACGCCGAACTGGTTTGCCAGCGTCGCCAACTCCGCAGCGTCGATGTTCGACCGGGAATGGCATCATGTCGCTGCGACCTACGACGGTGCGAGGAAGATCCTCTATCTGGACGGAGCCCCACTGGCCAGCGTTGCCGCGACCGGCAGGATCGAGACCAGTTCGGGCCGGCTCCTTCTGGGCGCCGGACGTGATCTGACCCCGGCGACTCACTACGCGGTCGGCAAGCTCGACGATGCGGTGATCTACGACAATGCCCTCACGGAGGCTGAGATCCGGCGGGTCATGGCGGGCTTGGCCGACAAATCGCTTGCCCGCGATCCGGACCCGGAGGATGGTGCGGTGGATGTCCTGTCGGATGTCATTCTCGGCTGGATCCCCGGCCAGTACGCGGTCACGCACGACGTGTATGTCGGCACGAGCTTTACGGATGTGAACAGCGCGAGCCGGGCCAATCCGAGGGGCGTGCTGGTTGCCCAAGGCCTGGCCTCAACTCAGTTCCAAACGGCAGGTCTTGATTACGGTCAGGTCTATTACTGGCGAGTTGATGAGGTCAATGCGGCGCCGGACAATACGATCTTCAAAGGCGATGTCTGGAGTTTCACGACGGAGCCGTATTCGTATCCGATCGGGACGGTGACTGCGACCGCGTCGGGGAGCAGCCGGGCGGACACGGGCCCTGTGAACACGGTCAACGGCTCCGGCCTGAACGCCGGCGACCAGCACTCGGTTGAAGTGACGCACATGTGGTTGAGCGACGAGGCTTCTCCCAAGTGGATTCAGTACGAATTCGACAAGGCCTACAAGGTCGATCAACTGTGGGTGTGGAACGCCAACCAGATGATCGAGGCGTTCGTGGGCTTCAGCGCCAAGAACGTCACGATCGAGTATTCGCTCGACGGTCAGACGTGGACGGCCCTGGAGGGCGTTCCTGAGTTCTCCCGTGGCGGCGGCGTTCCGACCTACACGGCGAACACGGTCGTGGATTTCGGCGGCGTCGAGGCGAAGTTCGTCAGACTGACGATCAACAGCAACTGGGGCGGGGTGGCCAAGCAGGTGAGTCTCAGCGAGGTTCGGTTCTACTATGTGCCTGTTCAGGCCAGATCGCCCGTGCCCGCGGACGGCGCCAAGGACGTCGGCCTCGACGCCCAGATGAACTGGCGGCCCGGCCGGGAGGCGACCTCGCACCAGGTGTTCTTCGGCGCCGATGAGGCTGCGGTGGCGGCGGGAACCGCTCCTTCTGCGACGGTGACCGGCCACAGCTACACCCCGGCTTCGATGACCTTCGGCACGCGGTACTTCTGGCGGGTCGATGAGATCGGCGGGGATGGGCCATATGAGGGGCCGGTTTGGAATTTCACGACGCAGGAGTTCGCGTTGATCGAGGATTTCGAGGCCTACACCGACGAGGAAGGCAGCCGGATCTACGAGTACTGGCTCGACGGCATCGCCGATACAGTGTATGGCGGCTCAATGGTTGGCTACATGGAGGCTCCGTTCGCCGAGAGGGTTATCGTCCGCGGCGGTAGACAGTCGATGCCCCTGGCCTACGACAACACCAAGGCGCCGTACTTCAGCGAGGCCGTGAGGGAGTTCGACTCGGTCCAGAACTGGACCGGCTCCGGCGCGGGCGAGTTGTGTGTATGGACCCGTGGCACGGTGACTGAGGCCGGCCTGGCACCGATGTACGTAATCGTGACGGACAGCACAGGCAAGTCGGCGACGGCGATCAGCGACACGGCGGCGACGGTGGCCGCCTGGACCCGCTGGACGATCCCGATGAGCAGCTTGCCCGGCGTGAACTTCAGCCGAGTCAAGAAGCTGACGATCGGGGTGGGCTCCAAGGGCGCCGCCAGCGGCGGCTCCGGCGTGGTCTTCATCGACGACATCGGCTACGGCCGCACGTGGCAGTAGGCTGGCCGTGTCGTGAGATCTGTGCGGGGCCTGGGTTTGACAGGAGGACCTCGCATGTTTGATCGTTGCTTGGGCCTCCTCTTTCGGGACCTGGGCAGTCTGAGTTCATGGATATGGAAACTGACGTGACAGTGTTTCTTTCTTGAGGAGGATGGCCATGCGTATGTCCGAGCGTTTCGAGAACCGACGGTGGGCGAGATTGTGCTGGGTGGGTCTGCTGCTGACGTCTCTGACGGTCACGCTCCGAGCTGCGGGACCCGATCCCGAACGACTCGTGCTCTACCTGCCGTTGGAGGACGCCAAGAACGTCACCGATGCCTCGGCCAATCCTGCGACCGCGACGGTCGAGGGCACGCTCAACGCGGTCGATGCGCAGTTCGGCAAAGGCCTGGAGTTCAACGGGAGCAATGCGAACCGAATCCAGGTGACCCATGCTCCCAAGCTGGCGGGGATGTCGGCTCTGACCATCGAAGCCTGGGCGCTGGGCCGGAACATCGCCAGTCACGAGGGGATGAGCATCGTCTCCAAGAGAATCGCGAATCTCAACGCCGATCAGTACAACCTGTTCATCTGGACGGGTCGGCTGGTCAATGGACGGGTCAACGGCAACAATACAAACATCGGCCTGTCCAAGACCGTCATCGCGGACAACACCTGGTACCACATCGCTCTGGTGTTCGACGCGCAAGGCGGCGCCAATGAGAAGATCAAGCTCTACATCAACGGCCTCCTGGAATCCAGCGCCACCCATCCGGCCACCGCGGTCGGAGCGGGCGTTTCGCCTCTATGGGTGGGCGATCTGGATGCCGCCAGAAACTTCCCGTGGGATGGGATTCTGGACGAGATCGGCATTTGGGACACGGCCCTGACCGAAGCCCAGATCAATCAGGTCATGGTCGAAGGCAAGGCCAAGATGCTGAACAAAGGCGCCGCCTGGAATCCGATGCCCGCCGACCGCGAAGAGGATGTGCTTGTCGACGCGGACCTTGTCTGGAACCCCGGTGAATATGCAGCGACGCACAACGTCTACTTCGGTTCGTCCCGGGACCAGGTTCTCGCAGCAGACCCTGCGGTTCTGGTCGGCGCGGGTCTGGCCCGCGAGGTCGATCGCCTGGATGTCGGGCGAATGGACTTCGGTCGGACGTATTTCTGGCGGGTCGATGAGGTCAACGCTCCGCCGAGCAACGCGGTCTTCGAAGGCGATGTCTGGAGTTTCACGACGGAGCCGTATTCGTATCCGATCGGGACGGTGACTGCGACCGCGTCGGGGAGCAGCCGGGCGGACACGGGCCCTGTGAACACGGTCAACGGCTCCGGCCTGAACGCCGGCGACCAGCACTCGGTTGAAGTGACGCACATGTGGTTGAGCGACGAGGCTTCTCCCAAGTGGATTCAGTACGAATTCGACAAGGCCTACAAGGTCGATCAACTGTGGGTGTGGAACGCCAACCAGATGATCGAGGCGTTCGTGGGCTTCAGCGCCAAGAACGTCACGATCGAGTATTCGCTCGACGGTCAGACGTGGACGGCCCTGGAGGGCGTTCCTGAGTTCTCCCGTGGCGGCGGCGTTCCGACCTACACGGCGAACACGGTCGTGGATTTCGGCGGCGTCGAGGCGAAGTTCGTCAGACTGACGATCAACAGCAACTGGGGCGGGGTGGCCAAGCAGGTGAGTCTCAGCGAGGTTCGGTTCTACTATGTGCCTGTTCAGGCCAGATCGCCCGTGCCCGCGGACGGCGCCAAGGACGTCGGCCTCGACGCCCAGATGAACTGGCGGCCCGGCCGGGAGGCGACCTCGCACCAGGTGTTCTTCGGCGCCGATGAGGCTGCGGTGGCGGCGGGAACCGCTCCTTCTGCGACGGTGACCGGCCACAGCTACACCCCGGCTTCGATGACCTTCGGCACGCGGTACTTCTGGCGGGTCGATGAGATCGGCGGGGATGGGCCATATGAGGGGCCGGTTTGGAATTTCACGACGCAGGAGTTCGCGTTGATCGAGGATTTCGAGGCCTACACCGACGAGGAAGGCAGCCGGATCTACGAGGCGTGGATCGACGGGATGACCGATGGCCTGAGCGGTTCGACGGTGGGCTATATGACGGCTCCGTTTGCGGAGAAGACGATCGTCCGCAGCGGCAAGCAGTCGATGCCTCTGGCGTACGACAATACGCAGGCGCCGTACTTCAGCGAGGCGGTCAAGGAGTTCGATTCGGTCCAGGACTGCACGGGCTCGGGTGCGACGGAGCTGTGCGTTTGGACCCGCGGTTACCCGGCGCCGGTGTCTGTTGCGGTGACCGAGACCGGCGGCAAGATGACGCTGACGGGCGCGGGCGCCGACATCTGGAACAACTCGGATGAGTTCACCTACGCCTTCAAGACCCTTAGCGGCGACGGCAGCCTGGTCGCCCGCGTGACCAGCAACGGGACCGGGACCAACACCTGGGCCAAAGGCGGCGTGATGATCCGCGACAGTCTCAACGGCGGTTCGACCCATGCGATGATGGTCATCACCGGCAGCGGCGGCAACGGCGCCAGCTTCCAGTACCGCAGCGCCGCCAACGGCGCCTCGGGCAACAATGACATCACGACGGTGGTGGCTCCGCCGTACTGGGTCAGGATCGAGCGGGCCGGCGGGAACCTGACCGGTTCGGTCTCCGCGGACGGCAAGGCGTGGAGCCAGGTGGGCATGACGAGCATCGCGATGACCGATCCGGTCTACATCGGTCTGGCGGTGACCTCTCACGTGGCGGGTGTGGATCGGACCTTCGAGTTCGAGGGCATCGCCTCGACGGGCAACGTGACGGGTTCCTGGCAGGGCGCGGTGATCGACGCGGCTCGGTACAACGACGCGGCTGCGATGTATCTGACGGTGACCGACAGCACAGGCAAATCGGCGACCGCGATCAGCGACACGGCGGCGACCGAGGCCGACTGGACGCGCTGGACGATCCCGATGAGCAGCTTGCCCGGCGTGAACTTCAGTCGGGTCAAGAAGCTCACGATCGGGGTGGGCTCCAAGGGCGCCGCCAGCGGCGGTTCGGGCATGGTCTTCATCGACGACATCGGCTACGGCCGCGCGGCTCAATAGCAGCGGTGGGAACCACTGAATTGCAGGACCTTCGACGGTTCGGCGTCTGCGACAGTCGGTCCCTCGCCAGGAGGACGGTTATCGATTGTGTACGCGATAGGGTGATTCCGGATAGGAATCATGCCGAAGTATATTTGTCAGGCGGTTGTCCGTGATACGGACGCTGTAGTGACGGATGCGTGGATTCTTCACGCGGTCCGCTCGCGACTTGCGTCGTTGTCTTCTGGGAAAGGAGGTGTTCCGTCCCCATCCGGCCTTGTGGCACCCGTTGATCCGGTTTTGGAAATACCTGTACTATCGAAACTCGGCACGCTGAATTGAAGGGAGGAAGAACATGTTGGTTCACAAACAGATCTTCGCGGCGACTCTCACTTTGCTCAGCATGAGTCTGGCGATGGCTGCGCCGCCCGCGGTGCATCCGGCCACGGGCGAACCGCTGGTGATCACCTGCTATCGGGGGGCGCCCGTCGCGATCGACGGGGACCTGAGCGACTGGAATCTCGACGCGATGACCCCGGCGGTCCTCGACGACGCCAAGCAAATCTACACCGGGACTTGGACCGGCGTCGCGGACTGCAGCGGGAAGTTCTACCTGATGTGGGACGACCAGAAAGTGTACATCGGCGCGGAAGTGAAGGACGACAGGCTGTCGATGACCAAGTCCGGCGGCGACATCTGGAACGCGGACTGCATCGAGGTGTTTTTCAGCACGCTAAACGCCGTCTCAGGGCACGCGGAACACTACCAGTATGGCTTCAACGCCAATAATCAAACCTACAACTGGTGCAATATGGATGGTACGAGCAACGTGGTGCCTGCGTACCTCCAAATGGCCTCTTCGAAAACCCCCGACGGATACGTTTGCGAAGTCGCCATCGAATACGCGCAAATGAAGTCCTTGCAGTTCATCCCAGGCAACGCCATCGGCTTCCACCCCTGCATCGACGATACGGAAGCCACCGACCGGGAGATCCAGATGACCTGGACAGGGCGGGAGGCTCACGATCAGAGTCTCGGGTTCGGACACATGATTCTCTCCTCCGAACCGGCGATTGCGGCCGGTCTGAGCCGGGCCCCGAATCCCGCCAACAAGGCCAAGGGGGTTTCGATCGATGCGGCTCTATCATGGATCGCAGGGAAATTCGCGGCCAGCCACGACGTCTATCTGGGCGACGTGTTCGAGGATGTCGACGCTGCGACGCGAGCCGACCCCAAAGGCGTGCTGGTCAGCCAGGGCCAAACGGCCACCGAATACACTCCCGCGACGGCGCTGGAGTACGGCAAGGTCTATTACTGGCGGGTCGACGAGGTCAACGCGGCCCCCGACAGCACGATCTACAAAGGGGACGTGTGGAGTTTCACCGTCGAATCATACGCCTATCCCATCACGAGCGTGACCGCCAAGGCCTCGGGTTTCGCGCCAGGCATGGGACCGGAGAACACGATCAACCGTGCGGGACTCAATGAGTTCGACCAGCACGACACCGAAGCCACGCACATGTGGACGAGCACCGCAACGAAGCCCCGCTGGATCCAGTACGAGTTCGACCAGCCTTACAAGGTGCACGAACTGTGGGTCTGGAACTCCAACCAGATCATCGAGTCGGTCGTCGGGTTCGGCGCCAAGGACGTGACCATCGAGTATTCCATGGACGGAGTCACGTGGACGCCGCTGGAGGGGACCCATCAGTTTGCGAGGGCGTCGGGTCTGCCGACTTACGCCAGCAACACCGTCGTCGACTTCGGCGACGTCACCGCCAAGTTCGTCAAGCTGACGATCGACACCAACTGGGGAGGCCTCGCGCAGCAGGTCGGCATCGCGGAAGTGCGGTTCTTCTACGTCCCGGTGAAGGCTCATCTGCCCAGTCCGGCCGATGGCGCGACCGATGTGGCCCTGACCACGTCGTTGGATTGGCGGCCCGGCCGCCTGGCCACCTCGCACAAGGTGTTCTTCGGGACCGATGAGGCTGCGGTCGCCGCCGGCACCGCTGCGTCCAGCACCGTGAGCGCGCACGGCTACACCCCGGCCTCCATGACTTTCGGAACGAAGTACTTCTGGAGAGTCGATGAAGTGGGCGACGCCGGAACGTACGAAGGCGATGTCTGGAGCTTCAGCAGCCTGGAGTTTGCATCGATCGAAGATTTCGAGGGCTACACCGACGACGAGGGCAACCGGATCTACGAGTACTGGCTCGACGGCGTTGCCGACGCGGTGTATGGCGGCTCAATGGTTGGCTACATGACGGCCCCGTTCGCTGAGAGGGCCATCATCCGCGGCGGCAAGCAGTCGATGCCTCTGGCTTACGACAACACGAAGGCCCCGTATTTCAGCGAGGCTGTAAAGGAGTTCGAAGCGGTCCAGAACTGGACCGGCTCGGGCGCGGCCGAGTTATGCGTCTGGACCCGCGGCTACCCGGCTGTGACCGGCACCGCGGTGACTGAGGCCGGCGGCAAGATGAATCTCACCGGCGCGGGAGCCGACATCTGGAACAACTCCGACGAGTTCACCTACGCCTACAAGACCCTCACCGGCGACGGCAGCCTGATCGCCCGCGTGGTCAGCAACGGCACCGGCGCCAACGAGTGGACCAAAGGCGGCGTGATGATCCGCGACAGCATCAACGGCGGTTCGATGCATGCCTTCATGGCGATGACCGGCGGCGGCGGCAACGGCGCCAGCTTCCAATATCGCAGCGCGACCGACGGCGTGTCGGCCAACACCGACATCTCCACGGTGGTGGCTCCGCCGTACTGGGTCAGGATCGATCGGGCCGGCGCGACCTTCAGCGGTTTCGTCTCCTCCGACGGCAAGACCTGGAGCCAGGTGAGCAACACGGTCATCGCGATGACCGATCCGGTTCTCATCGGCATTGCGGTCACCTCTCACGTGGCGGGCGTGGATCGGACCTTCCAGTTTGAGAGCATCGCTGCCACCGGCAATGTGACCGGCGCCTGGCAGGGGGCCATCATCAACGCGGCCCAGTACAACGATGCGGCTCCGATGTACCTGACGGTCACCGACAGCACTGGCAAGGCAGCGACCGCCACCAGCGATACGGCGGCGACCGTTGCCAACTGGACGGCCTGGAAGATCCCGATGAGCAGCTTCGCCGGGGTGAATTTCAGCCGGGTCAAGAAGATCGCCATCGGAGTGGGCGCCAAAGGCGCCGCCAGCGGCGGCTCGGGTGTGGTCTTCATCGACGACATCGGTTACGGCCGTTCGGCCCAATAGAGCCTGGTTTCTTCTATCGGTGCAACACGAGAGGGCCCGTCTCCACAGGGGACGGGCCCTCTATTGACAGGGGGACCCCACTCCTGGGGTCCTTTCGGGGGACGCAAATCTCCAACAGACCCCTTGCTTCTGAGGGGGGATTGTGGTATAAACAAGACCATGGCTGCGAAGTGCGCGTTTTGCGTCGGGCGGCCGGTAGTGCTGTTTGGAGTGAGTACGAACCGTGAGGTGCGGTTGACGCACCGGTCGGAGTCGGAGGCCCTGATGATGAGTGTCCGCACGCGGATATAGCTGTCCAAGACGAGATATTCCTTTGCATTTTCCAGTATGATGGTTCCGGGCCTCTTGCTGCCGTGTCGTGAGGTCACAATTGAGAAGGAGGAGTTGCCGACCTGAACGAAGATCAAACCCGTATCGCGTTGTTTGTTTGGAGGGGGTGTGTCCAGACGACGAAACAGTGGTGGTTGTGATTGTGAGGAGTTGTCCAAAATGAGAAGAGTACTGTTTTTGGTTGTGGCCGCCCTCCTGTTGGCGAGCGGAGCGACGCAGGCACAGATGTTCGACATCACCAACCCGGGCGATCCGGTCCTCGGGGTTCCCAACGACAATAACTGGCCGGCTGCGGAGGCGCCTCCGCGCGCGATCGACAACGTAATCGCCGGCGCGAAGTACCTCTGCTTCAAGACGTCCTTCATACCGGATGCGGCCACCGGCGCCGGCGGCTTCCGCGTGACCCCGTCGGGCCCCAAGGTGGTCGTCAAGGCATTGAACTTCGCCAGCGCCAATGACGCGGTCGAGCGCGATCCGATCAGCTTCAGGCTGTCCGGTTCCGATGTGAGCATCGACGGGCCCTATACGCTGATTGCCGAAGGGAACATCGACGCATTCAACGCCACGACCGCCTATGCGAGAAACACCTGGATTCCCGCTCCCATTCCGATCGTCAACAAGAAGGCCTACAAGCACTACGAGCTGATGTTCACCGAGCTTCGGAATCGCGCGTCGGCCAACAGCGTGCAGATCGGCGAAGTGGAGTTCCTGTCCGACGGCAGCCTGCCCGGCTCGGCCGGCGGGGAATCGCCCAAGAGCGGCACCATCGACGTGCCCCGCGACGTGGCGCTGGGATGGTTGGCCGGCGATATGGCGGCCACTCACGATGTCTACTTCGGAACGGATTTTGTGGACGTCAACACCGCCAGCCGGACCAGCCCCCTGGGTGTGCTCATCAGCAAAGATCAGACGGATGTCGGCTATGACCCGGATGGTCTGCTCGATTACGGCCAGACCTATTACTGGCGAGTCGATGAGGTCAACTCGGCCCCCGACTTCACGATCTACAAAGGCGATGTCTGGAGCTTCACGGTCGAGCCGTTCGCCTATCCGATCAAGAACGTCACCGCGACGGCTTCCAGCCAGAGCCGCGGCGACACCGGTCCGCAGAACACCGTCGACGGCTCCGGCCTCAATGCCGACGATCAGCACTCCGTCGAGTTGACGCAGATGTGGATGAGCGGCAACACTGCGCCGCACTGGGTTCAGTACGAGTTCGACAAGGTCTACAAGCTCGATGAGCTGTGGGTCTGGAACTCCAACCAGATCGTGGAAGCGTTCGTCGGCTTCGGCGCCAAGGACGTGACCATCGAGTATTCGGTCGACGGCGCGGCCTGGACTGCCCTGGAAGGGGCCCATGAGTTCGCCAAGGCGACCGGCGCTGCGACGTATGAGGCCAACACGTTCGTCGATTTCGGCGGCGTCGAGGCCAAGTTCGTCAAGCTGACGATCAACAGCAACTGGGGCGGCATTGCCCAGCAGGCGAGTCTCAGCGAGGTGCGGTTCTTCTACGTGCCGGTTCAGGCCTTCGGTTCGAAGCCGGCCGACGACGCGACGGCTGTCGACGTGACTGCCACCTTGGAGTGGCGGCCCGGTCGCGAGGCCACTTCGCACAAGGTGTTCTTCGGCGCCGATAGCGCCGCGGTCGCCGCGGGCACCGCTGCAGCCAGCACTGTGACCCAGAACAGTTTCACTCCGACCGCCATGAACCTCGACACCGAGTACTTCTGGAGAGTCGACGCGATTGGCGATACCGGCACGTACGAAGGCGACGTCTGGAGTTTCACGACGCAGGAGTATCTGGTCGTTGACGACTTCGAAGGCTACACCGACGACGAAGGCAGCCGGATCTATGAAGCCTGGGTCGACGGCATCACCACCGGCGCCAGCGGTTCGCAGGTCGGATACGACCAATCTCCGTTCGCCGAGAAGACCATCATCCGCGGCGGAACCCAGTCCATGCCGATTCTGTACGACAACAGCAAGTTCGCCCTGGCCGAAGCCCAGATCACCTTCGATTCAGCCCAGAATTGGAGCGCCCGAGGCATCAAGACGCTCGCGATCCACTTCGCCGGCGCCGCAGGCAACACCGGGCAACTGTACCTCAAGATCAACAGCACCAAGGTGGCCTACAATGGAGCCGCTGCGGACGTGACTCGCGCCGTCTGGCAGGCCTGGAACATCGATCTGTCCACCGTCGGCAACGTCAGCAGCGTTCGGACCCTCACGATCGGCATCGAGGGCACCGGCGCCGCGGGCAAGCTGTACATCGACGACATCCGGCTGTATCCGAAGGCTCCCCAGTTCATTACCCCCGTCAATCCGGGCAATGCCAACCTCGTGGGCCTCTGGACCCTGGACGGCAACACGAACGACACCTCCGGCAAGGGCAACAACGGGACCGTCACCGGCGGGACCGCGAGCTGGGTCCCCGGCGCAGTCGGGCAGGCGATGGAGTTCACGAACGGACAGACGTTCGTCGATTGCGGCAAAAACGCCAGCCTGAATCTGACCGACGCGGTCACCGTGACGGCCTGGATCAAGATGGGCTTCACCGCCGGAGATCGCAAGATCGCGTCCAACCAGGACGGCACCACCGGCGGCTACAAGATCGGTCTCTACACCAACAACAAGGTTGAGTTCGAGGTCCGTACGTCCACCAACCAGGGCACCCTGACTCGCAATGTGGCCGGGGGCGCGACGCTGCAGCAGGACGTCTGGTATCACGTCGCCGGCGTCTACTCCAAGGGTCAGTTCATGCGGACCTACGTTTTTGGGAACCTGGATCGCGAGATGGCCACGACAGCGGTGCTCGGCACCTCGACGGCTTCGTTCATGCTCGGACGCGGCGAATCGGCCACGGACTACTTCTGGCTGGGCGCGCTGGATGACGTCCGCGTCTACAACCGCGTTCTGTCTCAAGAGGAGCTTCTATTTGTGATGGGTCAGACGCAGCCGGTGGCCAAACCGTTCTGAGTCGGCCTTGACAACAGATTAGTTACGCATCAGCATCTTCAGACGGGGTCCCTGTTCACAAGACAGGGGCCCCGTTGTCTTTGGCCCTTTCTCCAATCTGGTTTGACGCGATTTGGCGTTCGCATAAGAATATAGCGTCAGCGCGTTGACTGGCTCCTGTCCGCCGTTTACGATTCGCACGTTGTGCATCAGACCTGAAGACCAGTCGCGAATGAACCGTCGAGCCGATTCGTCGGACAACCAGCAAGCAGGAGGTTTCACATGAAGAACGGGCAAGGGAATGTCGCGGGGCGTCTGGCCGCGCTCTTTTTGATGTTGGGTTTGGCTTCGTTTGTCCGGGTTGGGGCCGCGAACGCCCAGACCCGCGAGGCCGCGTCCGTCGTGACGCTCCATGGCGACCGCACAGGGGCGCCGATGAATCCCTTCATCTATGGCCAGTTCATCGAGCACCTGGGTCGGTGCATCTACGGCGGCATCTGGGCCGAGATGCTCGAAGACCGCAAGTTCTACTTCCCCATCACGGCCGATTACCGACCCTATCGGCAGTTGGAGGACACGCGGTTCCCGGTTGTTGGTGCTTCTCCCTGGCAGATTATCGGGTCTGCGGACTCCGTGACCATGGTGAAAGAGAATGCCTTCGTCGGCGAGCATACGCCGCGGATCAAGGCCGGCGCCGGCATTCGCCAGCGGGACCTTGCGACCGTTCAAGGCAAGGAGTACGTCGGCTACATCTGGTTGTCCGCGCCCAAAGGAACAGCGTCGGTGGACGTTGTCCTGGTCTGCGGCGAGGACGGCCAGGCCCGCCAGATGGTTCGCATCAAGAACGTAAGAGGCAAGTACCACAAGCACACGCTGAAGTTCAAAGCCGGCGCGGGCACCGAGAAAGCGATGCTCGAGATTCTCGCCTCCGGCGGCGACGTGATGGTTGGAACCGTGTCGCTGATGCCCGCCGACAATGTTCGCGGGATGCGGCTGGACACGCTGGCTCTGCTCAAGCAGCTCGACGGCACGATGTACCGCTGGCCCGGCGGCAACTTCGTCAGCGGGTACAACTGGCGCGACGGCATCGGCGATCGCGACCGTCGGCCCCCGCGTAAGAATCCCGCCTGGACGGGCGTCGAGCACAACGATTTCGGGACCGATGAATTCATCGACTTCTGCCGGGAGATCGGAACTGAGCCGGTGGTTGCGGTCAACACCGGTTTCGGCGACGACTACTCGGCCGCCCAGTGGGTCGAGTACTGCAACCGCGGAACCGACACGATCGGTGGAAGCTGGCGGGCGAAGAACGGGCACAAGAAGCCTTACGGCGTCAAGTACTGGTGCGTCGGCAACGAGATGTTCGGGCCCTGGCAACTGGGCTTCATGCAGTTGAGCCACTATGTCCAGAAGCACAATCTCGTCGCGCAGGCGATGTGGGACGCGGATCCGTCCCTGCAACTGATCGGCGTGGGCAGCTTCGGCGAGATCAACAGTAAGAACGACCCCGAACAGAAGCACCATTGGACCGAGGGCATGCTGCGTGAGTGCGCCGACTACATGAACTACATCTCCGAGCACTTCTACCGCGGCCGCACGCCGTGGGCGCCGGAGGAGCCGAATCTGATCGGACACGTCAATCTGCTCAAGGAGTCGATCGTTCAGAAGGCCCAAGGGCATCGCAAGCTCCAGAAGGAGTTGGGTCTGCTGGACACCCGTCCGGTGCCGATCGCGATGGACGAGTGGAACTACTGGCATCAGCCGTACGTCTATGGCGAACTGGGCTGCGCCTACGACCTCTCCGACGCTCTGGGCGTCGCCATCGGCCTGCACGAGTACTCGCGCAACAGCGACATCATCCAGATGGCGCACTACGCCCAGACGGTGAACGTCATCGGCTGCATCAAGACCACCAAGACCGACGCGTTCTTCGACGCCACCGCGTTGCCGCTGATGCTATACCGCCACCACTATGGCTCGATCCCCATCGCGGTCGAGGGCAATCACGCTGGAGCGGCTCTCGACGTGGCCGCCGCCTGGACCGCGGACCGCAAGGCGATTACCCTGGCGGTCGTCAATCCCAACCGTCAGGCCAAAGTCGTCGAGTTCAAACTCGACGCGATCAAGCCGCAGGCCAAGGGCGCCGTCTGGACCATCGCGGGCGACGACCCGAAGGTCCGCAACGACGAGAACAACGAGCGGATCAAGATCGTCGAACGGGCCGCACAGTGGCAGAACCGGCTCTCCGTAGCCCCGCTGAGCATCACGCTCTTGCGGTTCCCCGTCGAGTGACGGGCCGCGAGCTATCGATGGAATTCGACGCCGGGCGTCATGTCTGCGACAGATGGGCATGACGCCCGGCTTCTGTGCAGGGAGGGCGGACTATGATACGGATTCGGAATGATTCGTGCGCGGCGAGGATTTGTCGTCCTGAGGCGCAGCCGAAGGACCTGGGCACAGGACGAGAGGTTTCTCTCGATCGCAAGCCAGATTCCTTCGCTCCGCTCAGGACAAGCTCTTCACTTCGCTCCGCTGCGTTCAGAGCCTGCCCTGAGCAACGCGAAGGGATGACAAGACCCGCGCACGAATTGACCCGAATCCGTATGAGATGTGTCGGCAAGACAGTCGCGATTGTGGCTCTGATCCTCTTCGCCAATCGAGCCCTTTGTGGCGGCGCATCCGAGCCTGGCGCAGCGGGCAAGGTCGTGCCTCGCGAAGTCATGGAGCGGATCTACGAGCAGGTGAAGACCCCCTACAAGTACGGCGTGATCCTCACCGGCGAGAACGGGGCGAACGTCGATTGCCCCAGCGTCTTTCGGCACAGGGACCGCTGGTACATGCTGTACAACCTGTTCGCCGGCAAGGGTTATGAGACCTTGCTGGCCGAGAGCGAAGACCTGCTTCACTGGAAGCCTTTGGGCAAGATCCTGCCGTTCCGAGATGGAGCCTGGGACGCCAGCCAGGCCGCGGGCTTCATCGCTTTGCAGGACCACCGATGGGGCGGCGCCTACGGACTGGGCACGTACGACGGGAAATACTGGCTGTCGTATGTCGGCGGGGCCCTGGCGGGCTACGAGACCGACCCGCTGGCGATCGGCATGGCCTGGACGGACGATCCGACGCGACCCGACCCGTGGAATCGCCTGGATGAGCCCGTCCTGTCCAGGGATCAGGCGGACGCGCGCCGGTTCGAGAGCGTGACGCTCTACAAGAGCAACATCATTCACGACGAGGCTCGGACGCTGGGCTATCCCTTCGTGATGTTCTACAACGGCAAGGGACCCGACCGCGAGTGCATCGGCATGGCGGTCTCGAAGGACATGCGTCGCTGGGAGCGTTTCGGCCAGGGACCTGTCATCGACAACGGCAGGGGCATCTCCGGCGACCCGCAGATCGTGCGGATGGGTCCTGTGTGGGTGATGCACTATTTCGGCGCCTTCTGGAAGCCCAAGGCGTTCGATACGTTCGCCTGTTCCTATGATCTGGCCCACTGGACTCAATGGGACGGGCCGCACTTGATTGAGCCCTCCGAGCCCTGGGACCAGACCTACGCCCACAAGCCCTGGGTGATCAAGCATCAGGACGTGGTGTACCATTTCTATTGTGCGGTGGGCGACCGAGGCCGGGTCATCGCTGTGGCGACTTCGAACCCCCTGGACGGTCGGGATGGACGGATCGGCCTATCGGATTGAGTCGAGCAGATGCTCCCGCGGTTTTTTCGACTCGTTGATGTGCCGAGCGGGGCCCTCGCCGAAGCGGATTTCGTGCAGCAGGTCCTCCATTTCGCAGTCCTTGAGCAGGCAGGCGCAGGCGCCTGCTTCGAGCATCCTGGCGGCATAGGCCATCGAGTCGTGCATGGACAATCCGATGACCCGGGTTTTGGGACGTTCCCGCATGATTCGGCGTGTGGCCTCGATGCCGTCCATCTTCGGCATCACGATGTCCATGAGCACAAGGTCTGGAGCCAATTGCGCGGCCAGTTGGACTGCCTGTTCGCCGTCCGAGGCCTCGCCGACCACCTCCAGGTACGCCTCACCCTGCAACACCTCGGTCAGGCTCCGCCGCACGGCGGCGTGATCGTCCACAACCAAAACACGCATCCGGATCACCTCTGTGCTTTCGACATGCCTTTGTGAGCATCTGCTGTCGCGCCGCTCGGTCCTCCAACGAGGAGTCTTTGAACGGCCTATCCAAGTTCGATTTCTCTATCTTCGTCCCGTTCGACAGAGAGCTCATTGCGGAATTTCCCTAATCTTCAGGAGCATCAACGCCCTGGCCGACAGGTTGCGTTCTGTGGTGCGACAAAGAGGGCTTCTCGACAGGTACGGCGGAAAAGTAAGGTGCATGAAAACGCCACTTCGCGTATAGATGTTTTGGCGGACATCTTGGCGGTGTGGTATCATAAGGAGGGTTGTCACGACGTCGCGGGGGCGTGCGGGAACGTCCGACTCGCCTGCGACGGTGGCGCCGTTCGATGAGAGGGCACACATGAGCACGCAGGGTTCGAAAGCCACGCGAAGACAGTTTCTCAGTTCCGTCGCGAGCGCGGCGGCGGCGTTTACGATCGTGCCGCGATCCGTGCTGGGCGGGCCGAAGTTCGTCGCGCCGAGCGAGAAGGTGTACATCGCGATCGTCGGTTGCGGCGGGCAGGGCCGGACCAACGCCTACGGTTTGTTCGGCGAGAACGACGCCCAGATCGTCGCCATCGCCGACCCGATGGACCATGCGGATTACAGTCCGTACTACTATGGCGGCGTCGCGGGCCGGTTGCCGGTCAAGGCCGAGGTCGAGCAGCGGTACTCGCAGGACAATCCGCAGTTCCAGTGCAAGGCCTACGTCGATTTCCGCGAGATGCTGGACAAGGAGAAGAACATCGACGCGGTGCTGTGCGCGACGCCGGACCATTGGCACGCGTTCGTCTCGCTGGCGGCGATCCGTCGCGGCAAGCACGTGTACTGCGAGAAGCCGTTGACGCACAGCGTCGCCGAGGCAAGGGCCGTGGCCAAGGCTGCCGCCGAGGCGGGCGTCGCGACCCAGATGGGCAACCAGGGCCGCAGCGACGAAGGCAACCGGATCACGTGCGAGCTGATCTGGGACGGCGCGATCGGCGAGGTCCGCGAGGTGCACGCCTGGAGCAGCACCGGCGGCTGGGCCGACGGTCGCGGCCGACCGACGGATCGGCCTGCTGTCCCGCAAGGACTCGACTGGCAACGGTGGCTCGGGCCCAAAGCGGATCGGCCTTATCATCCGGCGTACGTTCCCTACAACTGGCGGGGCTGGTGGGAATTCGGCACCGGCGCCGTCGGCGATATGTCGGTCCACAACCTGGACCCTGCATTCGCGGCCCTGAAGCTGGGTCATCCGATCAGCGTCGAGGCGATCAAGACCGCTTTCGTCGATTCCGAGGTCATCGGAGGCGACAACCACGTGGTCTGGGAGTTCGGGCCGGAAGAAGGCCGTGGCCCCGTCACGGTCCATTGGTATGACGGCGCCCTGGAGCCGCCGCGACCGGCTGAACTGGAGCCGGGCCGCACCCTGGGCGAGGGCAGCAACGGAGTCCTGATCGTCGGCAGCAAGGGCACCATCATGGGCGGTGGCTGGAGCAAGTCGCCCCGCATCATCCCGGAATCCAAGATGAAGGCCTACGGCCGGCCCCCGCGGAAGCTGCCCCGCAGTCCGGGCCATCACCGCGACTGGCTCAACGCCTGCAAAGGCGGCCCGAAGGCGTGCAGCGATTTCAGCTACAGCGCCCGCCTGACGGAATTCGTCCTCCTGGGCGACGTCGCGATCCGCGCGGGCAAGAAGATCCTCTGGGACGGCCCGAACATGAAGGTCACCAATGTCCCCGAGGCCCAGAAGTTCGTGGAGGAATCGTACCGACCCGGCTTCGACCTGGCGACGATCTGATCCGCTTGGATTGAAGTCTTCTTATGGCCCAGGCCCGGCGCGCCACATGCGACGCAATGGGCCTGGGCCTTTCTCTTTCCATCGAGCGTGGATTTTCGTGTTCGTAGTGTGACCGTGAGGGCATATCTTCAATTCGTCATATGTTCCCGAGCACACTGAAGATAACGCCTTGCGGCGTCACGACGAACAGGGTTCTCGCATTTTTCCTCTTGACGCGCGGAGGTCCCCGCGATAAGAAGATTCTCGCTGTCGGTTTGCTCTATCGAGAGCATCGAAAGAGGGAATCCGGTGTGAATCCGGAGCTGCCCCGCAGCGGTGAGCAGGAACGAAAGCCGTCATGAAGCACTGTCCCGGCGTATCGGGATGGGAAGCGACGGCCGGTAGGAGCCGAGGCCAGGAGCCTCTCGCCTGCGAGTCCGAAGACCTGCCGACGGTCCGTTGTGGAAACGGTCTGGATCCGGTTGCTTTCGCGGGAAAGCTGCGATCGGCGTGTTTTCGGAAGGGCGCGGGCATTCCTCCCTTCCCGCCGGTTCTCCTTTCGCTGCTGCAATCCCATCCATGACCACAGAACGGGCGAGGTCTCTCGCCAGTATAGGTTCAATCGTTTCGTTTTTTGAGTGGCGTCATTGGAGGATAGAACATGACCGTCAGGACAGCCAACCTCGGATTTCCGCGGATGGGGACGCATCGCCAGTTGAAGAAGGCCCTGGAGTCGTACTGGTCGGGCGAGTTGACCGCCAAGGCCCTGAACGACGCCGCCCGCGCGATCCGCAGGCAGAATTGGGAATTCCAGCGGGATCTGGGCGTGGACATCATCCCGAGCAACGACTTCTCGCTCTACGACCATGTCCTCGATACCGCGGTCATGCTTGGGGCGGTGCCCGCTCGGTTTGGCCATGCCGGCGATCTGGTGAGCCTGGACACCTACTTCGCCATGGCCCGCGGCGCCAAGACCGCCACGGCCATGGAGATGACCAAGTGGTTCGATACGAACTATCACTACATCGTCCCGGAACTGGAGGCCGACCAGCAGTTCAGTCTGGGCTCGACAAAGGTCGTCGATGAGTTCGTCGAAGCCAGGGCCCTGGGCATCGCGACCCGTCCCGTGCTGCTGGGACCGGTGTCGTTCCTGCTGCTGGGCAAGGCCCAGACCTTTGGCCTGGAACCGCTGTCGCTGCTGGACCGGGTTCTCCCTGTCTATGCGTCGGTTCTGGAGCGTCTGGTGACCGCGGGCGCGACGTCGATCCAGATCGATGAGCCGGTCCTGGCTCTGGACCTGAGCCAGGCGGCGGCCCAGGCCTTCGAGCAGGCGTATAGCGCCCTTGCCCGAGCGGCCGGCGGGATGTCGATCTGCCTGGCGACGTACTTCGGCTCTTTGGGGGAGAATCTCGATCTGGCCCTGCGGCTGCCTGTCGCGTGCGTCCACCTCGATCTGGTGAGGGGACCCGAGCAGTTGAAGGACGCGCTGGCCCGGGTACCTGCCGACAAGTCGCTGTCCCTGGGCGTCGTGAATGGGCGGAACATCTGGAGGAGCAAGTTCTCCGACGTCCTGCCACAACTGGAGGAGGCGGTGCGGGTTCTGGGACCCGAGCGAGTCGTTCTGGCGCCTTCGTGCTCTCTTCTGCACTGTCCGGTGGACTTGAAGCCCGAGACGGACCTGCCCCAAGAGGTCCGCGAGCGGTTGGCTTTCGCGATGCAGAAGCTGGAGGAGCTGTCGGTTCTGAAAAGGGCCCTGAACTCCAATCGGGACGCTGTCGCCACGGCCCTCGCGGAGAACCAGGCTCTGTTCGAGCGGATCGCGAAGTCGCGGACCATTCACAACCCGCGAGTGCAGGCCCGCATGAAGGGCCTCTCGCAGGAGATGTTCGCTCGCGAGAGTCCCTTTGCCCGCCGGTTGCCGCAGCAGCAGGAGAACCTGAACCTGCCTCCGCTGCCGACGACGACCATCGGATCGTTTCCGCAGACGCCGGAGATCCGGCAGGCCCGCTCGGCGTTCAAGCAGGGGACGATCGATCACAGGCAGTACGACGCCCAGATGGGCCTGCAAATCAAACAGGCGATCCAGATCCAGGAGCAGGTGGGCCTGGACGTGCTCGTCCACGGCGAGCCGGAACGCAACGACATGGTCGAGTACTTCGGCGAGATGCTGGACGGTTTTGCCTTCACCCGAAACGGGTGGGTCCAGAGTTATGGCTCCCGCTGCGTCAAGCCGCCGATCATTTTCGGCGACGTCAGCCGGCCCAGCCCGATGACGGTTCGCTGGATTCAGTACGCCCAGTCGGTCACGAGCAAACCCGTCAAGGGCATGCTGACCGGGCCGATCACCATTCTGGAGTGGTCGTTCGTTCGCGAGGATTGTCCCCGGCGGGACACCGCGTTTCAGATCGCTTTGGCCATTCGCGACGAGGTCGCGGATCTGGAGGCCGCAGGCGTGAAGGCCATTCAGATCGACGAGCCCGCGCTGCGCGAGGGACTGCCTTTGCGAAGGAGCGACTGGCGAGAATACCTGGAGTGGGCGGTCGATGCGTTTCGACTGGCCACCAGCGGCGTCTCGGACGCCACGCAGATCCACACGCACATGTGCTACGGCGACTTCAACGACATCATCGAGGCGATCGCGGCGTTGGACGCGGACGTGATCTCGATCGAGGCGGCGCGGTCCGGCGTGGAACTGCTCGGGGCCTTCCGCGAGTTCAAGTACCCCAACCAGATCGGGCCCGGCGTGTACGACATCCACAGCCCGCGCGTGCCGTCGGTCGAGGAGATGGAGGAGGCCATCGCAGGGCAGATGACGGTCCTGGACGCCTCGCAACTGTGGGTGAACCCGGACTGCGGCCTCAAGACCCGGCGCTGGGAAGAGGTCAAGCCGGCTTTGGCGAACATGGTGACCGCGGCGAAGAAGCTCCGTGAGCGGGTCGCGCAGCGGAAAGGATGACGAGCAGGATGGCGACAGAGACACAGCCGACCCCGAGGGTTGGACGGGATCGGCTCCAGAGAGGCTACGTCCACGTCTACACCGGCGACGGCAAGGGCAAGACCACCGCGGCCATCGGACTGGCGATTCGAGCCGCCGGTGCGGGGCTGTGCGTGTTCTTCGCCCAGTTCATCAAGGGTCTGGCCTACAGCGAGATCGAAGCTTTGGGCCGATTCGCCGATCGGATCACGGTCGAGCAGTTCGGCCGAGGTCGCTTCATCCGCGGCGAGCCCGACGCGGCGGATGTCCAGGCGGCCGGCGATGGTCTGATGCGAATCACCGACGTCGTCCGCGGCGGTCAATACGACCTCGTGGTCCTCGACGAGGCCATCGTGGCCGTGCAGTGCAGGCTGTTTCCCGTCGAGCGGCTGCTGGAGTTGATCGACGGCAAGCCCGAGCATGTCGAGCTTGTTTTCACCGGCCGTTACGCCAGTGGCGCTCTCCTGGAGAAGGCCGATCTCGTCACGGAAATGCGGGAGGTCAAGCACTACTACCATTGCGGCGTCGAAAGCCGCCGGGGAATCGAAATGTGATGAAACCTTTTCGTCTTTCGAGCGTCTGACTTCGTAGAGGGCGCGGGTTGGGGGGCCCGCGCCGACATTGCGAATCTGATCAAAGGAGCGGTTGATGAACGGGAAGGCTCGAACGGGATTGCTGGCGGATTGGCGCCGCGGCGGCGCACGGCTTGTCGGTCGGCGGCTCTGGCGCGACTGGCGGGCGACCATTCTGTTCATCGTGTTCGTTGTCGTGCCGATAAAATCGAGTCTGGCGGACTGGAATTGGGTCCCCACCGGCTCGATGAACCCGACGATCCTCGACGGCGACCTGATCTACGTGAACAAGATCGCGTACGATCTGCGAATCCCGCTGACGATGCACCGCCTGGCCTGCTGGTCCGAGCCCGAGCGGGGGGATATCGTGGTCTGCCTGTCGCCCGACGACGGCGTCCGATTGGTCAAACGCGTGGTCGCCAAGCCCGGAGACACCGTCGAGATGCACCGCAATACGCTGTTCCTGAACGGCCGGCCGCTGGAGTACGACGAAACCGACCACAACTACGCCCGGGAGATCCCCCAGAAACACGCCGCGGGCAGTCGATTCGCCATCGAAGAGCTTGGCCGCACGGCCCACCCGGTGATGAGCGTCCCCGGTGTCCAGGCGATGCGGGATTTCGGACCCGTGACCGTTCCCGAAGGGCAGTACTTCGTCCTGGGCGACAACCGCGACCTGAGCAAGGACTCCCGCTATTTCGGCCTGGTGCCGCGAGAGCTGATCCTCGGCCGGGCCCGAGGCGTGATCCTCTCCTTCGACATCACCGACAAGTACCAGCCCCGGATCGACCGGTTCTTCACCGGCCTGGAATGACTTGCCCATTGCTCGGAATCTGATACCATACCGAGAGTCTCGATCATCGGCGACGATCAAAGGAGCTAACGGTATGGCGGTGAAGGACGAGCTCGAACAGATCCCCGGCGTCGGCAAGTCGGTCGCACGAGACTTGCGCCAGATCGGCATCACATCCATCCGGCAGCTCAAAGGCCGCAGCCCCGAAAGACTCTACCGGCGGCTCTGCGATTTCCAGGCCTCGCCCGTCGACCGGTGCATGCTGTACGTCTTCCGCTGCGCGGTGTACTATGCCTCCACCAGCGACCCCGATCCGGAGTTGCTGAAATGGTGGAAGTGGAAGGATCACGAAGAACCTCGAAAAGGACGGAGGTGACGCAAAATGAGAGAGCTTCAGAACCGGATTGAATCGCGGCTCAATCGACGCGAGTTCTTGCAGCGGACGGCGCTGGCCGGAGCGGGGTTGGCGGTGGGAGCGGCTGGCGTGCGGGCGAGCGAGAGCGGCGGGGCGGAGTTGCCGACGCGCGTGCTGGGCCGGACGGGGGCCAAGGTCACCATCCTTGGGTTGGGGACTGCGCCGATTGGGGAGGCTCGCGGCGATCTGGGCGAGGCGGTCAAGATCTTCAGCGAAGTGATCGATCGCGGCGTCAACTTCGTCGATACCGCGCGGATTTACGGCATCGCGGAAGAGGCTCTGGGGCAGGCGCTCGCCACCCGGCGGGACAAGGTGTTCCTCGTGACCAAGTGCTGGACCGACACCGGTTCGCGGGCCCAGCAGATGTTCGAGGAATCGCTGCGGACGCTCAAGACCGACCACGTGGACCTCGTGCATATCCACAACGTCGGCAACAAGAACCTCGACAAGGTCCTGGCCAAGGACGGCATCCTCGAATACCTGCTCAAGCAGAAACAGGCCGGCAAGACCCGTTTCATCGGGCTCTCGGGCCACGAGAGGCCGCCGGTGTTCCTCAAGATGCTGGAGACCGACCAGATCGACGTCGTGATGCCGGTGATGAACTACGCCGACCGCAACATCTACGACTTCGAGGGCAAGGTGTTGCCCGAGTGCCGCAAGCGCAACGTGGGCGTCGTCGCGATGAAGGTCTACGCCGGCATCAAGGGCGGCTTCCCCAACCACCGCAACGCCTCGGTCGGCTGCAACACGCCGCCGGAGATGCTGGGCAAGGCTCTCGCCTACGCCCTGGATCTCGAAGGCGTCAGCGTGGCCAACGTGGGACCGTTCACGATGGAGCAGGCGATTCAGAACGTCGAGCTGGCCAGGCGGTACAAACCGCTGACAGAGACCGAACGCCAGGAGCTGCTGGCCTTCGGCAAACAACTCGCTGCGACTCTCGGCCCTCGATACGGCCCGGTGGCGTGACAGGGAACTGATTTCGCGGCTGATGCAGAAGGGGGATTTGCCATGAGGTGCATGAGGTTCGTTCTGATGGTCGCCCTGGGATGGAGCGGTCTGCGCGCGGGGATGGCGGCCGGCGCGGCATCGGCCGGACGCGATCTGTACATGGAGAAATGCGCCTCCTGCCACGGCGAGCGGCTGCAGGGCGGCAACGCCCAAAGTCTCGTCGACGGCATCTGGCAGTTCGGCTCCGACCGCGGCTACATCGTTCGCAACATCAAGTATGGCATCCCGCACCTGGGCATGCCCTCCTACGAGAAGACGCTGACCGATCCGCAGATCAGTCTGATCGTCGATTTCCTGCGTGACTCCGAGAGACAGGCGGGGGCCAAGCCGCCCGCTCCGCCCAAAGAGCTTGAGACGCTCGACTACTACATCAAAGTGGAAGTCTGGGCGGAGGGTCTCGCGGTCCCGTGGAGCATCGACTGGCTCGATTCCCGGCGGGCGTTGGTCACCGAGCGGCTTGGCCGACTGCGGCTCGTCGAGGACGGCAAGACGCACCCAAAGCCGATCGCCGGCACGCCCCAGGTGCTCAGCGAAGGGCAGGGGGGGCTGCTCGATGTCGCGGTCGATCCGAATTATGCGAAAGAGGGGTGGGTCTATCTCGCCTATAGCCATGCGTTGGAGAAAGGGACTGGTGGTGGCGGGATTCTCTCGATGACCCGAATCGTGCGAGGGCGCATCAAGGACGACGCGTGGGTCGATGAGCAGGTCGTCTACGAGGCGCCGCACGCATCCTACCGGACCACGCGACACCACTATGGTTGTCGGATCGTGTTCGACCCGCAAGGCTACCTGTTCTTCGGTATCGGCGATCGCGGCGTGGGCGCCGACGCCCAGGATCTCGGTCGGCCCAACGGCAAGATCCATCGCATCCACCGCGACGGCAAAGTGCCGAAAGATAATCCGTTCGTGAACCGCCAGGGGGCGTTGCCCACGATCTTCAGCTATGGCCACCGCAATCCGCAGGGCCTGGCGGTCCATCCCAAGACCGGTCGGGTCTGGGAGACCGAACACGGCCCCATGGGCGGCGACGAGCTGAACCTGATCTCGGCGGGCCTCAATTACGGCTGGCCGGAAGTGACTTACGGCCTCGACTATGATGGGACCGTCATCTCGAAGCTCCGCGAGAAGCCCGGCATGGAGGTCCCCAACTACTACTGGCGACCCTCTCCCGCCCTGTGCGGACTCGATTTCTATCGAGGCCGCCTGTTTCCCAAGTGGAACAACCATCTGCTCAACGGCGCGCTGAAGTACGAACAGGTCGAATTGCTCGACATCGAGCAGGACCGCGTGATCCACGTGGAGACGATCCTCAAGAACGCAGGTCGCGTGCGGGACGTCGCCTGCGGTCCCGACGGCGCGATCTACGTCGTTCTGAACAATCCCGGCATCGTCCTGCGTCTGACTCCGTCGGGCGAGAAGCTGCCCTAGATTTGACGCGGCCTGTTCCACGGGGTATACTCCTGGGGACGCCAGCCGCAGGCTGTCGTCTGAGAAATGTCCAGAATCCGAAGCCGAATTGGAGAGACGACGATGGCTCATGAGATGACAAGACGTGCGTTCTGCGGGTCGGCGATTGCGGCAGGCGTTGTGGTCGGCGCCGTGGGGCCCGTCCAGGCCGCGGAATCGAAGGGAGCCGTCAAGTTCTTCAAGAACCTCTCGCCGGGCCATCTTGGCGTTCGGGCCAATTCGCAGCAGGCGCTGGACTACGCGGTCAAGTACGGGTTCGGCGGCATCGCACCGAACGAGGGCGAGTTCGAGAACAAGTCCGCCGCCGAGATCAGCCAGTGGCTGGCGACGATGAAGGACAAAGGCATTCGATACGGCGTCGCCGGCCTGTCGGTCGACTTTCGCGGCAGCGACGAGAAGTTCCGCAGCGACTTCGCCCAGTACCCCAGGCGTGCGGCCCTCCTGAAGCAACTGGGCGTCACTCGCGTCGCGACCTGGATCCTGCCGGGCAGCAACGATCTGACGTACCTGGAGAACTTCAAGCAGCACGAGACGCGCCTTCGCGAGGCCGCCAAGGTGCTTGGCGACAACGGCATCCGCCTGGGCCTGGAGTTCGTAGGCCCGAGGACTTCGCGATCGCGATTCCGCTACCCCTTCGCCTGCGCGCAGCGGGACATGATGGAACTCGTCACCGCGATCGGCGCCGGCAACGTCGGCCTGCTCGTGGACAGTTGGCACTGGTACACCTCGCACGGGACGATCGAGGAACTCATGCAGCTCTCGAACAAGGACATCGTGCACGTGCACGTCAACGACGCGCCGGCCGGGGTGAAAGTCGATGAGCAGATCGACAGCCGGCGAACGTTGCCCGCGACGACCGGCGTGATCGACATGAAGGGTTTCATCAACGCGCTGGTGAAGATCGGCTACGACGGCCCGGTGGAGGTCGAGCCCTTCGACCAGGAACTGCGGAAGCTCGAACCCGACGCCGCGGTGCAGAAGACTGCCGAGTCGCTCGGCCGGGTCTGGGGTCTCATCGCCCTCTGATCCCCTTCGTCCTTGAATCGCCGCATCCACCGCGGCCGAATGTGCGAAACGAACCCAATTTGACGACAGGTCAGGCGGGTTGCACGTGCGACAAGTGTTTGGCTCATAAAGGTTTATGGGGAGTTGGCGTCTAGGTGCGACCGGGGAACACCAGCTCAATCTGTCGCCGGTCGGGCTCTCGGGATTGGCTTCGTTTCGCAGATTCCTTTCCTCTGTCTTGCTGCCTCGTTCCCGTGAATTGGCTTCGTTTCGCATATCCGTCCCACTTCAAACTTGACACTTCACACTTGAAACTCCCCTCGAATTGGCTTCGTTCGTCACGTGTGACAGGCAGGAACGCATAAGGACCCTCTTCCGCGGCTATGACAGCGATTGGAGCAACGGTTGCGACCGGACTCGATAGGCCGATCCCGCCTGATCGGCCGCCCGCCAAGACAGGCCTCATCCTAATAAGACGCTTGGAGACGCCCGGGTGTTTCATATAAATCGAAAGCGGCATGATATTTTCTTTGTTATCAGGTCTTTCGCTGTTCGCCGCCGGTCTTCGCCGGCGCTTTCATGGTCTGCCCCTTCGTGGCGGAACATCTCTGCTGGAAGCCTCTGAAGC
Organism: uncultured Phycisphaerales bacterium; assembly: GCA_937927975.1. GTDB lineage: Bacteria > Planctomycetota > Phycisphaerae > Sedimentisphaerales > Anaerobacaceae > PLanc-01. The sequence continues at coordinate 58,179 of CALEZT010000258.1, forward strand.
GAAAAACGCGTCTCGGAACCCAGCCAAAAGCCCATGACGTGCAAGCCACAAGGCCTTGTCCGGACGGCCAAACCGGCAGATCTCCCTCGCACGCCCGCGGGCATGCATGGCTCGCCTGCTGTGTGAAACGGCCAGGTGTGACTCCCTCCCTGGCGGGAACTTCCCATCGCCACTTTTTCGGCCTGGCTGCTCGTCTACCGCACCGACGGTGAGGACCTGATCCTCGAACGAATGGGCTCCCATTCAGAGTTATTCGGGTAGGCACGATTCAGCATTGCATGGCTTTCATCAAGTCCGCAGCCACGGCGTCCACACCCTTGTCAGTGGATGTAGCCCATATTCCTGCAAGTATAGGGAAGTTCTGCTGAACGGTCTTGGCATCCACATTGTGCCAAACTGGAAGGACCACGTCTCGGCCGTCGGTTTCCTTGGCGAAGCCGCCATCCAACTCTTTCTGTGGCCACTCCTTTTTCAGAAAGGCAGGACTGACGACAACGACTACATAGCGTGAATGCGACAATCCATCCTCAATGCTGCGTCGCAAGCTCATGCCGACGGTCAGAACAAGCTCGTCAAGCCATACTCGCATGCCCTTCTCCTGAAGCGCCCTCGCAAGGGGTCGCACAAGGGTGGCCTTGTCCTCAGAAGCGTGGCTTATGAAGACGTCCCACACGGAGGCGTTGCTCAGCGGAGGTGTTCCTGTATCAGGTACCGCTGGGGTCACTGGGAGTTCTGTGCCAATCTCCAGCCGCTGCCGGACAAGTTGAAATCCCTGTATGACATCCGCTGTTGCTCCAGGAGAATCATGCTTAATAGCCGCCAGCGATTCACGCCACTCGGGGCCATGCAAAGGAGGATACGGCCAGTGGGCTTCCACGGCGTTCGCAATGGGTAATAGATCGGCCTCTATGCTGTTAACCACTGGACGAACAGCTACATCGTAGAAGGGCGTGCGATGATTGTACCTGCGTCTCTCCTGGTACATAGACTGGACGCATTGGAGGTGCTCAATCTTGGCGATGACCCTGGAGACTACCTCAAGCATCGTCCGCCCCGGCATCTTCTCCAGTTCGGCCAGTATCTCGTTCGGCTCTCTGGGCCGGGGCGGTTCTGGTCTTCCCGGTTCAGGCCGCAGGTTATTGAACGGGAATATTGACATGCCCATAGAGCCTCCTCAATTGATGGATTCGCCACCCCCGGGAAAAGAGAATCGTGGCCGGGAAGGGTGTTGTGGACACGGTTTCCCCGACCGCGATGGATGGCATGATTCAAGGTGTACTGTTTCCGAGTCCACGCCCACCATTATGCTCAGAACCGGACAGGGTTTCAAGGTTGTTACTTGCTTCCGGCAGGGCCGGACTCTACAATCAGGGTGGTTGGCGGCACACACTTTGGATGAATCACAAACGCGGGGCGATGGGTGCCGTTGGGAGAATATGCTGTGATGGAAGAAGAGATGGGTCTCCGTGAGAGACTTGATCTACTGGTCTTACGTTCGGTCGCGTGATTGCCTTGCCGCCACATGTGTCTTGAGGAGAGACAGCGATGACAGAAGGGAAAAATCGTCGAATGGCCCAGGGCAGAGCAAGCACTTGGCTCGGATGGGCTCTATTTGCGCCCGGCTTGCTTGTTCTCGTCGGAGCACTTACGAGGGGAGAAGGCTATTTTCACCTTGGAGACACCCCAGCCCAGATCGCAGGCGGCTGGTTGGGATTCAATGGTCTGACGCTCAGTGCGTTTCTCCTGGCACTCTATGCCGGGATCGTGAAGAAGAACAGGTCTGGTCGCCTCTTGCTTGCAGCTTCAATCGCGCTCCTGGCTGTCTCGACGGTTCTATCTCTCAGACCCACGGATACCCAGTTTCCCCCTGATGCCGTCGAGTTCGTGACTTCAGAGTTCACAGAATTTGAGGTGGCTTTTCCGCATGCGCAAACCAGGAAGATGGCATACGTGCAAGGGGTTGAGGTCACTGCTTACGAAACCAAGTATGCGGAGTCCCCGCACCTTCGAGTGGAATTCACTCCGCTGGCCAATCCAACGGCCCAAGTACTCGACCTCCGAAACATGCTGGAGGAACATGCTCGACTGGCCGGGCTCCATCTACCGCAGATCACCGTTGCTGACGACGATATAGGGAGAGTGGGCACATACTCGGGAACAAAAACCGTGGCTTCGGTGGAACTCCGGGTATTCGGAAAGGTGGTACTTGGAACACAGTCCATGGTAAGCTGTCTTGTTGTTGAACCCCTTGCGGAGTTTCCATCGACGGATAGCGCACTTCTCCTCGGGGGTATTCGACGGAAGTGACCTGCCCTGCGGATGGTGGGTGCGAGCAATCCCGTCCTACCTGCCCGCGCATCGCTTTGACCATACCTGATTCCAGTCCAGAGGACTGCCTGTTGGTTTGTGGGGGACTTCCGGGGGGGACTTCCCGAGTTCAGCCCTTCGTTCACGTTTTTGCGCTGGGGGTGAGGGCAGGGCCAGCCCTCAAGCATGCAATTCAGGGACTCGGTGTCACGCCTGCGCATTTCAGCGGTTCTTGACCTGCTCCGAGGCGGCACGCCCGAGGCGGTCGTGCTGGGGGAGTTTGTCGCATTGGGGCCTCCGGTTTGAAACGCGAGCGAGACGTTCGCTTGGGGCCGTGCGGATCGGGCGCGATGGGTGGTGAGGCGTGCGGAGCACCCTTTGTGCTGGTGGCTGGCAAGCGTTAAACTCCCGCCGCTTGCGGCGGAATCCGGATCGGTCCGGTCCTTCCGTTGCCACGAATGGGGGACTCTGTCATACGGGCGACGCATGCGTCGCCCCTACGAAAACTCCCGCCGGATGCGACTGCTTCTGCCGCTTCCACGCATTCACGCCTCTACGCTTCCGCGGGCTAGCCGGCGACCTCGACCAGTTCATCGACCGCCATCTCGGCCCTGATGATCAGCCCGACGATCGGCAGGAGAAACTGCCCCTCCTGGTAGCAGCCATCGCTTTGCTCTCAACCTTCAACTGCCGATGGGACAACCTCTGTCCGGGTTCAGAATGGGAGAATCGAACAGAAGCTCCGGAGCGAGCTTGTCTGAGGGTGTGGCGGAAGGGAGGGGGATAGGATTGCAGTGTGCCCGCGTGGGGCTGGCTCGGGGCCGCCTTCTGAGACTCGTCAGGCGGGCACACCTGCTATCGTGGGGTCTATCGTCGGCGGATGCCGCTGCGCCGTCTGCCGCCGCCTCTTCGGGGTCGGTGGGACGCGAGCGACTTCTTCTCGACCGGCTTGGGTCGCGGCATGTCGGGGGCCGCCCAGTCGAAGCCCTCGCAGCTCTCGAACTCGAACTCCTTGCTGATGAACTTCTCGATCTTGCGGAAGTTCTCCTGCTCATCGGGCGCGACGAACGTGATGGCGTCGCCGGTAGAGGCGGCCCGTCCGGTCCGGCCGATGCGGTGAATGTAGTCTTCCGCGTAGGCCGGCACGTCGTAGTTGATGACGTGCGAGATGCCGTCGATGTCGATTCCGCGGGCGGCGATGTCCGTGGCGACCATGACCTGGTACTTGCCGCGTCGGAAGCCGTCCATGGCGCGTTCCCGCTGGCCCTGGCTTCGGCCGGAGTGCATCGCGATGGCGTGGATGCCTGCCTTCTCGAGCTTGCGGTGGATCTTGTCGGCCCCGTGCTTGGTTCGCGAGAAGATCAGGACGCAGGTCATCTGGCCGTTCTTGAGCATGTGGAGCAGCAGATCCATCTTGGCGGTCTTGTAGACCGGGTAGAAATGCTGCGTGATCGTCTCGATCGGGTTTCGCGGGACGCCGATCTGGATCATCTCCGGGTCTTTCATGATCCCGGCGGACAGCGCCTTGACCTCCGGCGAGATCGTGGCCGAGAAGAGCATCGTCTGGCGATGCGTGGGCAACGCGCCGATGATCTTCCGCACGTCCAGGATGAACCCCATGTCCAGCATGCGGTCGGCCTCGTCCAGGACGAGCACCTCGACGCGCGTCAGGTCGATCGTTCGCTGCCGCATGTGGTCCATCAGGCGGCCGGGGGTGGCCACGACGATGTCGACGCCGCGACGCAGTGCGGTAAGCTGGCCCTTGATGCTCACGCCGCCGTAGATGGCGGCGGCCCGCAACGGGGTGAAGCGGCCGTACTCGCGGATCGACATGTCGACCTGCACGGCCAGCTCCCGCGTCGGAGTGAGGATCAGGCAGCGGATCGCTCGCTTGGCGTCCTTCGCTTTGCCGTGCCGCTCCGGAGCGCCCACATCGGTGGGGGATTCATGACTGAGCCGGTTGAGGATCGGCAGCACGAAAGCAGCCGTTTTGCCCGTGCCCGTCTGGGCACAGCCGATGATGTCTTTGCCGCTGACCGCGGCGGGGATGGCCTTCGACTGAATCTCCGTCGGGGCCGTGTAGCCGGTTGCGAGGATTCCCTGCACCAGCGGGTCGGAGAGACCGAATTTCGTGAATGGCATTTAATACCCTTGCAAAAGGTGAAGCCGCGGAGGACAGGGCCGCAAAGCTCCAAGCACGAAATTCGAAACCCGAAACAAATCCAAATGACCCAAATACAAAGGACAGAAACGCTGGCACCCCGCCGGGCGCCTTTGGATTTTGGTCATTCGTGCTTGTTTCGGATTTCGAGTTTCGATGTTCGGATTTACTTCCTTGCCGCCTGTTTCTCACGGCGATGATTGATGATCTCTTCGGCCAGTCGGGTCGGCACCCGGGCGTAATGCGACATCTCCATCGAGAAGGTCGCCATGCCCTTGCTCAGGCCGCGGACGATCGTGGCGTAGCCGAACATGCTGGCCAGCGGCACTTCCGCACGGACGACGGCGCAAGTGTCCCGCGCCTCGGTCTCGACGATGATGCCTCGACGGCTGTTCAGATCGCCGACGATGGCGCCCTGGTACTCCCGCGGCATCTCGACCTCGACCTTCATGATGGGCTCCATCAGGCAGGGCTTGGATCGGCGGAAGACCTCGTTGAAGGCGTCCCGGGCCGCGATGCGGAAGGCCATCTCGCTGGAGTCTACCGCGTGGAACGAGCCGTCGTCAAGGCACATCTTGCAGCCGACGACCTCGTAGCCCGCGACGGGGCCTTTCTTCATGGCCGCCTGGAAGCCTTTGTTCACCGCCGGGATGTACTCGCCGGGGATGCGGCCGCTGGTGATGTTGTCCTCGAACTCGTACGGCGCGTCGCTGCCCGCAGGCAGGGGGACGAGCCGGCCGACCACGTGGGCGAACTGGCCGGAGCCGCCGGTCTGCTTCTTGTGGCGGTAGTCGTATTTGGCTTCGACGGTCGGGGATTCGCGGTAGCTGACGCTCGGGGCGCCGACGGTGATGTTGGCCTTGTACTCCCGACGCATCCGCTCGATGTACACGTCCAGGTGCAGCTCGCCCATGCCCGCGATGACGGTTTCGCCGGTCTCCGGGTCGGTCGAGACGCGGAACGTCGGGTCTTCCTTCATGAATCGGCTCAGCGCCTTGCCCATGCGCTCCTGGTCGGCGTTGCTGGCCGGGATGACGGACAGGCTGATCACCGGGTCGGCCACGAAGATGCTTTCGAGCGAGTAGTTGACGCCTTCGCCGCAGAGGGTGTCGCCATTGGCGCAATCCACCGCCAGCAGGGCGACGATGTCGCCCGGCCCGGCGTCGGAGATGTCCTCGCGGTCGTTGGCGTGCATGCGGACGACTCGGCCCACGCGGAGCGCCCGTCCGGTGCGGGCGTTGGTGTACTGGCCGCTCTTGGCGAGCCGGCCCTGGTAGACGCGGACGTAGCTCAACTGGCCGAACGGTTCGTCGGCGATTTTGAAGACCATCGCGGTCAACGGTGCGTCCGGGTTGGACTCCAGGGGCGTTTCGGTCCCTGCGTTGTTGTGGTCGCGGGCGAAGTACGAGCGGTCCAGCGGGCTGGGCAGATAGTCGCAGACCGCGTCCAGCAGCGCCTGAACGCCCTTGTTCTTGAAGGCCGAGCCCATCATCAGCGGGACGATGTCGCGATTGATCGTCGCCTCGCGGATCGTCTGGCGGATCATCTCCACGCTGACGGGCTTCTCCTCCAGGAGCAGTTCCATCATTTCGTCGTTGAACATGCTCAGGGCTTCGAGCATCTCGTGCCGGGCCTTTTGTGCGGCTGCTTCATAGGCCGCGGGCATCGGACTGCGGACGATGTCTTCGCCGTCATCGCCCTCGAAGGTCAGGGCTTCCATGGCGATCAGGTCGATGACGCCCTCGAAATTGTCGCCCAGGCCCATGGGGATCTGGATCGGCACGACGTTGAGGCCCAGTTTCTCTCGAATGTCCCGGCGGACCCGGTCGGGATCGGCACCGGTCCGGTCCATTTTGTTGATGAACGCGATGCGAGGCACGCGGTATCGCTTCATCTGTTGATCGACGGTGAACGACTGGCTCTGGACGCCTCCGACGGCGCACAGGATCATGACCGCGCCGTCCAGGACGCGGAGCGACCGCTCGACCTCGATGGTGAAGTCCACGTGGCCGGGGGTGTCGATCAGGTTGATGCTCTTGCCGTTCCACTGGACCTGCGTGGCCGCGGAGGTGATGGTGATGCCCCGTTCGCGTTCGAGTTCCATGAAGTCCATGGTGGCGCCGCCCTTGCCGTTGCCGTCATGAACCTCCTGCATGCGGTGAATCCTGCCGCAATAGAAAAGGATACGCTCGCTCAAGGTTGTCTTGCCCGAGTCGATGTGTGCCGAGATACCGATGTTGCGAATCTTGCCGATCTTTTCCATAACTCCAAAACCATCTTCAACTACGACCCTGGGTCCGGCCGCACGATGGTGCGTCAAGACCTCAACCCGTCCGCCTGCCGAAGCACCTGGCGGCTGGGCACTGTTCTTGTACTCCTCGCTCCCCGGATAGTCGCTCGCCGCGAGGTGCGAGCCTGCTGTGAATCCCCGGTGAAGAAGCCGCGTTATCCCCCCGTCCATCACCAAAGCGAGAACGAAGAAGAATTGTACAGAAGCATCGGCACAATTGCAACTGGAATTGCGTTAATGTTACGATAATTCAGGGGAGGGGTTCGTCGCGTTTTCTCGCAGATTTTGTGGATTTTTCTCTTGACTTCCGGGATTTGACGATATAATGAAAATTGCGAAGGCGGACCTTTGACGTCTTATCATATTGGTTTGCCATCATATTATCCGACACTTCATACGGGTCCGGGCTTCGCGAGAACCGGCTGTACGTGTTGGGAGAAAGTCATCTTCGAGTCATTCTAGTTCCGTCATGCCCTTGTGCCGATTTGGGGTTTTGTACCTTCGGCGCGAGGCGTCATGGTGAACGTACGCCGGCTCAACGGGCTCCCCGGGCGCGAAATCCGCGTTTTGGGCCCCCAGAAACACCTCTGGATTCCATGCTGAAGACACTGCGCCTTCAGCGGTTATCATTTGATCATCCAGATTCTGGAGGAAAAGGCCATGAACCACGCCTGGAATCCCATCGCCAGAGGCATCGTCTGCGCCGCAATCGTCCTATTCTGCACGAGTATGGTGAGGGGCCAATGCATGCAAGGCTCGGGCAGGCCGGACGATCCATTTCAAATCGCCACGCCCGAACAACTCGCCCTCGTCGGGTCGGAGGTGGGTTACTCGAAGCGCCATTACGTGCTTGTCGCTTCCATCGATCTATCCGGTGCGGTTCGGTCTTCGCCCGTGATCCCGCACTTTTCCGGGAGTCTCGATGGAAGGGGCTACGCGATACGGGGACTGACGGCGCGAGGGCCCGGTTCCCAAGGCCTGTTCGGGCGGATTGAAGAGGGGGGCCGGGTCGTGAACCTCCAACTGGAGGACGTCAGCCTGGCCGGAACGGACATTGTGGGCGGGCTGGCCGCGGTCAATGCCGGCGCTGTCTCCAACTGCCATATCGTCGGGCGGGTGGCCGGCACAGGGCGGGACATGGGCGCGATTCCCGGCGGAAACGGCGATGTCGGGGGGCTTATCGGGGTCAATACCGGGACGATCACGGATTGCTCCAGTGCTGCCTTCGTCTCGGGGATCAAGTACGTGGGCGGGCTCGTCGGCGTCAATAAAGGAACCGTTACGGGCTCATCGAGCGCCGCCGACGTCTCGGGCAACGAGGGGGTTGGAGGGCTTGCAGGATGCAACCCGGGCGGAGCCCTCCGCAACTGTGGTAGCACATCACTGGTTTCCGGCAACCTCCACATCGGAGGTTTGGCCGGCGTCAACAAGGGGAGCATCTCAGCGAGTTACTCGGACAGCGACGTAATAGGAGAGAGGGCCCTTGGTGGGCTGGTTGGCTCCAATGGAGGCGTAGTCTCCATCTGCTATTCCGCAGGATCCGTCATTGGCAAGAGCAACGTGGGTGGATTGGCTGGGGTGAGCGAAACCGGACTCTTCTCGTGCTATTCCATCGCAACCGTCACGGCCGACGCGACGGCCGACAAGCGATATGTTGGCGGGCTGGTGGGCGAGGGGGGCTATGGGGCTGCGTGCAGGAACTGCTATTTCCTGGCCCCGGCCGACGGCGGCGGCCCGGACAACAAGGCAGGGACACCGCTGAGAGCCGCCCAGATGAAACAGCGATCCAGCTTCCCCAGTTGGGACTTCTGGGGGACCGCTGTCGACGGCGACGCCGATTCGTGGTTCATGCCGGCCGATGGATTCCCGGTCCTGTCCTGGCAGACGGAAGTCACGGGATTGCAGGCGGTTCCGGATGTGGCGGGGCTCTCGCTCGATCAGGCCCGGACGGCTTTGGCGGCGGCAGGGTTCGTCCCGGGGACCCTGAGCTACGACTTCCACCGCACCCTGGCATCGGACGTGGTCATCCGAGCGTATCCCTGGTGGGGCGCCGGGACCGGTGAAGCCATCGATCTGGTCCTCAGTTCGGGCAAGGCGTACGACTGGACCGACAATTCGGGCGACGGAACCGCGGAGAATCCGTACCAGATCGAGACCGCCGGCCAGCTCGAGTCGCTGATCGACCACGCGGAACTCTGGGACAAACACTTCATTCTCATCGCCGATCTGGACATGGGCGGAAGGAACTACCCAAGAGGCGTGATCGCCTGGGACGGACCGAGGGCAGCTCCTTTCGGCGGGACGTTCGCCGGGACGTTCGATGGACGCGACCACACCATTCGCAACCTGTCCATCCTGGGCAATGGTTCCTACGACCGTGCGAGTCTATTCGCCAGGGTGGGCTCATCGGGCCGCGTCAGCAACCTTCGATTGCTCAACGCCTGCGTAACGGGTGCACGTAACACGAGCTTCATAGCCAGTTACAACTACGGGACTCTGATCAATTGTTCCGTGGTTGGCGGCATCGCGAGCAGCACGTCCTGGAACGGCTTGGTGACCTGGAACGACGGCCAGATCGTTGACTGCTATGTGGATGGTGTACTGGTCGTGGGACCGGCCGAAGGGAAATGAGGCGGGTGATCCATCGCATGTTTGCGTGTTCTCATAGCTTCATCATACAGGTGAAAGGGACGAACATGGCATCATTGAGGAACTATAGACGGATGTGCGGCGTTCTGTTGGCGGCTCTCAGCCTGGGGTATTCTGTCACGGGCTGGGCCGCAGAGTTCGCCGGAGGGACAGGGGAGCCGAACGATCCATTTCAAATCGCCACGGCCGAGCAATTGATCGCGATCGGCTCGGACCCGAATTTGGCCAAGAGCCATTTTGTTCTCACGGCTTCGATCGACCTGTCGGGCACGACGTGGTGGTCGGCTGTGATCCCATCCTTTTCCGGCAGCTTCGATGGGAACGGCTTTGCGATCCGTGGGTTCACGGCCCGCGGCATCGACTCCCTCGGTCTTTTCGAGCGAATCGACAGCGCCGGGCGAGTCACGAACCTCCGCATGGAGGACGTCGATCTTACAGGCGTCGGGTACGTCGGCGCCCTGGCGGCGTACAATGCCGGCGCTGTCTACGACTGCGGCAGTACAGGGACTGTCATCAGTACGGGTCACCTTGCCGGCGGGCTTGTCGGGTACAACGCCGGGATCGTCGCGGGTTCATTCAGCGCCGTCCAAGTGACGGGAAACAGCTCTGTCGGCGGTCTGGTCGGGAGCAACGCCAGAGGCATCCTGGCCTATTGCCACAGCGCCGGGGCCGTCCTGGGCTACTCTTACGTGGGCGGACTGGCAGGCAGCAACGACGGGAGCATTACCGGATGCTATGCCGATGGCGAAGTGATCGGAGCCAGCGGTCTGGGCGGTCTGGTGGGCAGCAACCTGGGGCTCGTCCGCTGGTCTTACGCGGCGGGAACTGTCGCAGGCGGAAATGACGCCGGTGGACTGGTGGGATACAATCAGAAGACGATTCTCTCCAGCTACTCCGTCGCGGACGTCACGAGCCGCGGGAAGTACACCGAGCCCCGTTTTGGAGGGCTGGTGGGCAGAGGCGCCAACCTCACCATGGTTGTGAGGGACTCCTATTTCCTGGCCCCTTCCGACGGCGGCGCACCCGACAACAAGATCGGCAAGCCACTGACGATCGCGCAGTTGACGCAGCAGGCCAGTTTCCCCGCCTGGGATTTCTGGGGCGCCGACGCCGATGGGGTCGGCGGTCATTGGTTCATGCCGGCCGATTCGTTCCCGGTTCTGGCCTGGCAGACCGAGGTCACGGGTCTGCGAAACGTCCCGAACGTGACGGGTCTGCCCCTCGATTGGGCACAGGCGGCCCTTACCGCGGCCGGCTTCGTCCCGGGCGACGTCCGTTACGACTTCCACCGAACGCTTCCCGCCGGCTGTGTCATCCACGCGGAACCCCATTCCGTGCTCCCGGTCGGCGCGACCGTCGGTCTGGTCGCCAGTTCGGGCGAGGCTTACGATTGGGCCGACAACCCGGGCGATGGTTCCGAAGCCGACCCCTATCAGATCGCGACCGCGGGACAGTTGGAGTCTCTGACCGACCACCCCGAACTCTGGGACAGTCACTTCGTCCTGACCGCCGATGTGGACCTGAGGGGCAGGACGTATCAGGCGGCTCTGATCGCGCCGGGCACGCACAGCACAACCGCCGGCTTCCAGGGCACCCCCTTCACGGGTTCTCTCGACGGCCAGGGCCATGCGATCCACAACCTGTTCATTCAGGCGGACGGCCAGGGTTACGCGGGTCTGTTCGGCATGATCGGCAAGACAGGCCGGGTCGAGAGGCTGGGTCTTGAGGATGCGATCGTGAAGACTCCCTCCATCGTTGGCACGCCGAGTCGCAGCGGGAGCCTCGCGTCGTCCTATCTCGGCGTCCTGGCCGGGGGCAACGAAGGCGCGATCGCCGACTGCTCGGCCGTCGGCGGCATCGTGATCGGCGCCAGTCCCGGCGACGGCCTCGTGGGCGTCAACCGCGGCACCGTGACCGACTGCTCCGTGGACGTGGTGGTCACAGGATCGACCACAGGACGATAGCTGCATTCCATTCGTGGAGGGAACGACCATGGCGACTTTGCGGAATCATCAAGTAATGTGCAGTGTTCTGGCAATCATTCTGGTTCTGGGGTATGGCGCTGCGGCGTGGGGCGTGGAATTTGCCGGCGGGACCGGCGAGCCGAACGATCCCTATCAAATTGCCACGGCCGAGCAGCTTGCCGGCATCGGAGAGAATCGCGAGTTGCTCACCCAACACTATGTCCTCATCAATGACATCGATCTGGACCCGAATCTGCCGGGCGGGAAGGTCTTCTCACAGAGCCTCATCGCCCCGGAGATCCGCAATACGCACGGGTTGATCTCCGGCTACTTCAAAGGCTCCTTCGACGGCGGCGGCCACGTCGTTCACAACTTGACGATTCACAGCGACAAGGCCCTTGCCGCGGGGCTGTTCGGCTATATCGACTCGCCGTCGCAGATCAAGAACCTGGGACTCCGTGGCGTGGACATCCGCCGATCCGGCGCCGGCAGACAGGCCATCGTTGGCGGAGGGCTCGTCGCGTTCAATGCCGGCGGAGCGATCCTCGGCTGCTACGCGACCGGCAGCGTGGTGGAGACCTATCAGTTCACGCCCTATCCCTGGGACGCCGGCGACAGCGACATCATCGGCGGCCTGATCGGGCAGAACAACGGCCTCGTACACGACTGCTACGCGATCGTGGATGTGGAGGGAGATGGAATTGTCGGCGGTCTCGTCGGGCTCAACACCGGTGCGATCCGCTTCTCTTTTGCGGCGGGGGCCCCCTATGGTAGCGGATGGGTAGGGGGCCTCGCCGGCCGCAACGACGCCGGCACGGTGGTGGATTCCTATTGGGATTCTGAGACCGGCGTCGCCGCGACCGGCGACCAGGGCACGGCCCGAACCACAGCCGAGATGATGGCTCGCGAGACGTACGAACCCTGGATCTACACGGGCGCATGGACTCTCAATGACGGCAGGGACTATCCGCATTTGTCATGGGAGAAGGTAGAGGGGCCCCCGATCGGCGACATACCACCCGCCTACGCCGGCGGCAGCGGCGCTCCCGACGACCCATTCCAGATCGACACGGCCGAGCAGTTCATCGCGATCGCCTATCGGCCCGTCGACTTCGACAAGAGCTTCGTCCTTACGGCCGATCTCGATTTCCGCGGCGTGGACTCCAACGATGTCCTGCCCATCGGCCTGGAGCAACTGGCTTTCAGCGGCCGGTTCGACGGCCGGGGCCACAGTCTGTCGAACCTCTCCATTCTGCGGCCCGGCGACCAGTGCGTCGGCGTCTTCGGAGTCGTTGGCCCGTCCAGCGTGTTCCCCCGCGGGCAGAGGATCAACTACACTGTCGAAGACAATGACCGCTTTGGCTGGGGTTATGGCCAGTCCGGAAGCCGGTTCGATCCGCCGCCACCCGCGTGGACCGTCCCGATCGGGAATCTGCATCTTTGCGACGTGACGGTCGTGGGGCGGGAGTACGTCGGCGGCCTGATTGGCTTGGGTCAGGTTGTGGTGGAAGATTGTTCGGTGAACGGAGAAGTCATCGGCCTGTCCATGGTCGGCGGCCTGCTCGGACGCTCAATGCGAGGCGGCCTGGCTCGGTGTTCCGTCGATGCTTCGGTGACCGGCGAATTCGCCGTGGGGGGCCTGACCGGGGCCACATGGCCTGGAGACGGGCTGACTGTGGAGGATTGTCACGTCCGCGGCGGTGTGACCGGCCAACTGCACACCGGTGGCTTGATCGGTTCCTCGCAGGGGTCGAAAAAGGGCGACTCCATCCGCCGCTGCTCCGCCGCATGCGATGTGCAGGGGCGGTACGTCACCGGCGGTTGTCTCGGCCTGGCAGTCGGCGCGAATATTGCCCAGTGCTCCGCGCGCGGCGCAGTCACAGGCGAAAGCTGGTTGGGCGGCTTCGCGGGGCAGATCCCATATACGACCATCAGCGACAGCTACTGTATCTCCGACGTGTCCGGTCATCGGCGCGTGGGCGGATTCGTCGGCTGGACGCGAGAGGAGTCCATCGCCCGCTGCTATGCGGCCTGTACGGTGAGCGCATCCGACGTGGACCCGAACAGTCCCTTGGTGGGCGGCTTCGCAGGTCACGGCGGCTCGACCAGCCCCAGTCTGGTTGGGACATGCGTGGTGGAAGCCGAGGACTGCTTCTGGGACGCGGAACTCTCCGGCCCGGTCACGGCCGTGGGCAATTGCTCGATCAGCACCCCGTTCATTCAGGGCCTGACCACAGCCCAGATGCAGACCGCTTCGTCCTTCGTCACGGCCGGCTGGGATTTCGAGAACGTTTGGACGATTTGCGAGGGACGGGATTATCCTCGGTTGCGGTGGGAATCTGTGAATTGTGAGGTGGGGCCGTGATGTTATAGGGCGATTGTGGTGAAGCTGTCATCATAAGTGTTCGATATGGTATAATCAGATTGTACAGCAGTATGGAGAAATGGGTATGACACGAGCAAGAACGCTATTGGCTACGGTTATTATCGGCCTTCTGGCCGTCGCGGCGATGGGCGGGCCGCGGGATGATCTTTGGAAACAAGTGAATGACGCGATCAACAGGGGGCTGCCCAAGACCGCGATGGAGATCCTGGACCAGATCATCCCTGGGGCTCTGGCGGATCAGGCGTACGCCGAGGCGACCAAGGCCATCGGTATGAAGATCGTCCAGGAGGGTCGGATTCAGGGGAATAAGCCGGAGGAGAGGATCACCCGCCTCCAGGCCGAGATTGCGACCGCTCCCGAGGCGATGAAGCCTGTGATGGAGACGATCCTGGGCCATTGGTTCTGGCAGTACTTCCAGGCCAATCGGTATCGGTTCCTGCAGCGGACGCAGACCGCCACCCCGCCGGGCGAGGATTTCACGACCTGGGACCTGGCCCGCATCCTGGCTGAGATCGACAAGCACTTCACGCTGGCTTTGTGTGGCACCCCCGCCCTCGGGGGTGATCCCTCGAATTCCACAGCCGAGGGCGGCTGTGCCACATTGCTCAAGGCGACGCCGATCGCTCAGTGGGACGACCTGATCGAGAAGGGGACGATGCCCGACTCGTATCGGCCCACGCTGTACGATTTCCTCGCGCACGAGGCTTTGTCCTTCTACAACTCAGGCGAGCAGGCGGCCCTGCCGGAAGAGGTCTTCGAAGTCATGGCCGATGGCCCGATCTTTGCGCCGGTCGATGAGTTCCTCGCCTGGGACCCCCAAACGTCGAACGTTTCGTCCGCCAGGCTCAAGGCGGTCCGCCTGTACCAGTCCCTGCTGAGCTTCCATCAGAACGATGCCGACAAGACCGCGTTTCTCGACGCGGACCTGCTTCGCCTGACGTTCGGCAACAACCACGCGATCGGGCCTGAGAAAGCGGATCTGTACATCGCGGCCCTGGAGCGGTTCGCGGACGAATGGCAGAGGCACGAGATCGCCGCCAGGGCGCTGTACGCCTGGGCCCATGTGCTCCACGGGCGGGAAGAGTACGTGGAGGCCCGGGCTTTGGCCGATCGCGGCTGGAAGGCCTATCCCGCCAGCGTGGGCGGCGTCCAGTGCTACAATCTCATTCAGGACATCGAGGGCCGATACACCGTGATCACCACGGAGCGGGTCTGGAACGATCCGCTGCCTGCGATCGAGGTCACGTACCGCAACGTGACGCAGGTCTACTTCCGTGCGATCCCCCAGGAGGACATCACCCGGTCTGCGTGGTGGAGTCTGACCGACGCGCAGCGAAGCGAACTGCTGGCCAGAACGCCTGCGCTCCAGTGGAGCGCGAAACTGCCCGCCACCGACGATTACCGGTTGCGGACGGAATCGGTGCCCGCGCCGCAAGGGCTCGCGAAAGGCTACTATCTCATCGTCGCCAGCCACGATCCTTCGTTCCAGAGACAGGACAACAAGGTCAGCGTCGCATCCGTCTGGGTGAGCGACCTGGCGCTGGTCGTTCGGAATCTCTACCGGGAAGGCGACGTCGAGGGATTCGTGCTCGCTGCGCACAGCGGCCAGCCGGTTTCCGCAGCGAAGGTCAGTCGCTGGGAATATGACTACGCGACTCTGACCTACAAGCCCGCCGAGGACACGCAGTCCGACGCCAACGGCATGTTCCGCTTCACAGGCAAAGGCGGCAAGTGGTCGGCCTTCCTGATCGTGGCCGAACACGAGGGCGACAGGCTCGCGGGCGCGAACACGTACTCGATGAGTCCGTCCGCTCCCGCCTCCACGCCGTATGAGCAGACGGTCCTCTTCACCGACCGCTCGCTCTATCGTCCCGGCCAGACGATCCAGTACAAGGGCATCTGCATCCGCGTGGATCAGACGAAGGACAGCTACGAAACCGTGTCGAACCGGCAGGTGACCGTGGTCTTCAACGACGCGAACGGGCAGGAGATCGCCCGCCAACAGACCTGGAGCAACGATTACGGCTCGTTCAGCGGCAGCTTCACCGCCCCAACGGACCGGCTCACAGGAAGAATGTCCCTGAGCGTGGCCAGCGGTCCCGGCGGCTCGGCCAGCTTCAACGTCGAAGAGTACAAGCGGCCGAAGTTCCTGGTGCAACTCGATCCGCCCGTGGAGGCCCCGCGTCTCAATGCCGAGGTGGTCGTGACAGGCAAGGCCACCGCGTACACCGGCGCTTCGATCGGCGGAGCCCAGGTCCAGTGGCGAGTGGTCCGCGAGGTGCGATACCCGGCCTGGAATTGGTGGGCTCGGTGGTATTACCCGACAAACGCGTCGCAGGCCATCGCGCACGGCACGTCGATCACCGAGACCGACGGCTCGTTCCGAGTCAAGTTCAAGGCCAAGCCGGACTTGTCCCTTGCTGAAGAAGACGAGCCCGTGTTCGCGTTCGCGATCTATGCGGATGTGACCGACACTACAGGCGAGACTCGCTCGGCCTCTCGCACGGTCAGCGCAGGATACACCGCGTTGCAGGCGACTCTCTCTGCCGCTGATTGGCAGACGCCAGCGAATCCTGTCGAGTTGACGGTCATAACGCAGTCGCTCGACGGCGAACCCGAGCCGGCGCAGGGCAGGGTCAGCGTGTACGCTCTCAAGCAGCCGGACAGGGTCATTCGTTCCTCGATAGGATCGAGCGGGTCGATTCCAGATGCGTCCAATCCGCAAACCTGGGAATTGGCGGAGTTGGTTGAAGAGCAGGCCTTCAGCACCGGCGCCGACGGCTCGGCTCTTGCCTCCGTCGCTTTGCAGGCGGGCGTCTATCGCGCGATGCTCGCGACGCAGGACCGGTTCGGCAAAGCGGTCACCGCTCAACGGACGATCCTCGTGGTCGATCCGCAGGCGACGCATTTTGCGGTTCGGATCGCCAATCACTTCGCGGCCCCGCGATGGTCCGTGGAGCCGGGCGAGACGTTCGTCGCCCTCTGGGGCACCGGCTACGACGCCGGGCGAGCCTATATGGAATTGGAGTGCCGCGGCCAGGTCCTGCGGGCCTGGTGGACGGACCCGAGCCGGACTCAGGAGGTCGTCAGCGAAGAGGTCACCGAGGCCATGCGGGGCGGGTTCACCCTCCGCGCGACCTACGTCCGCGAGAACCGGGCCTACGTCAACGAGCGGATCGTGGACGTGCCCTGGACGAACAAGGACCTGACTCTCGCCTGGGAGCATTTCACGTCGTTGCTGGAGCCGGGACAGAAGGAGACCTGGACCGCGGTCATTCGCGGCGCCGACGCCCGCAAGGCGGCGGCCGAGATGGTGGCGGCCCTGTACGATGCGTCGCTCGATCAGTATCTCGAGCACGACTGGCCTCGCAAGTTCGCGGGATTCAGGACCGAAAGCAGTCGGCTGAGCAGTCGGTTCGAGAATTCCTTGATGCCGTTCTCAGCCATTGAATATGACTGGTACGTGCATTCCCTTTCGGTATCGCTGGTCTATCGCCATTTCCCGGACAGCATCCTGGGATCGTACTACTGGTATGGCGGTCCCACCCGGGGTGGTGCGGCGGCACGCGGAGGCGATGCGAACAGCGGTTCGGACGCTCCGTTCGCCGAGAGTCCCACCGACGGCCAGAAGAGCGAAGACAGCGGATCAGAGACGGCCTCGCAGTCAGGAGTGGATTTGAGCCAGGTCTCCGCCCGCACGAATCTCGACGAGACCGCGTTC
>CALEZT010000259.1 GCA_937927975.1 uncultured Phycisphaerales bacterium
GGGCCGGGACCCATCCTGTTTCATCGGGGTCGCCGGCTTCCGTGCGGATTGTGCGAGGATGCCTCAATGCCTCTGCCAAAGCCCTCGATTCCCGCGTCTGCTCATCCGTCGGCTTCACGAGGCTCTGGAAGCCGTCGGTGGCCTGGTACAGGACCCACAGGAGCAAAGGCATCAGAATGACGGCCAGCAGCAGCTTGCGCTGGCCGCTGAAGGCAGGGGATTCCTCCTCGTCGTCCCAACCCTCGGTGGTCCGCATTCGAGGGGCCAGGACGACCAGGAGACTCAGCGCCAGGATCGAGCCGGCGATGATCCAGTCCACGACCCGCAGATGCCCGGTCTGCTGATGGCGCGCGTAGAGAAACAGGCCCGCCCCGCCCAATCCCGCGGGCACCAGAATCTTCAACGGCATCTGCCCTGTCGCCATTCACTTGCTCCGGTCAATCCGGCGTTTGCATGGGCAAATCCGTCAACCCATGGATTCAGCCTGCGGTTCCGCGCCAGGCGGGACGATGAGCTTCAGTTTCCGAAGGGCCGTGAGGCCGCTGACCATGCAGTACAGGGCGAACACGTGGAAACCCAGGCTCAGCCAGTCCTGCACCCACAGAAAGAGCAATCCATCGAGCGCGTACAGGAACATGCCGAGGAGGAACGCCCAGCCCATACCCTGGTTGGCCAGCCAGCCAAAGAGGACGAAGAACCCCGCGACGAACACACTGGCGCCCAACGCGATGATCCGGACCAGCCCGGTGTCGTCGCCCTGCTCCTGCACGATCGCGGCCCCGATGGCGTCGACGACCTGCGTGACGCCCAGACCGAAGATGAACCCCACGCCGCCCTGGAGCAGACTGATCACCGAGTTGACGATCGAGAGCCCTGCGATCC
Organism: uncultured Phycisphaerales bacterium; assembly: GCA_937927975.1. Lineage (GTDB taxonomy): Bacteria > Planctomycetota > Phycisphaerae > Sedimentisphaerales > Anaerobacaceae > PLanc-01. Next base: position 883 of record CALEZT010000259.1, read on the forward strand.
AGTAGAACCAGTTCGCCCCTCTCTTGAACGCCGCGGTCTGTTTGGCCATTTCGAAGGCCGCCGCCTGCTCGGGCGGGACCGTCGTTTCATTCTGTGCTTCCGTCATGTCACTTCCTCATCAGGTCAAATTGGCGAGCGCATGGGGACGCCCACAGTGGACACCCTGTCGGCCACTCGCTCACATCGAGGCGATTGTGACTCGCCCCTGCAGCGATGATTCTATCCGCCGCTCAGCCCAAAGACAAGACATGCCGATTCCCCGCAGATGTGCGATTCGACATCACAGAGTCCTGATGCGTCCACTTTGTCGTCCTGAGCGACAGCGAAGGACCTGGCCTACGAAGGGAACAAACGCGTGCTATGACATCCACGCCAGATGCTTCGCTGTCGCTCAGCATGACAAATGCCCATGAGGGCCCAGAAGATCCGGCCGCACTTGGCTTCGGCGGTTAGATCGCCAGAAGCTCCAGCCACTGGACCAGGCGAGGGTGGTACAGCTCATGGCCCCAGACGTTGTACCAGGCGGCCCAAGTGTAGAGGATGATGATCGGAACGAAGATGAACAAGGCGTACCGGCGGAGGAACACCGTGACGCCGATCAGGGTCAGGAACTGGACGGCCTTGCCCAGGATGGGTCCCAGAACCGGACCGTAGATCTCCGAGATCAAGCGAACCGCAGGATGGCCCTCCGCCGCGGGACCCCGCGACAGCATGAAGTGGATCGTCGAGGCCATGTCCGCCAACGAGGCCAGAAGGACAAGAACCAGCAGGAGCCGATACTCGCGCACATACCCCGCCCAGTTCTCACGGAAGCGGGTCGCAACATCCCGAAATGATCTCATCTGCGACATTCTCATCCCATTTCACAGCACCGGCAGCCAATACGGAAAACACTCCATGCAGCCTGCCAACCAAACGCACTACGAGCGCAATCTGCGCTGAAGTCGATCCATCCGCCGGGCATTTGCAGGCTCCTCCGCCTGATCGAGCTTCCAGCATAGGCAGAATGTGTCCGCGAATCTTCGGCTCCGCTTCACGGCCGCCTCCACGCGAGGGAAGATCAGATCAAAATGACATTCGAGAAGATGTTCGAGCAGGCACGTGGCGATCGCCATGCGAAGATCGGCATTGGCATGACGACCCCACTTCAGGGCAAACGCCCAGACCGGCTCCGGGTTCTCCTCAGTGAACCGCTCGATCTCGATGATCGCCTGCCAGCGAGGGTCCAACTCCCCCTCCGGCGCCGGCGTCCCGGGCAAGACCTTCTGTGCTTCAGTGATCGCCTGTTCGACGGTCATGTTGCCTCCAGAATCATCCACCGAGCGCTGCGACGCGGCTTCTTGCCAGAGGCGTATTCTCCAGCGGGACACGAGGAAAGGCAAGACAAAGGACGCAGAACACACTCGCCTTTCCCTGCCTGGTCTCCTTCGGTGCAACCGAAGGCTGCGCCGGGCTCCGGCGACTATTTCGCGAAAATCCGGTCAAGCCCGTTGACATTACTGTCATAGATTGGTACTTTTGTGACTTGAGTTGCTCGACAGAGTCACAATTGGAGACCTGATGTCATGCTTTCGGTTCGTGAGGCCGCCGAGGTATTGGGTGTCTCGCAGAAGACCGTGTACCGCTGGATCAAGGAAGGCCGGGTGCCTTCCCATCGCTTGGGCGGTCAGCACTTTCTCGAGAGGTCCGAGGTGAACAACCTCGTGATCCGAGACGGCTTGGGCCCTCTGCCGGACGCAAGCCGGGAGACGGAAGACCACCAGGACACCTCGCTCTACGACATGCTCACCCGAGGCGGCGTCTTCTACCGAATCAGCGGCACGACCAAGAAGGACGTGCTCCAGAACGCCTTGAGCATGGTCAAAGGCGTCGACGAGAGCGCGTCGAGTCCCCTGTTTCAGATGTTCCTGGCCCGCGAGGAACTGGCCTCGACCGGGATCGGCGACCATATCGCGATTCCCCACGCCCGGGGCTCGCTGGTGGGGTACATCAGCCAGCCGATCCTGTCGCTGTCGTTCCTGGAGACGCCGATCGACTACGGCGCCCTGGACGGCAAGCCGGTGTATGCCCTGTTCCTGCTGATCTCGCCCAACGTACGCACGCATCTCCGCGTCTTGGCGAGGCTGTCCTTCTGTCTGCACGCACCGGAATTCAAGCAGGCGGTCCTTGGACAGGCCTCGCGCGACACGATTCTAAGCACGCTGGCACAAACGGAAGCCCGCTTGCCTCAGGGTTCATGAAGGACCTTCCATGGAACTGTTCATCTCGGGTTGCATCCTTCTGTTGTGTTCAGGCGCGGCGGCCGTCTTGCTGGGCCGCACACGAGCAGCCTCGTGGGTAGCCACTCTCGGCGTCTGGGCAGGCTGCGGCCTGGCTCTGGTCCCTGTGGTCCAGACCTTGGGGGGGCGCTGCCCCGATCCGCTGCGTATCGCCTGGAGCATGCCCGGCGGATCGTTGATCCTGGGCCTGGACGGGCTCTCGGCGTTCTTCTGCCTGCCCATTCTACTGGTCTCCCCCCTGGCGGCCCTCTACGGCTGCGAGTATCTGGCTCACGAGAAGAAATCGCTGGGTTCGGTGCTGTTCTTCTGCAACGTCCTGATCGCCAGCATGCTCCTGCTGATGGCGGCCCGCAACGGCCTGCTGTTCCTGGTCGTCTGGGAGATCATGGCTGTCAGTTCGTTCTTCCTGGTGGTTTTCGACGATGAGCATGCCCACGTGCGGGACGCAGGCTGGACCTACCTGATCGCCACCCACATCGGCACAGGCGGACTGCTGGTGTTCTTCGCTCTGCTGGGCAGGCAGGCGGGCTCGCTCGATTTCGAGGCGATGGGAGCTGCAAGACTCGCTCCCGCGATGGCAAGCGTCCTGTTCGCCCTGGCCGTGATCGGGTTTGGCTCCAAGGCGGGCTTCATCCCCATGCACGTCTGGCTTCCCGAAGCCCACCCGGCGGCCCCCAGCCACGTGTCGGCCCTGATGTCCGGCGTCATGATCAAGACCGGCGTCTACGGCCTGCTTCGAACCCTCACGCTGCTGGGCACGCCCCAAAGCGTCTGGGGGTGGGCACTGGTGGTCATCGGCCTGGCATCAGGCCTTTTCGGCATCATCCTGGCCCTGGCCCAGAACGACATCAAGAGACTCCTGGCCTATTGCAGCGTCGAGAACATCGGCGTCATCACCCTGGGCATCGGCGCCGGCGTCCTGGGACAGGCATGGAATCAACCCGGCCTGGTTGTGCTCGGCTTCGGCGGCGCGATCCTCCACGTGCTCAACCACGCGATCTTCAAGAGCCTGCTGTTCTTCGGCGCCGGCGCGATCGTCCACGCCACCGGCACGCGCGACATGAACCAGCTCGGCGGCCTGTTCAAGTCGATGCGATGGACAGGCATGGCGTTCCTCGTCGCCTGCGCCGCCATCTGTGGATTGCCCCCCTTCAACGGATTCGTCAGCGAGTTTCTCCTCTACCTCGGGGGCTTCAGCGGCATCCGAACCAGCGCAACCGAGACCGTCGTCCTGGCGATCGTCATCGGCGGCGGCCTGGCGATGATCGGCGGCCTGGCGGCGGCCTGCTTTGCCAAGGCGTTCGGCGTCCTGTTCCTGGGCGAGCCTCGGAGCGATCTGGCGACCGGCGTCCACGAAGCCGGCGCCGCGATGCGATGGCCGATGGCGTTGCTCGCGGTTGCGTGCCTGGGCATCGGCCTTTCCGCGCCACTGGCTATCAGACTGGTCGCGCCGGCGGTGCAGATCATGGCAGCAAGCGACGGCGCGTCGCTGGGCAAGGCCTTGTCCATGCCGATTCCGCTTCTGGCAGCCATCGCGTGGGTTTCATTCAGCCTGCTTGCGCTGGCGGCGGGGCTATTCTTCATCCGTCGTCGCCTGCCGCGAGGACGCGAAGAAGGCCTGACCGGGACCTGGGACTGCGGCTACGCCCGCCCGACGGCCCGGATGCAGTACACCGCCACCTCGTTCGCACAGCCCCTGGCCCATTTGTTCCGACTCATCCTGGGCACGCGAACGCGGGGCAATCTGCCCCAGGGGTTCTTCCCCAGAGACGCGAAGTTCGAAACCCGTACGCCGGATGCGGCCAGAGAGTGGTTCTTCGCCCCATTGTTCCACGCGATCGACCGCAGCGTGGCCCCCATCCGACGCATGCAGCACGGACGAGTCCACGGCTATCTTCTCTACATCGCGATCGTCCTGATCCTGCTATTGATCTGGAAAGCGGGAGGCCAGTCATGAACGTGACACAGTGGATTCTCCCGCTGGCCGCATGGGTTCTGGCGCCTCTGATGCTCGGAATCATCAATCGGGTCAAGGCGAAGTTCGCCGGACGGCGTGGGCAGCCGCTCCTGCAACTTTACTTCGATCTGTTCAAGCTCTTGCGGAAAGGCTCGGTCTACAGCCGCTCGACTAGCCTGGTAATCCGTGTTGCGCCGTCGGTGTCGCTGGCGTGCGTGATCCTCTGCACCCTGCTGCTGCCCTGGGGCGGCCTGTCGGCCCCGGCGGCCTTCGCCGGGGACATCATCCTGCTGGCCTATCTTCTGGGCCTGGCCCGCTTCGTCACGGTGCTGGCGGCCCTGGACACAGGCTCGGCATTCGAGGGCATGGGCGCCAGCCGCGAGGTCCAGTTCGGCGCGCTGGCCGAGCCGGCGTTTTTCCTGGGCCTGCTGGTCCTGGTCCTCCAATCGGGAACCCTGAGCCTGTCGAGCATCGTGTCGGGACTCTCAGCAGCCACATGGCAAAGCTCAGCCATCCTGCTGATCCTGGTGGCCTTCTCCTGGTTCGTCCTGCTGTTGACCGAAAACTCTCGCATCCCGGTCGACGACCCGAACACCCACCTGGAGCTGACGATGATCCACGAGGTAATGGTGCTCGACTACAGCGGGCCGGACTTCGCGTACATCCTGTACGGGGCCTCGCTGAAGCTCTGGGTGTTCGCGGCCTTGGTGGTGAATCTGCTGGTCCCGATGGCGTCGTTGCCCGTCTGGGCGCAGGTTCCGCTCTTTGTGCTTGGAATCGGAATCGTCGCGGTTCTCGTCGGAGTGGTCGAATCGATCCTGGCCCGACTGCGGCTCTATCAGGTGCCCAAGATCCTGATCGGTTCGGCGGCATTGAGCCTCATCGCGTTGATCGTGAAGCTGATGGACTAAACCATGGATATCCTCTCTGTCCTGTTGATCTTGTCTTGTCTGCTCCTGCTCGGGTCGAGCCGGTTGCACGTCGCGATCCGCGTGGTCGCGGCCCAGGGCTTCCTGCTGGGAATCCTCCCGGTGGTTCGGTCGATGCCGGACATCTCCGCCGGCATCTGGATCTTGAGCGTCAGCACGATCGTCTCCAAGGGCCTCGTGCTGCCCTGGCTGATGCGGATCTGCCTGCGGAACTCCGAGATCCACCGGGAGATCGAACCCTTCGTCGGCTTCGGCGCGTCCCTGCTCTGCGGAACAGGCCTGTTGGCCCTCGCGGTCTGGGTCACGACTCGCATGCAATTGACGCAGAGCGAGGCGCCCGCGGTGCTGATGGTCAGTTCGTTCTTCCTGGTGTTCGTGGGCCTGTTCATCATGGTCACGCGGCGCAAGGCCATCACGCAATCCCTGGCCTATCTCGTTCTGGAAAACGGCGTCTACGGCGTCGGCGTCGGCATGAGCCTGGAGTTCCCCTTCGTCGTCGAGCTCGGCATCCTCCTGGACGTCTTCGTGGGCGTGTTCCTCATGGGCAACCTGCTGTTCCATCTGGATCGCCAGTTCGAGCACATGGACGTGGACAAGCTGACGGAGTTGTCCGACCTGTCGGAATCGGCGATGGCCGCCAGGGAGGAAATCGCATGATGCTTCTGTTGTCGATCCTCCTGATTCCCACGGCCGCAGGCGTCGCGTCGTATCTGATCCGTGGCAATTCTCTTCGCCGGACGATGTGGTTCACCGCGGCCGCGGCGCATCTGGTCCTGTCGATCCTGGCTGCGATGTCCCCTGAAACCTTGTCGCTTGGAGACTGGATCGGACTGGACGCCCTCAGCGCGATCTTCCTGGTCCTGACGAGCACGCTGTTCCTCGGAGCCACCGTATACGGTTTCGGCTACCTGGACCGCGAGCCCGTCGCGCCGCAGCCCGACTCTGAAGACGGAAGCCTCATCCGAAACGAACCCGAGCCGGTCTTCACCGGGAGCATCCTCCTGCTGCTGGCGACGATGAGCCTGGCGATCGTCAGCCGGCATCTGGGCCTGCAATGGGTGGCGATCGAAGCCACAACGCTGGCCAGCGCCCCCTTGATCTACTTCCATCGCACCCGCCGGTCGCTGGAGGCCGCGTGGAAGTACTTGATTCTGTGCTCGGTGGGTATCGCGATGGCGTTGCTCGGCATCTTTTTCATCGTGATCGCGATGCAAGGCGAGCACCGGGATCTGACGCTGACCGCCCTGCTCCAGCAGGCGAACGTGCTAAATCACAAGTGGCTGTCCACCGCGTTCCTCTTCATGCTCGTCGGCTACGGGACCAAGATGGGCCTGGCCCCCCTGCACACGTGGCTGCCCGACGCGCACAGCGAGGCGCCGTCGCCGGTCTCGGCGCTGCTGTCGGGCGCTCTGCTGAACTGCGCGTTCCTGGGCATCCTGCGAGTGCAGCAGGTCTGCGCCGCGGCGGGAATGGCCGCCTTCGGAGGCGATCTGCTGGTGCTCTTCGGACTGCTGTCCATGGGCGTCGCCGGGATCTTCATCCTGCGTCAGACCGACTACAAACGGATGCTCGCCTATTCCAGTGTCGAGCACATGGGCATCCTGGCGATCGGCGTCGGCCTGGGCGGGCTGGGCCTGTTCGGATCCTTCCTGCATGCGGTCAACCATTCGGTGGTCAAGGCGATGCTGTTCCTCACAGCAGGCAATCTGATGGCCCGCTTCCACACCAAGGACACCAGCAGGATCCAGGGCGTCTGCCGGGTGCTGCCGATCTCCGGCGTCCTGTGGGTCGCGGGGTTCCTGGCGATCACGGGCTCGCCGCCGTTCGGGACGTTCATCAGTGAATTCACGATCCTGAGGGCGACGATCGAGCAGGAGCGATGGATCGTCGCAGGACTCTACAGCCTGTTTCTGATTGTGGTCTTCGTCGGCATGTCCGCGATCGTCCTGAAAATGGCGTTGGGCAAGTCGCAGGAGAGCCGCACCCGCGAATCGTGGACGACCGTCGTGACGCCGTTGGTGTTCGCAGTCGTCGCGTTGACGCTGGGCGTGTACCTGCCCCAGCCGCTCCTGGACAAGCTGAACATGGCGGTCCAACTGCTGGGAGGGACGGCCCAATGACGACGACGCTGCCGCAAATCCACAATGGCCAGGCCATCCCCTGGAAGAACGTTCCCGAACTGTCTGTGACCGAGTTCCGTTCCGCGGTGATCGAGCGGGTCCACAAGGGCAGGCGGATCTCCTCGCTCTTCGGGATTCCCGACGGCGATCAGATCGTCCTGGTGGCTGTGCTGACGAACGATCAGCAGGCGACGATGTCGGTGTGCCGAACGCGGGTTCGCGACGCGTATCCGGCGCTGACGCCGGAGGTCCCGCAGGCCCACTGGTTCGAGCGGGAGATCGCGGAGCAATGGGGGGGCGTGCCCCAGGGGCATCCCTGGCTCAAGCCTATCCGCTTCCATCCGTCCTATACAGGTCGTGACGTCTGGGGCCGCGATCGATCGCAGATCGAGCCTTGCGTGACCGATTACTTCCGCGTGGAGGGCCAGGAGGTCCATGAGGTCGCGGTCGGCCCGGTCCACGCCGGGATCATCGAGCCGGGCCACTTCCGGTTCCAGTGCCACGGCGAAAACGTGTTCCACCTGGAGATCGAGCTGGGTTATCAGCATCGCGGCGTCGAGCGGGCCCTCGTCGGCGGCCCGAACGCCCGCACCGCCCACCTCATGGAGACCCTCGCAGGCGACACGACCATCGGACACGCCACCGCCTACGCCTCCGTCATGGAAGGACTCGGCGGAACAACCGCCCCGGCGAGAGCCCATTCGGTCCGCGCCATCGCCCTGGAACTGGAACGGCTGGCCAACCACACGGGCGATCTCGGCGCGCTGGCCAACGACGTGGGCTTCCTGCCGACCGCGTCGTATTGCGGCCGACTCCGCGGCGATTACCTCAACATGACTGCCGTGCTGTGCGGCAACCGCTTCGGACGCAATCTCGTCCGGCCCGGCGGTGTCCGAATCGATATGACCGCCCAGGTGATCGAAGAACTCCTGGATCGCCTGCGACGGACGTTCGACGACACCCGCAACGCGGTGAATCTGCTCTGGGAGACACCCTCGGTAATGTCGCGGTTCGACGGCGCCGGCTGCGTTCCCGGTCAGGACGCGATCCGGCTCGGCCTGGTCGGCCCGGCTGGGCGTGCCAGCGGGGTCAATCTCGACGTGCGAAGCGATCTGCCCTGGGGCAGCTACCAGTCGCACCCGCTGCCCTCGATGACCTGGAACACAGGCGACGTCGCCGCGAGGGCCTACGTGCGGTGGTTCGAGATCGAGAAGTCCGTCGAGTTCATCACGGACGAGGCACGCTCGTTGCCGGTCGGCCCCATCGAGGAGAAGCCCGCGGGTCCCGCGAGCGAGCATCTGGCGGTCGCCCTCGTCGAGGGCTGGCGAGGCGAGATCTGCCATACCGCGGTGACCGACGCCCAGGGCAGGCTGCGGCGCTACAAGATCGTCGACCCGTCTTTCCACAACTGGTTCGGACTGGCGATGGCCCTACGCAACCAGCAGATCTCCGACTTCCCGCTGTGCAACAAGAGTTTCAATCTGTCCTATTGCGGACATGATCTATAAGGCAAACTCGAAATCCGAATTCCGAAATTCGAAACAAGCACAAATGACCCAAACACGAAATCCAAAACAGATCCTCCGACCCGCGGCAGCGTTTCGATCATTTGAGTTTCGAACATTTGGATTTGTTTCGGATTTCGAGATTCGGATTTCAAATTCTTGGTCTTCTTCGAGGTTCTGGTCATGCTGAGAATCCTGCAGGCTCGATGGAAGCAAGGGTTTCGGACGGTGGGTTTCCCCGACAAGCCGCCGACCCTTCCCAAGATGTACAGGGGCCGGCCCGTCTGCGATGCGACCAGGTGCCAGGCCGGCTGCAAGGAATGCGTCGACGCCTGTCCGACCGGCGCGATCCGTCGAAAGGCCAGCGGCGTGAGCATCGACCTGGGCAAGTGCCTGTTCTGCACCGACTGCACCGACGCTTGTCCGGCCAAGGCCATCGAGTTCACAAATGAATACCGCATGGCGACCCGTGAACGAAGCGACCTCGTCGCGGATGACCGCGCGTATGCGGTGGCCAAGGCCCTGGACGGCGAGGCGAGAAGGCTCTTCGGCCGCTCCCTCAAACTTCGCCAGGTCAGCGCGGGCGGCTGCAACGCCTGCGAAGCCGACACCAACGTGCTGGGCACCATCGTCTTCGACCTCGGCCGATTCGGAATCCAGTTCGTGGCCTCGCCGCGCCACGCCGACGGCCTGCTGATCACCGGTCCGGTCCCCCAGAACATGGAGTTGGCCCTCAAGAAGACCTACGAAGCCGTCGCGTCACCCAAGCTGGTCATCGCGGTCGGCGCGTGCGCCGTCTCCGGCGGCGTGTTCGCCGGCAATCCCGAGGCGGGAAAAGGAGCTGGCGAAGTGGTTTCAATCGATCTCTACATCCCCGGCTGCCCGCCGCACCCCATCACGATCCTCGACGGCATGCTGCGCCTTCTCGGGCAGATCGAGTGACCGGCTATCACCAGCAGTGGACCCTGCCATGGAGCGGTCGCCCTCGACCGAGGGCCTGATCGGCGGCTTCTCTCTCCAGACCCAGCAGATGGATGCCGCGATCGATCGTGTTGCGGAAAATCGCCTCCATGTCGTTGAGCGATGGCTGCGTCGTGTTGACCGCGTAGAGGTCGGTCAGAGACGCGACCTTCTCGATGAAATGATCGCCCCGTCCGCAGAAGTGGATCGCCCCGCCGCCCAGTTCATTGAGCAGTCGCTGGTCATACGGTCGAACGAACTCGTCGTACATGGCGGGCGAAAGATTCGTCGCGGCGTCGTCGCGCACCATGATCCGGCCCCGATGGAGCATCGACCAGTGAACGGCATAGGAGCGTCGCGAGGGCATCCTGCCCTCGCCACGAACGCCCCCCTCCCATCGTCTCATGAAGCGGATGTATGTCTCGACGATCAGCGACAGGAAGTCCTTGATCAGGTCCGGCTTGTCGTAAAAATCCATGTAGAGCGAGCCGCCCCAGAGCATCTCGCAGACGTTCATCGGGCCTTGCAGATCCGGATGGTAGATGTGTACGTGTTGCGAGAGACTGGGGTACTCCTGAAAGAGCCGCATGAAGTGTTCGCCCATTCGAAAGACGAGCCCGCCCTGGCCAGTCTCCAGGTCCGGCACGCCGCGATCGAGCAAGCGCTTGACCGCGTCGACTCCGCCCTCCAGCGGCCGACAGGCAGGCAACGTGTCGATCTCCCGGTCCATCAGGAAGACCTCGGCGCCGAACAACGAAGGGAGAATTGCGGTGCCGTAGTTGCATCGCACAGCCAGCAGAGCCCCGCTGCCCTCGGCCAGCGATTTCGAGCACATCTCCAACTGCTGGACGACCATCGCCTGCGGGTCTTCGAGAGCGTCGTTGACGAGAACGTGCGGCCACTCGACTTCGGGCGGTGAGGGCCTGGGCCGCTTCGGGGAGAAGACCCCGTCGGTGAACCGGCCGTCGGCGAACGCCTTCCATTGCCCGAGCAGTTGCTCTTCGACCTGCGGATCGATGCGTCGCTCCAGGTCCTTCAGAAGCGATCCGATCATTCGGTTTCCTTTCAGACCGAGCGGGCCGCGATCCACGCGCCGGCGACCCAGACGCCGACCATCGCGCCCACGTTGGCCAGGGCCACAACCAACAAGATCCGAGTCACAGGATTGAACCAGAAGCCTCTCATGGTGGCGATGGCCGTGGGCAGTTCCTCCAGGTCGTTGACGGTGGGCTTCTTGATCGCGACCTGGACGATGCCCGCGATCCAGCCGGCGGCCAGAAGCGGATGCAGCGTCGTGATCGGCGCCGCCAGAAACGCCGACAGGATCGTCAGCGGGTGAGCCAGAGCCATTGCCGCTCCGACCGCGGCCAGAGTGCCGGTGACAAGGACCCAGATGTAGATGTTCTGGAAACCGTGGGTGGTGCCTTGGCCGAAACCCCGGATGATCAGGAGCAGGATCAGCAGCGGGATACCCCATCCGAAGACCGTGGGCCAGATCGACTTGGGCGGCAACTGCATCAGCTCTTCCAGCGAATGTTCCTGCTGGATCTGACTCTTGATGCCGTCCACATGCCCGGCCCCGACGACCGCGACGACCGTCTTGCCCGGCGCGGTGTGGATCTTCTCGGCCAGGTATGTGTCCCGCTCGTCGATCAGGCGTCTCTTGATCTCCGGATACTGTCCTGCGAACTCGGCCATCACCGCCTCGAGCTGGTCCTGCTTCTTGAGCTGCTCGATCATGGCCGCGTCGATCTCCTCGTGGACGAAGAGACCGGTCATCACCTGCGTGGCCAGCTTCAGCTTGCTCCAGAGGCCCAGATAGCCCCAGACGCGTTTGAGCGTGATCTCGATGTCGCGGTCGGCCAGGACGAGCTGCGCCCCGGTCGATTCCGCCATTCGGATGCCCTCGATCATCTCGGCCCCCGGCTGCACGCCCAGCTTCTCCCCGAGCCGGCGGTAGAACGAACTCATGATGAGCTGCGCCAGCAGAAACACCGCCTTCTTCTGGCGGACGACCTTGACAACGTCCATCTTGCGCCAGTTGTCCGACTGGGTCATCGCCTGATGGCGGGCCTTGCACAGCTCGACGCAGATGGCGTCCGGCCGGACCTGCTCGACCGTCGTGCGAACATCCTCTACACTGTCTTGGGAAATGTGAGCGGTGCCGACCAGGTACACGTCTTTGTCGCCGACCCGCACGTGCGTGACGCGTTCGGGCAGTTGAATCGATTGCTGTGTCGTTTCTTCCATGGTTCCTGCCTGGACCTGTGAGTTTCAGCCTGTCTTATCGACGGATCATTATAGCAGGTCGAGAGAATCCCGCCACAGTCGGGATATCGGGCGATTCGATGGCCTGTCCCGCTGGGCGAGCCGCGATATGGGACGTTCCCCCCCAACCATGGAAATGGAAATGGCTCTGCAGAATCCAAGAAACCGACGCGCAACCCATCAAGGTCACAGACGGATCAACTCTACCGCACCCCGATCGGAGCCAGAGCCTCGTAGCCTTCGCCGGGCTGGGAAATCAGACGGAATGCGAGCACAGGCTTGGCCTCAATGCCGAAGTCGCCTCGCAAGACGACCCAGGTGTCGGAGGACTTGTCGGCCTGTCTTTCCGGCATGAGGAAACGGCAGTCGAGTCGCTGTCGGCCCATGGGCTCCATCGCGACGTCCCACGCACTCGGCGTCAGTCGCCAGCCGCTCGGTGCGTGCTCGACCACGACCCGTCCGCGAACGGCCGATTCGGAGAAGTTGTACGCGTACAGGGGCAAATTGATTTCCGTATCGGGCGGGACCTTGTGCTCGATGTCCGAGGCCCACGGAATCTGGTCGATGTTCACGCTCGTGGATCGCGGCATGTGCAACTGGAGGACGATCGAGTTGGGCTTGCCCGATCCCCACGCGGACCGCTGAGGCGCAACCAGGGGCAGGCATCCCGCGTCGCCCTCGCGGAGCAACACGAAGACAGGCGTCGATCGCAGTTGTCCCGGCGCCTCGGCGTTCAACGAACGACCCAGATAATCGTACACGCCTTCAACCGCCAACTCCTTCGGCAAGGTCCAGTCGATGGCGGTCTTTCCCCGCTGGTCCCAGTCGCCGGGCTTCTCGGCCCAGGCCACCAGGACGTCGCAGGCCTTGCCGTCGGGCTTGGCTCGGAACGCGTAGATGTGCGCATCGGGCTTTCCGTCAAGATTCCAGCGACCCAGGCACTTCGCGCCGGCCAGGAAACGGCCGACCGCTGCCAGAGCCACGTAGCTCGGTCGGGGCGTCTCATCCAGACGGAGCAGGCCGAACTGGATCTTGCCTCCTTCGCAGTAGTGGCCCAGAATGAAATGGAAGTGCCGGTCGGCGCCGGCGAACAGGCTGCTGGCATAAGACTGCGCCATGAACTCGGCCTTGCGGATCTCCCCCTCGCGGGACAGGTCGCACCATGGCTCCGGCGTCGCATACACGATGCCCCGGTCGCTCTCGGTGACCCAGATGGGCCGCCCGCAGGCCGCCTCGTGCACCGGTTTCCAGAGCCGCTCGTAGGAGTCGGGCCAATCGTACGTGTGGGTGTTGTACGTGTCGAAGTACGGCCAGGTCTCGTTCTGCAACACCAGGCTCGTGTGCAGGCGAGTCGGCACAGCGGTTGAGACGTTCCAGCAGACCAGGACGTTCGGATCGCCTGCCTTGAAACCGAGATACGCGGCCTTCTGATACGAGCACATCTCGTCGGTGGTGTGCCCGCCGAAGGTGGCGACGTTGCCCTCGTTCCAGGGCTCCCAGGCGTGAACCGTCCCGCGGAACCGCACGGCCATCGCCTTGCAGAATCGGTACACGTCGCGCAGATCGCCTGCATAGCGTCCCGTCGTGTCCCCCTCGGCCACCGCCCATTTCGGCGTGTCGTGGAAGACCTGGAGCACCTTGAGTCCCCGCGCGGTCTGGATTCGGGCGGAGGTGTCGTAGGTCGTCTCGGGACCCGCAAAATCCTGGGGCCCATTCGGCTGCATGTCCCGCCATCGCAGGCGGTCGCGCACCCAGTGGGTCCCCGCCAGCGAGGCCAGGAGGGCCAGGCGGTCCTGCTTGTCGCGATCGTCCCTCGCAAACCAAGCAGCCGCGGAATCGAGACAGATCGGGGAATCCTCGGAAATCGGCGACGCCGGCCTGGTCAGCACCGCGGCGGTCGTCCAGGCGAGGGGCTCGCCGTTTGGACCGAGGAACTCAACTCGATACCAGCCAATCCCCAACGCGCCCAGTTTGAGCGAGGATGCGGATGCGGTCAGCGTTCCCGACCGCACCAAGTCCGCGCGATCGTCCACAACTCGCCACTGCGTGGCGGTCGACGCCGCTTCAGCAGGGATGGCGACCTTGACCCCCTGTCCCTCCAGGAACACCCCGGCGAGTTCCCTCTCCGCCGCCGGGACGGTTCGCTCGACGGCAAATGCCCCGCCTGCAATCAGAACCATCGCACCGAGCAGCAGACCACGCACACCATGTCTTCTCACAAACACCTCGCTTCACGGAAGAACGTGACATTGATTTCGCAGCAGAGCCTGAACGTCGATCAGGCCGTCCTCGTCCGCCAGATATGTGCGGATGCACTCGATCATCGCTTTGGCCTGGGGATCGCCGCCCGGATAGGCGAAGAGATACTTCATGCTGCCATCCACGGCTGTGACCGCGTCGCCCACAGCCTGGGCCCGCTGCATCTGCACGAGGAACCGCTGTCCGTGCTTGCTGCACGCCTGGTTGAGCGTCTGGCGGAGCTTTCCGATCGCGGAATTCGCGGCCCCTTCGATCAGCGTGGACTCGCTCGGAAGCACCAGCGCATCCTCCGGCACGTTCCGATAGGGGTCCGCCTGGACCATGCGGTCGGAATGCTGAGCCTGGCCTTCGACCCGCTCGGCAATGAGCACCTCGCCTGTGACGGTGTCGAGCATCTTGACCATGCACAAAACCTTCGCGGTCCACGTGAACGTCTCAATGGGATAGCGATGCACGACCATGTTGGGCACGAGCACCTCCGGCGGAATCGACGCCAGACGCATCTTCGCGCCGCCGACGTCGGCGGCCGCCTGCACCAGCCGCTCGCGGGCCTCATGCACCCGGATCTCGGCCTGGCGTCTTCGCTGCATCTCCTCCGGCGTAACCGGGCCCGGACGCTGCATGCGGGCCAGCCGCTCCTCGGCCTCCGCCAGACTCCGCCGCGCGTGTTCGAGACGTCCCACCGCGGCGTCGAGATGCTCGGCTGCATGAACGTAATCGGGATTGGGCTCCCGCCGGTATCCGTCCTGATAGGTCGATTCGCCGTACCCGGTCTGCTTGTTCTCGGAAACCACCCTGCTGTCGAGCACCTGGCCGACGATCAGGGCGCCGACGCCCTGCAGTTGCCCTGTGGCGACGCGGGACTTCGGGTCGATGCGATCAGTCTTGCTGAGGTCCTGTTCGCCCAGAATGGCCTGCAAGTCGATCCGCTCGACGATCATCACGTTGGGCGGATGAGTCTTCGTGAGATGTTCCAGGGCCGCCGCGTCGAGGATCGCGCCCAACGATTGCTGCTGGGGCGTGGCCTTGAATCCTGTGAACGCAATCGTGTAAGCAACATCCCTTCGAACCTGCTCGGAAGATTCGCCCAATTGCCGGCGCGCGTCGGAAAGCTCGGGCAGATAGTCCAGAGCCGCCGCCGCGTGGAAGGTCGCAATGCCGGCAACCCCGTCCTGCAGGTATTGCTTCGAGGCCTCCAAATGCAGGCCCGCCAGGCGGGACCGCATGTCCGCGAGCAGGGCGGCGACGCCGCCGTATCCGTCGAGCAGGGTCTGGCTCTTGTGAAACAGTCGCATCGCCAGGGGATAGTCATGAGCCTCCGCAGCGGTCCGTCCCTGCGCCAGCCAGCCATCGCAGACGGCCTGCCTGGCCCGTAGGAGCAGGCCCGAAATCTCCGGATGGGACGCGTGCAGCTTGGCGGCGCGTTCGAGCGCGGCCAGCGCCTCTTCGGCTCGTCCCTCCTGCAGGAGCTTGCGTCCGTTCTCGATCAGCACCGCGGCCTCGCGCCGGTCCTTCACTGTCCGCAGGATCGTCTTGGCTTCGGAGCCATCCTGATAGACCAGAGCCGCCTGAGCCTCGGATTCGGCCTGAGCGAGATCGCCCTCGTTCAGCCGCTGGCCGGCCCGATCCAGGTAGTAGCGGTACGCACGGTCCTTGATCCGCTTGAGATCCGCGTCGCCGCCGGGCATCGTCCGGTACATGGCCAGCGCCTCGTTCATCCGCTGCACCGCGGCCTGCCATTGGCGTTCTTCAGCCAGAGAAAGCGCATCGGCGCGGACCTTCTCCGCCTCGGAGATCGCCTGGACGACGCGCTGGCGGAGCGGACCGTACGTCGGGTCCAGGGGACAGAACTGGATGGCTCGATCGATGGCGTCCTTGGCCCCGCCGAGGTCCGCACGATCGAAGCGGATCTGGGCCTCGCGATGGTAGAACCGTCCCGCTTCAAGTTTCACCTGCTCCAGTCGCTTGCGGTATTTCGCGGCGGCCTTGTCGCTGTTCTTGTCCTCGGCCAGCCGGATCGCAGCCTCCAGTTCCGCGACGGCCTGGTCGTACTGCCCCTCGCGCGAGAGCCGGTCCCCGCGTTTGTAGGCCTTCTCATGCGCGCAGCCTGCCACCACGAAAAGGGCCCCGGCAATAACGCTCAACAGAGCCAGTCTGACCGACGCCATGTCGCGTCCATTCATTCCACCTTGGATTCTCATTTTCTCTGCCTCACCAATCTTGCGATCCGACGCATCCTGCACTCGTGCTCCGCACCCGGCGGGCCGGTCCCGATTGTACCGTGTTGCGTGTCCAACACAACGGCTCTTTCCGAGTCCTCCCAGGAGGGCTCTCCCAGTAAGAGGCAGCGAACGCCCATTGCGTCACAAGGAGACGGGAAAACGAGGTCGCTGCAACGGTTGACCGGCGGACGTCTTGGCGGTAGCATGACGGTTTTGAAGGAGTCTGGAGATGACGAACGTAACGCTGATTACCGGAGACGGCATTGGGCCGGAGATCGCAGAGGCCGCCCGCAGGTGCATCGACGCCACCGGGGCTGATATCCACTGGGAACTCGCGGAGGCGGGCGTGGACGTGATGGAGAGGCTGGGCACGCCTCTGCCCGATGCGACGATCGAGTCCGTCAAAAAGAACGGCGTCGCGCTGAAGGCGCCGATCACAACCCCCGTCGGGACGGGCTTTCGCAGCATCAACGTGTACCTGCGTCAGAGCCTGGACCTCTACGCCTGCCTGCGCCCCTGCAAGAGCTACAAGGGCGTCCGCAGCAAGTACGACGACATCGACCTGGTGCTCGTCCGCGAGAACACCGAGGACCTCTACGCCGGGATCGAGTACCAGAAAGGCCAGAACGACACGCTCGAACTGATCGACTGGCTGAACAAGCACAGCAAGAAACGCATCGGTCCGGACGCCGGGATCAGCATCAAGCCGATTTCCGTGGCCGGCACCGAACGGATCGTGCGATTCGCCTTCGAGTACGCACGCAAGAACGGCCGCAGGAAGGTCACCAGCGTCCACAAGGCCAACATCATGAAATTCTCCGACGGCCTGTGGCTGGAGGTCAGCCGGGAGGTCGCCAAGAAGTATCCCGACATCGAATTCGAGGACCGCATCGTCGACAACATGTGCATGCAGCTCGTGCAGAAGCCCGAGTTGTACGACGTGCTCGTGCTGCCCAACCTCTACGGCGACATCGTCAGCGACCTGTGCGCCGGACTGGTCGGCGGGCTGGGCGTCGCGCCCGGCGCCAACATCGGCGAAAAGGGCGCGACCTTCGAAGCCACGCACGGCAGCGCGCCCAAGTACAAGGGCCTGAACAAAGTCAACCCGACCGCGCTGATCCTCAGCGGCGTGCTCATGCTCCGCCACCTGGGCAAGACCGCCGAGGCGGATCGTCTGGAAAAGGCAGTCGCCGAGACGATCGCCGAGGGCCGCAAAGTCACCTACGACATGAAGGACAATCGCGACGATCCGACGGCGGTCGGCACCAGCGAAATGGCGGATGAAATCATCAGGAAGATCCGCGGAACGTGAAACGCACCTCGTGAAGCGTGAAGCGACGGGTCCGCCCGTTTCGCGCTTCACAATCGTCAGTGAGGTCAATATGGTCAATAAGGTCAATAAGGTCCTCGTCCCCATCGCCGACGGAACGGAAGAAATCGAAGCGGTCTGCCTCATCGACACGCTCCGGCGGGCCGGGCTGGATGTCACCGTCGCCTCGGTGGACAAACTCCAGGTGACGGCCAGTCGCGGCGTCAAGCTGGTCGCCGACATGTTGATCGCAGACTGCAAGAATCAGACCTACGACTGCATCGCCTTGCCCGGCGGAATGCCCGGCGCGGAGCATCTGCGGGACTCGGCGGCGCTGATCGACATGCTCAAGAAGCAGAAGGCCTCGGGCCGGCTGTACGGAGCGATCTGCGCCTCGCCGGTGGTCGCCCTGCTGCCGCACGGGCTCCTGGACGGAATCAAAGCGACCTGCTACCCCTCGATGCGCAGTGAGATCAGCCCCACGCTGGCTCGCGACGAGCGGGTCGTCGTCGACGGCCACTGCGTGACCAGCCAGGGCCCCGCCAACGCCATCGAGTTCGCCTTGAAACTGATCGAACTGCTCCTGGGCCCGCAGAAGGCCAAGGCCGTGGCCAGTCCCATGCTGGTCACGGTCTGAAGAGGATTGGCACGAGCTCATCACTCGATCTTGTCGGTGTGATCCGCAATTGGGGGAGGCAAGAAGAGTCGTCGGGTATCCGTCAGTTGTGGCGTCGGGCCACGCCGACTATTTGGTGTAGGCGGGTCTGAGATCCTTCAGCATGGAGTAGTGCCTGATGTTGAGGGTCTTCAATTCTGCGTTTTCGGCCTCGGCGGTAGCCGCCAGGAGGGCATCCGCCAGACCGACGCCGTGGGACTTGGCGTAGTCTCGCTTGTAGAGACCTCCGGCCTTCCCGATCTCGGCGCACACAGAGACGACACGAAAGAGAGAAACGAAGTCTTCCAGGGCCGCATATTCCGCTTCGCCCTTCACCCCGACATACAGTTCCGCGACAACGATAGATGACAGAATGATGCGATCGCTGCCGGCGTTGACGAAGGCCACCGCCTCGGGATGACCCCGAAGGAAATCGACAAGGACATCAGTATCCAGGAGAATCGGCCTTGTCATGACGGGTCCCTGTCCCATTCGGCCCGGACGGCTCTGAAGTCGGGAAGATCCGTGCGATCCCTCCAGATGCCGGCCGTTTCACGCAACACCGAATCTCTGCGACTACTGCCCGCCTGATCGATGAACTGATCGATCGCCTCTCTGATGACCTCGCTCTGCTTCTTCCCGAGCGTCCTGGCGATACCGGCCAACTCGTCGCGTTGATGCTTCGTCAGATAGATTTGCGTTCGTACCATGCGACACCTCATGCACCATATACACCAACATTATACATCATCCTGGCCTTCTGTCAAAACCAGGAGCCGCATTTCGATCTGATCCGATTGCCGACGGCAAAACCGCGGCGAGTCTTGACCGACCCGGGGTTCTCGGTTAACACTTCCGATCATGCCGTTCGACCAGGACCAGTTCAAGGCGATCCTTTCGGGCCGGCGCAGGGACGCACGCGCTCGCATCGCGAGGTTTCTGCTACGCGTCAGTTCGCTTGGCTATGAACTGATCGTGCGTGCCCGCAATGGTCTGTACGATCGTCGTGTGCTGCGGGCCCATCACGCTGGTGTTCCCGTCATCTGCATCGGCAATCTGACGACCGGCGGCACCGGCAAAACGCCTCTGGTCGTCTGGCTGTGTCGGCACGTGCGTGAAAAAGGGCTCGGATGCGCGATCCTCACCCGAGGCTACAGGACGCAAAAAGGCAAATTATCCGACGAACCTGCCCTGCTGGCGGCCCAGTGCCCCGATGTGCCGGTCGTGGTCAATCCGGACCGAGTGGCCGGCGCCGCGGAAGCGATTCAAAGCCACGGGGCGCAAGTGCTCGTGATGGACGACGGGTTTCAGCACCGCCGACTCGCCAGGGACTTGGACATCATTGCCATCGACGCGACGAATCCCTGCGGCTACGGCCGGGTCCTGCCGGCCGGACTATTGCGGGAACCCCTCACCGGGTTGAAACGGGCCCACGCCGCGCTCCTGACCCGTTGCGATCAAGTCGCCGACGAAGCGATCGCTCGGATCGAAGAGGAAATCCGCCGGATCAATCGCAATCTGGTGATCGCCAGGTCGGTTCATGCACCCGTCGCGGTCCGAACAGCCACAGGGGCGGGAATCCCCCTCGACCAGTTGCGAGGCAAACGAATTTTCGCGTTCTGCGGGATCGGCAATCCACAGGCCTTTTCTCGGACCGTCTCTCAACTGGGAGCCACCCTCGTAGGAACCAGGGCTTTCGACGACCACTATCGGTATACGCCGCAAGACCTGAAGGCGGTCCAGGACCAGGCGCGAAGCCTGGATGCCGCCTTGGTTCTAACAACGCAGAAAGACTGGACCAAGATCGAGCCGTCCGAGCTGCCGCAGCAAGGCCCTCCCTTGGCCTGCCTGGCCATCGACCTGCAAATCACAGCCGGGGAGGAATTGCTCACGGCCTTGATCGACCGCGTCCTGGGCGGTAGAATACCACGTCCTGAGTGAGTGCTCGAAATCCGCTAACGTTAGGACCAGGTGGCCCGTCATGTACGAACGACTGCTCAAGACAATCGGGAATCTCGGCGCCCCGAAGATTCTCGTCGTCGGCGACTTCATGCTCGACGTCTACATCTTCGGCGACGCCGTTCGCATCAGCCCGGAGGCGCCGGTGCCGGTCCTGAAGGTGACCGAGACCGAATCCCGCTGCGGCGGCGCGGCCTCCGTGGCGGCCGACATCGCAGCGCTGGGGGCTGTTCCCGTGTGCGTCGGCGTCCTGGGCCAGGACGCCAACGGAGACCTGCTCAAGAAACAGTTGACCGCGATCAGGGCCGACCTCTCGGGTCTCGTCGAGGCGCCGGAGCGCCCCACCACGACCAAGCAGAGGCTGATCGGCCTGGCCCAGCACCGCCACCGCCAGCAACTCATGCGAATCGACCAGGAGTGCGCCGATCCGATGCCCGAGGCCATCTGCCAGGAGGTGATGGGCAAGTACCGCCAAGCCCTTGACCAGGCGGACATCGTCTGCCTTCAGGACTTCGACAAGGGCCTGCTCTCCCCAGCGGTCTGCAAGGAAATGATCCGTCTGGCCAAGGAGGCCGGACTGCGAGTTCTCATCGATCCGACCCACAACCAGGACTACAGCAAGTACACCGGCGCGACCCTTCTGACGCCCAACCGGTGCGACGCATCCACAGTCGTCGGGTTCGAGGTCCATACGCCGAACGATGCGGCCAAGGCCGCCCGGCAACTGGCCGAGTCGCTCTGCCTCGACGCAGTCGTGATCACTCTGGACAAGGACGGCGCCTATCTGTCGGCGGGAGAGATTCGCGAGATGATTCCCGCCAGAGCCAGGAACGTCTACGATGTGACCGGCGCGGGCGACGTTGTCCTGGCCACCCTGGCGGTAAGCCTGGCGGCCGAGAGCGACTACCTGACTGCGGCACACCTGGCCAATATCGCCGCCGGGATCGAGGTCGAACGGTTCGGCGCGGCGCCGGTCACCGCGTCCGAGATGATCCACGAGATCGCCGACCAGTACGGGGCCCGCAACGTCAAACTCCGCTCCATCGACTCGCTGATGGAGGAGCTCAACTGGCGGAAGAGTCGCGGCCAGACCATCGTCTTCACCAACGGCTGCTTCGACGTGATCCATCGCGGACACATCGAATACCTGCGGTTCTGCAAGGCCCAGGGCGACGTCGTCGTCGTCGGGCTCAACAGCGACAGCTCCGTGCGGACTCTCAAGGGCCCCGAGCGGCCGATCAACAGCCAACTCGACCGGGCGGCGGTCCTCTCGGGCCTGGAGACGGTGGACTTCATCACGATCTTCGACGATCCCAGCGTGCTGGGACTGGTCAAGAAGGTCAAGCCCGATGTGCTGATCAAGGGCGCCGACTGGGGCACCAAGGGCGGCGTCGTGGGATCCGACTTCGTCGAGTCCTACGGGGGCAAGGTGATGCTCGCACCGCTGGTGCAGGGCAAGAGCTCGACCGCCACGATCGAAAAGATGAAGGCCATCCAGGCCGGTGAGTCCCAGGCATGACCGATCACGCAAGAATCCGAGAGGCGGTTCAAACGCATCGGGCGATGCTCAAGGCGTTCGAGTCCCACGGAATCGGAACCGTCGTCGCGATGGCGCAGGCGATCGTGCAATCGCAGCGAAACGGCGGCACCCTGTACCTGTGCGGCAACGGCGGTTCGGCCGCCGACGCCCAGCACATCGCAGGCGAATTCGTGGGGCGCTTCCGCATGGAACGAAGGCCTCTGCCGGCGGTCGCGCTGTCCACGGACACCTCCGTCCTGACCTGCATCGGCAACGACTACGATTACCAGAGCGTCTTCTCCCGCCAGGTCGAAGCCCTCGTGCGGCCGGGGGACATCCTCTGGGCGTTCTCGACGAGCGGGACCTCGCCCAACGTGTTGAAGGCGGCCGACGCGGCCAAACGCAAAGGCGCGCGCGTGCTGGCCTTCACCGGACGGATCGACAGCAAGCTCCAGGCGATGTCCGATCTGTGCCTGTGCGCCGAGGCGGCGGTGACCGCCCGCAGCCAGGAGATCCACCAATTGGCGTACCATATCATCTGTGATCTGGTGGAGCAGGAGCTGGGCAGGGAAGGTTGATTGTTGATGTGTGATTGTTGATTGGCGGAGCAGAAATCCGAAGTCAACAATCACAAGTCCGAAATGGAATGCTATGTCGAATACGGCGGTATTTTTCGATCGCGACGGCACGCTGATCAATGATCCCGGGTATCTCAACCACCCCGATCAGGTGCAACTGCTGGAGGGGGCCGCCGAGGCCCTGAGAGAGCTGCACGGCCTGGGCTACAAGACGGTCGTCGTGTCGAACCAGTCGGGCGTCGCCAGAGGCATCGTGACCGAGGAGATGCTGGAGAAGATCCACGAACGCCTTCGCGAGATGCTGGCCGCCAAAGGGGCGACGCTCGACAAGGTCTACTACTGCCCCTACCATCCGGACGGCGTGGTCGAGCAGTACCGCAAGGACAGCGATCTGCGCAAGCCCAAGCCCGGCATGCTCCTGGCCGCAGCCCGCGAGATGGAGATCGACCTGGCGAAGTCCTGGATGATCGGCGACGCCGAGCGGGACATCGAAGCCGGTCGCAGCGCGGGATGCAGGACTATTCTGGTCAGCACGGCTCGATCGGAGTATGGCTACCCGGAGAGAAGCCGGCCGGACCACGTGGCCGTGAACATGAGAGAAGCCGTCAACATCGTGAAGAAATACCATCGTTCTGTTCAGGAGAGCCGCCCCATGCCGGCGTCACCGACAAATCAGGAGGAAACGTTGTCCGCCAAGTCTGTGGAGATCCTCTCGATGGTGGAAGAATACGCATCGCAAGAAACAGAGAGACAGAAGTCGCAGGGGCAACCCTCTCCCGCGGCCGGCGCAAAGGCCGAACAGCTCCTCGCGGGCATCCTCGAACAGTTGCGAGGCCTGCGGAAAGACGAGATGTTCACCGCCGAATTTTCTCTGCTGCGGCTGATCGCAGGCATTCTCCAGGTCTTCGTCCCCTTCTGTCTGCTGATGGCGGTCTGGTTCCTCATGGGCACGACCCGCCAGAACGACAACGTCCTCGTGTCTCTGGGCTTCGGCGCGGTGCTGCAGATGATGGCCCTGACCTTCTATGTGATGCACGGGCGCCGCTAGACGATGGCATCGAAGCTTGCGAACGTTCAAACCTTGGCGATTCGCTGCCCGAACTGGGTGGGGGACGTGGTGATGGCGACTCCCGTCTTCGACTGCTTGCGCAGGAACCTGCCGCAGGCCAGAATCGTCGGCGTGATGAAGAAGAGCGCCCAGGGGATCGTACGCGACGGCCCCTGGTTCGACGAAGTGGTGGACGCCAGCGACAAGACCTGGGCGGGCTTTCTACGGATGCAGAAACAGCTTCGAGCCCTGTCGCCCGACGCCGCCATCCTGCTGACCAACTCGATTCGATCGGCGCTGACCCTGCGACTGAGCGGCGTTCGGAAGATCTACGGCTACCGCCGCCAATGGCGGAACCTCCTGCTGGCGGGCGGCCCATCCCCCTCGCGCAACGGGACGACGGTCCCGATTCCCATGGGCGAATACTATCTGGAGATCTGCCGCTGGCTCGACCTGGATATTCCCGAGCGGCCCAGGCCCACCCTTTTCGTCGGCCAAGACCTGCAGAAACGCGGAGATTCGCTCCTGGCCCGCTACGGCGTCGCAGACAGCGACTTTCTTATCGGTCTCAATCCCGGGGCCAGCTTCGGCTCCTCCAAGTGCTGGCCGCCGGAGTATTTCGCGGAACTGGCCTCGCTGTGCCGAAAGGCGTTCGACGCCAAGATCATTCTCTTCTCAGGACCGGGCGAAGAAGGTATCATAGAGGATATCCTGGCCCGGGCGCAGGTCGAGATGATCGACGCGCGGGTCGACCTGGAGATGCTCAAGCCGCTCGTGAAGCGGTGCAATTTGTTCGTTACCAACGACACGGGCCCCCGCCATTACGCGGTGGCCTTCGACGTTCCGACGGTGGTGATCATGGGCTCGACCGATCCGCGGTACACCGCCGCGAACCTGGAGCGTACGGCGGTCGTGCGGAAAGAGCTGGAGTGCTCGCCCTGTCATAAGAAGGTCTGCCCCAGGCAGCATGAGTGCATGAGACAAATCCGGCCGGCGGAGGTCGTGGAGGCCGCCGAACGGCTTGCAAAGACGCTTAGATAGCATGGATCCTTCGATCTACAGAAAACGATGGCATCGACTCCGAGACGGCAAGGCCGACCTGGGCGAACTGCACCTTCTCGCCCGACAGATCGCCTTTTCGTTCATCGACAAGCATTTTCAGAGCGGCCTGTACGTGGCGGAGTACATCGACCTGCTCTGCCAGATGGCGACCTTCCATTCCCGGGACGAGACGGCCAACGTTGCATCTGCGGCCCTGTTCGAGATCATCGTCGAGAAACTCTGCGACGACTTCGAGGACCTGCCGGTCGAGGTGTACAGCCGGGTCATGTGCCAGGTGATCTCCTTCTGTCGAACCGTCCCGGCCGGCAAGAGCCTCGACGCCAGGCTCACCGACTTCGGCGTCGCGTCGCCTGAGGAACTTCTGCGACGCGCCGTCGCCACGCACACCCGCCAGCATCGCCGCGACCCGGCAAAGCCCCCCCGCCGGATCGTCCTGCTCTCCCGCGTGACCATCGGGGCCGACGTCGCAATCCTGAGCGTCATGATCCAGCGACTGCGTCGGCTGTTTCCCGAGACGGATATCGTCGTCATCGGCAACCGCAAGCTGGAAGAGCTTTTCGGCGGCAATCCCGACGTGCGGATTCGCGAGCTGAGCTACGCGCGTCGCGGCGGGCTCTTCGAGCGGTTCGCCAGTTGGCACGCGACCCTGGACATCCTGCAGCAGGAACTGGCCGACGGCGAGCAGGACACGCTCGTCATCGATCCGGATTCGCGGATCACACAGCTCGGCGTGCTGCCTGTGATGCATGCGGACAACTACCTGTTCTTCAACACGCGGGACCACGTGCTCACCGCCAACGGCCACTGCATGGCGGAATGGACGAACGAATGGATCAACGGGGTTTTCGGGACCCCGGATTTCGCCTACCCTGCGGTCTGGATTCCCTCCGCGACGAACAGTTCGGGCAAGGCGAAGATCGACGCCCTGCGGACCGCCGGAGCGCGGCGCGTGGTCGCGATGAACCTGGGGGTTGGACAGAACCCCAGGAAACGCGTCGGACTGGAGTTCGAAAAACGGCTCCTGCGGGCCCTCGTCGCCGTCCCCGGCACGGTGGTCGTCCTGGACCGCGGATTCGGCGCCGACGAAGAGGAACGCTGCGGTCTCCTGATGGGAGACATGAACGAGCAGGGAGTCCCTGGGGTACAGACTTCGATGGCTGCCGCGGCGCCTTCGGTGTCGCACGGGGTCATCGCAATCGAGTGCGGCATCGGTGAAATGGCCTCCCTCATCGCCCACAGCGACGAATACATCGGCTACGATTCCGCCTGTCAGCACATCGCGGCGGCCGTCCGGGCGCCGACGCTGACGATCTTCGCCGGGAGCAACAACAACAACTTCATCCGCCGGTGGAGCGCGTGCGGAGACACCGACTGCCGGATCGTGCACGTCAATACGCTTGCCGATTCGCAGCACGTCGACGTGAGCGAGGTGGTCGCCAGGGTCATGCAGGAACGGGCCCAGCGGACGCCGGAACCACTTAAACCGGCGGTCCAGGAGATCCGCGCATCCCGATCCGCAAACAGCAATTCCAGCCGGGGAATCAGCAAGCCATAGGAGCCGGGCGCCCTTGCCCCGATTTAGGGATGAGAATTCTCTTCATATACCCTTCGACGGACTCGCAGGTGGGCTTCAACTACGGCGTCGCCCACATGGCCGCGATCCTCAAACGCGCCGGACACGAGGTCGGATTCTGGCAGCTCTGCGAGGAACTGGAGCCGCTGCCGAGCGAGCAGCAGTTCGTCGAGCGGATCGCAAGGGAGAAGCCCGACATTCTGGCGTTCTCGGTCGTCACGAATCAATGGCCCTATACGGAAATGCTCGCGAAGTGGGCCCGGCGAAAGTCCACCGTCCCCTTCGTGATCGGCGGCGTCCATACCCTCTCGAACACCGAACAGATCCTCGCCACCGGTCTGTTCGACTATGCCTTTCGCGGCGAGTGCGAGGACGCGTTCCTCGAGTTCGTGAACCGGCTCGCGCGAGGCGAAAGCGTCGAGGATGTCCCGAACCTCGCCTACGCGGTGCCAAAGGGGGATGAGACTCCTCTTGCTTCAAACTTCAAACTTCAAACTTCAAACTTTCGAATCAATCCCGTCGGCCCGCTTCCGGAACTGACGAAGCTGCCGCTGAAGGACTACGAGTGCATGGACTTCCAGCGACTGATCGACGCCAAGCAAGGTTGGGTCGGCCTGATGGCGTCCCGCGGATGTCCCTTCTCGTGCACCTACTGCTTCAACCACGTGATGGTCGAGTCGTACCGCCAGGACCTCAAGTGCAGCTTCAAAGACCTGCACTACATCCGCCGGTTCGACATCGGACAGATGATCGACGAGATCCGCTACCTGCTGGCGAACTATCACAACATCCGCATGTTCATCTTCGACGACGACCTGTTCACGTTCGACAAGGCGTACGTGAGGGAGTTCTGCAAAGAGTACCGAAAGGTCACGGACCTTCCGTTCGTGGTCAACGCCCACGTGGGCTTCTTCGACGACGAATTGGCGGCCTGCCTGGCTCAGGCGAACTGCCGGATCGTGAAGTTCGGCCTCGAATCGGGCAGCCCCAAGGTCCGCAAGACGATCCTCAACCGCCACATGACCAACGAAGCCATCGTCGAGGCCATCGCCGCCGTGGAGCGTCACGGCATGCACAGCTCGGTCTTCATCATCATCGGCTTTCCGCACGAGGGCCGCGAGGACGTGCTCGATACCGTGCGTCTCTTGGGCCAGGCCAGGCCGGGGCGGTTCCGCTGGACCTACTTCTTCCCCTTCCCCGGCACGCGGGCCCACGAGATCAGCGTCGAGGGCGGGTTCATCAACGAAGAGAAGATGGAGCGGCTCAAGAACTTCACCGACGAGTCGTGCCTCGAATTCAGTCCCGAGCACAGCTTCCTGCTCAAGAAGATCGGGCGGATCATGCCCTGGTTCGTCAACGCGCACTCGGCGCTCCCGGTGGCGGAATTCTACCGGGGCAAAGTCCAGGAGATCCTGCAGATGGACGAGGCCGCGTGGGAGCAGGCGGCCCCCGCGATTCGCAAGCAGGACGCGGAGTACTCCAAGCGGTTCTGCGAACAAGGTCTGTCGCACTACGCAATCAAGTACAATCGATTCATGGGCGTGATTTCGGACTACTTCCTGAATGAACGATGACGCCGACCCGCGCACATCCCGAAGGCCGACCCAATTCCGCGAGTGATGCGACGGTCTTTTTCGTGGCCGAACCGTTCGCGGAGGCGTTCGCCCAACTCGGGTTGACTTCGCTCGACGCAGTCTTCGCATTCGAGTCGGGTCGCGATCTCGTCAAGCTCAACATCGGCCGGTTCCGGCGGCGCGTGCAGTTCGCAGCAGCGCCCGCGGGTTCGCGGACGCCGGTGAAGATCTTCCTGAAACGCTACGACCGGCCGCCGATCCTCGGGCAAATCCGCAACTGGTTCTGTCACGGGGGGCGCAAGTCCTTTGCGTCCGCCGAACGAGAGGCCATCGAGGACCTCGCGGCCGCCGGGGTGGGCGTGCCGCGCGTCGTCGCCTGGGGACAGCAGTGGGGACGCATCTTCGAACGGAAGAGCTTCCTGATGACCGAAGAGATCCGCGACTCGCAGTCGCTGGAACGCAGACTGCCGGCCTGCTTTGCCGGCCGAAAGACCCCTGCCTCGCTGCGGGCCCGACGGGGCTTTGTCCGCCGGCTCGCGGACTTCATCCGGCGGTTCCACGCGACCGGCCGGCGACATCGGGACCTGTACATGGCCCACATCTTCTGCTCCGACTCAGGCGAGTTCTGCCTGATCGACCTGGCGAGGGCCTCGCGTCCCCTTCTCCAGAGGCGGTTCCAGATCAAAGATCTCGCGCAGCTCCACTATTCCTGCCCGGCCAGACATTTCACACGAACCGATCGAATGCGGTTCTATCTCGCGTACATCGGTCGCGAGAAGCTCTCGCCGAAAGACAAGTCATTGATTCGAGCCGTGCAGCGAAAGACCGCGAGCATGTCGCGTCACAACGTCAAGCATGGAGCCGTGCCGCCCTTTCTCGAACGCGCGGAGGACGGACGCTGAATGGTCAAGAAGGTCGCCATCATCATCGAGCGAACCGACGTCGCCCTCGGCGGGGCCGAGCGGTCCATCTCCGAGGTCGCCGACGCCTTGTCGGCCCTGGGTCTGGAGGTCCATCTCCTGGCCGCCAAAGGCGCCGCCGGCGGCGCGAACACCCACATCCTTTGCCAGGACCTCCCGGGCAAACGAGTGTCCC
Organism: uncultured Phycisphaerales bacterium; assembly: GCA_937927975.1. Classification (GTDB taxonomy): domain Bacteria; phylum Planctomycetota; class Phycisphaerae; order Sedimentisphaerales; family Anaerobacaceae; genus PLanc-01. The sequence goes on from CALEZT010000259.1 coordinate 29,754, forward strand.
TCGCGACGTTCGGGACCGCGATCCAGAGACATCTCGCACAGAGCCATTACGACATCGTCCACAGCGTCCTGCCCTTCGACTTCGCGGATCTGTATCAGCCGCGAGGCGGGACCTACGCCGAGGCCCTGCTGCGCAACGCGGCCAGCTACGCGAACCCACCCGTCCGGCTCTTCAAGAAGCTGACCGCGTGTGTCAACCGCCGCCGCATGGAATTGCTGCGAGCGGAGCGTCGGCTCTGCCAGGGGTCGAAGGATCCGATGGTCGCCGCCCTGTCACAGTATGTCGTCGAGCAACTCCGTCGGCATTACGGGACCCGTCCCGAGCGCATCGTCCTGACCCTCAACGGCGTCGCCACAGACCGCAAGGTCGATCCGATCGGAGCGCAAACGCTTCGATCGCGAATCGTCAGTGCGCCGCAGAACAAATCCGTCGTATTCCTGTTCGCGGCTCACAACTTTCGTCTCAAAGGCCTGGACCGGCTCATCCAGGCTCTGGCGATGACCGAAAGCTCCGCCCGTCTGGCCGTTGTCGGCGAGGGGAGAATCGACGGCCCCCAGCGACTGGCCCGCCGGCTCGGGGTGGAGGACCGCGTCGTCTTTCTCGGCCCGCTGAATCAGGTCCAGAACGCCATCGCGGCAGCGGATGTGGGCATCCTGCCGACCTTCTACGACCCGTCGAGCCGGTTCATTCTCGAAACCCTCGCGGGGGGCAAACCCGTCGTCACGACCCGCTTCAACGGCGCGGCGGATCATTTCACGGATGGTCGGCACGGCATTGTCGTCGACTCGCCCTACAATATCCCGGCGCTGGCGGAAGCCATTCGTTATTTCACGGTCCCCGAGAATCTTCGCAAAGCCGCCCAAGCGATTGCCCAGGACAAACTGGCCGAGAAGATTTCCATCCGCCGGGTTGCCAACGAACTGCTCGGCGTGTATGAAAGAACCCAGGAAAGGAAGAAACGCCTGTGACATACGGGATTTTCATCGTGGTCGCGCATCTGCTGGGCTCGGTGCCCTTCGCCTTCCTCATCGCGCGGGCCCACGGCAAAGACTTACGCACCATCGGCTCGGGGAATATCGGCGCGACGAACCTGGCGAGGGCCCTCGGTCGCAGGTGGGGCTATATCTGCTTTGCCCTCGATGTGCTCAAGGGTTTCATCCCGATGGTCGCGTTTCCGGCAGTCGCAGGCAGGCCGGACAGTCCCGCTACGCTGGCCCTCTGGCTGACGGTCGGCATCGCGGCCATCCTTGGGCACGTATACCCGGTGACGCTGGGCTTCAAAGGCGGCAAAGGCGTCGCCACGAGCTTCGGCGTGACCCTGGGGCTCTGGCCCTACTTCACTATCCCTGGCCTGGTCGCCCTGCTCGTATGGGTAGCGGTCGTGCTGATCTGGCGGTATGTCTCTTTGGCTTCGATCTGCGGAGCGGTCGCTTTCCCCGTTGCTCTGCTGGCCGGCATCGTGATCGTCCCGGCCTGGACCGCTTCGTCGCTCTGGCCGCTCCTGATCGCAGCGGTCGCCATCCCGACCATGGTCATCGTCCGCCACCGCGAGAACGTCAAGCGACTCATCGCCGGCACCGAAAGCAAGATCCGCGACAAGTCCGCCAAATGACATCGCAAAATGGCGAATAAGATCGCGGGTTTGCTCGGCCTGGGCAAAAATCCCTTGTGAAATCCTTGTATTCATCCGACCCCCGGCTATGATGGATTTCGGTTTGGCGGTATCCAGAGAGAATGTCGTGCGTTGCCTGCGGGGGCAATTGTCACCCGAGAGACAGACGTAGGTGCCGTCGAGACAACATCATTTTAGGAGGACATGTCATGCGTCAGGCGAGAAACCACAGAAATGCGACCGGACACCTGCTTGCGATTCTCGGCTTTGTGCTGGTGCTGGGCATACCGCAGGCGTATGCCGCCGAGGACATCACAGGCGATTGGGACATGGCGATGGAGTTCGGCGGGCGGCAGAGCTTCGCCACGCTAACCGTCGCGAAGAAGGCCGACGGGACCTACTCCGGCAAATGGGGCCGGGAGGATCTGTCCAATGTCAAGTTCGATGGCCAGAAGCTCACCTTCGTACGGACCGTCCGCTGGGGGGACAACGAGTTCACGCTCGACTACGCCGGCGCTCTGAAAGACGGCAAACTGACCGGCACGCTGTCCAGCGACAACGGCGACTTCCCCGCCAACGGCACGAAGATCAAGCCCAAGGCGCCTCCCCTCGGCGTGTGGGACCTGTCCTATGCGATCGGCGATCGCGACGTCACCGCCAAGCTGATCGTCTCCGAGAAGCCCGACGGCAAACTGGACGCCAAGTGGGACAGCCAGATGGGCGAGAGCACGATCGCCAACGTCAAGATCGACGGCGCCAAGATCACCTTCGATCGGACGGTGAAGTTCAATGATCGCGAGTTCAAGATGGCCTTCGAGGGCGTTGCCCAGGGCGACAAGCTGACCGGCGCCTCCAAGAGCGACATGGGCGACATCCCGGTCGCCGGCACGCGCGTGGGCGCCGCGGTCATCGGCAAGTGGGAGCTGACGACCGAGAGCGAGCAGGGAGCCAGGCAATCGATGCTGACGGTGTACCCCGACCTGACCGCCCGCCAGGAGTTCTTCGGCGGCGAAAGCCCTGTCAAGAACTTCAAGTTTGAAGGCGACCAGATGACCTACGCACTGGAACTGGGCTTCGGCGATCAGACCTTCGTCATCGACTACAAGCTCAAGGTCCAGAACGGCGTCCTCACCGGGCAGAGCAGTTCCGAGCGGGGCACCAACGCCATCAAAGGCAAGAAGATGCAGGAGGCCTCGCCCGCTGCCGCCGCATCGGGCGCCGTCGGCAAATGGGAGTTCACACGCGAGACCCAGCAGGGAACGCGGACCAGCACGCTGACGATCAAGCCGGACATGACCGGCGCCTACACGATGCGGGACGAAGAGACGCCGGTCTCGGACCTGAAAGTCAACGGCAACGACGTGACCTTCACGATCACGCGGACCTTCAACGACCGGGAATTCAAGATGGAGTTCAAAGGCAAGGTCGAGGGCGACACGCTGAAAGGCGCGTTCATCACGGGCCAGGGCGAACGCGAAGCCGTGGGCAAGAGAGCGAAATGATCATCGACTATCGATGATTGACAATTGATGATTTGACGCCGGTCGGCGTCGTGGCTGTCTCAAGCAGTCCCGGCGCCGGCCGGTTGCTCTTGGGCGAATGAAGATCAGATCGCGTCTTCTGTCATCCTGAGCGACAGCGAAGGATCTGGCTCACGACACTAACCGGTGCACGCCATGGTGCCCACGCCGGATGCTTCACTGCGTTCAGCATGACAGAGGCCGGTCACAGGTCACAACATCTGGTCGCACGCCGGAGAAAAGAGAAGTCGAGTCAGGCGCCCGACAGCGGGACCAGGCAGAGGAAACGCAGGGTCGAGTCGCTGGTGTTCTGGAAGCAGTGCAGGTCGTTGCCGGGGACGAAGACGACGTCCTCTTTCGAGATCGAATGGTTCTGGCCTTCGTGGACGAAGACGCCGGAGCCTTCGACGATGAAGACCTCGTGCTCGTGCGGATGGCGGTGCAGAGGGGTGTTGCCGCCGGGCTCGAGCTCGAACATCCGCATCGCGAACGTCGGGGCGCCGTCGTCCTTGGAGATCAGGACGCGGACCCCTACCCCCTTGGCTCCTTCGACGTTCACAGGCTTCTTCGCTACGTTGATGCTCTTGGCGACCTTCATGGAGTCTCCCTTTCGATCCTACGAGCCCAGCTTCTTGCCCAGCAGCTCGGCCACGATTTTCGGATTGGCCTGGCCCCTGGTTTTCTGCATCACCTGGCCCATGAGGAAGCCCCTGGCCTTCTGGGCTTTCTTGCCGTTGGTGGTGATCTCCTTGACCGATGCCTCATTCTCCGCAAGGACCTGATCCAGTATCCGTTCGAGTTCGCCCACGTCGCTCTTCTGGATCAGGTTCAATTCCTGCGCCAAAGCCTCGGGCTTCTTGCCTGTCTCGACCATCGCAGTCAGGATCGTATTGCCCGCCGAGGCGCTGATCGTCCCGGCCTCGATCATCTTGGCCAGATCCGCGACGCCGACAGGCTCCAACCCCAGACCCGCCAGGTCGCATCCGCGGTCCTTGGCCAGCTTGAGACCCAACTGCGTGAGCAGGTTGCAGACCCGCTTGGCCGAGGCGCCCAGCTTCACCGCCTGCTCGAAGAAATCGGCGGTTGAGCGGTCCGCGGTCAGGACTCCCGCGTCGTACGCGCTCAGGCCGTACTCCTGCACGTAGCGAACCTCCCGCTGCACAGGGAGCTCGCACAGCCGCGAGCGGACCTTCGCCAACCATGGCTCAGAAGGCACCACCGGCACGAGGTCCGGGTCGGGAAAGTAGCGATAGTCGTGGGCCTCTTCCTTCTCCCGCTGGAGAACCGTGACTTCGTTCACATCGTCCCAGCCGCGAGTGGACTTGTTGCCCATCTGCATCGTCCGACCGGTCTCGAGGAAGTCGTCGAGCTGCCTCTGCACTTCGTAGGCGACGCTCCGCTCCAGGGCCCGGAAGCTGTTGAGATTCTTGACCTCCGCGATCGGGGTCTTGAACTGCCGGCCGCTCCGCTCGATGACCAGGTTCACGTTGGGCTCGAACCGCATGTGGCCCTTCTGCATGTCGGCCTCGGAGACCCCGAGGTACCGCACGATCCGCTGCAATTCGACCGCCAGTGCCCGCACCTGCTCGGCGCTGTTCAAATCGGGCTCAGTGACGATCTCCAGCAGAGGCGTCCCCGCGCGGTTGAGGTCCACCTGGGAGTGGTAGCCAGCGGTGTGGAGGTTCTTGCCCGCGTCTTCCTCCAAGTGGGCCCGGCGGATGCGGATTCGCTTGGTCTTGCCGCCGTCGAGGGGGATCTCGATGAAGCCGGGACCGCCCAGTGGCAGATCGTACTGGCTGATCTGGTAGTTCTTAGGCAGGTCGGGATAGTAGTAGCTCTTGCGGTCCCACTTCGTGAAGCCCGCGATTTCGCAGTTGAGGGCCATCGCCGCCAGGATCGCGTGCTCGACCGCCTGCTCGTTCATCACCGGCAGCGCGCCCGGCAACCCCAGACACACCGGACACACCCGGCTGTTGGCCTCTTCCCCGAAGCCCAGCGCGCAGCCGCAGAACATTTTCGTCCGCGTGTTGAGCTGCACGTGGATCTCCAGGCCCACGATGATTTTGTAAGTCAAGTCGCTCATAGATCGTCATCCAGCCAGGGCCGGCTTCCTCGCATGCCAATCCGTTCGCGCCTCGTGCATCCGGGCGATCCGCAGGAGTTTCGCCTCGCTGAAGGCGGGCCCGACCACCTGCAGGCCGATCGGCATACCGGCGTCGTCGAAACCGCACGGGACGCTGAGCCCGGGGATGCCCGCGAGGTTCAGCGCGACTGTGTAGATGTCCGCCAGGTACATCTTGAGCGGATCGTCGGTCTTTTCCCCGATCCGGAACGCCGTCATCGGCGCCACCGGCATCATCATGCAGTCGCACCGCTCGAAAGCACGGACAAAATCGCCTCGGATCAGGTTCCGCACCTTGAGGGCCTTGAGATAATATGCGTCGTAATAGCCGCTCGACAGCGCGTAGGTCCCGAGCATGATCCGACGCTTGACCTCTTTGCCCAGGGCCTCCTCACGCGACTTGGAATACACCTCGACGTAGTCGGCGGGGTCCTTCGTGCGATGGCCATAGTGGACGCCGTCGTAGCGGGCCAGATTGCTCGACGCCTCGGCGGTCGCGATGACATAGTAGGCCGCGATGGCGTAATCCAGGTGTGGCATCGCCAGCTCGACGATCTGTGCCCCCGCCCGGCGATACCCATCGATCGCCTCGTCGATCGCCTGACGGACCGCAGGGTCCGCGCCGGCGTTGAAAGCGGAGGCAACGCCGATCCGCAACCGCTCGACGGGCTCGTTCAGCTTCGACAGGTAGTCTTCCACAGGGGCGATCTCTTCGCTGACGCTCGTGCTGTCGCACGGATCGTGCCCCGCGATCACCTGGAGCATCAGGGCAGCGTCCGCAACCGACTGCGTGATAGGCCCGACCTGGTCGAGGCTGGAGCCGTAGGCGACGAGGCCGTAGCGGGAGACCCGTCCGTAGGTGGGCTTGAGTCCGACGACGCCGCAGAAGCTGGCGGGCTGGCGGATCGAACCGCCTGTGTCGGAGCCCAGAGCGACGGAGCACAGCCTCGCGGCCACCGCAGCAGCCGAGCCCCCGCTGCTGCCGCCGGGGACGCGCGAGGTGTCCCACGGATTGACGGTCTTCTTGAAACCCGAGTTCTCGGTGCTGGAACCCATCGCGAACTCGTCCATGTTGGTCTTGCCGACAATGACCGCGTCGGCAGCCAGGAGCTTGCGGATGACCGTGGCGTCGTACGGTGCGTGGAAGTTTTCCAGGACCCGCGAGCCGCAGGTCGTCGCGCCGAAGCGGGTGCACAGCACGTCTTTGACCGCGAGCGGCACTCCGGCCAAGGGACCGACCTTCTCACCGCCGGCGATTCGGCGATCCACCGCCTGCGCCGCCTCCAACGCGCTCTCGCGGAAAACTGCAAGATACGCCCCGACCGTGGGGTCGAGCCGTTCGATCCGATCCAGAAACGCCCTGGCCGCCTCGACGCTGCCGATCTTGCCGGCGGCGATCCCGTCCCGCAACTCCAACGTTGTCAGTTCGTGCAAAGACATAGCGGCAGCTACTTGGCCTCCCCGGCCCTGCGCTGGCTCAGGAGCCATTCGTAAAGCTTCGGATTGTTGTAGGTCTCGGTCCAGGAGTCGTGGTTCGCTTCGGGGTAGACCGTGAACTGCACGTTGCCGCCTGCACGTTTCAGCGAGTCGACCATCTCCTGCGACTCGCGGAGCGGAACGACGCTGTCCTTGGCGCCGTGGAACGCCCAAACCGGCACGTTCTTGAGCCGCTCGGCCAGGAACCACTCTCCGCCCCCGCAGATGGGCACAACCGCGGCGAACCGGTTCGGATACCGGCACCCCATCGCCCACGACCCGAACCCGCCCATGCTCAGGCCGGTCAGGTAGACCCGGTTGACATCCACGGCGTACCTGGCCTGCACGTCATCCAGAAGAGCCATCAACGCGTCGATCTGCTCGGTCCACCAACTTCCCGCCGGGCATTGCGGCGAGACGACGATGAAGGGCAGCTCCTTGCCCTGCTCGATCAGCTTGGGGGGACCATGCACCTTGACCTTGTTGATGTCGCTTCCCCGCTCGCCTGCGCCGTGGAGGAACAGCACCAAAGGCCACTTCTGGTCCTTGTTGTCGCCATAGCCCTTGGGCAGGTGGAGCAGATACTTGAGCTCCACAGTCTTGGTGATCTCCTTCTGAAACACCTGCTCGCTCTGCCCCCCGGCCGCCATGGAGCGTTCCGTCATACCGCAAATCCCCCCCAGAACCGTCAACACCAGAGCTGCCGACCTGAAGAACCGCATCCTCATTTCTCCTTCCACAGCGCCACTGCGGCGCCGAACACCTGAACTTGCCTACGCAGATCCCTCTTCCAGGATCTTGGGGACTTTGAAGAAAGGCCCGTCGCTGTCGGGCGCGTTGGACAGGGTCAGCTCGGTCCCCAGGGAGGGGCGAACCTCGTCGGGCCTCAGGACATTGCTGATGGGCAGGCAGTGGGCCAGCGGCTCGACCGATGCGGTGTCCAACTCGTTCATCTTCTCGACGTAACCGAGGATGGCCCCGAGCTGGCCGGTGAACTCCTCGATCTCCGCCTCCGTCAGCGCAAGGCGGGCCAGTTTCGCGACCTTCCGCACCTGCTCTGCATCCATCCGCTCTTGCATGCGTCCAACCTAAAGAAAAAGCGAGGCACTATCGCGCCCCGCTGGGAAAGGACGACCGTCGGGATACTGAGATTTGAGATCTCAGACCTGAGATCTCACAAGGGGCTCAGCTTGCCTTCTCGGCAGCCTTGTACGTGCGTTTGAGAGGCTTGCGAATCAGGCCCATGCGAATGGCCTTGGCCGAAACGCGAATCCGACAGACCTTGCCGTCGATGAGGGCGCGAACCTTCTGAATGTTCGGCTTGAACTTCCGACGGGTGATCCCGGTGACCTTCTTGCCGACGCCGCCGAGACGCTTGGCCTTGCCGCGCCGGGTGATGCTGTTCCCGAAAATTGTCTTCTTGCCCGTAAAGGGACATTCTCTCGACATAACCAAACTCCCTGACTATTCCTACACCACTTCACCGGTCGAAACCGGCTTGAGATCAACAATAGCGCGTCCCGGCGGGACACAAGAACACAGTATTGTAACAACTCTTGCCGCCTTTGCAAGAAGCCTGTGTCGGAAAAACGGCAAAAATCAACACCCCATTACGGTACCAAGACAATGCTCGATTTACCGGAACTCTGCGGGACGAATACCGTGGTGATGCGACAGGCTTGCCTGGAACCACGAAACGTATTAAACCCTTTTCCTACAGTAACTTACGATGCATCCCGGGCGAGATACAACGCTAGTGCGGGATCGGTATCGGCACATCCCTCGCTGGAAGGGCGACGCAGCGTTACAAAGCCGACTCTGCAGCAGGAGCGACCTGCGTATCACCCTGCGGAAAGGGAATGCGCCAAATCCCCTCTTTGAAGCCTCTGTTCGAGACAAAATAGACGTATTTCTGGTCGGGAGAAACCACCGGATAGTCGTCCACCGAACCGTTGGTGGTGAGCTGCCGCACGGAAGTTCCGTCCGCCCGCATCATCCAGATGTCGTAGTTCGGCTTGTCCTTGCTGTCCTTGCCGTCATCCGACGCGTACAGAATGAACTCCCCGTCCGGGCTCCAGACAGGATGCTGCTTGCCGTGCAGTTGTACAGGGCTGCTCGTCAGAACTACTGGACTCTGCCCATTGATCGGAACCTTCCACAGTTGTTTGTCCGGTCCAATATAGGCGATCTGCGTCCCGTCTGGAGATACCGCCGGCATGCTCCCTTCCCGCAGCTGGGTGGGATACTGATTCTCCCCACCTTGTGTCCACACCTGATCGCTACCGCCAAAATAAGATGGCTTGTAGGTGAATGCGATCACGCCGTCGCGTGAGACAGATGGTTGGTAGTTGCTCCCCTCAGGCGTCTGGCGGATGACCGCGATGGCCCCGATCTGCTTGCTCGAGACCCGAAAGATGTCCGGGTTGAACCTGCGAAGTCGGTTCGAGGAGAAGAACACATACCCCTCGACACCGAAGGTCGGAAATGTATCCAGCCACTGGCCGCTGGTTACCTGGGTGACGCCGCTGCCTTCGGTGCGGATCGACCGGATGCTCGCCACCTGCTTGCTCTGTCCCTGATCGTCTTTAACGGTCTCGATGACAGAGAACACCAGCGTGTTGCCGTCCGGAGAAATGGTCATCCCTCCAATCGACTGGTTGTCGCCGAGTTTCATCAGGTTTGACGCCCCCATCGCCTCTCGCTCGATGTCCTCGACCCAGGCCCGGACGAGACGCGACTCGACGGTATAACCTTCCTTCTCCAGGATCACAGGCTCAAGTCTCTGCACATCACGGAAGGTTCTCACGCTATCCGAACATCCTGCGACAGCGATCCCCACCAACACGACCGCCACCCAACACCAGCCTCTTGCGTTCATAAGTTTCTCCCTTTCTCAGTCACACAAGGCATATTTCGAGGCCAAGACCACCACATGTCTGCAAGTCGCGGCCCAGAATCCGTCGTCTTTCACGTCACTGCATACAACTCATCCAACCCTGCTCGCGGCGTCCAAAATACGTGGACTTTTCTCACAACGCAACAGGAAAAGGGCAAAGACTGTTGGGCAGTGGGCCGATCTCTCGATCGGCGGGTACGCGTCCGTCACACGTTTCATGAGCAGAATTCGTTGCCCATCTTGCCGTCTCGCATATAATAATCGAGGATACGAATTGACCTCTGAACGGAATCGACACAAAGACAGACGGGTGACTGCAGGTCATGAACATCCTCGGCATCTCGGCATTCTATCACGACAGCGCCGCTGCCATCGTGCAGGATGGAAGCGTCGTCGCGGCTGCTCAGGAGGAGCGGTTCACGCGGATCAAGCACGACAGTCGGTTCCCCTCCCACGCGGTGGACTACTGCCTTCAGACCGCCGGACTGAAGCCCGAGCGGCTCGACTACGTCGTCTTCTATGAGAAGCCCCTGCTCAAATTCGAGCGGCTCCTGGAGACCTACCTGGCCTACGCGCCGCGAGGATTTCGCCAGTTCCTCGCGGGCCTGCCCATCTGGCTCAAGCAGAAGCTGCACCTGCCCCGCGAGATGGACAAGGCCCTGGGCCACGCCTACAAGGGCCGCTACGTCTTCACCGAGCACCACGAATCCCACGCGGCCAGCGCGTTCTTCCCCTCGCCTTTCGACCAGGCCGCCATCCTCACCATGGACGGCGTCGGCGAATGGGCCACCGCCAGCTTCGGCGTCGGCCAGGGCAACAAGGTCCGTCTGAGCCACGAGCTGCACTTCCCCCACTCGCTGGGCCTGCTCTATTCCGCCTTCACCTACTTCACCGGCTTCAAGGTCAACTCCGGCGAGTACAAGCTCATGGGCCTGGCGCCCTATGGCGAGCCCAAGCACCGCGACCTGATCCTGGAGAAGCTCATCGACCTCAAGCCCGACGGGTCCTTCCGCCTGAACATGGACTACTTCGGCTACTGCCACACGCTCTATATGACCAACCGTCGGTTCGAGCGGCTCTTCGGCGGCCCACCTCGCAAGCCCGAGAGCCCACTGACCCAGCGGGAGATGGACCTGGCCGCCTCGATCCAGGCAGTCACCGAGGAGGCCATGCTGCGGACCACCCGCCACGTCCACGAACTGACCGGTCAGAAAAACCTCGTCCTGGCCGGCGGCGTGGCCCTCAACTGCGTCGCCAACGGACGCATCCTGAGGGAAACGCCCTTTGAAGGGCTCTGGATCCAGCCGGCCGCAGGCGACGCAGGCGGCGCCCTGGGCGCGGCGTTGTTCTGCTGGCACCAGCTCCTGGACAAGCCGCGAACCACCGACGGCCGGGACAAGCAGGCCGCCTCGCTCCTGGGTCCATCGTATACCGACGAGCAGATCCGCCGATTCCTCACGGAACGCGGAGCCAAGTTCCACGCCTGCAGCGATGAGAAGGAACTGATCTCCAAGGTCGCCGAGCTGATCGACCAGGGAAAAGTCATCGGCTGGTTCCAGGGCCGGATGGAGTTCGGACCCAGGGCCCTGGGCAGTCGGAGCATCATCGGCGACGCCCGCAGCCAGGACATGCAGTCCACGATGAACCTCAAGATCAAGTTCCGCGAGTCGTTCCGCCCGTTCGCGCCGTGCGTGCTCAGGGAAGATGTCGCGGACTGGTTCGAGATGCGCGCCGACCAGGACAGTCCCTACATGCTGCTGGTGGCCCAAGTGCGACAGGACAAGCGTCTGGACTCGCTTCCGACCTCGCTGACGGGCCTGGACAAGCTCAAGGCCCGGCGCAGCGTCGTGCCCGCGATCACGCACGTGGACTACTCCGCCCGCGTCCAGACGGTCGATCCCGAGCGCAACCCCCGACTGCACAGGCTGATCACCGAGTTCAAACACAGGACCGGCTGCCCGGTCGTCATCAACACGAGTTTCAACATCCGAGGCGAGCCGATCGTCTGCTCGCCCGAGGACGCCTACCGCTGCTTCCTGGCGACCGACATGGACGTACTGGTCCTGGAGAACCAGATCCTGTATAAACACGAGCAGCCGCAGGCGAAGAGGCATGAAGTCGAAAGGTACAAGGCAAAGTTCTCGCTGGATTGACGGAACGAGAAGAAGCGTAATATCGAAATCCGAAATTCGAAATCCGAAACAAATTCAAAGGACCGAAATCCAAATGACCGAAACGCTGTCGCCGCTGCGGAACTCCGTTTTGAATTTTGAGCTTTGGTCATTCGTGCTTGTTTCGGATTTCGGATTTCGGATTTCGAACTTCCCTTCAAGGGGTACCTCATGGCATTGATGGAAATCGAATGGAACCCGACGCCCCGCCAACTCCGGGTCTTCGGCCTGGCCGGCTTGGCGGCTTCGGTCGTCGCGGCCCTGATCCTGCACTATCTCTGGGGGATCGGCGGACCCTGGCCCTGGGTCGTCCTGGCCGCCGGAGCGTGCATCTTTCTGTGCAGTCGGGTCTCGCTGACGGCCACCCGATGGCTCTACCTGGGCCTGACGCTGCTGGCCATGCCCATCGGCCTGGTGGTCAGCTACCTTCTGCTGGGAGCGTTCTACTTCCTGCTGCTGACCCCGCTGGCCCTGCTGTTTCGCCTGATCGAACGGGACGCGATGCGGCGTACCTACGACCCCCAGGCACAGAGCTACTGGATCGCCCACCCGTCTGCGGAGAATATGGAACGATACCTGCGACAATTCTGAAACAAGATCGTGAAGCGAGGTCGCGACCCAACGCTTCACGCTTCACGAGGAACGATCTGAAATGGCATCTGCGAAAGACAAGTCCGCGAAGTTCGACGACCTGGCCCGCCGCAAGCGTCCCTCCCTGCCGATGGAGTTCTGGTGCTTCCTCAAGCACAACAAGAAGTGGTGGCTGCTGCCGATCGTTGTGGTGCTGCTGCTGTTGTGCCTGCTCGTCCTGCTGGGCGGCTCGGGCGCCGCGGTCTTCATCTACCCGCTGTTCTAAGGCAGTGACTCGTGCACCGTGGCTCGTGACCCGGTATCGCGCGACCCCGTGTCCTTGGCGCAAGGCGTCCTTCGGTTTTTGACTCGAAGAACCCAAGAGCGCCTTGCGCCAGGGGGCGGGATCTCCTTTGGGGCCGTTGTCCACCGCACCGGCCCCCGAGGAGACGTCTTGCAGAAGGATGGTCACAGGGCTTTGCGTCGTCGCATCCAGCCGACCAGTCCCGCGCCCAGCGTGCCCAGGAGGATCGCGCCGGGAGCGGGGATCGCGGGACCGACCTGCATGTACGTGCGGAACTGCATGTCGGCGCCGCCGCCGAACGTGGTGTCGATCTCCCAACTCCCTGCACGGTATGTCCAGAAAGCGCCGGGCCCGTAGGAGGCCGGGTTCCACTTCACACCGACACTGACGTAGCCGCCTTGATCCTTTGGAGAGAGCACGATCGCGTACATCTGGCCTGCTGTCAGGTCGATGCCCAAGGGAAGAAAATCGACACTGAGCCACCCATCCGCCGGGATGAGATCGGGCGAGGCGACCGAGCCGAGCACCGTCGGGCCCGGCTGGCCCGCCGTGGTGTTCCAGATCTCCACGACAGGAGCGCCGTTGAAATCAGGCATCCAGACCGAGCCACTGGTGTTTCCGAGGTCGACGTGGTCCAGCACGCCTGAGAGGCCCGCAGTGAAGGTCTGGGCTCGTGGAGTGTAATCTCCGCCGATTCCGCTGCCACCATTTTGGTCCTCCTGGAACTGGTCGAGGACCACAGTGGCCTGGGCCACGGAGGACAGCAGCAGACAGCCCACGACCATGATGACGATCCGACACGTTTTCATTTCTCTAACCTCCGAAATAGAAATTCACCCGAAATCCGTTCCCGTATCCCCCGAGTATTCTCCATCCCCTCGGGGGCCGGCGTCCACCGCACCGGCCCCCGAGGAGACGTCTTGCAGAAGAATGGCTACAGGGCTTTGCGCTGTCGCATCCAGCCGACCAGTCCCGCGCCCAGCGTGCCCAGGAGGATCGCGCCGGGAGCCGGGATCGCGGGACCCGCGCTGTCCACGCGGAAATAGCCTGCGCCGGGGCCCCACAAATCAATGACCTTGATCGTGATGGAATGGTCACCCGCGCCCAGAAGGAATATCCCATGGCTGAAGTCCGGGCTCAGACTCGTGACGGCCGGGTCGTCGCTGCCGCTGATGCCGTGCGTCACCAAAGGCGTGCTGCCGATGGAGACTGCGTTGTCGAAGATCTCGAAGGCGTCTCCGCTAATGAAAGCGTCCGTGACGGTCAGGAGGGCCCCGTCGGGACCGGCCGTGAACGTCCACGGCGGATCATCCGCAAAGACCGAGTTCCCGCCCGAACTGGGAACCGTCATAGAGCCCTCAATCGCAAAGCCTCCCAGTTCAGTGAACCTGAACTCATACCACGGGCCTCCCACCAGGACCGGACCGGCCGACGCCGAAGTGGCAATCGCCAGCAGAAGACCGCAGATCACCAGGGTTTTTGAAATACGCATGTCGTTACCTCCTCAGAACTGAATCATCAAAACTCGATCGTGTTCGGTCGCCCGAGACACAACTCCACGCACAATCACACGCAAAACGGGCACGTGAACGTCGCCGCCAGGGCAGACCTCACCCGGCACCGTTCTCAAAGGGGGGCATCCGTACCGACTTTCGTCAGCGATTCGTGGGACCATCGCAGGATTTTTATCATACCCGATTCGCCAGACGTTGGCAAGGGAAAATGCCAGGCATCGTAGGGCCTTCACCCGGCCGCTCCAGGGCATGGCTGGGGACCAGACCCCAGGCCCCCAGGGCAATTGTACGTTCGAAGAGAACAGAACGTCGTGCCAAACCCGCCCTCCCTTGGCACGTTGGCACGATGGCGCCTTCGGTTTTCAGGCCTGAAAACGCGGAGATGCCACGTGCCAACGTGCCAAGCACACAGGCCCTCGTGCCAGTCGGGCAATGTTCCGTCTTGCCACACTTCGTAGTAACGCGGGGTGAACCCAGAATTTCCCTTGACAACCTCGCCAATTGCTGGGACAATACTATTGTTTCACTCCATGGATGGTCATTACCAGAAGCTTCTGCGCCATAATCCCGGCAGAAGCGTTCTGTCTTTTGCAATTCACCAAGGATGTCCGCGATGAGCGCAGGTCCCGATGGATGCGTTTCCGTCGGATACAAATCAACGGGTGGGATAGACAGGAGGAGTGTTATGAAGAAACTGAGCGTGATGGTCTTGGTGGTAGGTGTGCTGGCGGTCTTGGGCAGTACGGCGCAGGCGGCGTTGATCGATTTCGAGACCTTCGTGGATTCCCAGAACATCCACGGCGTCAACCTCGGCGGCGTCACCCTGTACGAACCCAAACTGGGGATCGTAGAGGTCTACGCCAACAGCCGTGAAGGAGTGCTCTATCATTCTCGGGTCAACGCCGTGAGCAGCGACAAAGCCGCGTCCTGGAGGAATCCCATCATCGGCGTCTTCGACGCCCAGCAGGGCTACATCTCCTTGTGGGCCGGAGATGAGGGTGGAGACCTCGACCAGTGGGAACTGGAGGCCTTCGACGCGGTCGCGGGCGGCAACAGCCTCGGACTCGTCCAAAGCGCCGTCTGGAACGGGAACCCTTACACGCAGTTGTCGATCAGCACGCCGGGCATCTGGCGATTCGAAGCCCGACACCTCGGGCCCACGGGCACTGGAATCGGGTATGATGACCTGCAGTTCTCCAACGGGGCCATTCCTGCCCCCGCCGCGATTCTCCTGGGCACTCTGGGCACAGGCATGGTCGGCTGGCTCCGACGTCGTCGGACGCTGTAGTCCCGTCCAATGGCATGACAGACAATGGGCTGTGGGCCAACTCACAGCCCTTGCCATTTTCGCATCGCACGGCGCCAACGATCGCGTGCCTTCGAATACGGATTCGGATGGATGCGTGCGCGGGGTCTTGTCATCCCTTCGCGTTGCTCAGGACAGGCTCTTCGGCTGCGACTCAGGACGACAAATCCGCGTCGCGCGCGTATCATTCCGAATCCGTATAAGATGTCCCCGACCGCTCTTGGGCCGGGGACAAATCAAATAAAGACTGTCCCCCAGCAGCATCCCCCAGCAGCAGTCCCCCGGCCGCTCCAGGGCATGGCTGGGGACGCCGTCCCCAGACCCCTGGGATTTTGCGCTTTGAGCCGGTAACAGGTTGATGAGGAGAGGTTGGGGATGCGTCTCTGTCGGCGGAACCCTCCTGTAGAGATATGGGGCAAAGGGTGTCTTGAACTATGCCATCACAGAGGATAGGTCGGGAGGCAACCCGCGCGCTGCGGCGGGCCGGTGACAGGGCGACACGCGGTTCGCGGCGCGTCGCCGGCTTGAAGTGAGCCTGTTGCCGGCGCAAAGCGCAAAATCCCGGGGGTCTGGGGGCAGGCCCCCAGAGGAGTTGTGCGTTCCAAGAGAACAGCACATCGTGCCAAACCCGCCCACCCTTGGCACGTTGGCACGATGGCGCCTTCGGTTTTCAGGCCCGAAAACGCGGAGATGCCACGTGCCAACGTGCCAAACACAGCAGCGACGCTTCACAAGGCCCGATCCATGCCTGGCTTGCGTTGCCCGGTGAGCCGCCAGATCCACGGTCCTGACAGGCTCGCGCGGCCCGCGTGGACCGACAGCTCGTCCTTGGCCCGCTGGACCGTCCGCCAACTGAAACCGGCGAGTTGGCACTCCTTCTTGATGTCGCCGGCGGCCAGCGGACCGGCCGCGAGCAGTTCCCCCAGCCAGTCCACGGCTCGACGCAGAGCCGTGTCGCGGACCTCGCAATCGCCCGGCGCGCTCTCGCTTCGCAGGGCCTCGTTGGCCGAGAGGTCGACCGGCTCGGACTCCCAGCAGATCGCAGGAGGCGAGCCCTCGATCGTGAAGGCCAGGCCCCGGCCTTCCTCCGCCAGGTTGTTCTTGCCGGACAGCAGGAGCCGACGCTTCTTGTTCTGGCGGTCCCGCGTCAGGTGCCAGACCGAGCGGGCGACGCCGGTGAAGGCCCGGCTGCCCAGGGCCAGGTCGTCCGCGTGCGTGGTGCCGGCGTCCTTTCGCCGGTGGGCCACGACCAGGACCGCAGGCCCGTAGAGGTCCGAAAGCCGCGTCACCGGATCGAGAACCGCCCGAACCTCGCTGTCGCGGTAGGAGTCGGTGCCGCTGCCCAGGTACGAGCCGATCGGATCGACCACGATCAGCCGGCAGTCGGGATGAGACTGGAGGCAGGACTCCAGGGTCCGCGTGTCGGCCAGGGTGAACGGCGCCTCGAAGCACCGTCCGTCCGCGCCGGTCCGACGGACCCCCTGGAGCAGGTGGACCTTGGACAGGTCCGCGCCGTGGGCCTCCAGGCGGGGCCGCAACGTGTCGGCAGGATCGTCCTCGGCGCAGATGAAGATCACCGAGCCCTCGACGCCCTCGACCCCGTCGGGCCAGGGCCGGCCCCTGGAGATCCGCGCCGCCAGGTCGGTCGTCAGGAAGCTCTTGCCCTCGCCCGGCCGGCCGACCAGCAGGGTGATGCGTCCCAGCGGCATCCGTCCGGGCCACAGCCAGCGGATCGAGCTGGGCACCACGTCGGCAAAGCACTGCAGGACCGGCACGATCGAAGTCCCAGCAGCGCCGGCCCCCGCGGACGGAAGAACCTTGGCGGTCCGCACCAGTGCCTCCAGTTCCCGACCTCGGGCGGCGACCCCCTCGGCGGGACAGGCATCCACCCAGTCGAACAGATCGCCCTTGGGCGGCAGGCCCGGCAGCTCGACGATCCTCACCCGCGCCGGGGGCGAGAGCCGCTGCAGGATCGACACGACGGCCTGGGCGTACCGGCGGCCGGGCTCGTCGTTGTCGGGCAGGATGACCACGTCCCGACCGGCCAGGGGACGCCTGTCGCCCCGCCACCGGTCAGGGCCTCAGGAGGGTCTCCGCCAGGCGACGGATCTCGGGCAAGGACGGGTCGAGCTCGACCGCCCTGCGGACCAGGGCGGCCCCTTCCTGGCGACGGCCCGTCTGGATCAGCAGCAGGCCCAGATTGCCGTGCAGGCGGGCGTTGTTCGGCAGGATCGCCAGGCCCTCGCGACAGACCTTCTCGGCGTCCGCCAGCCGCCTGGCCTTGTAGCACAGCTCCGCCAGGTCCAGGTAGGCCGAGGCGTTGTCGGGCTCCAGGCGGATCGCCTTGCGGAAGAGCGCTTCGGCCTGGGTCGTGCGGCCCAGCTTGTTGTGGCACCAGCCCAGGTGGTAGCAGGCGGAGCCCGAGGTGGGCTTGATCGCCAGGAGCTTCTCGTACGCGACGATGGCGCCCGTCAGGTCGCCCTTGGCGCGGAGGACCGAGCCCAGCGAGTCGTAGGGCATGTGCGAGTGCGGCAGGAGCCTGTGCACGATGCGATACTGCTGGAGCGAGGCGTCGTACTCTTTGAGGTCCTCCGCCAGCAACTGGCCATAGTCCCAGCGGAGACGCCAGTCGTCGGGGTATCGCTCGATCGTCTCGACGTAGCGGCTCGCGAGGCCCTGCAACACCTCGGGCTTCAAGGCCTTCTGCTGCTGTTCGAGTTGGGCGGTCAGTCGCTCCATCTGCTCCTTGTGGCCGAGCTGGTTGGTAAACGGAGGCTTGGCCAGAAACCCGTGCACCACCATGCCCAGCGTCTCCTGGCAGCTCCAGTCGTTGTATCCCAGACGCTCGGCGCACCATCGCTCGTCGGGGGTGGGGTTCACGGGCCGGACCTTGGGGAACCTCTCAAGGATCTGCGGCTCGAGCTGTTCCAGGACCGTGCGGGCGACGACGTGGTTGCCGCGGAAGGTCAGGTGCACGTGCTCGTGGAACAGGTCCTCGCCCGCCAAGCCGCGAGGGCTGTTGGCGTCGATTGCGCGGGCGACGTCGGCCAGGCGGACGCCCTGGGCCTTGCGTCGATCCGCGACCGTTCTGATGATCTGGTTGATCCGCGTGTCGGCGCGGAAGCGAAGCGTGTCGAGGTCCAGGGCCCTGGCGTAGCCGGCGCGGGCGTTGTCGTAGTCCTCGATGCGTTCGTGGCAGCGGGCCAGGCGAAATTGCAGTTCCGCGTGGGAGTCGTCGATCTGCAAGGCCTTGCGGTACGAGGCAATCGCATCGGCGTCTTTGCCCTGCGTCTGGGCGATCGCGCCCTGCTTGTACGCGGCCTCCCAGTCCGTCCGCTGTTGGGCGGTCAGATCCGCGCGGTTCAGCGACGCAAACGGCGGACAATCCCGCAGGTTCGCGCCGACCGTGCAGAGGACGACGTGAGTTCCGCCGTCCCTCGCGAGCCGGCAGATGTCTTCGAGATTCCGCTGAAAGTGGCTGTACGTGGTCGCCATTCTCGGATCGTCGGCTCGGACCTGGTTGCCCAGGAACATGGCCATGCCGCGCCAGACCTGGGGTCCGCCCTCGGCGAGCCTGCGAGAGCCCATCGCGCTGACGAGTTGGCCGAGCTTGGTCGCCCGCAGACGGATGCCCGCGCGGATCAGGGGGAGGTTGGACAAGGCCGAGGTCAGGACCGTGCCGGGTCCGTAGGGACCGACGACCTCGTTGTTGCCCATGTAGACCACGAAGAAGTCCGGTTCGTGCCGCACGCAGTCTCTGGCGATCTGGAGCACGACGTGCGAATTGATCGCAGCCATCGCGGCGGTGACCACTTCGAACCGGGCGTCGGGGAATCGCTCCTGGAGCATCGCCTCGAGGACGCGTCCGAATCGAAAGGCGTTGTTCGGGGCCCCCTGCGCTGCGGACTCGCCCAGCACGAAGATGCGACAGGTGTTCGCGGGCTTGGCGGCGGCAAAGAGGAACGGCTCGAACTCCCTCGCCAGGACCGGCGGGAAGAACCGCCATCCGAACTTGACGTTCTCGCCCAGGCAGGGCCGGCCTTCGACTTGGCAGGGGATCGCGACGCGGGGGCAGTATCCGTAGCCGAGCGCGCGAAGGCCCAGTTCCAGCAGTCCGAGGAAAAGCAGCGGCCCGACGACGACCGCGACGGTGCGAAAGAGCCAGACGCGTCCGCGAGAAGCTGGAGGCGTCCCTGCGGCCTTCCTTCTGGGCTTGTGCGCCATGGGCTACACTCCGTGACGAGGCGCTTGGGGAGCCGTCGATCGGCGCGCGACTACTTGGCCGCGACGGCGTCCACTTCGATCTCGAACAGCAGTTCGTCCCGACACACGTCGTTTTCCGCAACGATCGCCGGGAACGGCGGGATGCCGCTCTCGTCGCAGTACCTGCGGAACAGAGGCGCGTCCTTGGCCCGCTTGAAGTAGACCAGCGAGCGGGTGACGTCGCCCCAGTCCATCTCGCGGGAGCGGAGAATGGCCTGGACCACTTCCATCGTCTGGCGGATCTGGGCCATGGAATCGTTGAGAAAGACGCTCTTGCCGTGATCGTCGATGCTGGCGGTGCCGGAGATGTACATGCGGCGCAGGTCGGGCAGTTCCAACTCCACCGCCCGGCTGAACGAGCTGCCGTACGACGGGGCAGGCGACTGCATCGGCGAGGGGACCTCGAACGCGCTGACGTCGGGACTGTCGGTCTTGATCGCGAGCACCCCGGCCATGAGAGCGGCGCCCAGGAGGTTGCGGCCGCCGATCCCGGTGCTGGCGGGCAGGAGGCCTTCGAAGACCTTGTGCTGCGTGAAAAACTGGTTGCGGACGCTGTTGAATTCCTTGTACCAGCCGAGGATGTTGTCGTTGTAGAACCAGGTGCGAAGCACGTCGCTGAAGGCCATGGCGGAATTGTGAAGCAGGGTCTCCATCTGTTCGAAGATGGCGGTGGCCTGCTCGGGCCGTCCGGACCGGATGTCCGAGGGCAGAAGGCCCGCGAGCCGACAGTACTGGACGGACCCGTCGTCGAAGATCGAGCCCGCCCGACGGCCGTTGATCGACAGCGGCCGAACCGGGGCGCCGGAGACCGCCCAGACGTGCACGCCGCAGAGGTTATCGGTCCGGGAGTTCTCCACCCAGGCCAGAGGCACGCTGCCGCCCTCGACCGTCCTGGTCAGAGCCTGCACCGCGTTGCGGTCGGCCGGCGCGAAACCGAGCGTCTCGACGCACACGACCCGCGCATCGAGCTGGCGCAGCGTCTCCGCGGCTCTGTGGAACTGAGAATCCGGCGTCTCGCCTTTCTCAGGGGTGATCGTGATGAAGTGTTCTTGAACTTGATCCCGGCTAACCGTGGTGATATTCAAGCCCGACGCCACTCGTTTTTGAAAACTCGTCAATGCCGAAGCTCCTGCCTTCAACCCAGAATCGTCGCGGAACTCAAACCCTGATGATACCAGAAATGCCCCGCCGACACAAGGACTTTATCCGCGGGTCCTACTCGATGCGACGACGCCCCCGTTTGCGGGCCGGGGCTTCTCGCGGTCGCCCGCCGGCGGGCTTTCTGCGGACCCTGGGCCGCTTCTCGGCCGGACCGACCATGTGCTCGGTCGCGGTTCGTCGCAGGTACTCGACCTCCGACTTCGACATCGGACGGTACTGGCCGACGCCCAGGCCTTCGATCTTGATATTGCCGATCCGCGTCCGCCTCAGCGACTCGACGGACAGGCCCACGCTGGCCAGCATGCGCCGGATCTGGCGGTTGAGGCCCTGGCGGATCGTGATCTCGATGTGGGCTTCCTCCCGGCCGTTATGGAGCACCTTGACGGTGGCTTGGCCGGTCTTGCCCTCGGCCAGGTAGACCCCCTTCCTGAGCCGCTCGACAGCGGCATCGTCCAGGTGTCCATTCACGCGGGCCACGTAGGTCTTGGGTACCTTGTACCGCGGATGCGTCAGGAGGTTGGTCAGTTCCGAATCGTTGGTCAGGATCAGCAGGCCCATCGTATCGGCGTCCAGCCGGCCCACGCAGAAGACCCGTTCGGAGGTGGGCGCCAGGCTCACCGCGCTGGGCCTGCCCTGTGGGTCGTGGCTGGTGCTGATGACGCCTTTGGGCTTGTTGACCAGAAAATACACCCGATCGGGCGATTTGAGCCGCCGGCCGCTGACGGTGATCTGGTCGTTCTCGGGGTCCGCGAAGGCAGGCAGCTCATCGACGACCTTGCCGTTGACGCGGACCACACCTTGGAGGATCAACTCCTCGCACTGCCGCCGGGAGGCCACCCCGGCCGATGCCATCACTTTTTGAAGACGCTCTTTCATTTCCAGTAGATTATCCCGACACACACAATGACCCAGACCAGCACGCCGATCTGGAACGGCCGATCCCGCAGGATCAGCTTGACCGGGTCCGAGTACAGACCCTTTTGCGTCAACGCGCTGAAACGAAAGATACAATACAACACGATGAAGGATGTGTACACAAGACTATTCGTGCCGAACCGCTCGATGGTTTCGGAATCCATCGCGTACATCAGAAAGCAGATCACCGCCAGGACGCTGCTGACGTCGAGCATGTGGGCCAGCAGTTCCGGCGTGTACTCGCCCAGGGTCCTGCGGAAGGCCTCGCTGTTGGCCTGGAGCTGGGCGATCTCGCCCCGGCGTTTGCTGAAGGCCAGAAACAGCGTCAGCGCGAACGTGCACACCACCAGCCAGGGCGAGATGAACACGTCGATCACCACCGCCCCGGCCACCGCACGCAGACAGAAGCCCACCGCGATGATCGCACAGTCCAGGATCATCACGTGCTTGAGTCCGAAGGAATAGAGGACCATCAGCACGCTGTAGCCCAGGACGATCCCCGCCAGCGCCGGGGAGAGCACGAGACTGCCAACCAGCGCCGGCACGATGCAGGCGACCGCGACGATCCCGGCGGTCCTGACGCTCACACGACCCGACGCGATCGGCCTGGTCCGGCGCTCGGGGTGGATGCTGTCGGTGTTGCGGTCGCGGATGTCGTTGACGATATAGATGGCCGACGCAGCCAGGGAAAAGCAGACGAAGGCCCCCGCCGACCGGCCGACCGCCGAGAGCACCTGTTCGAACGGGCCCGCGAGCTGCCGGCTGAAGACCAGGGCCGCGAACACGAACACGTTTTTCACCCAGTGAACGGGCCTGAGGAGCGAAAGCAACGCCATGATCTACTATGTACGATTTACTATTTTCAATTTAGTCCCTGCGACGATCCGCAGACGAGAGCCGCTGAAGTGACAAATAGTAATTCGCAAGTAGTGAATCGTAAATCCCAAAATACCGCGGTCTGCGATCCGGACGACCCGCGTTCCGGCCAGACCGACATCTGT
Organism: uncultured Phycisphaerales bacterium; assembly: GCA_937927975.1. Taxonomy (GTDB): domain Bacteria; phylum Planctomycetota; class Phycisphaerae; order Sedimentisphaerales; family Anaerobacaceae; genus PLanc-01. The sequence continues at coordinate 52,585 of CALEZT010000259.1, forward strand.
TGACACGGTTTTCGTGCGTCGTGCGACCTTGCCACGACGTTATCGGACGCCCGTCCAGAACGCACAATCGATAAACTCGGAAACCTGGCGAAAGCCACGACTGAGCGACGATTCTTTCTTAGTCCTTTCTTGCCTGCGAGTTGCGCCGTTGTTTTTTCTTGACGCACGGCCCCGCAAACGCGATAATATGGCTAAATTAGCAGTTTTGGGAGATGCCCGGGTTTACCAAGGAGTTTTTTTTATGCCTCCAGGCAAAAGACGCCAAAGCAACGCCATGCTCTACACCCTCATCACGTTCGTCGGGCTGTTCATTGTCGCGACGACGGTTGCGGTCGTTTACTACGTCAAGGCCGAGGAACTCCGCACCAGCCGTGATGACCTCCAGGAGCAGGTGGACTCCCTGGCGAACAAGGAAGAGGTCCGCACCCTGGGCAGCATCGTCGGGGCCAAAATGCCCGGGCACAGCAATCTGGGGACCATGGTCGAGCATCTGAACTCCATGGTCCGCCTGGTCAAGGGCGACCCGATCCCCGCGACCTCTGCTGAGGTGAAGGTCGCCAACGCGGCCAAGCTCATCGATCCCCTGCTGGAAGGCGCGAAGGCCTTCATCCCGCTGCCGGTTCCCCCGGCGCCCGACCCCAACACGATCGATCCCAATAACCCGCCGGATCCGAACGAGGTCAAGCCCCCTCAGGTGGCCCTGACCAGTCTGATCCGGGACCTGCTGACCAAGCTGGGGCAAACAACCACCCAGAGAGACACGGCCGAAGAGCAGCTCGGGACCCTCCGCAAACGGTTCGACGACGCCATCGCGACCATGCAGAAGACCGAGCAGAACCTCACGACCAAGGTCGCTGAGTATTACCAGCAGGTCCAGGACATCAAGACCGACTACAACAACCTTCGGGTCCTCGTGCAGCAGAACTCCGACGAGCGGGCCCAAACCCTGCTCGGCCAACTGGAAAACGCGCGGTCCGAGTCCAGCCAGTTGAATCAGGACCTGCTCAAGGCCAGGGCCGAACTGACCATGAACCAGGGCAAGCTTTCGGAAGCCTTGGCGGCGGTCAAGAGCATCAAGCCGACGCCGGACATCGAGTCCACCGCCTTCAAGGCCGACGGCGAGGTCATCCTGGTCGATGAGCCCGCCGGGATCATCCACATCAATCTGGGCACCGAAGACCGCCTCTATCGCGGCTTGACATTCTCCGTGTACGACCGAGCGGGCGGCATTCCCCGCGACGGCAAGCCCAAGGCCCAGGTGGAAGTTTTGGCCATGGAACGACGGGTGGCGACCGCTCGCATCCTGTCGTGGGACCGCAGGAATCCGATCGCTCTGGGCGACTTGGCCGCGAACCTGATCTGGGACGCCGGACGGCAGAACCAGTTCGTGGTCGCCGGGGAGTTCGACCTCGATCGCGACGGCAAAACGGACTACGACGGGGTCACGAAGATCGAAGCCCTGATCGGCAAATGGGGCGGCACCGTCTCGCAGGACATCTCCGCAGACACCGATTACGTGATCCTGGGCAGCAATCCTGTAGTCCCCAACGAGCCGACGCTCGAAGAGCAGTCGGAAGATCCGCTGGCGATGCAGCGGTACAACACGGCCCGCCAGGCGAGCGCCCGTTATCAGGAGATTCGCCAGCGGGCGGAGTCCCTGTACGTTCCGATCTTCAACTACGACCGATTCCTGGCCTTCACCGGCTACGCCACCGAGGTCGCCAAGCCGGGAGCATTCTAAGACTTCAGACGATCTCGCGATTCGACGCGAGCAATGCCACGCAAGGCTGCCGGGGTTGCCCAAGAAGGATCAGGCAACTGCGGCAGCCTTGACTTTTTTCCGCCCTCATTACATCGGAGGCTCCACTCCAATCGAGGCAACGTGGAGCTCGCCGACATAGCCCTCGGCCTCGGGCCACGCGAGGAAGCCCTTCTTGACCGCCACGAAGGTAACCGTGTACGCGGCGCGGATCGCGGCGCCGAGAGGCCGACCGGTGTCGCAATCGAGCCCTGAGGGGATGTCCACCGCCAGGATGGGCCGACCGAGGGCGTTGATCGCCTCGACGACCGCCAGGTACTCAGGACGCAGTTGCCCGCGCAGACCCGTTCCGAACAGGGCATCTACGATCAGACTGGCGTCGCCGCCAAATCGCCTGATCGAAGCCTCAGCCTCTTCGCTGAGAGGGTCCACGCACTCGACGCGATGCCCGAGGCGTTCCAGGACGTCGAGGTTGATCCGGGCGTCGCCCTGGACCTTGGCAGGGTCGCCGCACAAGACCACGGTCGTCGGAATGCCTGCGTTGAGCAGATGCCGCGCGATCACGTAGCCGTCGCCGCCATTATTGCCCACGCCGCAGAAGATGCAGACCCTCCGATCCGCGGCTTGCGCCAGTTTCCGCATCGCCAGTTCGGCGCAACTGCGCCCGGCGTTCTCCATGAGCACCACGCCGGGAATGCCGATCTCCTCGATCGCCCAAGCGTCCACCCGCCGCACCTCATCCCGGCTCATCACGCGAAATGTCTTGTCCGGCCTGTACTCTACCATCCGTCGCATCTCCTGTACTCGTCAGTCTGGAGTCCGTCCTCGGGAATCGAATCCTACCCTGGGCCTTCGCAAAGCTCAACCGGGTGCGGCCTGGCAAATTGACGATGTCGCATCGGCCTGCTACAATACGCCGCGTGATGGGACGACGGTGGCAGGCAGCGTCCTTCCGATAGGATATTTCACGAGGCCTGGAAAATATACGGTCGCCCCTACTGCGCGGGCGCCGACGAGGACCGAAACGACGATGCGAATACTACTGACGAATGACGATGGGATTTTCGCCCCCGGCCTGGCGGCCCTCTACAAACGACTCGTTGCGATCGGCGACGTGACCGTCGTCGCTCCGACGGAAGGCTGGTCCGGGGCCAGTCACAGCATCACGTTCGCCGAGCCGCTGGCGTGCATGAAGGTGAGCATCGAGGGCCTGTTCACCGGTTTCGGCGTCCACGGCTCGCCCGCCGACTGCGTGAAGCTGGCCGCCATGGAGCTTCACAAAGGCCCGATCGACCTGGTGGTCGCAGGCATCAACCACGGCGCCAACGTCGGGATCAACGTCTACTACTCGGGGACCGTGGCTGCTGCGATGGAGGCGGCGTTCCTGCGAATCCCGTCGGTGGCCCTGAGCGTGGCCGCTGAGGAACACACCGACTTCGAAAGGGCCGCGGAGCACGGGATCGCGGTGCTCAAGAGGCTGCTTCCACTCCAGGCGGGCGACGTGATGAACGTCAACGTCCCCCTGCTGTCGGCGGGCAAGCCGCGAGGCGTCCGCGTGGTCCCGCAGGCGACGTCGGGATTCCACGAGTACTACGTTCCGCACGGCGACGGGACGGGGGAGTTCGTCTTTCGCCTGGCCGGCGGCGCTCCTCGTGCGGAGAAAGAACCCGCGGACACGACGACGCTGGCCGACGGCTACATCACTGTCACGCCTTTGAAGCCGGACATGACCGACCACAAGAAGGCCCTCGCGCTGAAGGCGAAGCTCGACGCGGAGCCAGGAGCGCAGAGAGATGTGTGATTTGTGATCTTTGATTGTCGATTGCAGGTTCGCCGCTGTTCAAATCAACAATCAACCATCAGCGATCAACCATTCCAAAGGACTGCTATGCCAGAGCACAAGACAAGTCAGATCTGCATCGTGACCGTCACCGGCAAAGACCGCGTCGGCATCATCGCCCGACTGGCCACCACGATGGCCAAGGCCAACATCAACATCGTCGACGTCAATCAGAAGATCATGGAGGACTACTTCGTGATGACGATGGCCGCCGACATCGGCCAGGCGACGATGGACATGGGCCAGATCAAGAAACATCTCGACAAGGTCGGCCGGCAGATGGCCCTCAAGATCACCATCCAGGACGAAACGATCTTCAAGGCGATGCACAGGGTCTAAGAGAGTGTGAAGTGTCAAGTTTCAAGTTTGAAGTAAGAGGGCTCACGCGAACCGGCGACAGCTCTTACTTCAAACTTCAAACTTCCAACTTCAAACTCTCTACGAGGTAGAAAGCATGCGTATCTCCGTCGAAGAAGTCTTTGAAACCGTCGGCATGACGCTGGATCACCATTTCGATATCCGCACCGTCACGCTGGGCATCAACCTGAAGGACTGCATGGATCGCGACCTGGACTGGCTGATCAAGCAGGCCCAGGCGAGAATCGTCGAGAAAGGCCAGTTGCTCAACCACTGCGCCGACCGGCTGGAGCAGAAGTACGGCATCCCGATCACGAACCGACGGATCTCGATCACGCCGGCGTCGCTGCTCCTGGAGCCCCTGCCCCGCAAGACGATCACCGCGGTCAAGCTCGCCAAGGCCCTCGACGTGGCCGCCAAGAAAGCCAACATCGACTTCCTGGGCGGCTTCGGCGCCATGGTCCAGAAGGGAGCCACCGCAGCCGAGGAGAATCTCATCGACTCGATCCCCGAGGCGCTCTCCCAGACCGAACGCGTCTGCGGGTTCCTGAACCTGGCCTCCACGCTGGCGGGCATCAATATGAACGCCATCGTGAAAGTCGGTCACGTCATCACCGACCTGGCCCACCGCTCCGACAAGGGCATCGGCTGCGCCAAGCTGGCGGTCTTTGCCAACGTGCCGGAGGACAGCCCCTTCATGGCCGGCGCCCATCACGGCATCGGCGAACCCGACTACTCGCTCAACATCGGCATCTCCGGCCCCGGCGTCGTTCGTAATGTGGTGGTACAGAACCCGGATTGCGACCTCACCCAGCTTTCCGAGGTCATCAAGCGGACCGTTTTCAAGATCACCCGCGCGGGCGAACTGATCGGCCGGGAGCTGGCGGGCCTGATGAAGGTCGATTTCGGCATTGTGGACATCTCCCTGGCCCCCACCACCTCGACCGGCGACTCGGTCGCCGAGATCATCGAGGCGATGGGCGTCGGGCGGATGGGCTGTCCCGGCACGACCGCGGCGCTGGCCCTGCTGATCGATGCGGTCAAGAAAGGCGGCGCGATGGCCTCCGGCAACGTCGGCGGCCTGTCGGGCACGTTCATCCCCGTCAGCGAGGATGCCGGCATGATCCGAGCCGTACGCACCGGAACCCTGAGCCTCGACAAGCTCGAAGCCCTCACCAGCGTCTGCTCGGTGGGCCTGGACATGTTCGCGGTGCCGGGCGACACGGCCCCCGAGATCATCTCCTCGATCATCGCCGACGAGCTTTCGATCGGGGTCGCCAACAACAAGACCACCGGCGTCCGCGTCGTCCCAGTCCCAGGCGCCAAGCCGGGCAGCATCGTGCACTTCGGAGGCCTGCTGGGTTCGGCGCCGGTCATGAAGATCCAGACCAAGCACACCTCCGCCAGGTTCGTGCAGCGCCGCGGCCGGATGCCCTCGCCCATCCTCTCCCTGAGGAACTGAGGTCCCATCGGGATCACAGGGGATTTCGGTCCGAAAACTATTGACAAAAACCCCGTCTGTGCGATATAGTCACACCAGTCGGGTGGGTTTGTCTTCTCGGAATGAATGTGCCGGTTCGTGCTGCCTACTGGGAGAACACCGACGGCCAAGAGAGGACTGACGCGTGTCGAGTTGCCGGTCGTCATAGGCATGGTTTCCCTGGTTATGGCCTTGTTGTCTCCAGGAACGAAGGTTTCCATCCGAATAATGGGGAACAGATCGAATCAAGAGAGCATCTTTGTTCGTGTGCAGGGGCATCGCGGCTGAAAGCCGTTTCGCAGTGGCGCGGGCCGCCCGGTTTGCGGATGCCGGTTCTCGGACGGAAAGGACGAATGGAATGAGATCCAAAGCGTTTACGTTGATCGAGCTGCTCGTGGTGATTGCGGTGATCGCGGTCCTGATGGCGATTCTGATGCCCGCCTTGCAGCGGGCCAGAGACCAGGCTCAGCGAGTCCACTGCGTCAGCAACACCCGCTCGCTCATGCTGGGCTGGCTGCTGTACAAGGACGACTTCGACGGCAGGATCGTCGGCGGCCACACCGACCCGGGCAACTGGGTCCTGAGGGCGAACTACACCGACAATTGGGATGCCAAGAAAAGGGCCATCAAAGGCGGTCTCCTGTACAAATACGTCGGCGAAGAGCTTGGCATCTACCGCTGTCCGGCCGACCGACGACGGGAGAGCTCCTCGATCCCGGTGGCGTACCGGACGTTCTCCATCGCCGGCGGCGCCAACGGAGAGGGCGGCGGCAGTTGGGGATACGTCAATCTCAAGCTCTACACGCAGCTCAAGAAGCCGGCCCAGCAGTACATCTTCGTCGAAGAAATGGATACGCGAGGCGAGAACATCGGCTCTTTCCAGATGAACCCCAAGAACAAGACCTGGACCGACCCTCTGGCCATGTGGCACAACGCCAAGAGCTCGCTCGGCTTCGCCGACGGTCACGCTGAGATGCACACATGGGAAAGCCAGAGCTTCATCGACTGGTGCAAGAAGGCGATGAATGAGCCGACGACTTTCACCTTCGGTATGACCCCTCCAGGTGATGAGCGGGAGGACATCGAGTACATGAGCAAGGGGTTCCCGTACAAGTCCCTCCTGTAATCCGCCAAGAGAATCGCGAACTGAACCCACAGCCTCCGCGAGACTGCGACCCGGTCTCGCGGAGGCTTCTCTTTTTGCCCGTGCGGGCGAGGCCGACAGTCCTTGTGCTCGCTTTCCGTCGCCGGTACAATGTCACGCAAGCACGGTGAAGAAGAAACAGGGACCCTTTGAGGGAGGCCTGAGCATGTGGGACGTTTTCGAGCAGCCGTGGACGCTGCTGGGCTTGGCGGTGATCGTTCTGTTCGTGGTCTGGACCATCCGCAGCGTCTGGCCGGAGAAGGCGAAATTCTGGCAGTGGCTGCTGCCGCTGGGCGTCGCAGGGTTGGCGTTCGGCCTCGATTACGCGGTCGCCACCGACCTGGAGAAGATCCACGCGGTCGTCCAGGCCGGCGTGCGGGCCGCGGAGGAGGAGGACTGCGTCGCTCTGGCCCGTCTGATCGCCCGCGACTACCAGGACTCCTATCACAGGAGCAAAGAGGAACTCATCGCCCATTGCCAGAGCCGACTGACCCCTCCCACGATCGAAAAGGTCCGCAGGATCGCCTCGGAAGTGAAGGTCACGCCGCCGGAAGCGGTCGCGACGTTCACGATCAGTCTCCAGTTCCACAAGGACAGCTACTGGGCCAGGGCCTACAAGACCAGCGCCCTGGTCGTGGTGGAGTTCCGCCTTCGCAAGCAGCCCGACAAGTCCTGGCTGGTCCATCGGGTCGAGGTGAAGGAAGTGGACAAGATGCCCGTCAACTGGAGCTCGACATAGCGTGTGCTGCTGGATTTCCTGGGCCATTCGGTCATCCTGAGCGACAGCGAAGAGCCTGCCCTGAGCGTAGTCGAAGGGATCTGGGCACAGGATGAGAACAGGCACCGGTCGCATCCGATAGCCAGATGTTTCGCTTCGCTCAACATGACAAATGCTCATGATACCCCCACAAGATCCAGTCGCACGTCGCGCACCACGTAGCAGGCGTTCCACTACGCCCTTGCCAACCTCCGCCCGATCTGGTACTCTATCCATCAGATCGTCGATGTTCGTTCTCGGAGGATAGAGAGGTTCTATGCTGACATCGGATGCCGTCGCGGTCGCGGGACTATCGATCGTCCGGAGCGTTCAGAGCCACACGGGTTCGGTCTTGTCGCTCGCGGATCTGCCCTTCAACCCGTTGAAGCTGGCCCTGCTGATCGCCTGGGTGTACCTGTGCCTGTACTTCGTCCAGCGGGCGAACTTCAGTCCGCTGGTGCCCGTGGGCTACAGGACGATCGCCAACGTCGTCACCCTGTTCACGGGCCCCGTCCTCCTGCTGACGCTGTTTCTGATCGACACCGTCCGAAAGACCCGCCGGACCCAGGAGAACTTTTTCGATGTTCTCAAGCGGCAAATCCAGCAGGCCGCGGCCACCGTTCGCTCGATCCGATTCCGGACCGACGAAGACGACGACGCGATCCGCCTGATGGACAGCGCAGGCCGGAGCCTCGATGAGATCTGCGGACACAGCGACATCAAGCGAATCGACGCCCAGATCCTGGGCCTGACCGAGACCACGATCCGCGACGCTCTCGATCGACGGGCCAGCGACATCCTGATCGACCCCAGGGACGAGTCCACCTACAGCCTCCGCCTGCGGATCGACGGGACGCTTCGAACGGTCAAGGAGCTGGACGCGGACAAATGCCGCGCCCTGATCAACAGCATCAAGGCCGTCTCCGGCATGGACATCTCCGAGCGGAGAAGACCCCAGGACGGCGGCTTCACCGCCCGACGAGGGGACAGGGTCGCCTCCTTCCGCGTCGCCAGCGCCGGCGCCCTGCAGGGCGAGAAGCTCTCCATTCGCGTGCTGAACCCCAACGCCGGCGCGTTCACGTTGGCCGAGATGGGCCTGCCCGAGAAGCAGGTGACCGTCCTGCAAAGCCAGATCGCCAAGCCCTCCGGCATGATCCTGGTCAGCGGCCCCACCGGCAGCGGCAAGACCACGACCCTGTACGCCCTGCTCAACGAGATCGACCGATTCACGCGTAACGTGATCACCGTCGAGGACCCGATCGAAGCGGTGCTGCCCCAGGCCAGCCAGATCGAGGTCAATCCCAAGGCCGACATCACGTTCGCCTCGACGCTTCGCAGCGTCCTGAGACAGGACCCGGACGTCATCTGCGTGGGCGAGATCCGCGACGAGGAAACCGCCGAGATCGCCCTGCGGGCCGCCCAGACCGGGCACCTCGTCCTAGCCACGATCCACTGCGAGAGCAACGCCACCGCGATCATCCGCCTGCTGGACTTGGGCGTCTCCCCCCTGCTGCTCTCGGCGGGCCTGAACCTGCTGGTCTCGCAAAGGCTCGTACGATGCCTGTGCGAGGAGTGCAAAGCGCCGGCCAAGCTCAGCGACAGCCGGATCGTCAGCCTTCGCAGCAAGGGAATCGAGGCCGGGGAGATCTTCCAGGCCGTCGGCTGCAAGAAATGCGACGACACCGGCTACTTCGGACGCACAGCCATCGTCGACCTGATGGTGATCGACAGCGCGATGCGAAACGAGATCGCCAGGAACGACTCGCTGATCGGCCGGCTCCGGGCCCAGGACAGCCAGAAAGGACTGGTCGATCTCCGCAAGGCGGGCCTGAAGAAAGTCGTCGCCGGCGTCACGAGTCTGGACGAAATCAAACGAGTCGTGGGGTGAGCCGATGGTATTCTGGATTGCCGTTCTGACGGGGGCCTTGTTCGTCTGGCTGGCGGTGCGCAGAGGTTTCTACGAGACCTGGGCCCTGCTCTTCAACGTCCTGGTCTCGATCTACATCTCGGTCTTCCTGGCGCCGACGGTGGCGCGATTCGTCCCCATGCCGGGCGGAGCCGCCTGGTGCATGGCCTTGAGCATGCTGGTCCTGGCCGGCGGCGTCTTCGCCATCCTGCACGGCCTGACCTGGGTCTTCCTCACCGGCCAGTTCAGCATCCGCTTCCCGAGCCTCTTCGACGTGGTCTGCTCGGGCATCCTGGGCTTCGTCGCGGGGTTCCTGATCCTGAGTTTCGCGGCCCTGGCGCTTTCGACCACGCCCCTGGCGCAGCACAAGATCGTCGCCACACTCGGCCTGGGTCGGGACGGACAGAAAGCCAATGTCGCCGGCCTCGCCCGCGGCCTGGACCTGATCCACAAGGCGGCAAGATTCGCCGACAGCGGCACGAGCCACGCGGCCATAACGAAGCTCCTGGACACCAGCGATGAGCTGGCCGCAAGCGACGAACCGCAACCCGAACCAAACGAGCCCGATCCGGCCCCGCCCCAGCCGCAAGGAGACAAGGGCTCCAAACCCCCCGCCGGCCTGCAAAGACGAAGCATCCCCGATCCTCTCTGACAAAAACTCGGGGGTTTGCGACTGGATTTCGTGGGGGCCAGACGAGCATTTGTCATGCTGAGCGCAGCGAAGCATCCGGCCTTCGGATGCAACGAAAGCACGCCCGCATTCTGTGCCCAGATCCCTTCGACTACGCTCAGGGCAGGCTCTTCGCTTCACTCAGGATGACAGAGTGGACGCCCCCACGCCCCACGAATTCTAGCCGCACACACTCGCAGTTTTTTTCTCATTTTCCTCTTGCATCTACTGTGAGCATAGTAGATACTACTATAGTTACAGTACTATTGCCTTTTGAGGAGACAGTCGTCATGGCCAGGATCAAGCCGTCGGATCTGGAGATGCAGGTGCTTTCGGTTCTGTGGGAGCGGGGTCCTTCGACCGCACGGGATGTCCTGGAGGCCATGCCCGACGGCAAGAAGCGGGCCTACACTTCCATCCTCTCGGTCATGCAGGTCATGGAGCGAAAAGGCCTGCTGACGCACACGAGCAAGGGGGCCGCCCACGTCTATCAGCCGGCCGTGGACAGGCGGGACATCCTCCAGCCATTCATGCGACGCCTGCTCACGGAGGTCTTCGGCGGACGCCCTGCCGCCTTCGTGCAGGCGCTCCTGACCGAGACCTCCGTCAGCGACGCGGACTTGGCCGAAATGCGCAGGCTGCTGTCGCAGGCTCGAAACAAGAACGATCCGCCTCAGAGGAAAGGGAACTGAGATGGAGCCTCTCATCGCGCTGTTGGAAAGCGAACGCTGCACGAACCTGCTGCTGGCTCTGGCCCATACGCTCTGGCAAGGCGCCCTCGCGGCGGGCGTGCTGTACCTCTACCTCAGACGCACCCCTGCCGAAGCCGTCGGCAAGCGATATGCCGCCGGGATCGCATCGCTGGGCGTGATCGTGCTTGCCGCCCTGCTGACCTGGTCCATTCTGGGCTACAGGCCTGTACCTTCTCCGAGCAACACGGCGCCGATGCAGGTGGCGATCGAAAGTCCGACAATGCCTCAGACGATGTCCCGGCGCGAGCCCAGCCCCCACATCGAGGGGAGAGCCGCTCCGCCTTCTCCGCGACCAATCCAAACGTGGATCATGGGCCTGTGGCTGACGGGCGTCTGCGGGATGTTCCTCCGGATGGTCGTACTGGTCGTCGGGGGTGATCGTCTCAGGAGGCAGTGCCGACACTTGGAACGCAGCGAGACGCTGGATCTCGTCGAGCATCTGCGGAGCAGGATGGGCATCGGGCACACGATCCGCGTCCTCGTGGGCGAACGGATCTCGACCCCCGGCGTGATCGGATGCCTCCGGCCGACGCTGCTGCTGCCGGCCTCGATGCTCACAGGCATCCCGACCGACGACCTGCGGGCCATCCTCGTGCACGAACTGGCCCACATCCGGCGCTACGACTACCTCATCAACTTCCTCCAGATGGTGGTCGAGGCGCTGCTGTTCTTCAATCCGGCGGTCTGGTGGATCAGCAGGCAGATCCGCATCGAGCGGGAGGCCTGCTGCGACGCGGCCGGCGTGCGGTGGATCGGGCACCGCGACAGGTACGCGGAGGCGCTTGTCGCATGGGCCCATCACCTCGGCACGCCGGCCCCGGCCGTCGGCTTCGGCCGAAACGCCGACCCCGGCACGCTCCTGGACCGCGTCCGACGAATCCTGATTGCAGGCCACCAGCCGCGACCCCGCGTGCCCTGGCACATCGCGGCGGCGATGCTCGTCCTGTCGCTCGCGTGCCTGGTCCTCCTCGGCCAAGCGACCGGCCTGGCGGTGAACCTCGCCGGCAGAATCCTCAGTCCCCAGGAACGCATCGACAAAATCGCAGACATCTCAAAGCAATACGGCCGCGACAATCGCGACTACGGTCCCGAAGGCAAGGTTCAGTTCTCCGGCATCGTCCGCACCTACGACGGGAAGCCGATCCCCTCGCGGGTGCATCTGTCGTTCCGCTCAAACCGTGCCTCATATGGAACGAGCTTGGCCGCAGGCATGGCGAGAGACGGCAGCTTCACTCAGTCGATCGACTACGGGACCACCTATATCACGGCCATTGGCGAAGGCTACTCGCCTGCCTTTGCCGGCCCGTTCGATGCCGAACCCGGCGGCCGCATCGAAGGGATCGAACTGGTCCTCGGCGAAGGGTTCCCAGGTCGCATTCTGGTCGTGGATGAGGCCGGCAAGCCCGTCCAAGACGCCGCAATGACCGGCGGCTACACCTACCCGAGCAGCGGCTCGCTCTTTCACACAATCCAACTCGCCACCGACGCCAGCGGCGTCGCCACTCTCGACCACGCCGCAGCGGAGAAAATCACGCTGCAAATCCGGGCCGACGAATTCGAGCCGCAACAGATCCAGGATCTCGTGCTCGATCCGAACGAGACCAAGACCGTGGTTCTCAGGCGAGCCCAGCCGGTCACAGGCGTCGTCCTGGCCGAGGCCACCGGGCAGCCCATCGAAGGCGCGGAGATTCGGATTGCGGCGTCCGCACAGGGAAGCCGCTCGTCCGTGGAAGATCGGACCTCCAGCCCTGCCGATGCGGTGACGGACAGCGAGGGCAGATTCGAGTTGAAGTGTCTTCGGCAGGACCGAAGGTACCTGCTCTTCGTTCGAGCGTCGGGGTACGCCTACCGCTACATCCGCGATGTCGAGACCACGAGCCGGGATCTCCGCATCGTCCTGGGACCTGCCAAGATCATCCGCGGCCGGGTCACGGGGGATCTGTCCCTCCTGCCCACGGACCCCAGCTCAGGCGAGCCGATCCTCTACGTGGAGAACGCCTACCGTTATCCCGAGTCGTCAGGCTATGCCGATGGCAGCAAGAAGACCCCGGTGACCATCCGCGACGGCGTAGGCCACTTCGAGATCAGCGACTTCTGGGGACAGACGGTGACACTCTCGGCCGGCATGGAGCAGGTTCGCCTGGATGTCGAACAGGACCGTTTGGACGACGTCGTGATCGACCTCCGGCCCAGCGCGCGACGTCAGGTCGTGCTGCGATTCCAGGTGCCGCAAGGCGCGCCGCCCATCACAGGCAGCGTCCGAACCGACTACATCAGCGAACGCGCCCGGCAGCAGAAGCAATCCATGACGCCGGAATGGCTCGACATCACGGACAACCAGGCGTCGTGCGAGATCCCGGTGCCGAGCCAGTTCAAGTACTGCATTGATTTCCGCCAGGGCAAACGACCAGTGGGTTATTGGTTCAACGAGATCCTGCCGATCAACATCGAGCCGGGCGAAGAGCCATTCGCAATCGATCTCCCGGTCTATCCCGCCGGGGCCATCTACGGCACGGTCTTTCGCTCCGACAGCAGCGTTGCAGAAGCCGCCAGAGCCGCTTTGGTGGTTGCCAGGAAACCCGACATCGAGGGGGGACAGGCCGTCTCTCTCTCCAACCTGTTCGGCGCACTGGACAGCGGCTTGGATCGTGGGACGTTCAACGCGACTCCGCTGCCCCTGGGAGGCAAGTACGCGATCGTCGCCTACGAGGACAACGCCTTCGCGATGAGCGATGCGTTCTCGCTGGACGAGAAGAACCCGATCGTCAACGCGAACCTCACGCTTCCGCAAGGCGCGGACATCGAAGGCCGGCTGCTCGATCCCAACGGCATCCCGGCCCATAACGAAGTAGCCCTGGAATTCTCCGTCAAGAACGGGGAGCACTCCTGGGGTCGTTCGGGCGTTCAGGTCCAGCCCGACCAGACCGGGCGTTTCGCCTTCGAGAACGTCAACCCGGGTCCGGCGGGCATGTGCTTCATCCGGGTCATCGGCGGCAGAGGATATCGTCCCGTCCGCCAAGAGATCCGGAACCTCCGCTCGCCCGTGGTTATCCAGTTGGAGAAGGGCCGCCGCGCCACAGGCGTAGTCATCGACGACGCCACGGGCTGGCCGGTGCCCGGCGCAGAGGTGTACGCGCAGTCGGCAAATGGGCCACAGGGTGGGTATCGCCAGAACGCCGAGTTGCTCGAAGCGGACGGCAGAACCGATGCCCAGGGCCGGTTCACGTTCAGCAACATGGCGGCCGATTACTACAGACTCAATACCCGCGGCGCGAACTTCGCCGACCCCATGCGAGCCCTGGTTGTCAAAGGCGGCCACGCGGAGCCTGTGACAATCCGCGTCAAGATCCCCGAGTGGAGCGATCTCAAACCCCGATCGCCGTAAGGCCTTGCGTGGAGAGGCGATATGGGATAGAAGGAACGCGAGTTGAAACCGACACAGGGACTCAGCGTCCAGGAATTCGGGGTACAATATGAAAAATCGCGTTCAGTTCGCCGTCGTCGCCTCCATCGTTCTGTGCGGAACTGCTTTGGCCGGTGAAATCCGATGGAGACATCTGTCCACCGCTACAGGCGATTTGGAGGCCCCGAACCGCGGGAATCAGCAGACCGCCAGCCTTGTCTGCGACATCGACAAGGATGGCGTGAATGATTTCGTGATCGCCGAGCGGACACAGGCCCCTGCTTTGGTTTGGTATCGCCGGGCGGCAAGCGGCTGGACGAAGCACGTGATCGAGGACCAGGCTTTGCACATCGAAGCGGGCTCCGATTCGTTCGACATCGACGGCGACGGGGACCTCGACATCGTCTTCGCAGGCGACTGGCAGAACAACTTCGTCTGGTGGTGGGAGAACCCCGCCCCGGACTTCGACCCGCAGAAGCCCTGGGTCCGCCACATCATCAAGGACTTCGGCGGCACCAAGCACCACGACCTCTCCTTCGGCGACTTCGACGGCGACGGCCGCCAGGAGCTGGTCTTCTGGAACCAGGGGGCCAACAAGCTCTACCTCGCGGAGATCCCCGACAATCCGCGACAGGCCAAGTCGTGGAAGTGCGTGGAGATCTATTCGTATTCCAGCGACGGCGAGATGATGCAGCGGCAGACCCGGCCGTACCCCGGCTTCAAGGGGATCAACGAACACGAGGGCCTGGCCAAGATCGACATCGACGGCGACGGCAAGCTCGACATCGTCGGCGGAGGCCGATGGTTCAAGCACGTCGAAGGCACGATGTTCGTCCCGAACATCATCGATGCGAGCTACCAGTTCACAAGGGCCGCCGCAGGCCAGCTCATCGAAGGCGGCCGGCCGGAGGTCGTGTTCGTCGTCGGGGATGGCTGGGCGCCGCTGATGATGTACCAGTGGGTCAAGGGAACGTGGGTCCCGACGGAGTTGGTCCCGGAGATCGACTGCGGCCACTCGCTGGCGATCCTCGACTTCGACAAGGATGGGCATCTCGACATCTGGGTCGCCGAGATGCGGCTCAACAACGGCAACCCGGACGCCAGGAACATGCTGCTCCTGGGCGACGGCAAAGGCAAGTTCGAGACGGTCTTGATCTCCGAGGGCATCGCCAACCACGAGTCCAGGATCGCCGACCTCGACGGCGACGGCGATTTCGACATCCTCGGCAAGCCCTACTCCTGGCAGACTCCTCGCCTGGACATCTGGCTCAACGAGGGATCGAAATAGGCGTCGTCAACCCATGGACATGGGGCACGCGCCGCCGGAACAGCCGCCGCAGGCAGGCAGCGACGAGCACGAATCACAGGCCGGACCTTCCGCGGCCTTGCCCACAGCGAAGCCTGAGAGCAGCTTATCCGTCTCGGCGCCGCACTTCTCGCAGTTGGGCTTCTGGGCGTTGAGGCTCTTGTGGAGCACTTCCATCACGTGGCCGCACTTGGCGCATCGATACTCGAAGATCGGCATATCCAGTTTCCTTCAAAACCGCCGCATCCTGGGGGCGATTCCCTCGGCGGATGCGAATCACTGTATTACTGACGACGTCCTGTTTCAGTTCGGGACCATCGGACCTGTGGGACGAATGGGACTCATGGGACCTTCGCCGCCCGGCTGCTGCGGAGGATCGACAGCCGGCCCAGCTCGCAGTTCAGATGACGGGCCAGGACCGCGCACTTGGGCTTGAGCAGGAAGAACACGTCCTTTCGCGTTTCGTCCATTGATTCGAAATTGCCCTGCCCTTTGGCGATGATCAGGTCGGCCCGCTCGAACCGGCTGCGAAAGGCCTCCGAGCAGGTCTCCAGGATCGTGCCCGGCGCGTCCGAGCCGTTGTCGATCACTTCGACCAGGTCCGTCAGACCCGCAACCTCAGCGTCCGCCCTCAGCGCGTCGTTGAGGATCGGGGCGCCGCGGACCACATATGTGAGCTTCTCGCGAGGCATCCGTTCGACGAGCAGGCGATCGAAGACGATCTCGCCGGTGTTGTCGCCGAGGAACAGGATGTCCTGGGCCTGGGCGACCGCTCGCCTCAGGGCCTCCAGTGCATCGCGGTCCAGCGGTTCGGTCAGCGATCGCAGGATCGCCTCGTGCACCACGTCCTGCGCGACGTGGGAGTTGACGCCGAAGTCGATGATGTTGCCTGCGATGGAAAGCCGCACCGCGGTCTCGAACGGATCGGGAGAACTCTCGACCCGCTGACGCAACTCGGGATACAGCCCGAGGGCGAACTCATTGTACCGGTGCTTCACTTCGCTGTATGGGTCCGCCACGCCGGTGATCTGCCGCAGGAAACGATGGATCTGCTGCGCCATGGCCGGCGGGCTTTGCCGCATGTCCATCCGCTGCCACATCCCGAGCAGCTCGCGAAGCACCCGCTCGTGCATCGCCTCGTCGTCGGTGATCATCCGCACCGCGTCCAGCACCTGCCGGACCGAGCACGGGACACAATCGAAATACGTCCGCATAGAACCCTGTCATACATCCTGCCCTGCCCCGGCTGAAGACTGAAGCCTCCTCCATGAAAAGACCGCCCGCCGGTCGCGACAGGAGAAAGGGTATTATGCAGAAAAGCTGAGAAAAGGCAAATGCTCGCAGAGCGGAATCGCGGTCTTGCCCTGCCCGGCCGGCATCATCTGCGGCCGGCGAGCCAAACGTCCGCCAGACTCGTCAGATCGTCGAAGCCCACAGATCCGGCTGCGCTCGTCTGCCGCCAGTGAGCCGCCAGGCAGCCGAAGTCCCGGAAATCGACCCGCCCATCGGCGTTGAGGTCGCCTTGGGCCAGTTCCCACACCAGTCGCGGCGGACCTCCCTTCACAGGCAGATACCAGATGTCCTGCGATCCATTGGCCTTTTCCCCGACGAAGTCCCAGCCCACGGCCAGATACATCGAGGATCGACCCATTTCAGAATCGCTTTTCCCGTCGCCGCCGGCACTGACGGTGCAACCGGTCGTCTCACGGTTCCAGAAAGAGGCCTCGGTCTGGCTCTTGTCGTTGATGCCGACCAAACCGCCGGCGTTGACGCCCCAGACCGGTCCGCAGGCATAGCTGCGGACGATCAGACCCGGCACATAGACGATGCAATGACAGTCAGGCTCGTTGCAGCCCGCCAGACCGCCGACATAGATCGTGGCTTTGACGTCCGCCGTGGAGTAGCAGTCGCGAACGGTCCCGCCGCTGTTGAGACCCAGCAGGCCGCCGGCATAGGTGCCCCCTCGCACCACGCCTGCGGCGCAGGAGCGTTCGATCGTGCCCGAGAGGTTCTCGCCGAGCAGGCCGCCGACGCTGAGGTCTCCCCGGACGTTGCAGTGGGCCCGGCACTCCCGCACCGTGACCTCCCGGCCCTCGCCGATCAGACCGCCGATCCAGTACGACGACTCAGACCCCAGCACCTGACCTTGGGCCCGGCACCGCTCGACCGTACCGTAATAGCTCTGTCCCACCAATCCACCCACTCGCGAGCCGCCCTGCACGACAGCGTCCACGCTGCAACCGAGGATCAGGCCGCCGTCGTTCCTGCCGATCAGGCCGCCGACGAAGCTCATCCCCAGGACGCCGCCGGACCGCACGTGGCAGTTCGACACGATGCCTTCTCGCAGAGAACCGACCAGCGCACCGACGTAACGACCCGTTTCGCTGGCGACGTTGGGATTGGCAAGGGTCAGGTTCTCGATCCGAGCCTCCAGGCCTTCGACCAGCCCGAACAGGCCGAGATAGCCGCCGAAATCGGAGACCTGGCGGAGATTCGACAGAATCTTGTGGTTGCCGTCGAAGACGCCGGTGAACGGGCCGTCGTCGATCGTGCCGATGACGCGGGGTTGACCGGCGTCCCAGGCTTTCAGATCGATGTCCGCCATCAGCTTGAAGTGCCTGCCCCAATGGTCCGGCTGAGCAGCGAGGAAATCCAACTGCTCCGCGGTGAAGATCAGGTGGGGCGCCTCCGCGGTCCCGAAGCCCCCGCCGTACTGCGCTCCGGCCGGCGACGCAAAGACCCCGAGCGTCAGCAACAGACAAAACACGCACACCAGTCCCGACGTAGCGGACCTGCCGAGCATCCCACCACTCTCCTTCCATCCTCGATAGCACAGGGATCGGAATCTGGCGACCGCCATCAGCTCCCGAACCCCAGATTGCCTATTTTACCACACACTCTCGATCCGTTCAAGCTTGAATCGGAGGGTTCGGGCCTCTTGCCTTCTCGGGCAAGCACTGCTATGCTGAGCCGACCAGTGAACGTTCGGTCTCAGGCGACGCAGGGGGCTCGCGATATGACGAAAAGACTGCCACGAGAGGATGGTCCGAGAACGCATCGATCCATGCGGCAAGTGGGGTCTGCTCGCCCATGAGACGGCACGTCAAGAAAGCCCTGTGGGTCGCGTTGTTGGCTCCGTTTGTGCTCGCGGGGCTCTGGTTGCATCGGCTCTACCGCAGTATCGAGGAGGACATGAGCGGTCCTCCGGCCGAACCGCTTCGCGTCGCGGTGACCGATCCTCTGTGCAATCGACTCGCCGCGGACTACTTGAAGGGCCACGCTCAGCGCGATTACGCTCCGCTCGGCGCGTTTCTCGAAGAGAAGCTGGGACGTCCCGTCGAGATCGTCTACGGCCCGACCCTCGGCGACATCCATCGGTCGTCGGAGGGTGCGATCGATCTGATCGTGGGCGGAGCTTGGGCCGTGTCGTCTGAGGCCGCGGAAGTCAACGAGCCCGTTCGTCCCATCGCCCGCCTGACCGACGCCCTTGGCGATCAGGAGACCCGAGGCCTTTTCGTCGTGCGGACCCGCAGCCCCGCCAGGGCAATCGGCGACCTCGAAGACCATCGGATCCTGTTCGGACCGCCCCGCGAGGTCGAACGGCACGCGGAGGCCCTGGCTCTGCTCGCGCAGAACGGCGTGACGCCTGTGCCGCCTCTGAGGGTGATATCGGACTGCGCCGAGGCGATCGCGGCGGTCGTCAAAGGCGAGGCGGATGTCGCAGTTGTGCCGGGTTATCTCCGACCACTGCTGGAGGACCTGGGAGGCGTGGAGAAGGGAGCCTTGCGGGTAGTCGGCCAAACGGCAGGACAACCCTTCACCACCGTGTTCGCGACGCCCCGCATCAGCCCTTCCGCCGAGCGAGCGATCCTCGATGTCCTGATGTCCGCGCGGGACAATGCCCCTTTGCTCACAACGCTCGCATCGAGATCGGGCTTCGTGCCTTTGACGCAGACGCCACAGGCACAACCGCCATCGCTTCCTCCGACCCCCATCTCGGAATGGACGGACTGGCGAGGGACGGATCGAAGGGGCCTCAGTCCCGATGTCCCGACTGAGCTGCCCGCGACGCCGAGGCTGTTGTGGAAACGACGGTTGACCGGCAGCGGCCTCTCCGGCGTCTCGGTCACGGCCAAGCACGTGATCGTCGCGGACAAGAGCGAACGGAACGACCAGGACATCTGGCGTTGTCTCGAGGCCGAGACCGGGCGGGAAGCGTGGACGATCGCCTACCCGACACCGAAAGAGATGGAGTTCACCAACGTCCCCCGCGCCGCTCCGGTCGTTCACGGCGGCTTCGCCTATCTGCTCGGCGCGTTCGGCGACCTGCATTGCGTCAGCGTCGAGGGTTCCCGCATCGTGTGGCGACGGAACCTGATCAAGGAATTCGATGCCAAGCTTCCGACCTGGGGGATGTGCTCGACGCCCCTGCTCGTCGACGACATGCTCGTCGTCAACCCCGGCGCTCCCGACGCTTCGCTCGTCGCGCTCGGCCTCTACACAGGCGAGACGCTCTGGCAGACGCCCGGCGAACCGGCCGGCTACGGCTCGCTGATCCTCGCCACCTTCGGCGGCGTCCGACAGATCGTCGGGCACGACGCCGCCTCGCTGGCCGGCTGGGACCCGAACACAGGCAGGCGTCTCTGGACGCTCTTGCCCGCGAGAAAAGGCGACTTCAATGTCCCCACGCCGCTCGACATCGACGGAAAGCTCCTGGTCGCCACCGAGAACAACGGCGCAAGACTCTACGACTTCGACGCCAACGGCCGTATCCATCCGATCCCCATCGCCCAGAACCGCAGGCTCGCCCCAGACACCTCGACGCCGGTGGCGATCGACGGCCTGCTCTTCGGCTGCTCCCGCGGCCTGCACTGCCTGGACCTCACTGATAGTCTCAACACCCTTTACACGTCCGACGGTGGCGGCGCGTTCAACGACTACGCAGCCCTGATCGCAGGCAACGGTCACGTCCTGGCGACCACCGTCAAGGGCGAACTGATCCTGCTCAAGGCGGCGCGCGAGGCCTTCACGCCAGTCGCGAGCCTGCGGCTCTTCGAAGACACGGAGGTCTGGTCCCATCCGGCCCTGGTCGGCAACCGCCTCTACATCCGCAGCATGAAAGAGATCTGCTGCTTCTTGCTTGACAACCCATAGCGAGCTTGACAGCCACGAAACGGGCCGGAGACGGGGAACGTCTTCGGCCCGTGGTCACACTCGCATCGCTCGAAGAAACCGTCCAACTTCTATTTCTTGCCCTCCACAGCATTGAAGCTGACGGACATGTCGCCGATCTGGACTTTGAACTCGCCCGGCTCGACCACCGGCTTGTTGTCCCGGCCGATGAAGGACAGGTCGTCCCAGCCGAGCGTGAACCGCACGGTCTGCGTCGCCTTCGGAGCAAGGTCCACTTTCTGGAACCGCTTGAGGACCTTCACCGACGGCGTCACGCTGGCGACCACGTCCGAGAGATAGAGCTGCACGATCTCCTTGGCCGGACGGTCGCTCTCGTTGGTGACCTGCACCGTCGCGGTCAGCGTGGCGGCCGGCGTCATCTCGCTCACGTCCACCTTCAGGCCGTGATAGGCGATCTTGGAGTAGGACAGGCCGAAGCCGAACGGCCACTGCGGATCGTACTTGTTGCCGCCCTGGGTTTCGCTGACCTTGTGGTCGTACCACATGAAGCCGCCGGGATATTTCGGATAGGTTAGGGGCAGCTTGCCGCTGGGGTTGACGTCGCCGAACAGGACGTCGGCGACCGCCTGGCCGCCCTCCAGGCCGGGCGTGTAGGCCATCAGGATCGCCCTGGCGTCGTCCACGATCGTGCGGATCACGCGAGGCCGGCCCTCGACCAGCACGAGCACGATCGGCTTGCCCGTCCCGGCCAGGGCCTTGACCAGGTTCAACTGCGGCTCGCTCATCGTCAGGTCGTCGATGTTGCCCGGCGTCTCGCAGTACGGCGGCTCGCCGATACAGGCGACAATCGTATCGACTCCAGCGGCGACCTCGACCGCCTTGGCGACGTCGATCTCCTTGTCGAACGCGACCGCGTCGACGTATGTCACGTTCTGCTGTCCGAGCTTGCGCTGGATCGCTTCGAGGATCGTGTTCTTGTCCTGCGGATAGAGTTCTTCCTTGTCGCCCTGCCAGGTGAAGGTCCAGCCGCTGTTGAGGACCGAGAGCTTGTTGGCTGTGGGACCGGTCACGAGCACCTTCTGTCCCCTGGCCAGGGGCAGCAGGCCGTCGTTCTTGAGCAGGGTCATCGCCTCCTGGGCCGCCTGCAGGTTCACCTGGTGGGAGGCGGCCGAGCCCACGCTGCCCGCGAGGCTCTTGACCGGATAAGGCTTGTCGAACAGGCCGAGCATGAACTTGACGCGAAGAATGTCGCTGACCGCTTCGTCGATCCGCTTCATCGGCACCTCGCCGTCTTTGACGAGTTCCAGCAGCGTGTCGTAGAAGCTGTAGTCGTACGGGACCATGCTCATATCGACCCCAGCCATCACCGCCATCTTCACCGCCTCGCGGCGGTCCTTGGCGACCTTCTCGCGGGTGTAGAGGTTCTCGATGTCCGCCCAGTCGCTGACGACGAAGCCCTTGAAGCCCAACTCGTCGCGGAGCAGGGTCTTGAGATAGAACGGGCTCGAATGGACGGGAACGCCGTTGATCTCGGAGGAGTTGGCCATGGCCGTCACCGCGCCGGCCTTGACCGCGGCGGCGAACGGCGGCACGAACCACTGCCGCAACTGCGTCTCGGGGATGTAGGCGGGCGTCCTGTCCCGGCCGGAGTGCGGCCAGCTATACCCCAGGTAGTGCTTCATGCAGACGGCGACCTTGACCGGGTTGGAGAGGTCGTCGCCCTGTTGGCCGCGGATGTAGGCGACGCCCATCGTCGAGGCGATGTAGGGGTCTTCGCCGAAGGTCTCGAACACGCGGGGCCACATCGGGTGGCGGGCCACGTCGAGCACCGGCGCGAAGTTCCAGGGGATGCCCGCAGCGCGGGTCTCCAAGGCGGAGATTTCGCCGATCCTCTCCATCAGGGCGACGTTGCCTGTGGCGCCCATCGCGATGTTCTGCGGGAAGATCGTCGCTTCGAGCACGTAGTTGGCCCCGTGGATCGTATCGATGCCATAGAGGATCGGGATGCCCAGGCGCGTCTCCTTCGTCGCGATGTCCTGCATCTGCGTGATCATCTCCTGCCAGTTCTTCACGCTGCGGGCCTGCCCGCCGCAGTTGAGGATCGAGCCGAGATGGCGGGTGACGATGCCGTCGCGGAGCTTCTGCTCGTCGAGGATCAGGTAGCCGTCCTGGCCGCTCTTGGCGAACTGCTCCAGGGTGATCTGCGTCATCTGCCCGATCTTCTCTTCGGTGGTCATCCGGGCCACCAGCTTGCGGACCTCGCCATCGAACCGACTGGGGCTCATCCCTTTCTCCTTGTTGCCCGAACACCCCGAAACGACCAACGCGGACACCACCAGTCCAATCGCCATCCTGTTCATGGTTCATTCCCTTTCCATGCAGTGATCGATCAAGCCCCGGCCCGGCGGGACGCCGACAGGCGGGGTCGTTCATTTCCACGAGCGACCGTCATGATAGCAGAGCCGCGGCACAGCGAAAACACAAAACTACCCCGGCCCCAAGGCTGGGCTGCGTCGCAAGAGTCGGTCACGCCGGCCCTCCCGGAATTGGGTTCGTTTCGCATAACGACTCGTGAAGCGTGAAGGGTGAAGCGTGAAGCGTCGAGAACGGTCCATCTTCGACTCCGAGTGGCAGCGACAAACTGGTTTGTCGATGGTCTTGCTCCTGCGAGGGAGCCATCGACAAGCTGCGAGGACTCCGCTTGTCGCTGCCACACGGACTGGAACCCGTGCAATCCGCGCCAAACGAAGCCAATTTTGCCGGGATTGCGGGCTCTTGATCGACGGCGAGGGCGTCCTTCGAACGCGGGGTGGGGACCTGATTGACCTTATTGACCTCGTTGACTGCGGGATCGGTCTGCGAATGGGAGGCTTCTGCTGCCGTGCGGGCCTCCCGTTCCTTGCGCAGTTCGCGCATCGTTCGGTAGAGGCTGTTCTCGATCCGGCGTTCGTGGACCAGCAGCCGGTCCAGGACCTGGGCGCGGGCGAAGTCGGTCATCACCACCTGGCCCAGGATCACCGCTTCCTCGTCGGGCTTCGGCTCGATCGGCAGCCCATGCC
>CALEZT010000260.1 GCA_937927975.1 uncultured Phycisphaerales bacterium
GTTCTTCCCTTCCTGCCCTGGCTTTTCTCTGTGTCCCTCTGTGCCCTCTGTGGCAACCTTTCTTGGCCTTCTGTCGTCTTGTCGTTCCAAATGCCAGACTCCCTCCGCATCGGCCGCGGTGCGGGCCTCCTGCTCCCGGCGCAGCTCTCGCATCGTGCGGTACAGGCTGTTTTCGATCCGCCGCTCGTGGACCAGCAGCCGGTCCAGCACCTGGGCGCGGGCGAAGTCCGTCATCACCACATGGCCCAGGATCACCGCTTCCTCGTCGGGCTTCGGTTCGATCGGCAGCCCGTGCCTGGGCCAGAGCACGATATCGCCGGCGTTCTCGCGGTAGATGGTGGCGAAGACCGCGCTGTGCAGCCGTTCGGCCCGCCTCAGCCGCCAGGCCAGACTCACCGCCCGCTCGGCCAGCAATTCCTCCACCGCTCCCACCGGCGCCAGATCCGCCAGCATCCCCTCGCGGTAGAGATCGAACTGGGCGGGGTCCTCTCCATGAATGACCACCTGCTCGGCCAGGAGCCCATGCTTGACGGCGTTCTGCGAAGCAACCGCCTTGCCTTGGGCCGTCCGAGGCCCGGTGGACTTCTGCGCGTTGGAACGATTGGCCTGGATCTGAGCAACACTCGCCATGAGCAGCCCTCCATACTTGGGAGACACTATTGAACGATACATCTCGCATTACGTACCGTATCATACGGACAGGCTAGTTCAAAACGCAGCAAGCCCCGTGCCACCGCGAGCCTTTCTTGCATCCCGGCTGGGGGCGATGACAGGTCCTTGCCGCACAAGGGTTTACAGGCGGTGATTCGCAGACGTCATGGAATCCCGGCGCGACGCCCCCAGGAGACTGCCACAATGGCAGTCGAGCGGGACCGTCAGTCTTGTAGGGTGTGCCGCGTACACCATTCTGGGGAAACCACCCCTTGGGGGTGTTCGCCACAGAAGACACCGAGAAGCCTTCGGCCGCAACCGAAGAACCCATAGCTGAAAAAAACGAAAAAAGCTGAAAAACAAGGAGAAGACTTCCAGCCCACCCGTAAGCCCTCGCTCTTTCCCCTATTTCGTCTTTTTTCGTTTTTTTCGGCTGAGCTTTCTTTCTTCCTTTCGGATAAATAGGGACTGTCCCGAATGGCATGATGGCATGAAGATAAGGCGTGGGTTCTTGTAGGTGAAAACCAGGATGAAAGGCCTCCTTTGATGGATTTGATCTACGGGTAGTCAGAAAACCGAAGATCGGCTCGAATGCAAAGGAGGCCGCAGATGGCCAGCATCGCACATTCACGGGATGTCCTCAAGAGGCAATGGTTCCATCGAAATGAGTTTCTTACGCAATATCTGCGGCCCGACCGGCTCCTCGAGGCCGTGAACGCGGCGAAATGCACCCACCGAGTGCGACTGTGGCCGCCGATGCTGACGCTGTGGACTTTCCTGGTCCAGGTGCTGCATCCGGGCTGGTCCTGTCGGGCGGCGGTAGCCGAAGTACTGGCCGAGCACGCGGCCGCCGGCCGACCGCTGGAGGCTTCGGCCGATCCCTCGGCGTACTGCCAGGCCCGACAGCGCGTGCCCTTGTCGGTGTATACGCAGGCGTTGCGTACGGTCGGCCAGACGTTGCAGGACAAGGTGGGCGACGCGTACCGCTGGTGTGGACGGCGGGTCTGGATCGTGGATGGGTCCAGTTGCTCGATGCCGGACACGCCCGGTCTCCAGAAGGCGTTCGGCCAGCCGGACGGGCAGAAGGAAGGCTGTGGCTTTCCCGTGGCCAAGCTGGTGGCGATGTTCTGCTGGGCCAGCGGGGCGGTGCGGGAGGTGGCGATCGGGCCCTACCGCAGCAATGAACTGAGCCTGTGGCGGCAGCTCTGGGATCAGCTCCAACCGGGCGATGTCGTGCTGGGGGATCGTGGCTATGGAGCGTATGCCGATCTGACGCAACTGGCGAGCCGCCGGTGTGACGGCGTGTTTCGCCTGCGAGGTGCTCGGGCCCGCACGCTGGATTTCCGCAAGGGCAAACGCCTGGGCAAGGAGGACCGGCTGTTCGTGTGGTCCCGACCGACCGTGCGTCCGCGGACCCTCTCGGCCGAGGAATATGCCCTGCTGCCGGCGAGTGTGACGGTTCGTGTCGTGCGTTTCCACACGCAGGTCAAAGGCTATCGCAGCCGCACGATCCTGGTCGTCACGACGCTTCTGGACCCGGTGGCGTATCCCCGCGATCAGATCGCGGCCCTGTACGGCGACCGCTGGACGGTGGAACTGCGGCTGCGGGAGGTCAAGACGACGCTCCGGATGGATGTGCTGCGGAGCCAGAGTCCTGACACCGTTCGCAAGGAGATCCTGATGCATTTCGTGGCCTACAATCTGATCCGGGCCCTGATGTGGCAAGCCGCCCAGGAGCACGGCCGATTCCTGCATCGGCTCAGCTTCGCCGGCACGATGGAGCATTTCCACGCGGTGGCCCCGTACCTGTGCCTGTTCCGCCACCGGTCCCAAGCCCTCGTCCTGTACCGGTTGTTGCTGTGGTGGGTCGCCTCGGACCGGCTGGCGGATCGTCCCCATCGCGTCGAGCCGCGTGCCATCAAGCGAAGACCCAAGGAGTACGACTTGCTCAACCGCCCACGAATCAAGATGCGAAAGGCCCTGTTAAGGTAGATCCCGAGGGCTTATCTTCATGCCATTCGGGACTGTCCCTCGGCATCTCCGCATCCGGGTCTGGGTTCATGTTCGTGCGTAGATTCGCCGATACAAATAGGATGCTCCCGTGCCGGACGCCAGGGAACGGTCCTGTGAACCCTCGAAGGACGACTTCGACTTGAAAACGGTTGTCAATCCATACGCTGCTGTCGGCTTTGGGCTGGCCTCGGTGTCGGCGGTCACCCAGCACTGGTCGCTCCCTGAGTTCTGCTGGAGCACCTGGCTGGCCGGACTCGTCTACGTGTGGGGCTGCACTCTCACGGCGGCCCTGCAGATCGTTCTCACCGCACGGTCGGACCAGGCCGCGTATGCCGAACGCCTCCCATTCGTTCGGGGGATCCCGCCACGCTTCTTTCTCCTGGGCGTGACCGCGATCGCCCTGGCGACTGGGCTGCTGGCGTTCTACCTCTGTGCCTTCGT
Organism: uncultured Phycisphaerales bacterium; assembly: GCA_937927975.1. Classification (GTDB taxonomy): domain Bacteria; phylum Planctomycetota; class Phycisphaerae; order Sedimentisphaerales; family Anaerobacaceae; genus PLanc-01. The sequence continues at coordinate 3,106 of CALEZT010000260.1, forward strand.
GTTCGGGTTTTACGGGTTGTTCCTCTCGGTGTTCGCGGAGATGGAGCCCATGGCTCTTTTCGGACGAAACGGCTTCATCAACTCGGATTTCTTCACGCCGGTCATGCACCTGGCGGTCCGGTTCTGGCCCATGGCGGTCGGCGTCCTGATCGCCAACCGGGAGGACCTGTCCCGGCAGAATCCCTGGCGGCGTGTTCTGCTGCCCTTTGAAAGTGAAATCCTGCGAATGCACGTCATGATCCTCGCCTTGCCGGTCTTCTCGATGATCGCCTGGGCCCTCTTCCGGGAGGCATACCAGTCGATCACCATTGTGCTCCTGATGGGGCTGTTCTATCTTCTGCCCAAGAAGAGGTCCCCGGACCGTTCGGAACCCAGCGAAGTTGCGGAACCCGTGGGTCAGGCGCCCGGCACAACGGAGTGATCGAGTTGCCCGATCCTCGGGAGTTGCTCGACCTCGCAGGCCGGAGGATCTGTTGCAGCGACATGGGGCTCTCGGTAAAATACGACCCGCGGCGACACAATTTCGCTCAGACAGCCACGGGAAGGAGAATGTCCATGAAGAAGATGGCCAACAAGCGGCGCTTCGCTGCGATTCTGTGCCTGGTCTTGGCCGGTGGTCTCGCCGGGGCGGCCCTCTGGCTGGCGCCGCGACTGGCCGTGGGCCGAATCCGCACGAATGGGATCACATCGTACTACGTGTATTCGGGTCCCGACGCCGATCGCGAAGAGAAGCTGCCCACGATCATCTTTGTCGGCCATCTGTTGTCCTCGCCGTTCAAGGATCTGGCCACCTTCAAGGACCGGTTCGACGAACCGGTGCTGCTGATCTGGTCGGGCCTGCTGCGCGACCTCGGGGAGAGTTGCGTCGTCGACGACGAAGCGGTCTGGGCGAGCAAGAGAGAGCTGTTCCCCAGACTGCTCGACGACTACAAGGCAAAGCTCCGCGTGGACGAAAGCCGGATCTATCTGACCGGGTACTCCTTTGCCGGCGTGTACGCGTGGATGCTGGCCTATGACCGGCCTGAATGGTACGCCGGCGTCGTGCCGATGTCCGCCACGTCCTATCCCCGGCAGCTTCAGGAGAACCTGGAGGCCGGGAAACAGGTCGTCACGGTCTGGGTCCGAGGCGAAGCAGACGACGCTCTCCCGCGCGACCTTGCGGCGGACACGAGAACCGGCAGGACGATCGAAGCCGACAATCCCGACTCTCGATTCGTCCTCAAGGCAGGCGAGGGACACAGGGACATGCACAAATACTGGCGGGAGAATCTCCAATACGTGCTGCAGTTTGACAAGAGGGGACGACAACGGGATGATGACGAAAGCGTGAACGCAGAGTGAAGGTCGGCCCCGGTCGAGATTGGATATGTCCGACAAGACGATTCGATGGCTGAGCAGGCGGACGGCGGATCGGAGCAGGAATCTCATCGGCCCGAAGGCGGCGAGTCTTTGCACGCTGGTCCGGGTCGGGATGAGAGTTCCTTCGTGCTTCGTCGTGACCACCGCGGCCTTTCGAAAGCAGATGGAGGCCGACGACCTTGGCTCTCAGATCGCATCGCTCCTGGATCGTCTCGCGGACCGTTCGCAACAAACGCTCGCCGAAATCCGCGAACTCATGACTCGCGCTCCCCTCGCCGAGGACCTGCGTGAACATGTCGCGGCGGCATACGAGCGACTGGGCGCCACAGCAGTTGCCGTGCGTTCTTCGGCTACCGCGGAGGATCTGCCGGGACATTCGTTCGCGGGGCAGTATGAGACCACTCTGGGCGTGAGGTCCCTTGAAGAGTGCATCGCGGCAATCAAGCGGTGCTGGGCGTCGCTGTGGACCGAGCGGGCTTTCGAGTACCGCAAGCGCAACGGCATCGACCACCGCCAGGTCGAAATGGCGGTGATCGTACAACGGCAGATCGAACCCGATGCGGCCGGCGTCGCCTTCACGCTCGATCCGATCACGGGCAGTCGCAGCCGGATCGTGATCGAATCGTGCCGCGGTCTGGGCGAGGCGCTGGTTTCGGGCAAGGTCCAGCCCGACCGCATCCTGCTGCGAAAGAAGAACCTCTCGCTGATCCGACAGAGCGTCGTGGCCGACGAGCCTTCGCTCGATCTCCAGTCCGCCCGAAGGCTCGGTCGAGCCGTTCGGCGCATCGAGCGGAAGCTCGGCTCGCCGCAAGACGTCGAATGGGCGATCTGCGACGGCGAGCTCTGGTTCCTCCAGGCCCGGCCCATCACGGCGATCCCTCAGCTCAAGTCCTGGGAAGACCGGCAGGCCTGGGCCAACACAAACACCGGGGAAGTCATGCCGGACGTCACGACTCCCGTCACCTGGTCGATGATTCAACTGCTGTTCTATCCGCTCTTTCGCTCCGTCTGCCGGCTGGTGGGCGCGGATATCCGCAAGCACCCGGTTGCCGGCCTGGTGGCGGGCCGGGTGTATTTCAACGTCAATGCGGCCATGGCTGCAGGTCGGCCGTTCGGCCTCACTCCCGACAAAGCCGCAAGGTCCGAGACAGTCTTCGGCGGCGGACACACGAAGAAGTTCCTCCTCGGCGAGCTCGATATCCCCGACGAGGATCTGCCGGATCTCGGTTTCAGTTGGCCCCGCTACATCCTCTCCTGGCCTCAGATCATCTGGAGCCTGATCCGCCATTCCCCCAGGCGTGGGGACCGGGCCCGCGCCCGAATCAAGGAACGCGACAATAAGCTCATCGCGACTGACCTGACAGCCACAAGCACGGTGGATCTGGCCCGACTCTTGACGACAAGCCTGTGGCAGAACGTAGGCGACCTGGATCTGCTGTACCTGATCACCAGCGCGCCGGCTCTCCTGTTCTTCGACATTGCCTGCCGACGTTGGCTGGGCGATCAGGATTTCACCCTGGGATATCGGCTCCTGGCCGCACAAGGCGGCATGGCCGACACCGAGGCGGGTCTGGACCTCTGGCGCCTCGCGGAACTGGCGCATGGCGATGCACAGACGGAAACGACGCTGCTGTCCGGCGACTCCTGGGATCTGGTGCGTGAGAGGCTTTGCGCAATGGAGTCCGGCCGGCAATTCCTCGATGCCTGGAGCCGGTTCATGGTCGAGCACGGGCACCACTGCCGGGGCGAGTTGGAGTTCTTCAATGCCCGCTGGTCCGAGAGGCCCGACTACGTCCTGGACATGGTGCGCAACTACCTGCGTTCCATCGAGAGCCTGAACCCGCTTGAGAACCGCCGCCGGATCGCCGCCCAGCGCGACGAATTGGTCGAGCAATGCCGCGCCCGTCTGAAGAACCCGATCCAGCGGGCGATCTTCACCCGGTCGCTCCGGAAGGTACGCAAGCTCGCCGTCGATCGGGAGAACTGGAAGAACGAGATCGTCCGCCAGTTGGCCATGCTGCGGCAAGTGCTCCTGACACTCGGCGACAGACTGCACAAGACCGGCGTCCTGCTTGCCGCAGACGACGTCTTCTTTCTGGAGTTGGGCGAGATCGAGGCTCTGGCGGCGGGCCGGGCCGACTTCGACCCCAAGCCCCGAATAGCCGACCGCCGGGCGGAGCACGAAAAAAACAAGGCCTGCACGCCGCCGCCGGTGGTGGTGGGCCGGTTCGATCCGCGGAAACACGTGCTGCCCCGGATCGACGCGGCCGAGAAGGAGCTGAAGGGAATCGCCGTGTCGCCCGGCGTCGTGACAGGCAAGGCTCGGGTCATTCTTCGGACCGACGACCATGAGCACGTCGAGGCCGGGGAGATTCTCGTGGCGCCGTTCACCGACCCCGCCTGGACGCCCTACTTCCTCCCGGCGGCAGGCGTGGTCATGGACCAGGGCGGCATCCTCTCGCACGGCGCGATCATCGCCCGCGAGTACGGCATCCCGGCGGTCGTCAACGTCGGTCCCGCATCGAGAATCATCAAGACCGGCCAACTCCTCCGCGTCGACGGCGACCGCGGCGTCGTCACTCTGCTCGAGCAAGCGGAATCCGGTCGTCACAGAAGCCAATGAAGCGGACTCCTTTGAATGCCCCGCTCGCGGAAGCAGGACGCCAGTGGCATTCCGCAGGGCGTTTTCATCAAATTCCGGATTTTGTGCGCCGATTCTCCGGGGCGACCGCGGACATAATAGCAGAAGTTCAGAGCAGCTCTGAGAACGTAGTGATGGACGCATGACGAACGCTGAGGATGACATCTTGGTCCGGCGGGCCTTGCAGGCAGACCCAGCGAGCTTCGAGCAGTTGTGTCTGCGGTACTACTCGCCGCTGATCGCGGTGGCAGACTCGATCCTTCTGGACCGGCACTTGGCGGAGGATGCCGCGCAGGAGGCCCTCGCGCATGCCTGCCGGCAGCTTCCAAGGCTCAAAGAGCCTGGACGATTTGGCGCCTGGGCGGCGGCGATCTGCCGAAACGTGGCGAAGGACATGCTTCGAGACCGCATCCGGCGCCGGGCGTCTGCGGAAGACCGTCCGCCGCCGGGATCGGACCCGCGCCAAGACGGGAAAAACGAAGCCCTGACCGAAGCCGTGCGACGGTTGCCGCCGCGTCTGCGCGAGGTGGTCTTCCTGCGGTTCTACGACGGAATGAGCTACGAACAAATGGGCAATACCCTCGGCGCGACGCCACAGTCCATCGACGGCCGACTTCGGCGGGCCAAGAAACAAATCGCGGCGTTCCTGAAGGCAAACGGGTTCGAATTGTAGGCTGTGAGCACTTATGAAACGGGAAGGTGACATGGATCGGCTGGACGAAATGCTCGCCGGGCATCTGCGCCGCGAGCCGGCCTCGTTCGACTTCGACCAGTGGGCCCGCAAGTTCCCCGAGGACGCGAAGCTCGTGCAGACGGGATTCGCCCGGCCGGCGCCGAATCGAAGAATGCAACTGATGCAGATAGGGAGGTGTATTATGACAAGTCAATATACAAGGTTGGCTGGCGTGACGGTCGTGGTTCTGGCAGCGGTTTCTTTTCTGTTCCCGGGCGGTCATGGAATCGTGCCCGAGAGCGTTGTCTTGGCGGATGTTCAGAAAGCGGTTCAGGCACAAGAGACCGTCTTGGCGACCGGGAAGAGAACGCTGTGTTTCGGCCGGAAACCGGCTTTCGTGCCGCCGGGATTCGAAGAATTGTTCAGGAAGAACCTCGTTGCCCGGGAAGATGGTTCTTATACCTGGACGCTCATTTCGGAGACCTATGTGTCACCCCAGGGTTACGCCAACCTGGTGTACACGCAAGACGGCGAATTGTTCGCACATGCCTGTGCCGACAGTCAAGGCGTCGCGACCTTCCTGTTTCCGCTTGCCAGGATGTACGTTCGTTTCCCGTTGTCGCAAGACTATCGGGACGCAATGGCCGGGTTCACGATTCAAGGGTTCATCCGGATGCTCTATCAGTCCGGCGACTACCGGAAGATCGGTCCCAAACAGATCGATGGCATCAACGCGATCGGCTTCGAGGCAACGGATTGGAGCAAGCGAATGCCGAAAGCGCTCAACGCGAAAGCCGCTTCGTTCTTCCTGAGCGCGGGCGACATGACCGCGCGAGCCTGGATCGATCCGGAAACCAAGCTGCCCATCCGCAATGAAGTGGAAGGCGAAATCGCGCCTTGCGTCGTGAGTCTCTTCGAAAAGGCGCATCTCACAATCGTAGACGACACTTTCACATGGGGTCTTCCAATCGACCCAGCGAAGTTCCTTCCCGAAATCCCCGAAGACTATCGGAAGATCACCCTACCGAACGGCGCCGCAATCGGCGCGACTGCCTCCGGCGTAGCCTTGGCGGCCACTGTGCCCTGGTGCATCTCTTCTGTCAGACGGTCCCGGCGGTCGTCCACGTCGGCCCCGCATCGAGATTCACCCGGACCGGCCAGTTCCTCCGCGTCGACGGCGACGGCAGCATAGTCACCCTGCTGGACCGCACGGAGCCTCAGTAGATCTGATCCATCGTCCGGAAGAGTTCCGTGCCATCCTCCAGGAGAAACAATCGGCCGGCGTAGCCGTCCATCGGGCCGCGGATCTGCGAGTACTGGTAGGCGATGTTCCGCGGGACTCTCGCCCCCGTGTCGTTGAGGGTCATCAGGAAGCTCCCTTGCCCCAGAAGAGAAGCCACGCAGAAGTACACCCGGTCCCGCTCGCCCGGCAGGAAGTCGTCGTAGCGGTACTCGCGGACATTCGGCTCGCCGCGCAGTTTGTCGGCCAGGGCCTTCTCATCCGTCAGATGGGGAAGCTCGACGAAGCGCCGATCGAAGTACTCGATGACATCCTGGACGTTGATGGAAATCGTAACCAGGTCCGTCTTCATCTCCAGGACCCGCTTGCCGTCGAGAGCCTCGTACTTCGACTCCACCGTCCGACGATCGGTGATCTTGTCCTCATCGCCAAACAGCACGGAATTCGCGTCGGGAGAGGCAACGTCGTCGGTCGTCACGGTCGGGGGCTCTTCGGTCTGAGGCTTGCTCCGACAGCCGAGAGAAAGAAGGGAAGCGACGACAGAGAGGCTTGCCAGGAATATGCGAATCATAAGAGAACGTGCCTCCCAGGAAGCTGGATGGCAGGCTCGTTTGTACAAACCGGCCTGCCATCCAGGATCAATTCCTTCGTTCGGTTACTCGGCGACCTTGGCTGCGATGAGGTCGCCGACCTCGGTGGTCGAGTAGCCCATCTTGCCGGCCGCGAGGGACTTCAGCTTGTTGGCCGTGGCCCACATCACCGCCTGTTCCATCGCGTCGGCGGCCTTCTCCTGGCCGAGGTGGGCCATCATCATGCCCGCCGCGCAGATCGCCGCCAGCGGATTGATGACGTTCTTGCCCGTGTACTTGGGGGCGCTGCCGCCGATGGGCTCGAACATGCTGACGCCGCCGGCGTCGGGGTTGATGTTGCCGCCTGCGGCGATGCCCATGCCGCCCTGGATCATGGCGCCCAGGTCCGTGATGATGTCGCCGAACATGTTGCCGGTGACGATCACGTCGAACCACTCGGGGTTCTTCACGAACCACATCGTCGTCGCGTCCACATGATAATAATCGCGGGCGATGTCGGGATACTGGGCCTGGCCCATCTCATGGAAGGCCCGCTCCCACAGGCCGTAGATGTACGTCAGGACGTTGGTCTTGCCGCTGAGGGCCAGCGTGTTCTTGTCGCCACGTCCGCGAGCCTTCTTGCCATGCTTCCTGGCGTACTCGAAGGCGTATTTGAGACAGCGGTCCACCTGGAACCGCGAGTAGACCGCCGACTGCACGGCCACCTCGTGCGGCGTGCCCTTCATGGTGACGCCGCCGGTGCCGGTGTAGGCGTCGCCGGAGTTCTCGCGAATCACCACGAAGTCGATGTCCTCAGGGCCCTTGTTCTTGATCGGCGTCTCGACGCCGGGATAGAGCCGGACCGGACGCAGGTTGATGTACTGATCCAGTTCGAACCGGGCCTTGAGCAAGATGCCCTTTTCGAGAATGCCCGGGGCCACGTCCGGATGACCGATCGCGCCGAGCAGAATGGCGTCGAACTTGCGGAACTCCTCGACCGCGCTGTCGGGCAGGGTCTCGCCCGTGCGTTTGTACCGCTCGCCGCCGAAATCGAAGTTCGTCAGGTCCACCTTGAACTTGAATTTGTCCGCCGTCGCCTTGAGGACCTTGACCGCCTCGGCGACCACTTCCGGCCCGGTCCCGTCTCCGGGAACCACCGCGATCTTATACGTCTTTGCCATCGAACGATTTTCCTTTCTTAGTCACTCTCTCACATTCTGTTCTCGAAGAGTGTCATCCTGAACGGAACGAAGTGGAGTGAAGGATCTGGGCTGCGAATTGAAGAGGGTTCTCGTTCGCAGGCCAGATCCTTCGCTACGCTCAGGATGACAAATCATTATTCGTGTGATCCACATTTCAGGACTGTCCGTCCTTTCGATTCGGGTTCGGCGTGGGCATTCGCGCCCCCACTTCGCTGCGCCATCGATGCAGAATCTGCCTCAACTCGGCGGCCTTTTCCGGCATCTTCATCGCCAGATCGTTTCGTTCACTCAGATCGTCGCGGAGATTATACAGTTCGACGCGATTGTCTTCATAGAATTCGATCAGTTTGTAGTCGCCCACGCGGACGGCCCCGCCGGGCGAACCGCCCTGATTGCCATAGTGCGGGTAGTGCCAGTAGAAGGCCCGACGGTCCGGCCGGTTGGTCTGCTGCAAGAATGGCCTCATGCTCCGGCCGTCCAGGTGCTGATCGGGCTTGGCCGGCAGGCCCGCCATGTCCAGCATCGTCGGATAGAAGTCCGTGCTGATCACCGGCTCCTCGCACACGCTGCCGGGCTGCGTCACGCCGGGCCAGCGGACGATCATCGGCTCGCGAATGCCGCCTTCGTAGAGCCAGCCTTTGCCCGCCCGCAGCGGCAGATTGCACGTGGGGTGCCCTTCCGAGGTCGAGAGCCCGCCGTTGTCCGACATGAAGAATATGATGGTGTCCTTCGCCAGGCCCAGCCGATCCAGCGCATCGAGGACCTTGCCCACGGCCTGGTCCATCGCCTCGACCATTCCCGCGTAGACGGCGTGATCCTGGACGAGCCGAACCTTCCGGTCGCCCTCCTGGCCCCAGTCGGGCCCTTCGTGCCTGACCTGCTTTGCCTTCTCTTCGTACTTGGCTTTGAGGTCCTCGCGCGCCATCAGCGGCGTGTGGACGGAGTAGAAAGACAGGTACGCCAGGAACGGCTTATCCTTGTTGGCCTCGACAAACCGGCAGGTCTCCGTCGCCAGCCGGTCGGGCAGATGCTCGCCATCTGGACCATCCGAGAGTCGCGGGTTGCCGTAAGGCGAGAAGTACCGCTTGCCGCCGTAGGGGCCGCCTCGATCAATGCCGCCTTTGTTGACATCGAAGCCCTGATCCTCCGGCCAGAATCCCTCGGGCCCCAAGTGCCACTTGCCTGCGAAGAAGGTCGCGTAGCCGCCTTCCTTGAGAGCCTCGGCGACCGTCACTTCCGCCAGAGGCAGCCGGTCCTCGTATCGGGCCGGCAGTAGCGTTCTATTCGTGGTCCGGTTCTTGCCGACAGTGTCAGGTTGCGGAGCGCCGAAGTAGTCGGTCGTCGCCAGCCGGGCGGGGTACTTGCCCGTCATGATGCTGGCCCGCGTGGGCGAGCAGACGGGACACGCGGCGTAGGCGCTCGTGAACCGCATGCCGCTCGCGGCCAGCTTGTCCACGTTCGGCGTCTCGTAGAATGTGCTGCCATAGCAGCCCAGGTCCTTCCAGCCCAGATCGTCCACCAGGAAGAATACAAAATTCGGTCTCTTCCGCGTCTGCCCGAAGAGCCTGGCCGCTGTGCCGCACCCGGAGAACCACAATGCCGCTCCGGCCCCCGCTGCCTTGAGAAAATCGCGACGCCTCATGGGTTGTCCTTTCCGTCCCGGGCTCGCCTCCAGACCTGGAAATCATCGCGAGGCTTGCCCTGGGGCATCTTCGCTCCCACCTCGATCCGCCAGGCGTGGAGCATCCGTTTCAGTTCGTCCGCCTTGGCGGACATCTTCACGGCCAGATCGTTCCTTTCGCTCAGGTCGTCTTTAAGATTGTATAGCTCGACCTTGCCGTCCTCGTACCACTCGATCAACTTGTAGTCGCCCGCGCGGACCGCGCCGCTGGGACGATTGCCGCTGCCGTGATAGTGCGGGTAGTGCCAGTAGAGCGCATCGCGTTTGGCCGTCCCGGCGCCTCGGAGCAGGGGAACGAGACTGACCCCGTCGACGTGCTGCTCGGGCTTGAGCGCCAGACCCGCCATCTCCAGCATCGTCGGATAGAAATCCATGCTGACGACCGACTCGTGGCAGACACTGCCCGACTTGGCGACGCCGGGCCACTTGATGAGCATCGGCTCGCGAATCCCGCCTTCGTAGAGCCAGCCTTTGCCCGCCCGCAGGGGCAGATTACACGTGGGACCTTCGCGCCCGACCGTCGAGAGCCCGCCGTTGTCGGACATGAAGATCACGATCGTGTCCTGTTCGAGTTCCAGTGCTTGCAGCTTGTCCAGCACCCGTCCGACGCTGTCGTCGACGCTCTGGATCATGCCGGCGTAGACCGCATGGTCCTGAACAAGCCGGGTTGCGTAGGGTCCGTAGACCTTTTCGGCGCGCGGGCCCTCGTGCTCGGGAAGCCCCTTGGCCTTGGCCTGGTACCTCTCGGCCAGTTCCTTCTTCGATTCGAGCGGCGTGTGCACCCCGTAGTGCGCCAGATACAACAAAAAAGGCCGATCCCTGCTCGCCTCGATGAACTTGAGCGATTCATCCGTGAGTCGGTCGGTCAGATACTCCCCATCCCGACCGCCCGCCGGCATCGTCTCCAGACTGCGATTGCCTTTGCTGTACGGATGAAAATAGCTCGGCGGCGACCCCGAATGGTCTCCCCCGACGTTGATGTCAAAGCCCTGCCGGTCGGGGTAGTATTTCGCGCGGTCCGCATCGCGTGTTGACAAATGCCATTTGCCGACGTAGCCCGTCGCGTAGCCCACTTCTTTCAGGGCCTCGGCGACCGTCCCCTCCTCCAAGGGCAGGTGCTCGCGATACCCCGTGGGCGTCTGCGGGGCCCCGATCCAGTCTGTGATGCCCAGGCGGGCGGGGTGCTTGCCCGTCATGATGCTGGCCCGCGTGGGCGAACACACGGGACAGGCCGCGTACGCGTTCGTGAATCGCACGGACTGCGCCGCAAGCCGATCGATATTGGGCGTTTCGTAGAACGTGCTTCCGTAGCATCCCAAGTCCTTCCAGCCGAGGTCGTCGATCAGGAAGAACACAAAGTTCGGCTTGCGGCGCGTCGTACTCTGACGGCCGAGACCCGCGCGGGCGCAGAACCCCAGGATCGCCGTGGTGCCGGCGGCCTCAAGGAACTCCCGTCTGTTGAGAACTCTCCCGCTCATCGGTTCGGCCCTTGTGAACTCAGACGCCTGCCTTCATGATGTGATTGAGCAGACCGCCGTCGCGGATGATCTCCAGTGCGAAGTCCGGCAGCGGCATGAACTGGATCTTCTTGCCGCTGGTCTTGTCCTGGATCACGCCGGCGTTGTAGTCGATCTCGACCTCGTCGCCGTCGGCGATCTGGTCCACCGCCTCGGCCGACTCGATCAGGTAGAACCCGCAGTCGATCGCGTTGCGGTAGAAAATCCGTGCGAACGACCGGGCGATGACGGTCTGGACCTTGGCGCCGCGGATCGCCCAGACCGCATGCTCCCGGCTGGACCCGCATCCGAAGTCGTCGCCCGCAACGATGACGTCGCCGGGCTTGCTCTTCTTCACGAAGTCCTTGTCCAGGTCCTCCATGCAGTACTTGGCCAGCTCGGCCTCGTTGTCGGTATTCAAGTACCGAGCGGGGATGATCTCGTCGGTATTGATGTGATCACGCTTGTAGACGTGTGCTCTTGCCATGAGATCCTCATTTCTGAAACCAAATCCGAAATTCGAAACAAGCACGAATGATCAAAACCCAAAATCCAAAACGGGCCATCCGAAGTGCGCCAGCGTTTCTGTCATTTGAGTTTTCCTCGTTTTGAATTTGTTTCGGATTTCGATATTCGTGCTTTCTTACAGATACTTCCTGGGATCAGCCAACTTCCCTTCGATCGCGCTGGCGGCCACCGTCGCCGGGCTGGCCAGGTAGACTTCGCTCTTGGGGCTGCCCATCCGGCCGACGAAGTTGCGGTTCGTCGAGCTGATGCACTTTTCGCCCGCGGCCAGAATGCCCATGAATCCGCCCAGGCACGCGCCGCAGGTCGGAGCGGAGATCACGCAGCCGGCGTCGTAGAACACGTCGAACAGACCTTCGTCCTTCGCCTGCTTCCAGATCTCCGGCGTCGCGGGCACCACGATCGTGCGGATCGCAGCCTCTTTGCCCTTCATGACCTTGGCCGCGATGCGGAGGTCCTCGATCCGCCCGTTCGTGCAACTGCCGAGGTAGGCCTGATCCATCGCCTGGCCCTGGCACTCGCCGATCGGCACCGCGTTGCTCGGCAGGTGCGGCAGAGCCACCGTGGGCTCGAGCTTCGAGCAATCGAACACCTCGGTCGTGAAGTACTGGGCGTCCGGGTCGGACTCAAACACCGTGTAGTCCTTGACATCCTTCAGGTGCGAATCCAAGTAGGCCTTGGTCACCTCGTCGAACCCGATGATGCCGTTCTTGGCGCCGGCTTCGATGGCCATATTGGTCATCGTCATGCGGGCCTCCATCGTCATCTCTTTGAGCGCCGGACCCACGAACTCCATCGCGCGGTAGAGGGCGCCGTCGGTGCCGATCCGCCCGATCACGTTGAGCATCACGTCCTTGCTGTAGACCCCGTGCGGCAGCGAGCCGTTGAGCACGAACTTCATCGACGCAGGCACCTTGAACCAGAGCTTGCCGGTGGCGACCGAGGCCGCCAGGTCGGTCGAGCCGATGCCGGTGCTGAAGGCCGCCAGGGCGCCGTAGGTGCAGGTGTGCGAGTCGCCGCCCACGATCACCTCGCCCGGCCGGATGTGGCCCTGCTCGGGCAGGATCGCATGGCAGACGCCCGCGCGGCCCAGCTTGTAGTAGTGCTTGATCTTGTGGCGCTTGGCCCACTCATCGAGCCTCTTGTGCAGCTCGGCGCTCTTGATGTCCTTGGGCGGCTGGAAGTGGTCCGGCGTCACCACGATCCTGTCCGGGTCGAACACGCGATCCAGTCCCTTCTCCTTGAGCATCGAGATCGCCGGCGGCGTCGTCACATCGTGACACATCACCATGTCGATCCTGGCGTCCACCAACTGCCCCGGAACGACCGACTTTTGCCCGGCCGCTCTCGCGAGGATCTTTTCCGTTATCGTCATTCCCATCTGCTGTCACCTCTTCAACTGATAAATCCGAAATTCGAATTTCGAAATCCGAAACAAATCCAAAACTCAAAACCCAAATGATCGAAACTACTCCGTGCGAACGCATACGTCCGGTCCTCCAGATCGTACTGTTTTGGATTTTGAGTTTCGGTCATTTGAATTTGTTTCGGATTTCGGATTTCGATATTCGGATTTCGGCCCTGACTGTCCTAGAGTCTATAACTGAACTTTCACCTGCGGCTGGTCTGTCGCCTTCTGCGCCGCCACCATCCGGTTGACCGCGTCCACGTACGCCTTGGCGCTGGCTTCGATGATGTCCGTCGAGACGCCGCGACCGATGAAGGTCCGGCCGTTCTCGCTGATGCGGACGGTCGCCTCGCCCAGAGCCTCGGTGCCCGCGGTGATCGCGCGGATCGAATACTCCGCCAGCTTGGGCCGCAGTTCCATCGCCTGGCGGATCGCCTCGTACGCCGCGTCGACCGGCCCGTCGCCGAACGCGACCGCGATCTTCGTTTCGCCTTTGACGCCGATCTTTACGCTGGCGGTCGGGAGCGTCCCGGTTCCCGAGGCGACATGCAGATAATCGAGCGTGTACGTCTGCTCGATCACGCGTATCTCGGCGTTGACGATCGCCGCGACGTCCTCGTCGAAGACTTCCTTCTTCTTGTCCGCGATCTCGATGAACCGCTGGTACGCCTGCTCGAGTTCGTCCTTGCTGAGCTTGTAGCCGAGCTGCTTGCAGCGGTCGGCGAAGCCCGCGCGACCCGTGTGGCGTCCGAGCACCATGCGCGAGCCGCCCAGGCCGATCGTCTCGGGCGTCATGATCTCGTACGTCGAACGCTCCTTGAGGATGCCGTCCACGTGGATGCCCGACTCGTGGGCGAAGGCGTTGGCGCCGACGATCGCCTTGTTGGGCTGGATCACGAAACCCGTGAGCTGAGAGACGAGCTGGCTGGTGCGATAGATCTCCTTCGTGTTGATGTTCGTGGACAGCCCGTCGCCGAAGGAATCCTGGCGGGTCCGGATCGCCATGACGACCTCTTCCATCGCGGCGTTGCCCGCCCGCTCGCCCAGTCCGTTGATGGTGCATTCGACCTGCCGGGCGCCGTTGCGAACGCCGGCCAGGGAGTTGGCGACCGCCACACCCAGATCGTTGTGGCAATGGGTGCTGATGACGCACTTGTCGATGCCTTTGACGTCGCTCTTGAGCCTGGCGATGATCTGGCCATATTCGTAGGGCAAGACGTAGCCGACGGTGTCCGGGATGTTGAGCGTCGTGGCGCCGGCCTCGATCACCGCCGCGAGGACCTCGATGAGGAATGGGATCTCACTCCGGCAGGCGTCCTCCGGCGAGAACTCGATGTCGTCCGTGAAGTTCTTGCAGCACTTGATCGCCTCGACCGCCATCTTGAGGACCTGGTCGGGCTCTTTCTTGAGCTTGTGCTTCATGTGAATCGGCGACGTCGCGATGAACGTGTGGATTCGCTTCTTCTTGGCCGGGGCCAGGGCCTTGCCCGCCGCCTCGATGTCGTTGGCGTTGGCGCGGGCCAGGCCGGCGATCGTCGGGCCTTTGACCTGCTCGGCCACGAGCCTGGTCGCCTCGAACTGGGCGGGCGAGGAAACGGGGAATCCCGCCTCGATGATGTCGACCCCGAGCACCGCCAGTTGCCGGGCGATCTCGAGCTTCTGCGGAATCGACATGGCCGCCCCGGGCGACTGCTCGCCGTCGCGGAGCGTCGTATCGAAGATCAATACTTTCTCACCAGACATTGTTGGCTCTCCAAACAAGATTTCGTAGCGGGCCATTATGCCGCAAGTGGGGCCGAAACGCTACCGTTTTGCGTAACTACAGGAACTTGAATGAGTTGTGGTGATTCGGTTCTTTGCGCCTAGCGGCGCAGCAGCAGGGCCAGCCGGCCGATCAGGCCGTGGATGGGAAGGAGATGGATTGTGCTTGCCGTATCCATAGTTGTCACAAGTATACCTATCGGTCAGACGAATGCAAGACTTTTCCGGAAAAAAGTCCGTGACAGGCATCAGGGACGATCCGCGCGAGGGAGGGACTTGTCGTCCTGAACGCAGCGCAACGAAGTGACGAGCCTGTCCTGAGCGAAGCGCCCGACCCGGTCAGTAGGCGGCCTTCCACGGGTTTTCCCGGCCGATCTTGGCTGCGGCGCCGACCTGCTGCTGCCTGGTCGTCAGCGGTCTTATCGGGATCGTCAGGGACAACGGCGATTCGCTGCGTCGCTGGAGACTCCACGATTCCCGCGGCGACTCGATCCCGGCGGCCACCGCGTCGAGCGCGACGCTGGAGTAGACGGAAGGCGCCACGAACCTCGAGATCGCGCCCGTCGGGGCCATCGAGAGCGTGAAGACGATCGCGGCCTGCTCGATCTTGCGAAAATCGAACGAACGCCCCGAGCCGCGATAGAGGACGACATCGACCCAGGCCTGGTTCGATTCGCGTCCGGCCTCCAGGCTCGCGGTCAGGCCGTCGAATTTCACTGCGTGCAAAGCGAAGACGCCTGCGACGGGGCCCGAAGCGAAATAGACGGGTTCCTCCAGGTCCAGCCGCTCGGAGAGGGTCAGGCCGGTCACCGCGCCTTCGAACTGCAGCCGCAATCGCAGGTCGCGGGCACGGATCGTGCCGTTGGCGATCTTGTCCAGCGAGATGTGCGTGTCGCCCCGGTCGGTGGCGAACAGCACCGCGCCGAGCACGTCGCCCTTGTCCTGGACCGTCATCAGGCTCGCGGAGGCGTAGTCGTGGCCGTCGTGCAGCATGCGGACCCGCACGCTGATCGGTCCGCCCGTGTCTTTCCAGTACCCGACGAGGGGACGACGCTGGTTCCAGAAGTCGCCCAGATTGACGCTGCCCAGGGTGAAGTTCGGATGCAGGTACGTCCTGCCGACGATGTCGTGCTCGCCCGAGGAGTTGGTGACGAAGCTCTCGACCGCCACATGCTCGGCGCCTGAAGATCGGAAGCCCACGATCAGATCGTCGGGACATCGAATGCCCAGACGGTGCGCGTCGAGGCTTTCCCAGGCCTCCGTTTCAGGCATCAATCGGATGGAATCGCCCAGGCCTCGCTGGAGGAAGGCCAGGGTCGCCCGCGACAGCAGGGTCGAATAGCTCCGGCTGTGCGGGCCCGCCCACTGCACGCTCGACGGATGGAACCGTCGGGCGACGTGGCTCCAGGCGAAGTTGTTCAGCCAGTCGAGCAGCTCCCGCGATGGCTCGTCGCGGACGTGCTTGAGCATCCGCGAGATCTCCTCGATGGCCACAGGGGTGTACGTCGGGCTGTTGTACTCGGTGAACGAGCCCTTCTGGCGGGTATAATCGTAGAAGCGTTGCAGACGCCCTCTGCCGTAGTCGAACAGGTCGCGCGCGTCCAGCCGCTCGCCCGCCACCAGCGTGACATACGTGCCCATCAGGGCGATGTTCGTGTAGCCAGGACCCACGTCCCGCCGACGGATCGAACGGGCCGCGTGGAGGATCGAGGCGCGGACGCTCGGTCGCAGGTCCTCCGACAGACGGTCCATGTGATCGATTGCGACCTGCAGGAGCTGCACGCCGCAGAAGTCCGCCCAGTTCCAGTCCGGCGGCGACATCTTGTCCAGCGGCTCTTCGAGGAACCACGGCCAGATCCCGTACGTCGGACTGTTGGGGTCCTGGTCCTGCAGGGCGATCACGCGGGTCAGGATCGCCTCGGCCCGCTCCAGGCGGTCGGCCTGGCCGCTGTCCAGCAGCGCCACCGCGTACTTGTGCGAGTCGCGGGTGCGGTGGACGGTTCCACCGGTCAGGGTCGTGTGGTAACCGGGCGAGGAGAATTCGCCCGCAAGCATCCGCTGAGCGGGGTCGTACTGAGCATCCAAGCGGGCCAGGGCCCGCAGAAACGCCTGCCGACGGCCCTCGCTGGAAAACAGATCGGCCGCCAGGCACGGGCCGCAAAGCATCATCGCCGCCAGGAAGATCAGGGAGATTCGCAGATTGCGCATGGTCCAGATTGCTCCTTTCGTCGTGTGCCCACCCTTGGTGGGAGCCCCCATGATACGCCCGATCCCCCGCCAAGTCCATACGCGTCGCACACACCACGTGCGCCACATTTGGAACCTTGGCACATGTGGCGCGATAGGGGCGCTGGAACCTGCTCGCGAGATCTTGGATAGGCCGAGTTCCCTGACGGCCCCAGGCCCAGGGGGTGCGCCCTCTGTTCATGGTGGGGAGACCGGCCGGGGGTGGTTCTCGCAGGGGTTAGCTGTGCATGGACGACCCGTCTGCAAGAACACGTAGTCATACGGATGGTATTGTTTGGGCGGGCAAGGGTATAATGGAGCCATGGCCGGCGGCGGGGAGCGGGGTCTCCCTGCTCCCGTACTGCCGTTGGCTGTCTTCACGCCGAGCCGCTGTTCACGCCAGGCTCGTAGATCGGGAGGTGAGAAGATGCACGCCGCACGCGGATTCCGGGGGATGCTCGCAGAGTGCCCATCGGGTCTGGACAGATCGCCTCGATTCACGGCTCGCGAGGATGCTCCTCTGAACTGCACAAAAGATCTTCGGAATTCCAAGAATTCCTGGTCAATCCCACGCGCGAATCTCGCATTGTATTGTAGAAGGCCACGGGGCAGGCGGTCTGCGCCTGCCCAAGGCTGTTGTCGGAGTCTATCTATGCTGCCCAGCGGGTTCAGAGGTGTTGATGGGTTCATTCGCCATCTTGGAGGACTTGGACCATGAGAACTGTACTTGTGACCTTGAAAAGCATCGCCGTCAGATGTGGCTTCCTGGAACTCATTGAAAGGCAGGGTGTTTCCATGAACCGACCATGCATCACGCGAAGAGGACTCGTTCTGCTGCTGGTTGTTTCCACATTATGCCCGGTGCTCTACGCCGATTTCCGACTGGAGCAGCGAGTCATCGTACAGGGTGGAATCGAGATGCCAATGTCCATCTATGCGGCTGACCTGGACGGCGATGGCGACCTGGACATCCTCTCGGCTTCTTCGGGCGACGACAAGATCGCCTGGTACGAGAACGAGTGAACGACTGGCAGGATTCGACAGCATCTGGTGGATCAACGAAGGCAAGGACTATCCGCATTTGTGGTGGGAAACCGTAGAGCAATGAAAGGGAACCGCAGATGAACGCGGATGAACGCCGATGGGATCAGAACGAAATGGGCCGGTTGACGGAGAAGACGATCGGGTGCGCTTTCACCGTCAGCAACACCCTGGGATGCGGATTCCTGGAAAAGGTGTATGAAAACGCGTTGGCGCATGAACTCCGCAAGGTCGGCCTTAAGGCCGAGCAGCAGCATGGGATCACGGTCCACTACGATGGGGTCGCCGTGGGCGAATATGCGGCCGACCTTCTGGTCGAAGGAGTCCTTCTTCTCGAACTCAAGGCGGTGAAGGACCTGGACGACATCCACCTGGCACAATGCTTGAACTACTTGAAAGCGACGAAACTCCCTCTGTGCCTGCTGGTCAATTTCGGCAAACCCAAGCTCGAAGTCCGGCGCATCGCCAACAACTTCGGATTCTATCAGCGTTTATCCGCGTTCATCTGTGGTTTCATGAATGACAGTTGTTTGACTCGGCGTTTCCATCGAACGGGAGGTATATTATGGTTGCTCCAAGCAGAATCCAGGCGTGTGCCGTCGTCGCTTTCCTGACCGTCGTTTCCACCGCCAGCGCCAAATACAGCGGCGGGACGGGCGAGCCGAACGACCCGTACCAGATCGCCACGGCCGCCGATCTGATCGCCCTCGGCGAGACGGTCAACGGGACCGAAGACATCTGGTGGATCAACGAAGGGAAGGACTATCCGAAGCTCAGTTGGGAAGGGCCTGCGGGCGTGGTTCTTGTTGACATCCCGGCCGGAACGTTTGAGATGGGGGACCACGACATCGCCGGATATAGAGACGACCAGAAGCCTGTGCACACGGTCGCGCTGGACGCCTTCCAGGTGAGCCGGTGCGAGATCACGAATGCCCAGTACGCCGAGTACCTCAACAGGGCGATTGCCGACGGCTTGATCCAGGTTGCCTGTGGAGTCGTGTATGCATCTGTGGACACCGACCTGGCCCAGCCGTATTGCGATGTCTATGCTTCCAGCTCGTATAGCCAGATCGAGTACTGCGAGGGGTACTTCACGGTGCGCAGCCGGGATGGCACGACAATGTCCGACCACCCGGTCGCCAGGGTGAGCTGGTACGGCGCCGCCGCGTTCTGCGACTACTACGGATACCACCTGCCCACGGAGGCCCAGTGGGAATACGCCGCTCGTGGGGGATACCACGACCCCTACTGCCGCTACCCCTGGGGCAACAACGACATCGATTGCAGCAAGGCGAACTGCAAGCCCGACGGGGGCTTCTGCAATCCGCTGGGCCTGACGAGCTGGCCCTTCACGGTTCCTGTGGGTTACCACGGTCCGCAGGGGGCCTACGGCCTGTGCTTGCCGACAGGCAGTACAGCGAGGATCTTGATCGCCTCGCGATGGACCGGGTAGTTCGTTCGCTCCCTCTTCCTTGACTACGGCCAGCCAAATGGGTACAATAACGACTGACTTTCGATAAACTGCTGGCATCCCTGGACACGTTGCCTGCACACAATTTCCTCAACGGACGAGACCCAATCGACACACCGCCCAGCGGGCAGTGAAGCTGCCGGGAGACGCTTCGTCGTGTGGCGATGACAGACGCAGGGAAGCGATACGCGTTTGTGAATCCGCTCGGGCTGTCCGAGTGTGAACGGTTTGGACAATCAGTTCAATCAAAGGAGCGTGTCATGAAGAAACTAGCGGCAGTAAGCATCGTTCTGCTCCTTGCAGGGGCAAGTTCAGCAGGAATCGGCGGAGGAGATGTGAGCGGGCCCGACAGCGGGTTCGCCATCAACATGTCGCTCCAGAACGACATGACTTCGGGTTCGGACATTTCCAGCGTGGCCATCGACGGCAGCACCGCATCCGCCTATACAATCATCTGGGACGATATCTGGAACATCGTGGGCCCGGCAGGCGCGAGCGTGACGCCCAGCGGCCTTGACACTTCCTTGCTTACGCTGACGTTCGGCGACGCTCCGGATGGATTCAATCCCGGCGAAGGCATGACGTTCAGCCTTGATCCGGACAAGGTGGGCGACCCGTCTTTCGGCGCCGTCGTGTCAGACTTGATCGGCGTCGAGTTGCTTTTCAGCTTCAGGGACGCGTCTATATGGCGAGGGGTTTTCGTGGACAATCCGGCCCAGGGAGCCGGCCTGATGATGGTGGAAGCAAGGCCGACCATCCCGGCGCCCGCGGCGGTGCTCCTCGGCACCCTCGGGACGGGTCTGGTGACCTGGCTTCGCAGACGCAGAACGCTGTAAATCGCTCATAATCGCGACGAAGGAAGACCGAAATATCGTCTGTCGCTATGCGATGATGTCTCGAAGTCTATGCTGTCGGTTCAGATCCTGGGTATAATGGCACGATCTTGCTATGGTCGGAGTGCCCAATGGCGGACCAACCCAGGTTGATCGACATTTTGACGCCCCGGACGTTCGAACGGATCGAACGGGGATTCCGGGGGCGGTTCAAGCTAGCGATGGAGACGACCGGCCGGGATGGAGTGGCGGTGGAGGGGCTGTGCAGCCCAGGGTGCCGGCCCCCTTTGTGTCGGCTCGTGCAGGAGGACCCCGAGGGGCGGTCGCGGTGCGCCGCCGAGCGCAGACGGGCCATCGAGATCGCGGTCGAGACCGGGCAACCCTTTATTACGATCTGCCACGCGGGGCTCGTGCTGGTCTGCGTGCCGATCGTCGATCGCGACACGGTTCACGGCGGGATTTTCTTCGGCAAATGCCTCTGGGAACCGCCGGGCGAGGGGCTGGACGGGGACGTCGTGTGTCGGCTTCGCGGGATCGCGATCGAACCTCAGAAGATCGCCAGGGCGATTCGGCAACTGCCCGTCGTGCGCGGTCGCCAGATCCACAGCGCCGCGGAATTTCTCTTCGACCTGCTCTACGAGATCTGCGGGCTGGACGCCAAGGTGATCCGCTGGCGTCAACAGCGGTCCAAGCAGCAGTCGGAGATCGGCCAGTTCATCCAGGAGCGGAAGAAGCTCGGGGCCGCCTGGCAGTATCCCCTGGAGAGCGAGCGGGCCCTGATCCAGAAAGTCAAGATCGGAGACCGCACCGGCGCCAAGGAGATCCTCAACGCGATCCTGGGCACGATCCTTTTCAAGGACATCGGGGACCTGGGCATCCTGAAGGTGCGTCTGCTGGAATTGCTGACGGTGCTCAGCCGCGCGGCGGTCGAGGGCGGCGTGGACGTGCACACGATGCTGGAGAAGAACCTGGCGTATGTGAACAAGGCGATGCAGATCGACACGCAGGAGGACCTGTGCGCCTGGATCAGCGCGGCGTTGAACGAATTTCTGGAACTGGTGTACTCGTCGCGGGACGCCCGCAAAATGACGCAGATCCGACCGGCGATCGAGTACATCGACGCCCATTTCGACCAGGCGATCACGCTGGCCCAGATCGCGCGGGCTTCGCATCTGAGCGTCTCGCGACTGGCGCATCTGTTCAAGGAGCAGATGGGCGTCACTCCGATCGACTACGCCACCGGCGTGCGGATCGAGCGGGCCAAGGGGCTGCTGCTGGGCACGGACCTGAGCTGCACGGAGATCGCCCTGCAGGCGGGATACGGCAATCCGAGCTACTTCACGCGGACGTTCAAACTGTTCACGGGGATGACGCCCCGCCAGTTCCGCGCGCAGAACCGCCGCGCGAGGTGAACCGGATGGTCGATTGTTGATCGCAGGAGAGCGACCCGCGACGCTCTTCAATCAACAATCAACCCTCTCCAATCAACGATCCTCACTGCTGCCGCACCCGACGCATTCAGGCTCCTCCTGCTCCTGCGGCAGTTCGCTGATCGTCCAGTACACGTCGATCGTCTTGATCGCTTCGACGAACTTCTTGTAGTCGACCGGCTTGACGATGTATCCGGCGGCGCTGAGCTTGTAGCTGTCCACGATGTCCCGGTCGTCCCGCGACGTGGTCAGCACCACGATCGGGATCTTCCTCAGCGAGGGATCGGCCTTGACGGCCTTCATGAGCTCCACGCCGTTCATTCGCGGCATGTTCAGGTCCAGCAGAATGACGCATGGCGTGGCGTTCGCCGGGTTCCGCAGGTACGCCAGGGCCTCTTCTCCGTTCGTCGCGTGCGACAGCGGATTGTTCAGCTTCAGGTCGCGGAACGCGCGACGCACGGTCATCATGTCGATCGCATCGTCCTCCACCAGGAGCACGGGCTTAGTGTTTCTCATATTCCGTCCTTTCCTTCTGTTTGGGCAGGGTGAAGAAGAACGTGCTTCCTCGTCCCGGTTCCGACTCGACTCCCACGGTCCCGCCGTGCAGTTGCACGATCTTCTTGACCATCGCCAGACCCAGTCCGGTGCTGTCGCCGTTGGGGGAGGGCGCCAGCGTCTGGAACATCTGGAACAGCCGGTCGAAGTGCCGCTCCTCGATGCCCATCCCGTTGTCGGCGACGATGAACCTCCAGACATCCCCCTCGTCCGAAGCCATGATGCGGATCTGTCCCCTGGGCTTGTCCATGTACTTGACCGCGTTGCTGATGAAGTTCAGGAACACCTGGGTGATCCGGATCTTCTGGCACGGCACGACCGGCAGCCGGCCCTCGACGCGGATCGTGATGTGCTCGGGCGCGCCGATCTGCTCGATGACCTCGGCCACGACCTCTTCGGTCTTGACGTCCTCGACGGCGTGATCACCGTGCCCGATCTCGGCGTACCGCAGAATGCCGTTGATCAGCAGGGTCATTCGCTCCACCCGCTGACGCATCAGAGCGAGGGTCTCCCGTCCCGGCTCGTCGATCTTGTCCGCGTAGTCCTGCTCGACCCACTGGGCCAGCGTGGCGATGCCCCGCAGCGGGGCTTTGAGGTCGTGCGCCGCCACGTGCGCAAAATCGCGGAGCTCCTGGTTCGACCGCTCCAGATCGGCGATCGTGGACTTGAGGTTGCGGTTCAGGGCGTCGAGCATGTCTTCCGTCTTCTTTCGCTCGGAAATGTCCCTCGCGATGCCCAGGACCACGGTCTTGCCTGCGATCTGGACGGGATACGTGCGGATCTCGATGTCGATCTGCGTCCCGTCCTTGCGGTTGAGACGGAACTCCACCGGCCCGACGGGCCGACCCAGTGTGTTCTTGGCCAGGGCGCCGGCGGCCTTGGGGACCTGGTTCATGGGCAACAGGCCCAGTTTCAAGAAGTTCTTCCCGATCAATTCCTCTTTCTTGTAGCCGCACATCTCCTCGGCGGCCTTGTTCCCGTCCAGGAACGTGCCCTTGAGATCGTTGAGGTAGTACGCATCCGGAGCGGACTCGAACAGGATCCTCAACCGCTCCTCGGAGTTCTTCAGCTCCTCCTGGGTGCGTTTGAACTCGGTGATGTCCCGTCCGGCGCCGATGATCTGGACCGCCTGCCCTTGATCGTCGCGCACCGGAGCGAGGTTCACGATCACGTCGATGGGCTTGCCGTCCTTCCTGACGGCGCGGAACTCGAGGTCCTCGACGTACTGGCCGGCCCCCGCGCGCTCCAGGGCGGCCCGACAGGCCGCATGAGATTCAGGCAGCACCAGGGTCAGACCATTCGTACCCAGAACCTCCGCCATCGTGTAACCCATGTGCTGCTGCCAGGACCGGTTCACCGACGACAGCGTTCCATCCAGCTCCATGAGGAACACCATGTCCGTCGAGGCCTGGAGCAACTGCCGATAGCGATTTTCCGAATCGCCGAGCTTGCGTTGGAGCATTTCGGAGGCACTGGTCTGCCCGATCGTGATGAGGATCAACAGGCAGCGGTCCCACGTGGCGGCCAGCACGCGGGCGTTCACCTGCACGACGCCGCCGGCCTGATTGCCCCAGGCCGAGCCCAGCGGCATCTCCGCGCCGGCGCTGCCCGTGCGGGCGGCGCTGTCCAGCAGGCGACGCAGCCCCACGAGCAACTCCAGCGTCCCGGCCGCCTCGTCGCCTCCGACGATCAGCCGAAGACAACTGTTGGCGTGCAGAATGCGACCGTCGGGCGACATCACCGCTGCGGGGGCGGGAATCGCTTCGGTCAGGGCCGACGCCCATTCGGGAACGGCAACCAAATCCTCGTGACATTCGCCGTTCAACGAGATTGTCTCTTCACTCATACGCGTTGCTTTCATTCGGGAATCCGATAGGTCGGATCCAATCCTTCAGGACACACATTGACACACTTGCTCCACGACCGAAGGGCCCTGCTCCAACGGTAGAGGATTCCTCGGGAACGAGAACAGGAACGTGGTTCCCTGACCGACCTGGGACTCGACCCAGATCCGTCCGCCGTACATCTCGACGATCTTTTTGACCACCGCCAGACCGACGCCGGTGCTTTCGAACTCGTCGCGAGGCGCGAGGGTCTGGAAGAGACGGAAGATGCGGTCGAAATGCCTGGCGTCGATGCCCGGCCCGTTGTCCGAGACGCTGAAGCGCCAGAAGTCGCCGTCTTGCACGCAGCCGACCCTCACCTGGCCGACGGGTTTGTCCATGAACTTGATCGCGTTGCTCAGCAGATTCTGGAACACCTGCCCGATGCGGGTCTTCTCGCACTCGATCGTAGGCAGGCCGGGCTCGACGACGACGGTCACATGCTCCGGCGGCGTCAGGCTGTCGACGAGGCTCGGGATCAGTTCGTTCAGATCCACCGGCACGAGGTCCTCGCGGACCCGCCCGACGCGGGAATACTGCAGGACCCCGTCGATCAGGTCGTGCATCCGCCCGACGCGACTCTGGAGAAGATCCAGTTGTTCCTTCGCGTCGGCGCCGAGCTTGTCGCCGTAATCGGCGCAGAGCCATTCGGAGACGAGCCTGATCCCGCGAAGAGGGGCCTTCAGATCGTGCGAGACCACATAGGCGAAGTGCGTCAACTCCTCGTTGATCGCAGCGACCTTCTGGAGCAAAGCCGTCTGCTTCTGCTGGGCGGTTTGCTTCTCGGTGACGTCGCGGAAACACCATACCCGACCGACGATTTGGTCGCCGAGCATTTGGGGTTTCGAATAACGTTCGATGACGCGCTCATCCACGAACTCGAGCATATCGAAACTCTCGGCTTCGGGATGAGCATACAAGTCCTGGACTTTGGCCAGAAACGAATCCGGGTCCTTCAATTGCCCCAGCACGAAGGACAGAACATCTTCGTCGTCTCGCGATTCCAGAACCTCGTCGGGAATCCGCCAAAGCGTCTGGAACTGGGTGTTCAACCCTCGGATCTTGCCGAGGCGATCCACGACGAGAATCCCGTCGGCGGTGGATTCCAGCGTCGCTTCCAGCAGGGAGAACGATTCCTTGCGTTCCTCCTCCGCGCGTTTGCGGTCGGTGATGTCGGTCGCCACCGCCAGCAGTTGACGGCAGACGCCGTCGTCATCGATCAGGGGCACCTTCGTCACGGTGAGCCACCGGGTCGTTCCGTCGGGGTACGTGCTCGGCTCTTCCGGAATCACTTTGGCCTTGCTGCTGGTCAGCACTTCCTGATCGCCTCGCCGCCATCGCTCCAGATGCTCGAGGCTCGGAGCGACATCGGCGTCGCATTTGCCCTCGATTTCTCCCACTGTGGTCTCGCACGCCTTCGCGAGCGCCTCATTGGCGACCAGAAACCGGCCGTCCTGCGATTTCACGAACACGAAACCCGGAATGGAATCGATGACCAGTCGCAGGAAGTTCCGTTCCTTTTCGATCGCCATCTCGACGGTGCGTCGTCGCCTGGCGTCGCCCCAAATCAGCAAGGCAATTCCAGCAAGGAAGAGCACACACAGGACCAAGGCAATCAACATATGACGCCAGACTCGCGCGCCGGCTTCTGCGTAAGCGGCGCCGACCGGTACCGCGGCCAGGTCCATGGAGATCTCTCCCACGGACCGCCCGAACCCGGCGATCGGACCGTACCGCTGGAC
This sequence comes from uncultured Phycisphaerales bacterium, assembly GCA_937927975.1. Lineage (GTDB taxonomy): Bacteria > Planctomycetota > Phycisphaerae > Sedimentisphaerales > Anaerobacaceae > PLanc-01. The sequence continues at coordinate 28,842 of CALEZT010000260.1, forward strand.
CAGGGATTCCGGCGCATCCTCCGGCCGGCTGTGGCACTGAAGGCATCCTTCGGTGAATCGACGTGGCAGGGCCCAGACGAAGTGCTTCTGGCCCTGCTCGAAGAACTCGATCACGCCGGACCAGGAGTCCACCTCGGGATGCTCCTGGAAATAGCGGATGAGCGATTCCTCCGCCGGAGTCGCGCGATTGACGGGGTTTCGAGGATTGGTCGAAGGGAAACGCACGATGGTTTCAGGGAATACCTTGCGTACTTCGTCGAAAACGCTCCTGGCGACGAAGGAGGTGGACATCGCCTCGGGAATGAACTCGCCCTGGGCGACCCGCTTCTCCATTTCGGGTCGGATGCTCTTGCCCACGTAGTCCCGCAAGGCCTTCTCGACCTGGACCGCCAGTCGCGACTGCTGATCCGCCATCGTGTCGATGTGTTCGCGGGTCCATCGCCACGTTGCGACCAACACCACCGCCAGGAACGTTACCGCCAGCAACCCCATTCCGATCAGGAGGCCTGCCTGTTGGTTTCTGCCCGGCAGGAATGGCGCCGGGAGACCCTGGAAACCGCGAGCAGGCTGCGACTGACGGACTGGCTCGTTCGCCTTGCGGCATGCCTCGCGCCAGGACCACACTCGCACGCCTGCCCAGAGAAGGGCCGCTGCGATCAGCGATGCGAGCAGCGACTGACGCCGGGCGGTGCCGACGACAGCTTTCCAGTCATTCGCGAGCGAGTCGATCCCGACGACCATCAACACCTCGCCGCTGTTGGGATCGTGCACAGGCGCCAGGGCGCAGACGAACGTGCCATACTCATCCGTCATGGGCCCGAACGCCGCCGGCTTGCCTGTGGCGAAGACCTGGAGGTCGCTCGCGGCCGGCCTTTCATACACCGTGCCGGGCGGACTGGCCATGGGGTCGTCCTTGGCGTAGTTCTCCGGCCCGAAGACCAACCGGCCGTCGCGCAGAGCCAGGGTGTAGATGCCTCGGTGGGAACAATACGTTCCCAAGGCAGTCAACTGACTGCGGATGAACTCATAAGCCGGGGTCCCCTCGTCGGCTGCGGTGAAGGACAGCTCTCTGACCATCCGAAGGTCGAGCGTTTTCGCAACGTGGACCGCATGGTCCACCAGGCAGTCCCGCATCCTGGAATCGACGCGACGCGTACGAAGCTCGCCCACGCACCAGCCTGCTCCGACAAGAGCGACACAGAGCAAACACGCTGTCTTGCTCATACGATTGTTCACGAAAACCCCTTTCTCAGTCAATCGACCTATCAGCATGCAAGTCATTACGCAGCGACGGAGCACTCACTCACTCGGAAGCCCGCGACGGCATCCGTTGCGGCACTGTGAAACAGAACGTGGCGCCCTGACCGACCTGGGACTCGACCCAGATCCGTCCGCCATACATCTCGACGATCTTCTTGACCACCGCCAGACCGACGCCGGTGCTTTCGAACTCGTCGCGCGGCGCGAGGGTCTGGAAGAGACGGAAGATTCGGTCGAAGTATTTGCCGTCAATGCCCGGCCCGTTGTCCGAGACGCTGAACCGCCAGAAGTCCCCGTCCTGCACGCAGCCGACCCTCACCTGGCCGACGGGTTTGTCTATGAACTTGATCGCGTTGCTCAGCAGATTCTGAAACACCTGCCCGATGCGCGTCTTCTCGCATTCGATCGTGGGCAGGCCGGGCTCGACGACAACGGTCACATGCTCCGGCGGCGTCAGGCTGTCGACGATGTTCGGGACCAGCTCGTTCAAGTCCACCGGCGCCATGTCCTCCTTGATTCGCCCGACACGGGAATACTGCAGGACGCCGTCGATGAGGTTGTGCATCCGGGCGACGCGGCTCT
>CALEZT010000261.1 GCA_937927975.1 uncultured Phycisphaerales bacterium
GTCGGCGATCTGGTACGTTGTCTTGTCCATGGCTACTCCTTCAAATCGTGAATGATTGAATGGCCTGATGGTACCTGCCATCAGGCCGGAGTAGCCACCGCCTTCTCAACCTTCAACTACCGATGGGACAAACTCGCATGTACCAGCTATTGGCTCATATGCCGCAGTAGCTTATTACCCCAATTCTCATTATACAGCAGTTGCAGATCAATGTGTCTCTCTAACTCAGTGGAGACCATCACAGAAGCAGTCTCGAACGGCGTTCCCGCTAATTCGGTAACAATACCTTCCGAATAGTCGGCCGATGGCTGCGAGACACAGCGTGGCCGAAGATCTTGCACTTCTAAGACGGCCACGTGCATTGTACAAGATCCTTCGCCTTGCGTCTCTACCGAAACCGCCATTACCGTGTCGACCGGCGTCAAATACACCGAATTAACGTCGCTGGGAACCGAGACGTGTCTGGAAAACACAACGATCCGTTCGACGCTGTTTACATAGGGTACGAGGTCGTACTGCGTGACCACATCCAGACACGCTATCCAAAGTCTTTCGACCTCAACGGGATACTGCATCCCCGGGCTTGTCGCAGTCACACTCTGGGCCGTGATCCCGGGTAGATTCGCGAAACGAGCCATGAACAGATCCGTATATGTTTCAGCCCTATTTCTGCTGGGAGATCGCTTCCAGCGAGCAGCTTCAGGCGCCAAGCGCTGACCGGTGGCTATCTGATGAATGGCACGATCCACCGAACCCAGAAGCCGCCGTTCATAAGTCCCATCAGAAAATATGCGCCGCCCTTCCCCCATGTCGCGTCCACGCACATAGATCACCAGCCAACTGCCCTTCTCCGCAGCCACGGAACGAGCACATCCGTAGACGTAACCATTCCAGGTAGAGACATCCAAGTCGTCGAATCCCGGCATCCTCACCTTGTCGGCCGCAATCGGCAGAGGTACCAAGTGGCCGCTGGTGTCGCACCAGGATACAACGCTGGCTTGCTCGTCCCAACACAGCAGTTGGGCTCCTTGGGCCATGAGCTCTTCGACAAGTACGCCTGCAGTCAGTTGCGGCTGAGCGTTAAACATACGACTGTTGACATACGGTTTCAGAATGGCTTGTTCCCGAAAATGTCGAGTGACGTCTTGACGCATCTTTCGGTGGGAGGCACATCCGGCCGGAAGCAACATGGATGCCGCACATATGAGAATCGCCCCTGAACGGAGAAGGTAATGCCCTCTCCGCATGGCATCCCAATTGGACTCACTTGTTGGATTCATGTTCTTCCCAGAACTGTTCGAGTTTTCGGACCACGTTCTCGCCCGCGGCAGAGCTGTATCCCGCCATCTCCATATACGCCAAGCCCAAGTCGTTCTTCTGCTTGCGACGTTCGGCATCGGCCTCCTCGCTGGCAACCGTGATAAGCCGTGACATCACCTTCAGGGAGACGCTTGTGGCCATGCCCGGAATCCAGCCAAGTGGGCTGATCAGTCCGGATACGGCGTTCCCCACTTGCCGGTACTGCATGTAGGTGCTCGGACTTACGGTCGTCCCTATCTTCCCTGAGGAGTCTTCTACCAGGATGGTCTGGACCGGCAACTTTATCTGTTTCATGATAGACTCGTGGATGGGTCCCGTCACGTAGTGATAGTAGACACCATGAATTACGGCAGACGTTACGATCCCAAACACTTCGGCTGCCATCTCCTGCTGCTGCCGCTCGATGTAGCGGGCCTCCAGATCCCGCAACGGCAAAAGGCGATGCTGGATGGCAATCTCTCTCGCCAGACCGAAGGCTATTTCATCGCGGTTTTCGACCATATTCAAGTACCCGGTAGGCAAGAAAATGTCTCCACTGGCCAGCGAGAACGTTCCAACGTAGGGATCATTGGTAATGTGAACGCGAAACGTCATGTCCACACCCGAACGGACGGCAATATCCGCAGCCAGAGACTGAAGCTGGTCCTGCACGTCCGGAGCAACAAGCTTGATGCCTGACTGCTGCATCAGAGCCGCTTCTGCGAACGCGGCCTGGACCTGCATTCTCTTCTCAAATGAGATCGCATCCTCGCGGGTGAGGGATTCGCCCGTCGAACATCCTGCAAGAAGAGAAGGGAGCAGGAGCAAGTATGCACTGTAGCGTGTGTACGAAGTCAAACGTGTCTGCCGCCGCCAATGAACACCTGGCCGCCGAGAAGCCCGTAACTCATTCCGCACCATTATCAACCCACACACCTTGCAGACAGTTCTGATTCCCGTCCGACAGCATTTTATCGATCATATCCCCCAGACTCTGTCTCGTCAAGCCGTAATTCACCCGTCATATCCTTGCCCGAATCCGGTTGCACAGCCGGGAGACTTGAACACCGCGTCTGGCGACCTGCCCGGCACATATGCAGGCCAACAATTCGGCGGCATATCACGCCACCGTTCTCAAACCAAGCCTTACAGGAATTCCTCTTGGCGATCGAGTCACGGCACGATATGATCACGCGAACGAGCAAGACACGTCCGTAGGACTGCTCAGATCCACGCTACGGTCTCTTTAAGGAATAGGCACAATGGTGCTTGCTGACGATCACAACCCGCGAATTGCCGATTACGATCATCTTTGCAACGGGCTGAGCGCGCACGGCTTCCAGGAGGCTCGGTTAATGGTCAACCTGAAATCTCTTCCTGCCTTCCGGGCCAGAGATGTGGATCAGCAATGTGACGCTATCATCATGGAGATTATCCCCGCCACCGTGACAGGCGATACTCGCCCGCCCTGCGTGCGGCCCGATCGGCCCGAAGGTGCGTCGGAATCGCACCTCATAGCGCCGCGTCTTGTTCTGAGGATCGATGACCGCTGTCTCGGCGTTTTCTCGCTGCCGACGGGCGTGACGTTGCGCGACAATATCGCCATGATGACGAACCTTCGAGAGCCGTTTTATGAAGACGAGATCTTCCGGATCGGAAAGGCCTTATGTGAGTCCGTTGCCTATGCCAGAGCATCTGGCTGTACTCCCCTAATCCATGCGGACCTTCTCACGATCGCCATCGATGGCTCAGTGCGTGTCCTCGTTTTGGGCCCTGGGTCTAGGCTGGCTCACGACGCAAGCGGGGTCCTGTCCATGCCGGAGAAGGGGATCGGTACGTTGCTCAAGGACATGGCGCAGGGGATCAACCACCAGGAGTCGAGGCGCATCTGTGCATCCCCCCGGCTGAACAGGCTGCTGCACATGGTTGTCGATGGGGACGGGAATCCAAGCTTCGCAAAAGACCTCACAGGGAGTCTGATGCGAGACGCACTGGATCGTCATCCATGGTGGAACCTCGTGCGAGCGGCCATGAGCGTGGGGCTTCTGATAGCAGCTATCATATTTCTTCAGTTGCACAGACCCATCCTTCCCTCCGGCACGGCGGATACGACCGATGAGCTTCGTCTGGCTGCTGACGACGCCAAAGCCTTGGCAAATGCCAGCGCCAAGGAATGGGTGATACTGGCGTCGTCGGAACGCTTAACGGCTCCGGTTCAGGCTCTGGATGCGGAGCACATGCTCAAAGCGGGCGATGCACATCACGCCGGCAACGAGCTTGATCAGGCGAGGATGGCGTACAACAAGGCGCACGTTCTGTATACAGCAGCGATCACGGTCGGCAAGGAGTTCGCCGCGCTTCGATCGCAAGCGGAGAATAGCAGGGGACTGGCCAGATTGTCGGGCTCCCGCTGGACTCCGTTGATCGGGTCGCTGTATGTCCGGCTGCCCGATTCCATCGAGAGGGCCATTGACGCGGCCTTTGAGGGCGACTTTCAGTACATTCAACAGAACTACCAGGAGGCGATCATCGCATACGAACTGGCAAAGCAACTGTACGATGTGGTGTCGCCCGATAAGTTCGACGAGTTGAAAAACCGCCACCTCGCCAGGACGTGCCGCGATCAGGCAAGCGTCTCCGCCGGCACGTGGGAGAGACTCGAGGTATCAATGGGAACCACCGTATCGGAGACCGGGAATCAGGCCAAGCAACAGATAGCCGCAGCGGAAGGCTTGCTCCAGGCAGGACAGGACGCAGCCGCGGCTCAAGCGTTCGCAGAAGCGGAACGTCTGTTCGATACCGCCACAAAGATTGCCGTTGCGGACATGGTGGCTCAAGTAGCCACGGCAAACGCCCGCGAACTAGCCATTGACGCGGCACAACGCTGGCGAAGCGTCGCGCAGGCCCTGGGGAATGAAACCACGCCCGAGGATGTCGCTGCCGCGGAGCGGTTGATCGAGCAGGCCCACGACTCTGCCAGTCAAGGCAAGCAGGAACAAGCGCGACACAACTACGAATATGCGGCGATGCTGTATCAGCAGCAGATCGAACAGGCAAACACTCAAGCGAAGACAAGAGCTCAAGCATACGAGCATCAGGCCGGCGTCATGATGGATTCTCTCCAGGAATCCCGGAAGGCCCTTGAGGAGAAATGGGAATCTGTTCGTCGGCGCTTTCAGGAAGTACAGACGCTGCTCGCGGAGCCCACCGATCCCAACCAGCATGAACAATTGCTCGCCGAATCAAAGACGGTTCGCCAGCAGTATCGACATGTTGCCAGGTTGCGGTCCTATTGCGACATGAACGTCTACGGCGGCAGCGTCTATGAGAAGACGCAGGCCATACTTGTCCAGGGTCACGAGAAGATGACGAACGCCGATTACGTGGCCGCCAGCTTGATCCTGGAGACGGCGGCCGCCGAACTCACTAAGCAGAACGATTTCCTGGCTGGCTTAGAGAACTATCTGAATCAGGAGGAAGAAATTACCGGAGTCAAAGACAGAACATTGGCGTCCCTCGGCCCAGTGGCAAAGGAGCTGCCCGAGATCAAGAGGTTACTGGACCTTGCAGGTGAGAACGCGGCAAACGCCAGGAACCTACTGGAAGACAGAGATATCGTTGAGGCCACGCAATCCCTCACCGATGCCAAGCTGGCCTATGACAGCATCTTGCCACAAGCCGAGGTCGAATTGCTCAACCACGCCCGGATCGCCGACAGCGAGATGCGAACCGAAGTTGCGATCGCCGCTCTGAAGGAACTCGTCGAAATCAATCCGGGACACGTCGCGGCACTTGAGTTCATCCGAGAGCTTCAATCGGCCGCACGACCCTCGGATCGCGTCACACTCATTCAGGGGACTCTACGGGTGAATGGCAAGAAGGTCCCCGCATCCCCGACAAAAGAGGAGCTCCTGGCCATTTTCGGCGAACCCTCCCGTCAGGGAACGGGGCTTTCCGTCCTGTTGTACGACGAACTGGGCATCCTGGCCACGCCCGATCCGGAAACAGGCAAGATTCTCAACCTTGTCATTTATTACGCGAAACCTCGCTATCCGAGCGAGCCCCGAAATTTCTATCCCGGCATTGTGGAATTGGAGGGCTTTCCCATAGGAAGGGACGCTTCAATCGAGACCATCAATACCGGCGTGAAGACCGTTCGCTTCCAATCCACGCAGATCAGCACCGCTTACCAAGCGACGTATATGGGGTTGCGTCTTCTCATCAGCTATCATCCTCAGACCAACCAGATCTATACGATCAGCGTGATGTTCCTGTCGGAGGCCCAGCGATGAGGACTCCGAAGGCGTACACGCCGGGCGACAACTAATCGACGTAATCCGTACCGGGAGAGGCACCGACGACGCCGAATGAAGGCGATCCACCAGCGCCGCCGAGGGAGGGGGCCCCGCCCATGCCGATGCCAAATCCGATCCTGGGGATCGGGGTGCGATCGAACGTCTGCTGAACCGTATCAACGGCAGGCGCACCCCTGTACGTACGCGTACTCATCAACTCCAACTGGTACTCTGCGTCGCCCTCCTTGGCCACCCAGCCGGCTGGCAGGCCCAGTCCATCCGCAATCTCTCGGGAGACTGCATACTCGGCAAAGGAGTCGCCCCATACATAGTACTTCACGTATGCCTTGCTCCCGGCAGCCTTGGAGAGAATCTCCCGATGCCGCGACTCGTTCGTCTGCAGCCGATCAAGATCATCGCCAATATCGAAAGAAGTCCACTCGAGCACCGCACGCACGTCCCGATAGGTATCTCCGAGGGTATCGATCCGTTGGACAACGCGTATTCGCCAGCGCAGGCCATCCTGTCCTATCTCATGCAGATCGAAGTGGCTCGTGATCTGCTGCAGATGACGCACTTCGAATCGGGCAGACGTCGTGGAGGCTTTCAACGACTCCGCAATACCCTGGTTCAGATGACGCAGCATTTCCTCGGTCGAGTAATAGACCACACGACCGTAACGACACAGGAATGCCAATGGTTGCGCATCTCTCGGCGCCGGAATCGGATCCGGCACGCGGGCAATCGTCACCTTGGGCTTGGGCAGACTCCGCTGAAGCTGAACAGCCTGCTGTGCATGTTTCACTCGGCGCTCCAACTGACCGATTTCCTCTGTCAGTTGCGCCAGTGTGGATTGGTCTTTCGCCAATTGTCGGGCAATGTCACGGGCGTCCATCGCACCCACCGTCTTGGGCCCCAGGCGCGACGACAGCGACCCGATCTTCTCACGGATGCTCTGCTGCCGCATGTGGTCGTACTGGCTGGAACGGTGGACTGCTTGCCATTCCGTTCGCAAATGGTCAACCGTTCTGTCCAGTAGATTCGCCTCGGCGCGTAGGTCTCTCAACTGCTCGACGCTCGACCGCGCCGGTGTAGGCTCCAGCCTGATAACGCGATTGACGGAGTCCTGTAAAGCAAGATACGAAACCGCCAACACGACGATCAGGATACCGATCGCGTTGGTCATCGTATCCAGCAGCGAGTCCAGCCCGGCGTTGGGATCTCTTTCCAGCATTCGTTCTACAGAGTCCACCCTGAATCCGGTTCCTCGTCCGTTCTCTTCTCGTACTGGCCGAGGTCGAGGTCCCCCTGGCCGGGAATCGGCAGCTTCCCGTTTCGGACCTGACGCTTGTCAACCTCCGCGGACGCGAGATTGAAGCTGCGGATGCCGTCGGGTCGAACCAGAAACACGATGCTTCCGCCTGGCGTAGCCTTCACCCGATCCATCAATTGGCTGAACTCGTCTGAATCGCTGATGCTTCGCCAATGTACTTTCTTCATCTGTGTCTGTTCACGAATCACCAGGCCGTCCGGTGTGCATTCCACGAAGACGGGTTTGAGGTTCAGTCCTCGCCCCGCGAAGTGGACCTCGATGCGGTCCCGCCCGACGGTCCCCCGATCCTCACGGACGGTTTCCTCCAGGCGTGAAACCTCCTGTCGCAGCCGGTCGCGAGATTCCTGAAGTTGGGCGATGCGCGCACGGAGCCTGCCTATCTCGGCGAGCGTCTGCGCGAGATAGGATTCCCGATCGGTCTGGCGATTCATTCGATCCGTCAGAGCTGCAAGTTCCTTTTGTGCGTCATGCAACTCGTCACGCCCAGCCTTCCTCTGAGCAAGAGATTCCCGCAGCTTCTCGATGGCCTCGCTCTTGCGATGAATCTCGCTTTCCAGAACGCGTATCGGAGAAGCCAGGGGGCTCGCCGAAGGGGACTCGGGTACTACCTGGCTCAGGGACACGCCGATAATGATCAGGCTCAGCGCCCCGATCAGTCCTCCCAGGACATCGATGAAGGAGAACAATGACACCGACGCCTGATTCCCCGGCCTCACACGCTTTCGTCTGTACATCATTGACTCCCGTCCAAACCGGCCTCTTGCAGACGCCGGCAATGGACAGCTTTGCAGGAATCACCCGCGTCCCTCTTGCATCGTGGTCAAAGCCCCGTGCAAGGCTCGGACCTCTTGGGCAAGCCGGGACACAACCTTTGACACTCCCGGCGGTTCGATGCGCTGAATGCGCAGCACCAAGTGCTCGCTGTAGTATTCGTCCAGGGCCGCGAGGAACGCCTGCTCGGCTCGATGCATCAAGTTCATGGGGAACATGACGATCACGCTGACCACAAGCCCGAGGAAGGTCGTTTCGAAGGCAAAGGCCAAGCCGGACACCACGTGTCCCAGCGTACTCTTGATCGTCGCCAGATCCTCAGCGGATCGAAGGGACGAAGCAAATCCACCGATGGCCTGGCCTATGCCCACGACGGTCCCGATGAACCCGAAAATGGGAATCGCCCAAACGAAGGCACGAACCATCGCGTAGCTCGACTCCAGTTCATCGGCGTCCCCTTGGGCCTGCACCTGGAGATCCTGCAGGACGTCCGGCGTGTGATTTCCAAGAGCCAGTTGCCGCAGGGCCCGCTCCAGTCGCTTTCTCATAAAGGAGTCCCAGCCTCCCGGGCCCCGCCCCTGCAGGTAGCGGATGAACCGGGGCGCGTTTTCGCCGGTGATCCGCGTATCGATCTCTTCCGGCAGAAGCACCACGTCCAGCGATTTGCGCATCTGCCACAGCCGCCACCATTTGAGAAGAAGGACCAGCAGCGACCAGACGCCCAGCACGGTAATGCATCCCCCTACCCAGCCGCTCTGAATGAACAATATCCCTATCCGTGAATCGGCTATGCAGGGAAGGAGCCATACGTATCCAGCCACGGACATCCAGACCGAAGCAACCCCCGTCTCCCAGAGCGGCGTCTGGAACAAGCTGAGTTTTCGACAAGCGGTCTTCATTCAACGCACTCCGTTTTCACGACACTGCGACGTCCGAATGGGTCTTATTCCTGCGCGGCTGCGACGCGCATGTTTCCATCTTCGTACCGGACCGAGATGCTCCGACCTTTCTTCGTCGACACGCGGGCCAGCATGCCGTTCGAGTCATACCCATAGTTCAACACTTCGACGGGCTGAACCTGTCCTGCCTCCAGCACACGGACCGCCGCAATCCTCGTCTGGGAAGGTCCGTCCTGCCAGTCGATCCTGGCCGTATGGCTACCCTGCTTGACGGCGGTGAGCACCTTGCATTCGCGTCCATCGATCGACCGCGTGCCGTACTCGTATTCCACCGTGTAGCCGGAAATCTTCTTGCTGTGCGACTTCGATCCGACCTTGAAGCTCACGTCGCGGTCTGGTCGCAGCGTCATACGTCTCAAGTCGCCTTCCGGGTCAAATACGAACTGCGCTCCCAAGACATCCTCCAGGACCCAGACGCCATCGGACCGCCGGATCAGGCTCTCCGCCAGACCACCCTTGTCTTTCGGCACGTACGCGTACTTGCCGGACTCGTCCTTTTCCAGGGTCAGGGTCTCGCGTATTCCCGAAAGGACATTCACCATGGTCACATGCTGCGGAAGCAAACGAGGATTCGACAGGGACGACGGCGTCTCCGTTTCGAGCTGGAAAGGAACGAGCAGATGCCAGCCCTTGCCGAACTGGGCCTTCGTCTGCAGCTCAGGATTGTAGTACCGGACAAGTTCCAGCCGCGGCGTGACCAACCGCCAGCCATCCTCTTGGGACCCCTCGCGTTTCCCTGCCGACTCTTGGTATTCATCGGAAAAGGTCAGATCCGTCTGGATGGTGTCCCCTTCTCCAGGGGTGCTGAACAGTTTCAGAGTGTTCTCCGATGCCACAGTGTACGCCGTATCGTTGACGCTGAACACAACCGGCCCCTGTTTGCCAGAGGCACTGGAGGAATCAGACAACAACAGATTCTCTGCTTCCTGCAGATTCGGGTCCTGGCGGTAGCAGTCCCTATTTCTCAATGCTTTGTCCAACTGAAGCTCAACACCGCCATAGATCATCACATACCACCTGTAGTCCGATTGTTTGACTAACTGATCGACCTCGTCAATGGAATCCTCCATGAGGATGATCTCGCGGTTTGCCAAAAGGAACCATAGCATGGGCACGCGATGTTCCCGGAAGTAGGTACACAAACTGACCAATTGAGCATATTCAAAGAGATCCCTGAAGATGGGATACTTCGCAGCCACGGAGTCGTAGTTGTCCGTGAGCCACCGGGCAAAGAGCTCATTTGCCTCATTCTTTTCGCTCTTGGGGTTGATATTAAGGTATTCCGTCTGGCAGGTCATGCGTCCGCTGGAGAGCAACAGCATGTTGCTGGACCGCTGGAATGTGAGTCCTTCAGGCACAAACCAGAAACGACTGGGACGATCTGAGATCGGCTTATCCTGCAGTTTCTGCGTGAATTCATCTGGTGAATAGAAGCCATCCACATCAGGGCGATGAGTGCCGACGGCCCAGCGTTTCATCAAGTGGTCTGTCTCGCGCATGACACGCCCAAGATCTGTGTTGCGAACTTGGCCAATATACCGAACTTGGTGTGTCTCCCCGTGCTCACGGAAGCCCTTGCTCACGGGATCGATGGATATCCCAGGCCCTTCAACGCTCAAGTATGTCGCCCACATCGCTGTGGCGAAACGCTGCAGCTTCGTGAAATCGATGACGCCGACGCTGTTCTGAAACACGAGTGACACGTTGCCCGGGTGAAGCGCACCGTTGTCGCCCTCTAACGTCGCCGAGGTGTTGAGCATAACGCCGCCAACATCCGGACGACGCGACATCGGCAACATGTCAATCGAGCCAGTTCGAGGCGGAGTATACGATGAAGAACGAAGTCGGCCTAAATCGGGCAAGTCACCAACGAGCGGTTCCTGAGAATTGTAGAACCCCTCCATCATTGAACCGGGCCTGGGAGTGTAGCCTCTAGTGATACTGCCGAGAGTCTTCTGGCTCTCGTAGTCTGCGAGTGGATTGCCCAATGATCGGAAGCTCGCCGGCCGAATATCAACGACGGTCTGGCCTGATTTCGGAGTCTTGATCCCAAGTGGATCGCGACTGATCGTGACGGACCTCGGGTCAAGAACGGACTTGTTGTACTTATCCAAGTGAGTTGTGCCCCTCAGAACGAGGCCAGCGCCGGAAACACGAGAACACACGATACCTATATTCGCAGTTGAGACCTCAATCGTTGTGGCATTGACTGGCAGCTGTTCCATTCGCCTACTGAACATATTGTGCTCCAAACCTGCCGTGAGAACATCTATACGGTGTCGCGTGAATGCGTCGAGTGTTAGTCCGGATCTGTAATTCGGATTGACGCCGGTTCCGGGTGCTGGATCGATCATATACTGTCGGCCCAACTGTTCCCCCCAGATCTCATGCACCCCATCGCCACGAAGGTGGATATTCACAATATTAGCTTCCGCTAACTCGACTCGCTGTTGCGTTATCTCTCCAAATAGCGTCGGATCTCTGTAGGATTTTGTCCCACCACCCAGACCCAGTGGGGCTGAGTTGAATACATACGCTTTAACTCCTGTATGAAGACTCACAAATTGGGCCAGCGCTCCGCCCAAGGAGTGACCTGTAAGAACGATAGATGTGTTCTTGTCACGGTCTGCTACCCTTATGAATGACTCCGCAACCTTCATGGCGTCTCTATATTGAGCGGGCAGTGGTTCTCCTCGGAAGCCCGTGTAGAGCTCCTGGTGAAAGTTTGTTAACCAGTCCCTCAAGTCGATCATACCTCCGCGGGTGCGATCGCGGATTTCGGTTCCTGCAAAAGCGAGAACCTGCTCGATTCTGCCATTCGGATTCTTGCGCTCAAACAGCGTCCAGTTCAGACCACTGTCCATGTAACCGGATTGCTTCCATTCCCAGAGACCTTCACTTACATTTCCAAAGGGTTCCATCCTGTCTGATCGGTAGGCCGCTTCGTTTAGCTTGGACAAATCGATAGCCCTCTGTAAATCGCGCGCGGGTAGTCCAGCGCGCGAGGAAGAGTGCCCAGCATCGTAGTACGTGCCTAGTGAGAAACCTGTGTTCACGGCCTCTTGTAGAACCGGTATTATACCTTGGTTCGATGCGGGGGTCACTATGCCAAGTGGCTTCAACGAGTCGGCAGCATCGAAGTGTGGCCCCACAGGGTCCCAACCGGAAATAGGCTCGCGAAACTCCTGAGCTGTAACGGTTTTGTCAATGCGACTCTCAACAATCCGATTCCCTGAGTACCTGAGACGTGTGACAGAACATAACGTGCGTCCTGATAGACATTTGGTCCATGAGGCTGCTATGCGAGTCTGGTCCGCACCACCTTCCTTATGTTCAATAGCATATATCGTCAAATCAGGATGTTCCACCAGCAATCTGCAGGCCACCTCTATGCGACCAATTGACATGGCAGGCGTCACAGAACCTTCAGTAACAAACAGACGCACCTGTGTACTGTTCAAAGTCGATAGCATAGGACGGGTCTCCGCAAGGGACGCGCGGCCGTCGACCAAATCGACCCGACGGAAGGAGTCTGCGTAGCGTTTCCATTGACCGGCCGCTCTGGCGAACGCTCCGCAGCCGCTGTCGGCCATGGCCGCGGTGATGCGACACGTCTGTTCTCGTTCCCGAAGATCTTTCAGCAACTCCCCGATTGCCCGATAGCTCATCCGGGCAAAGCGATCGGTGTGGGCATTTTCCTCCCACGCCATGTTGGCGTTGGAGGGTCGCGGCGTTTCCTGCAGCAGGCGAATCTCGAACAGTGTCGCCTCATTGGTCGTGGCGATGTGCACTCGGTCTATCAGCACGGCCGAGAGTCCTCGTACCCAGGCATTTTCCTGTCCCTGGGACATCTTCTCGAGCTCGTTCCCGCGAGGCATGGGCACCAGGACCTGCTGGATGGGAGCGGTGCCTGCCATAATGCCGCCCAGAAGCTTGCCGTCGGCGCCTTGGACGTTGAACGCATCTCCGATTCTGAGCCTGGGAGACCAAGATTCGTTGCGCCCGCTATCCGATACGATCAACTCCAGCGTGCCGCACATCCCGACCTCGATACCAGAGAGGACAAGCAATGTCGTCAGCATGACCAGTCTCATTCTCGCACGCATAGCTGTACTCCCACTGTTGCACTTCGAAAAGCTGCCGACAAAGAACAGCGCCCACGCCCATTCCACCTACACGCCATCAAAGAACGCCAGCGTAGCGCCGAGCCGGGTACCCGTTTCCGAGCGGTGCAAATCGGCGTAGAGGCAGCCTACTCTCGGTTACTTGCCACCATTACTCCGGAGCACTTCCACAACTTCTTCCCAGTCGTACTCGCGGGCCAGATCCATCGGCGTGAAACCAATGTCATTCTCGACGTCGATCTTGGCTCCGTTTTCGATCAGTAGGGAGGCCGTGATGCTGTGGCCGCTCTTGGCCGCCAGGTGAAGGGGCGTATATCCGCCTTGACGTTTCACGTTGATCTTCTCACGGGCCCCGTGCTCCAGCAACAATCGGGCGAGGTCGGGGTCGCCGTTGTAGGCGGCCGCGTGGAGTGGCGTGAATCCGTCCTGATTCGCCGCATTGACGTCGGCACCCTTGCCAAGGAGGACTTTGGCCACCTCCGGGCAACTGGCGATCGATGCGACCAAGAGCGGCGTCGCCCCCATGTCATGACGGGCGTCCACCTCGGCGCCCTTCTCAAGTAGAAGGGTCACCAGCTCGACATGGTCCTGCTGGGCCGCCCGGTGCAGCGGGGTCAACCCGATCGGCCCTCGCGAGTTCACGTTCGCACCGGACTCGATCAGCACTTTGGCCATGTCCTGGCTGCCCTTTTCAGCAGCTATGTGCAGCGGACTGAATACCTCCATGCCGAAATCCAGCTTGGCCTTGGCTTTGACGAGCCGGGCGACCATCTCCGCATTCCCCTGCAGCACGGCAATGTGAATCGCGGTGTATCCCTTGTCAAAACCGTTGTTCAAAGCCACATCGGGATTGGCACTCGGTTGGGCCAGCAGCCGATCCACCACTTCCAGATGACTGTTCTGCACTGCCACATGCAAAGGCGTCGCACCGACCTGGGCTTCCTGCGCATTCGGATTCGCGCCTCCACCCAGCAGGAGATCGACGATCTCGACAGTCCCTGACTCCGCGGCCAGATGCAGCGGAGTGATCTTCAACGTAGGTTCGGCAACGTTGGCATCGGCACCTTCTGCCAGAAGCGATCGGACCTGAGCAACATCACCCTTGGCGGTAGCAACGTGCAGTGGTGACCACACGATAGAAGGTGACTCACTACTAACGTCCCCTGGGGACACGTCATTCCCCTGCCCGATTGCAGAATTAGCTGGCGATGCCGCCGACTTCTGTGAGGAAGAGCAACCGCCGAAACAGATGGTCATACAAACAAGTGAAGCAACCCACCCTATGGTTCTTACCTGACTCATCGCTGAACACCATCGTTCGCCTGCCTGCCGGCAAGACGACCATTGGAATCTGCCTTTACTTCTTCTTGACGGGGAATTTCTTAAGAACACCACTCAGACACTTGGATACATCCTTCGGGCTACTGCCACTCCCTTCCCATGCCAGTTTCCCAGCCTCTCGATCGAATAGAAGGAGAGTAAGTTCGTTGTACTCGACATCAGCGACCTCGGCCATATTCTCCACGACGGGCACCAAGACCCAACGCGTTCTACCCGAACCTATTTTTCGGATTTGGTCCACGTTGGCGAAGGGGATTTGACCAGGGGTCAAACTGGTTAGATTCGCGGAAGTGTCCGCATCAAGACATTCGTACCCCTTCTTGCCCAAGGAGCGATTGATTCTCTTCGGTAACCCTTTGGTCGTCTTCGCGAAGTCGACTTTCTCTTGCACTACCCTGCGGCCATCCAGGACAGGAAGGACTTCAATCTGTTGCACTTGACTCGTACTAAAGGACTCTTGCTGACTTGTTATTACCGCGGTGGGAACCATTGCCCGCGCCATGTCCACCATGGTGGAAGCGCATCCCATTGCCCCCACACTGATCGCCATCAACGCAATAGATATTCCATGAGTAAGGATTCTCTTCATATGTCACCTATTCACCCAATTCTTTTTCGGATGCCCATCTTGGTAGATTTGTTCGTACGACAACCGCGACGGTTTAACGTCTGTGGAAGATTATGCTCACGCCTATTCTGGCAACACGTTTGGCGTCGTCTTCTTGTCGAAACCCCCAACGCTCTGGTTGCATGCAAATTGTAGAGCACTCTCCTCCATAGTCGATCTCCCCATCATAGCAACCGGGACAATCCCCGCGCTCATAACACCACCCCCCACTCCTTTCCATAGTAATTCTCCTGTCTCCTTGTCAAACAGGTACATTGACATCTTAGCCTTCGCTTCCACTCTGATAATGATGTTCTGAAAGGTCAGGTTGTCGATTACGGGAACGAGTATCCAGCGATCCGTATCCGGCCCCAGTTCTTTGACCCAACTGGAGTCCACAGACGAAGGATCCACTGAGTCTGTGTCCTTCGACTGGCTGTCCGGCCTGGGCAGATCGGCGACAGAATACCTAGATATGGATCCGATATCGCTGCTTGCGACGACGCGATAACCCTTACCAAACTTGAGTCCAGAGAAGAGCATTGTCTCCGCACTGACGCACACCTCATCCCAATCGTTCTTAGGATCCGGCTTTTCACGATTGTCGATGAACGGCAATACCACGATGCGGTCGATTTTCTGAGGATCAAAGGATGCGCTTCTGTACTTGCTCTTTGGAACCGCGCATCCCACAAGGAACACCATAGTTACAGAAATGAGAAGGCAGGTCATTCTTCTTACGTTCATGTTGTTCTCCCATACCATACACAAACCACAAGTTAAACACGTGCCACGACGCAGTGTCGGATACTTCCAAATGACTATTGGGCTTCCGGATGAAACGCCTTCAGCGTTTCGATTCTCTCGTCCAGGCCCGGCTTCATATTGATCAGATTGGACCGACACAACTCGCTTCGTCCCTCGGCTTCCACCTGGGACTTCTTGAGAATGGAAAGCATGTCCACGCTAGCATTCGCGTCGTACTTCGCGGCATATAGCATCTTTGTCCCATTCTTGTCGGCACGAAGCTCGATATCGGCAGAATACCCGCTAATCATGCCCATCTCCAGATGATCGGCTTCTCGCTCAGCGAGGCTCCTTCCTCCGGCGCGCGCAATGTCTGTCGCTATTGCTGTCCCGAGGCTTGAGCTCCCTCCAAACATAGCTACGGCCACATCGCCAAGTGCGGCCGCAACGCGGATCGTGTTTGCGGATGCTTCTCCCGCCCCCTTCACCTTCAATCGATTGATGACGTCGTGATGAGCCAAGTGATCCAACTCATGCGCCAAGACCGCCGCGACCTCGTCTTCGCTCTCCAGGCAATCCAGCAGTCCGGATGCCACGAAGATGTCCCCATTGGGCAGAGCAAATGCATTCAGTTGTCTTGAGTTCACGACGATAACGCGAGTAGGCAGGGCCTGTAGGTCTGAAGCGTTTTTGAGGCGACGTACAATCCCTTCCAGCCAGAGCGTCGCCTCAGGGCAATCCACTGTGAGCAGATCCACCTGCATGCGTTTTGAAAGCCAGTCGCCGAGCTGATCCTCCAATTCTGCATACCGATAACGTTTCTTGTCGGGCAGCTCCGTGATGTCATCTGCGTGCTCCGCATCCTTCGGAGAGTTGAACCCGACAAACTTTGCATGCCACGTCGGCTGGCTAAGCTGTACCTGAACCTGCGAACGAAGCAACTCCGAGATACTTTGGCCCTGGGAGAGTCTTCCGGTCGAAGGACTTATGTCGGCAACAATGACTTCTGTGTCGTGAGTGTCCTCGTTCTCTCTAACGCCCACAGCGAGCCACCGTTCATTGAATCCTCCAAATGTGGTTGTGCGAACTTCGTTTTCAGGTGAAAGGTTCTGCTCCCGTGCCTTCACGACCAGCATGACACATTGGGAATCGTCGGACTGCATGGAGAGAATACCGTCGTATTGAGACACGACAGTCAAGACAGAACCCCGCACCTCCTGGTATGGCTTCGCAAAAGCCCAGGCATCACCATTCTCGCGAAGCGTCGCATATGTCAGTTCAGGAAGGCTGGACAGGCCGGCACGATAGTAGGCATCGTATGCCCCCCTCTTGCCGGAAACACTTCGTCCTGAACCGCCGCATCCGTAAAGTAGAAGAACGCTTGCCGCCAGCACTGACCATCGACCTGCCGTGCGGACGTATCGATTAATTCGACTGCACTGCTTGACTGGGCACATAAGCAATCCCCTTAGCCGCGAGTTCCTTGCTCACAAGATCATGAAACAAATGGGCAAACTCACCCCGGGAGTGAACCATCAAAGGGCAAGTAAGACGGCCATAATACGAACGACGCACGCGCATCTTCGAACCCTCGCCGAACGGACTGAGCATCACAGTGGTGATTGCAAGTCCCCCGTCCCCCACTTCCTTCACCTCGGATCTCCGCAAGATCACAAAGGGAGATTCCTCGGGATCTTTCTTCTTTCGCCGTCGCCCCGCGTCAGGTCCCACCTCCAAGTGTTCGACCCATGTCACGATCTGATTGTCGGAGTCTTTGACGAGGACACGGCCATACTGACCGACGTGCAGATCAACAGCCTTCTTGACGGCGACCCATGCCTCCGCTGGTGATGTGGCATACAGGTATGTCTCCGGCCAGAAAGGCTGCAATTGCTCCTTTGCGGCACCCAGATTGCTTGAACACCCCGTAAGAACCAGCAATAGGAGCAGCACAAGAAGCACAGTGACTTTCTTCGAACATGCTTTCATTAGAGTCACCTTTAACTTTTCCACCAAGTTGAACGTTGAGCCCTGCATACAACAGGCAAAGCAACTCACGACAATCAATCTTGCCTATGGTTCAACATAAGACTCGGATCAGATGTAGGGTCCTCTGTACGTACTTGGATGACTCTCATTCGATCGTCTCTCCGGCCTGACGTCCGCCATCAGTATGTTAGTCCGGAATCACACTCGACGTAGGCGTACCGCCCTGTAAAGCAGGTGTCCCGTACGTACCACAGTGTGCAATTGAGATCAGAAAGCTCCCTCATTCGCCCCAGCCAACATTTGCCACGCGTGTGTTCCATATGGACTTCCTTGGCAGGAATTCACTCTTCTGCCCCTCCGTAGAACACGCCCAATTCCTCGCAGTTGTACGCAACCAGAGAGAAATCAACTCGACGGCGGGACGAATACGTCATAACATGGTGACCGCT
The DNA here is from genome assembly GCA_937927975.1 of uncultured Phycisphaerales bacterium. Classification (GTDB taxonomy): domain Bacteria; phylum Planctomycetota; class Phycisphaerae; order Sedimentisphaerales; family Anaerobacaceae; genus PLanc-01. The sequence continues at coordinate 17,915 of CALEZT010000261.1, forward strand.
CCCCTCATCGGGGTAGTCTGCCCTGTATAGTAAGTACCACCCACCATCACCTGCGATGATATAATATGCTTGCGGACTCGTGATGACAAGAAGAAAATCCAGCAATTCTCTCTTCTGAAATATACGTATAAATACGTATTTTTGAGCCTCGTCAGAAGAATTTGTGGGCGGTTTCTGGCTCCGGTAGTGCCCCGAGGTTGTGATAGAGGGCCAATTCCAGCGTTGTGAAGACCTTGAAGCCGTAGGCTCTTCTGGTGGTCACTTTCGCCTTAGCGTTCAGACCCTCCACCACGCCGCTGGAAAACGCCTTCTTCGCCCGAAACCAGTTCAGGATCAACTCCCGATGCCCCCGCAGCATGCGAGCCGCCTTCTGCATCGGCTCGATCCGAGAACGCATCACCCGCGTGCACCAGCGATCCAGAAAGCGGCCCGCCCAGGGGGCACTGCAATCCTCCCAGAAGAATTGAAACTCCTCTTTCAGCAGGTAGCTGCGAACCGTCTTGAGGTTGTACTGCAACAGGTCCCTGAGCGACAGGTCCTGCTGGGCCGTCAGATTCTCCGGACGCTTCAACAGCAACCAGCGCGTCTTCTTCAGAACCGGCTCATAGTCCTGGCGAGCCAACTCCTTCGCTTCGCCCGCACGAACCTCGTCGATCGCCTTGTTCAGATGACTCATGATGTGAAACCGATCCAGAATGTGGATCGCCTGGGAAGCCTTCCTCGCCACGACCTTCAAGTAGGGTCGCCACATGTCGCTGCACACGTACCGCAGATCCGCCGTCCGCTCCTTGCCGAACCAGCGGAAGAAGCCAAGCAGCGTCTTGGCCTTGCGGTGCTCGCCGATCCATAACAACCGTTTGCACGCCTGATCGATCTGGTAGACCACCGTCACATACCGATGACCCCGGCCCCAGGCCATTTCATCCACCCCAATCGCGGTAATCCCCCTAAGGGGGTATTTACTTGACTGGTGTGGCTACGACCTGTAGTGTAGGTGGGTATGGAAGACTACCCTGCTACGTTGCTGGAGTTCGAGGCCCGCTTTACGGCCGAGGCATCGTGCCGGGACTACCTGTTCCAGTTGAGATGGCCCGACGGTTTTCAGTGCCCGCGCTGTGGGCATCCGAAAGCATGGCCCATCGGAGGGGTGCTGTTCCAATGTGCGGAGTGTGCCTACAAGACCTCCGTAACGGCCGGGACGATCTTTCAGGATACGCACCAGCCGCTGACCTTGTGGTTTCGGGCGATGTGGTGGGTGACTTCCCAGAAGAACGGAGCCAGCGCGTTGGGATTGCAGCGTGTCCTGGGTTTGGGCAGCTACAAGACGGCATGGTCTTGGCTTCACAAACTCCGTCGGGCCATGGTCCGACCGGGTCGCGACCGACTGTCGGGAAGGGTCGAAGTGGACGAGACCTACCTCGGCGGTCTTGAGGAGGGTATACGAAGTACACCAGGATACCCCAGAACGGAATGAACTCGAACCGACGAGACCCCAGACGATCATACCCGGCTCGTTTGTGGCCGCACCCCGAGCAGACCGCCCGGCTGTTGCGCCGGGGCTCCAACGTGACGTTCAACACCAATTGACTGTTCTCTTCAACCAATTCCATCTCCGTGTACACAAATCCCTGGTGCTTCTGAACCCGATTGAGTATCCTCTTGACCTGCATCCCGGCTCCTTCCTGGCTGACGACGGTTCGGCAAAACAGTCTATCAACCAGATTCGAAGCCGGGATGCATCTCCAAAATCCAAAGAAGGCGATCCTCTTGTCCCTGGAACTTCGTCGGTTCGGCGTCGGCCCTCACCCCAAACGGGCCAGCGACGAACCGGCGGAGTGGAAGGGACGCCCCTGCGAACTTCCGAGGAAGGCCGAGGTCTTCATCCCCTCAATCCCACCCACAAATCAGTCAAGTGAGCCCAAAATTCAAGTCCCCTTCGCAAACCGGCGGAAGTGAACAATGCTCTTCTCACTCATCTGTCACAGCCAGTCGGATACAGGCAGCAGACCGATGGCCTGCCGCAACACCGGATCGACATTGGTGTAGACATCGTTTGTAAGCTGTGGGCTCGAGTGCTCCAGCAGCCGCTGAGTTACCGCCGTCGAAACACCTCGTTGAGCCAGCAGGGAAGCGAACGTCTTTCGCAGGTCATGGAACTTCAGGTCAGGCAACTTCACGATCCTCCGGATCCTCTCCCACCGCTTCGCACTGAACCGATCCGAAAAGAGCCTTTCTTGGCCATCTTGTAGGGTGACAACGTAGTTGGACAACTCCGTCATGACCGCCTCAGGCATCGGCCGTTCCGGCATAGCCTTCCCCGCCTTACGATTCCGGGTTGCGATCGTGTTCCGGTCAAAGTGAATGTCCCCGATACGAATGGCTTCGATATCCCCACGTCTAAGTCCTGTGGTCACAGCCAGCAATACCCGCAGCCGCAGAGTCGGGTATTTCGCCGCTGCCGTGAGCAAATCGCGCACCTGCTGGACAGAAAGGGCAACCACCGGTTTCTGTGCCACTTTGACTTTCCTGATCTCCAGGCCCAAACCCACGAAACGATTCCTGACAGCCCAGTTGAGGAAGGCCCGCAGATTTGCGATGTCCTTGTTCAGCGTGTTCTTCCCCACCTCCTCACCGCGGCTGAGAACGAACGCATCCAGATTCTGCTGGGTAATCTCCCGAGAAGAATTGGCGCCAATCAGTCGTTCAAAATGTCGCAGCGTCAGTAGGGCCTCGTAGATCGAAGCTTCCTTCCGACCCCCGACCTGCTTGAATTGTTGATACTCTTCGACCATTTGCCGCCACCCAAAGTCAACGATGCTGGTGAAAACATCCGAATTCAGTTGCGCGTACTTCATGTGGCGGAAGTGCTCCGCCAATGATTTGCTTGGTAGTGCTTTGGCCTTCCGTTTGCCTCCTTCGTACCAGCCACACCACCATCCTTTGACGCTCTTGCGTTTGTACACCCAGGGCTTTTTCATAGTCTCCATCATATCGGCAGTTTTCGCCTCCGAGGCGATTGCCGGGGGGCTATGGCGATCCCGACAGTGACAAAATGGAGACATGCGCCAGTCAGACACAGATCATGGCGTTATAAGCCTCTATTCTGGCGAGGCTTATGAACGTAGACATTTCGGGGACATAGAACAACCCGTCCGAATACCCGCTCCGGAGCAGTAGGAATTTTGCACCTATCACCAGTTCCGGCGGTTCCATACCAACTTTCTCTGCCCCCTGCCCCGCCTCCGCTCGCCAAACCGCGCCCAGAAACAGTATGTCATGATTCCAAAATCCTGGCAGTAGCCAGGTGTTCCGCAGGGAAAACGACGCACGGAGCGTCTGCGGAACTGGTTTCTCCCTCATCTTGTAGGCGAGCCCCTATTGCTGCACTGCCACCGCGGGCATCACCAACCTGCTCACGCACGCCACAGCGAGGATGCAACAACTGCCATGGACCAACAATCCACAAACAAGGCCCGTTGCTCTCCAGGTTCTCCACGGATAGTATGTGTCAGTGCCGGGACGTGCGATACCCGCAGAGACATCAAAGAACCGGACGTGATGAATCATGAACTGGAGCGATCGGCTCAAACTCGGCAAATCATCGGCCTTCGTCAAGACGGCTCTGCGCCGCCTGCCCCTGACGGAGGCAGCCTGCGAAGCTGATTTCTTCTTCGACACCGCATCCTCCAGCAGACACCGGGAACGTTGGCTGGGCATGGTTATCGACAGGGAGTTTGGCTACGCGCTGGCTATGGAAGATGTCCACTTCCCACCGCCTACCGTCAACGACCTTGCAGCCCTCCTGGCTCATGCCATGCTCCGACCCTTGCATGGAGGAGATCGTCAGCGGCCAGATACCATCTACCTTCGCGACCGACCGCAGTGGCAGGAATTGCTGCCGCATCTGCGACAACTGGGGATCGAAGTCGTCTTGTCTGAGGACCTACCCGGATTCGACGAAGCCGTCCTTTACTGGATACAGCAGACCACAGCGAAGAAAGGGCACTCCGCAGATGGGATCAAAGCAGCCCTGCGTCAGCCGTTTCCAACAAGAAGACCGAGTTGGTTCGCTGAGGCCATGGACCTCATGGCATGGACGGAGGCGATGTCCAGGGGAGCCTATTCGTCCGGTCAGGGAGCTATCTCATCCGATGGCCCGATGACACTCGTGCCGATCACCCTGGCGGCCGATGACTTGGAGATGATCTTGACCAAGACCACGATCGCCAAAGCCAAAACACTGCGTCCACGGCTGCAAGCGATGGCAGATGAAGGCACAGCCATCGAGTTGGGCATTGCCGATTGGAGCAGAGTTCTATGGGCCTTATGCGGAATGAGCGGCAGAGGAATTCCGACCTGCAAGCACGCCGTACAACTTGCCCGAAGAATTGCCAACCAATTGGCCGTGGCGTTGGGAATGGATGCGCCCGCGGCGCGGACATAGGGAGAGTCAATCTGGAGGTCGAAGATGACCCTCCTCGATACCTACATCGTCGCGGACTGAAGCGCGAGTTCCCCGCCATGCGTGGGCGTTAATTCCGTCACGATCGGCTGCCGAGAATCCGCCCACACCGAACCAGAGTTGTCGAATCCCGGTACCCGTCACTCTCTGAGGCATCGGAGGATGTGTGCTATGAGGAGCGGCTGCGGGATTCGTCGTTTCAGCCTCAGCCACTGGCCGCGTCGCTCGTCCGGGGCGACCTCCTCCTCGCACAATCGCAGTGTCACCGGTTGACTCCTGCCAGCCACACTCTACAATGGGGCATCGTGACGCCAAAGCCCTGTGCAGCGGTGTTATCACGCTGACCCCAGGTCATTCTGAAAGGGTGCAAGGATGTGTAATGCATGTGGATGCAGATCTGACAAGAAAGCCAAGCCCACCGCCAAGCCCAAATCGTCCACCAAGAGCAAGGCCAAACCGAAGAAGAAGTGATACACTTGGACCATGGAGGCGACCCGCACAAGGCGCCAGGGCATAACCACACGAACGAAGACTTCCTGGCGCGAATCGCAGGGACCGCCCCCCGGTATTGAGCAGGGAGTTTGGGTCCAACTTCCACCTCTTGCGGCAGTCTAAGTGCGACGTGAGCCGTGAGGATGAAGGTTTTGTATTGGTGTGCCGCTCGCGGCGTGCACGTCTGAGTCATTGACAAGCTCGTGCACAGGGAAGGAAGACGAAATGAAAGTCAGCAGATCCACCGCATACGCACTGTTGGCCATCGGTTATATCGCCAAGAACCAAGGCGATGGTACGGTGCCCTCGGAGCATATCTCGACGCAGTATAACATCCCACTGGAATACCTGCTGAAGATCCTACAGCAATTGGTCCGGGCTAAGGTGCTCCGCAGCAAGCGAGGCCCACAGGGTGGTTTCTGGCTGGTCAAACCCACCGACAAGATCACTATGCTTGAGATCATCGAGGCCGTCGCCGGTCCGCTTACCGGGGAGTTGAATCTGGCGAAACAGACCAAGAACAACAAGTACGGCGCGCAAGTCCAGCAGACCTACAACAAGGCCATCTCCAGAACCAGAGACGTCCTCCTGAAGACCAGACTGTCCACTCTGCTCGGCGGAGAGTAACATCGCCATACCGACAGACGTGAGGCAGAAGCCCCCTTCAGGAGCAATGGGAGATCCCCTCAAGCGTTCGTCATTCCGGACAGTCATTCCTCCGCCGGTCAGTAGCGTCCATGCGTTTCTGCCTGCCCTGCCCCCCTGCTCGATATTCAGGCTCTCCTCGTCGGCTGTAGGCGTGGAGACGGCGCGCCTGTAATAGAAGCCCCAAGCAGAACGGGCCGGCGGTTCCGTTGCCCGCCGGCCCGGTTTCAAGTGTTTGTGTTGCCGGTTTGCAGAAGGGCCAACACGGATTCAAGTTTGAAGTGTCAAGTTTGAAGCAAGAGGCGACGGACATTGGATCTTCGTCCTCCTCACTTGACACTTGACACTTCACACTTCCAACTTCTCCTTCCCAACGCCCTACGGCCTCACGACCCGGCTGTAGATCCGCACGTCGTCAATCAGGCCGGACCAGCCGGTGCCCGTCTTGCTGCCGGCGCCGATGATGAACTTCCCGTCTGCGACAGAAAGGTCCGGCTGCGGGTCCCTGGCCACCTCCTTGCTGTCCACGTACAGAATCCGGTCCGCGCCGTCGAAGACCAACGCGATGCGATGCCACTTGCCGTCGGTGATGACCGCCTCCGAGGTGCCGATGGAGAGCGGTTGGCTCTTGCTCGTCAGCTTCGTCATCAAGGTGCCGTCGATCGGATTGGCCATCAGCCACTCTGTCGCACCATTGTGGCTCAGGAGAATCTGGCCTGGCGCGCCGCCCTTGACCCAGGCGGCCACGCTGAATGGCCCCGTCCCCAAGTTCGGGATCGTGCCCGTGACCACGCAGCCGGTCACCCCATCGCATTTGAGCGCACCTCCGACCATCCCACCATCGGGCTGCCAAGTAGCCCCGCCGGTTACCGAGCCGTTACAGTCCCCGGCCCCGTCCGCGGCAACCGCGCCTTCGGTCTCATCGAACGCCCAGTGGGCCACGAGAGTCGGGTCTTCGAACCCCTTACCCATGTACTCGGCCAGAACCGTCAGGTCCTTGGCATCCACCACGCCATCGCCCCAAGCATACGGCCCGATGTCGCACAGTGGATCAATCCCGCCCAACTGCACCACCATGACAAGAAGGTCCTTCCCATCGACCTTGCCGTCGCCGGTGAAGTCAACGATGGGGAGGATCGGCGCCTGCCAGGAGCCCCACGTGCTGAGGTCCAGAGTTGGAGCTGTGCGGTAGTAGAACGTGCGGCCATCCGGTGAGATACATGGGCACCAATCATAGGCGGGTCCATTGACCTTCGGTCCAAGATTCACTGGCGTCTGCCACGGCGCAGAGCGGCTTGCACGCCGCGTCATCCACATGTCCTGACTGCCATACCCACCAGGGCGAGGTGGCATGGAAGGGGCGTCCGTGAAGAAGAGCACCAGCCCATCTGCTGAGACTGAGATTCCCTGTTCATTGTATGCACTGTTGACTGTCGGGCCGAGATTCACCGGGTCACCCCAGGGATCGTTCGTGGTCGCGCGTCGCACAACATAGATGTCGGACACCCCATATCCACCAGACCGCCACGATACGAAGTATAGCTCGAGGCCATCCGCCGATATGCAGGGATTCTCATCGCTATGGGAACTGTTGATCCTCGGCCCCAGATTCACCGGCGGACCCCAGGGGGCGTCCTTGGTTGGACGTGTTGTCATATATACGTCGCACTTCCCATACCCGTCGGGTCTGATGGAGTCGAAGTAAAGCGTGAGGCCGTCGGGCGAAATGGACGCCCATGGGAACGAAGGGTCACTCGGACTATTGATATTAGGCCCGAGAGTCACCGGGGGTTCCCAATCGTCGTGAACCGAGGCACGTTTCAGCACGCGCAGGTCCCCGCCACTTTGCCCTCCAGAGCGATATGAAAGGATGTACATCTCCAAACCGTCATAGGAGATGCACTCGACACAGTCGTACACAACGTCAAGGACGGGGATGACCGACTTGACGTTCACCCGCTCGCCGAACGCGAAGTCTGCGTACGCGGGCGGCGTGTCAAGACCTGAGAGAACGCCAAGCCCAAGTAGTGACGCCACGAACATCGGAATCTCGAACAGTCTCATTTCGCACCTTCCCTTCTGCCCAAAGGCAACAGACATCATTGGAATCGCATTCACGGGTCTTTCTGCAGAAAAGACGAGTTCACAATTTGGTGATATGCTGATGACCCGCCGAGCGCTGCGCAGCGCGTCGGGCGAGGAATCTCGAGGCGATCCGGGACTGAGGACCGCTGACCAACGCCTCATGTCGGCAGTTGCCATCACCCGGTCGTGGAGGCAATCATAGTAATGAGCGCGGCTGGAGTAGGCGTAGGCATCCTGCGGGTCGGCCTCGATCCGTCGGGTATAGAAGGCGAGCATCTCGCGGACGTGCTCATCGAGAGCCTGACCCGGCTCCAGCGTTTCGGAAGTCGCGACACCAGAGTAGAGCGGAAGGCTCCACACCTCCTGATGCGGCGTGCCCAGACAGAAGGTCAACTCCGTGGCCGCGGGAGACCAGCAAGTCGATGTGATCTGGCCATCGAGGACACGCCGGAACTCCTTCGTCTGGAGATCGTACAGCCACAGACCCGTACTGTCCCTCTCGGGGTTGCCGCCGCCCAGGCAGACCTCGTTGCCTGTGGGCGACCAGCCGGTCACGCCCCAGCCCATGGAAGGCATCCGGCACTCGGCGATCGTTTCCTGTGAAGCCAGGTCCTTGATCTTGAATGATCCGCCTTCGAAGCAAGACACATACCGATTGTCCGGCGAGACCGAGGGCAGGACATACGACCACTTCATGATCGATTTTGGCTCGTTTGCCTGATCGGCAAGGGAGAGCTGACAGAGCGTGCCACCCTTTCGCGACAGGTAGTAAAGGCTTCCAGAGTCGCTGGCCCACGTTGGCCAACTCCCTTGAGCCAATCGCCGGGGTGCTGTGCCATCGGCATTCATGATCCAGAGTTCTTCATCTGTCGCTGGGGGCCTTTGGCTGCCAGGCTCGGGAGTCAGCAGCTCCTCCAGCCGCAGGTTCTGGCGATCTCGAATGAAGGCGATGTACTTGCCGTCTGGGGACCAGCGAGGGTCCTTGCCGGGGACAATCAGCAGGTCCGTCTCCTTTGTGGCAGGATCGAAGATCGCTACGCCGCTGAAGCCTTGAACCCCCAAACTGAAGGCCAGCTTCTTGCCGTCCGGCGACCAGCGGGCACTGAACCCGTCTGTCGTCAGGCGATGTCCGCCCTTGGCACGGAGGCTGCGATAAGTCTCCTCCGCTTCGATCATCGGTAGGAAGGCCGCACCCGTAGGCTTGCGGTCTGACGTGTGCCACGACCGACCAGTCTCCAATGTGTCGAAGACGTACTTGGCGCACCAGTCGCAGAATTTCCGTCGGGCTTCGTGGCCGGGAGCGATGATCTCGCGGAACAGGGCAGTGGCCGCGTCGTATTCGCCCAGAGCGGTCAAGGCCGCGAACTTGTGGTATTGCAGGGGCGAGAAGTCTTTGGGACCCGTATGGGCCTCTGTAATGACACGCTGATATTCGCCCATCCGCAGGAAGGTCTCGGACTGCTGAATCCGCAGATCGCTATATTGCGGCTCATCGCTGGGCGTCAGGGCAATCGCCAGGGAGAAGTCCGCAATCGCTTCGGGATAGCGCCCCAGTTCCCGCCATGCCTTCGCACGCAAGGCGTACCCCAGCGGATCACGCGGCCGCAGAACCGTCATGACCAAGGCATCATCCTGCAGACGGTCGTACTTCCGCGACGCGTAGTACGTATAGGCTCGCAGGCGTCGAGATTCGTAGTGACCCGAATCAAGCTGCAAGGCTCTATCGAGCGAGGCGAGTTGTTCTTTGACCGTGAGCGCGGTCATCGCCCGCAGGAAATACGCCTCAGCCGTTTCCGGCAGCAAGGCCTCGGCTTTCTTGCGGTGCTCCTCGATCTCCTGGAGCTTCTGCGTATCCGGCGAGCCACTCTCCCAGAGGATACGAGCCAGCAGCGAATGAGCGGCGCCGGCAACCTCAGGCTTCTCATCGAGAAGATTGCCGAGGACAGCCATCGCCTCTTTCGGTTGGCGGTTGTCCACGAGGATCGTCGCCTGCAGAAGCTGAGCCTCCGGGCCGACGTGTTTGCTTTCGCGGATCGGATTGATCGTCGCCAGGGCAGCCTCGCGCTCGGCCTTGGCGTACTGCTCACGGGCCTGAGACAGGATGTTCCGGTGCTTGAAGCCTTCGGCCTCTGTCAGTTGCGCCCGGTCGCGATTCCACATGGAGAGGATCACGACCGCCGCGACCACGATCACCGTCAGCGCGACAGCAGCAAAGACCTGGGAGCGGTGTCTGCGGAGGAATCTTTCGACACGATACGCCACGCCGGGGCCTCGCGCCAGGACCGGCTCGTGTTCCAGATGCCGGCGGATGTCCTCGGCCAGGCCGCCGGCGGTGTCATACCGCCGGGAACGGTCCTTTTCGAGGGTCTTCATGACGATCCAGTCCAGATCGCCTCGGACCTGTTGATAGGGTGTGCGGGGCACACCTGTGGCACCCCCGCCCTCGGGGGTGACCCCAGCCGAGGGCGGCTGGGCTACATGCGCGGTCCGAATCCGCGTCGAGGGTTTGACCGGCTCCTGCTCCCGAATGACCCGCTGCATCTCGACGTAGCCTGCCTTGCGGAGTTCCTCCTCGCTAAAGGGCGTAGTGCCAGTCAGTAACTCATAAAGCAGGACCCCGAGGGAGTAGATATCCGTCCGAGTGTCGATATCCAGATCGCTCAGTTCCGCCTGCTCGGGGCTCATGTAGGCGGGGGTGCCGATCAGGTGGGCGTAGCGGGTGAAGAGGGTCTTCTCGGTCAACCGTTGGTTGGTCGCCTTGGCGATACCGAAATCGATGACTTTGGGGACCGGCTTGCCGTCATGGTGCGTGACCATGACGTTCGAAGGCTTGATATCGCGGTGGATAATGCCCTTCTGGTGGGCATGCTGAACGGCGTGGCACACCTGAACAAACAAAGCCAATCGGTCCTTGGTGCTCAGATTATTCCCATCGCAGTACTCGGTGATCGACACGCCCTGGACCAGCTCCATGACGAAGTAGGGCCTGCCGGTCTCCGTCGCCCCGGCGTCCAGCACTTTGGCAATGCTGGGATGGTCCATCATCGCCAAAGCCTGCCTCTCGGCCTCAAAACGAGCGATCACCTGCCGGGTATCCATGCCCAGCTTGATGATCTTGAGCGCCACCTTCCGCCGGATCGGCCGCTCCTGCTCGGCCATGTAAACAACAGCCATCCCCCCCTCGCCGATCCTCTCCAGCAGCTTGTAGCGACCGATGACTGTCCCGGGGCCTTCTGTCAGATGGCTTCCCGCGAGAGGCTCCTGATCCTCAATGAGCACCCGCAGAAAGCGCTCATCCTCGCAATGGGCCGAGACGAGCGACTCGATGTCCGCACGCAACTGAGTGTCCGAACCGCATGCAGCATCCAAATAGGCCGCCCGTTCCTCCGGGGTCCTCTTCGCTATAGCCTCAGCAAAGATTGCCTTGGTGTCTTGTGATACGCTGGCCATGGTCACCTCTTGGTAAGGTCTCTAATGTACAATGCGAGATTCACACGACGACCCTGAAAGAAAAAAATGCGAATCGTGCATTTTCCGGACGATTGACCACGACACACCCGTCAAAGTCAACTGGATCCGTCCATGGAGTTGGCTGACTGCGACCGATGCCGGAGAGGGCGCGGGAGCCTATTCGGAACTGCTGCCCTTGGGAATGGCCCGACGCAGCCAAGCACGGGCATAGGCAAGGTGATTGAACACGGTACGCTCAGAAAGACGCCGAATCTCCGCGATCTGCCCTACGGTCAGGCCAACAAAGTAGCGCAGCTTCACGAGATCAGCAACCTCCGGCTCCGACACGGCCAGCGCGGCAAGGGCCTCGTCCAAGGCAAGAAGGTCATCCGGTCCGGCTTCAAATGGAGTCTCTAGCCCTATAAAGGGGGGTGTCGTTCCGTCGCCACAACGCTTCCGGCTCTTCTTACGCCGGGCGTTATCAACCAGAATCCGCCTCATGGCCTCCGCTGCGGCAGCAAAGAAATGGCCGCAATTCTCCCAACTCCGCGCCTCGCTTCCTACCAAACGCAAGTAGGCTTCGTGAACCAGCGCCGTAGCCTGGAGGGTCTGGCCGGGGGTTTCGTGGGAGAGCTTCTGGGCCGCCAGGATACGTAGTTCTTCGTAGACCAAAGGGAGCAGTTCGTCCGTAGCCTTCGCGTCCCCCCGTTCGATGGCATTCAAGATGCGTGTCACATCACTCATGCCGACTCCCCACCTTGTCAGGTTCCAGACACGCCTATTTTGGGCGCAAAGTGGGGAGAATGCAAGGGATTTGCTCCTACCACAGCACTCGGGATGGTTCCATCCGGCCTTCCGCCACCCCAGCGTTCGAGCCTCTCGCCCTGGTCCCCTGGCCGGCAATCTCAGCCCGTCTCACTGCTCATCTTAACCGCCCTGCTGGGCAGAAAGTAGAATCTCGCTTCTGCCCCCTGCCCAACCCATGCTCCCGAACCCCGCTTCCAAATATTCAGTCATGATTCCGAATCCCTGGCAGCAGCCAGAGTCCCGCAGGGAAAGCAACGCACGGAGCGGCTGCGGAACCTGTCTTCTCTCATCCACGGGCGAGCCCTTAGCCTCCGCGGGCTATGAAAGCGAAGCTGTGGTTTGGAATGGTAATGTGTCTAACGACCACTCGCGTGGAAGCAGTCCACGTCCACACGTGATCTGGGTTGTGGAAGCGTCCTGCCAAGCGGTGTATAACAGCTGACCACTCGCGAGACCGTTCCTCTACGGCGTCTCCCCTGCTGGCGATTCCGGCGGCGATTCCTGGAAATCGTTCGCGCTGCACTTCGATGAGTTTCCGTTCACTGTACGCACCCTGCACTTGAATTCCCCAGGGGAATGATGTTATATCTGTACGTGACGAGAATGGCACCGTCGTCAGGCAACACCATGTGAAGGATGTCGGTTGACACGAGAAAGCAAGTTCTTGCCATCTGAATGCACTGCTTGGAGAGACAATGAAGCACAATGAACTGAGTTTATCGCGTCGGGGTCTTCTCAAATCATCAGTGCTGGGCTTCAGTGCGGCCGTTTTGGGCGGGCCACTGGTGATGCGAGGCAGCCCCGCCACGACGGACGCCAACAGCAAGATAGCTCTCGCGGTGATCGGCTGCGGCGGGCAGGGTCGCAGCGATATGTCCGAGTTGCTTTCGAGTGGCGCGAAGCTGGTCGCCCTGTGCGAT
>CALEZT010000262.1 GCA_937927975.1 uncultured Phycisphaerales bacterium
CGGGAGTCCGCCTGCAGGAGGGAATGGATGTACGCGTAGAGCCGTTGGAAGCACAAGGGACTTCCGAGAACCCGGGCCAGGTGCAGCAATTGCGAGAGGGACTGTTGTCGTTTTCCGGGGTGGTGAAGGATGGACCTTCGGACTTGGCTCGAAACCATGACCACTATTTGCATGGAACGCCAAAGCAATGACCGGCTGCTTCGCAGACACGTATTTCTTCATCGCCTTGTTGTTCGAGAACGACGAGGCCCATGCCGAAGCACAGGCCCAGATCGCTCATCTGACAGGCCGCCTCTACACAAGCACCTGGGTGCTGACGGAAGTGGCGGATGCCTTGGCGATGCCCGGCCGGCGAGAGCGGTTCATGCCGTTCATGCAGTTCCTTCGCAGGAGCCCTCAGATCACCATTGTCCCTGCCGAGCAATCACTGTTTGATCGTGGGGTCTTGTTCTACGATCAGAGGTCCGACAAGGGTTGGTCGCTGACCGACTGTATCTCATTCATCATAATGCAGGACCATGGTCTGCGAGACGCGCTGACAGGGGATCATCATTTCGAGCAAGCCGGCTTCAATGTGCTGATGAGAAGGTAGATCATGTGGATGCACCGGTTTGGCTTGTTCCTCTTGGTGGTGGCAGCAGTTGCTCACGCCGGGCAGCCGGAGCCGCCGGGACAGGTGAAGGACGGGAAGGCCGTTCACGAGGCGTATCTGTTCGCCCATATGATGCATGGCGACTATGGGCGGCTGTACTACTCCGTGAGTCTGGACGGTCTGCACTGGCGGCCGCTCAACCAGGGACGTCGGGTGTTCGAGGAGTATCGGGGTCACGCAGATATCTGCCTGGGGCACGATGGGCGGTTCTACCTCGTGGGCAATCGCAACGACGCGGCGCCGGACATCAACTTCTGGGTGTCTGAGGATCTTGTGAGTTGGATTCGCTACAGCGATGTCACGCCAAACCTCAAGGCCACGCCGGACTATGGGAACGCCTTGCAGCGGATCGGGGCGCCGAAGCTGTTCTTCGACCGAGCAGGGGGGCAGT
>CALEZT010000263.1 GCA_937927975.1 uncultured Phycisphaerales bacterium
GATCCTGGAGGCGAAATTACAGGATCAAGACGAACAACAGGGTGTTGCCAAGAAGCTCAAGAGTGCGTAGGATTCACCGTGGAGTGGTCACCGCACCTCCAACTGAGAACGGGACAACCTCCCTGTCACTGCGCGGCATCATGACTCCAAAATGTCTCCACCCGTATCGATTGTGGCAAAGACCGGTATGTCAAGACCCCCTGTCAAGCACAAAAAAATGCGGTTTTCGCGATTTATCGGTCGGGGCCCCGTACGGGTTGTCCGATTGCCCCCCTGGCAATCTTCACTCTCGCTCAGGTGAGAGGCTCACTGGGTGGGCGGCCCATGCAATTCCTTGATGAGGATGCGTCGGAATTGGAGGAAAGACGCTCCCCATTCTCCGTCTCTGCGGTCGCCGTGATGCTGGAGGGCAATCGGCCCCTGAGCCGGAATGCCCGGCAGCTGAGCGTTGTCGAGGACCAATTGCCCGTTGAGCCTGACTGTCAGGCGGTCGCCCTTCATCATGATATGGAAGGTATTCCATTGGCCGATGGGCTGGTCCGCCTTGAACTTCGGCGTTGCCCCTGCGCGGACTTCGGGAGCCAACCTCGGATCAGTACGATAGCCCCAGACCTCGCCAGAACCGACTGGCCAACACCAGATGTTCACCTGGGATTTGTGCTGGCCGCGGAGGAAGATCCCGGAGTCGACGTTCGGAACCTCGATGAGCACGTCTGTGCCGGAGTCCTCTTTCTTGTGTGTCCCGTCCGGAAGGACGATCTTGGCGGCCCGGTTGATATAGGGGCTTTCTTTGATGCGCCAGTCCACCAGCAGTTCGAAGTCGCCATAGCTGTTGGTGGTCCACAGGTTGCGGTCACCCGGGCCTTCATGCGGATCGCAGTCGATAACACCCTCGACAACCTGCCAATCGTGGTTGTCAGAGTCCCGCACCGTCCAGCCATCCAGGTTGATTCCGTTGAACAATGGTACAAAGCCTTCTGGCATGGGCTGATCCGATGCAGCAGGGGCCGCCGCGCCCGGGATGGGGGGCTGGATTCTCTGGCAAGACAAGGAGGCCATCAGAAGAAGAACCGCAAGCAGCGGCAACGACGTTATCAGGCGCATGGTCATATCCCTTTCCCAAAGTGCCTGACCATAATGTTATACTCTGCGTAAGCAGTCGCCTACCTATGCTGATACGTTTGACTGGTCCCACTTCGTGTTCTGCCAGCTCACAATCAGGCCATTGTGGCCGCAGGCGGGACAGCACCAACCGATTTCGCCTGTGTCTTCAATCAGCCGGGATAGAATCGATCCCCGACAGCCGCGTTTGCGACACCGTATTCCTGTGTCCTCATAGTCGGCAGATCTCGCGGATGTCGTACTCTCAATGATCAAGGCGAGGAAGCACGCGAGCCTTCTGGCTGGCAATGGCGTCCCAACGATCTCGCCCTTATCGTCCAGACAATGCCTCATGTTCGTGCGGTAAGTCCCATCCATCTTCCACCGCGGGTGTTGGTGTTTCAATGCAGCATACCTTGTTCAGCACCATTCTATGCGGAGATCTTTCGGAATGCGAGTGGTTTCCACATCACAAACGGCGTTACAGGGAGCGATCCCGCAGAGGGTGTCTGACGGAGGGCTGAAGCCATTGTACATCAGAATCTGTGCTATTGAAAAAAACAACACTGGTCCGCAGATTCATGTCGTGGCACCCCGAAACGGGTGTTTCGGCGATTGGCCGCAATCACAGGGGGGCGGAAGGCCGATGGAAGGCAATGGACCAGGCGGAGACCGTTCACGCTGGCGTGGGGTGTGACTAATTTTTCTGGCGCGAAATTTGGGGGCTTTGTAGAATACGGGC
>CALEZT010000264.1 GCA_937927975.1 uncultured Phycisphaerales bacterium
TGGGCTCCCGCAACGCCGCCTGGACCTGCGAAACCTGCCCGGCCCAAGCCGCCCGCAGCATCCGTTCGTACAACCGCCACACGCGGAATCGCCCTCGGGAGCCGAGATCCTGATAGGCTGCCATTGCCGCCGCATACAGATGCACCAGCAAGTGCAGTAAGTCCAGCACCTGCACCCAGCCCGGAAAGTGCCTCTGCCCCAAAGGAGCAATCCAATTGCCCCCATCGCCCACGATCGCACGACGCCGGGCGTGGCAGAACCCCCGACGCATCGCCTCGGCCGCCACCATCCAGCCGAACCCCGCCCGAATGCAGTCTGTCATGATTCCAAAACCTTTTGTTCCGCAGGCAAAGCGACGCACGGAGCGGCTGCGGAACCGGTCGGTCTCGTATCTTGGACGCTAATCCTCAGCGTCGGCCAAGGCTATGGCGTTTGTCCCGGGCGGCCGTCAGCCGTTGTTTCAGCAGCGTCACCCTCCGGCGGGCATCCACGTTCTTGACGGCGATGGCCAGGGCTTTGCGTGTGCCCACCAACACCACCAGCTTGCGGCTACGGGTAATGGCCGTGTACAGCAAGTTCCGCTGGAGCATCATGTAGTGCTGGGTGTGGATGGGCAGGACCACTACGGGATACTCGCTGCCCTGGCTCTTGTGGACCGTGGTGGCATAGGAAAGGTGAAGCTCGTCCAGCTCGTTGAAATCGTACTTCACGGGGCAGTCATCGAAGCGGACCGTCATCTCCTGCTCCACGTCGTCGATCTTGGCCACGCGGCCGATGTCGCCGTTGAAAACGTCCTTGTCGTAGTCGTTGACCATCTGCATGACCTTGTCGCCTACGCGGAAGGTCCAGCCATACCGCTGGATGGCCGGGCCGGTGGGGTTCAGGGCCTCCTGAAGCACCGTGTTGAGGTTCCGGCAGCCCAGGACACCCCGTTGCATGGGCGAAAGCACCTGGATGTCGTCTACCCGGTCGAAGCCGAACTTCTGGGGTATGTGTTCGCACATCATGCGACGGAGCATGTCCACGGCCTTGTCGGGATCAGCGACCTCGACGAAGTAGAAGTCCGTACTGCCGGGGGACTCCACTTTCTCCAGCGGAAAAAAAGGCATCTCGCCCTGGTTGATCCGGTGGGCATTGGTGACGATGGCGCTGCGGGCGGCCTGGCGGAAAACCTCCGTCAGCCGGCAGACCGGCACCTTGCCGGAGTCGATGATGTCCCGCAGGACGCAGCCCGGGCCGACGGAGGGAAGCTGGTCCACGTCCCCGACGAGAATCACGGCGGAGCGCGGCGGAATAGCCCGCACCAACTGCCACGCCAGCGTAATGTCCAGCATCGACGTTTCATCGATGATGAACACGTCGCCGTCCAAGGGGTACCTGTCGTTGTGTTTGAACGCAAACGTTTTGGGATCGAAGACCAAGAGCCGGTGGATGGTCTTCGCCTCGCAGCCCGTCGCCTCGGCCATGCGCTTGGCGGCCCGGCCGGTGGGCGCGGCCATCCGTACCTTGAGCTTCTTGGCCCGCATGATCTTCACGATGGAGTTGATGATGGTGGTCTTGCCCACACCGGGTCCGCCTGTGATGACCAGCACCTTGGATCGGCACGCCAGGTCAATCGCCTGTCGTTGCTGGACCGCCAGTTCCAGACCGGTCTTGCCCTCGACCCAGGCGATGGCCTTCTCTATGTCGATCTCCGGACAGGGATGCCTGCCAGCCTGGCGAGCAATCAGGCTTGCGGCGAGGTTCTCTTCAGCCAAGTCCAGACTCGCCAGGAAGACGGCCGGCACCGGCCCGGCATCGGTATCCAGCATTCGGGCGACAATACGTTTCTCCTGGAGCAGGTACTCCACGGCCGTCCGGATGATCTCGTCAGGGATTTCCAGAAGCTTGACTGTTATGGCCACCAGTTCTTCCCGGCCGTAGCCGCAATGGCCCTCTTCGGTAAGTTGAAGAAGAACGTATTCCACGCCGGCCCGGGCCCGCAGGTCGGACTGCTTTGCGATTCCCACGCTCTCGGCGATCACGTCGGCGGTCTTGAACCCGATCCCCGGGATGTCGCGGGCCAGGCGGTAGGGATCCCCACGGACCTTCTCGATGGCCTCGCTGCCGTAGGCCTTGAAGATGCGAAAGGCCCGGCTGGTGGATACCTTGTGCCCGTGCAGGAAGACCATGATTTCCCGGATAGCCTTCTGCTCTGCCCAAGCCTCGGCAATCTTCTTCTTCCGCAAGGGCCCGATGCCGTTGACGTAGGTGAGGCTGTGCGGGTTGGCGTCGATGATCTCGAAGGTCCGCTCCTTGTACACATGGACGATTCTGCCGGCCAAGACCGGGCCGATACCCTTGATCATGCCGCTGGCCAGATATTTCTCGATGCCCTCAACGGTGGTCGGAGGCATGGTGTGGAGGATTTCCGCCTGGAACTGCTGCCCGTATTCCTTGTTGACGATCCATTGCCCCTGGGCCTCCAGCCACTCGCCGGCGCGGACTTCCGGCAGCGTGCCGACCACGGTCACCAGCTCGCGGTGCCCGCGAGCCTTGATGCGCAGCACGCAGAAGCCGGTTTCGTCGTTGTGGAACGTGACGCGTTCGACGAGGCCGGCGATCTGCTCGGATTCGGTTGCTGCGACAGGTTGTAGTTGCTGGTTGGGCATTTCAGGGAGCTATTGTAGCAGAGAACTTGTGGACCGGATACGACGGGGTATCCTGGCACAGCCAGCCGGGCCGTTGTTCCTTACGGGCTTGGGCTCTTTCTTCTGGTCCTTCGAGCGGCTTCCCTGCTACGAACTGGGCGGCAGCCTCGCGGGCAACGGACAACCCGTCCGTTGTCCGGACCGATAAGTCGAGAAAACCGTGTTTTTTGTGCTTGACGGGGGATATCCGCATGTCAGGTTTCACGGAAACAAATGCGCATGGAGACATATCGGAGACATGATTCTGGCGGCGGTTCCGGCGATATTGTGAGTTCGCATCCGGCCGCCTCGATGGGGGATCGTGACATTCCCGGAGAGCAATGATGCTTGTTAGTGGACAGGACGCAGTCATTGATGTCC
This sequence comes from uncultured Phycisphaerales bacterium, assembly GCA_937927975.1. Taxonomy (GTDB): domain Bacteria; phylum Planctomycetota; class Phycisphaerae; order Sedimentisphaerales; family Anaerobacaceae; genus PLanc-01. The sequence continues at coordinate 3,051 of CALEZT010000264.1, forward strand.
CCTTGAGGGTCTCTTTGGCCTCCGACGGACAGTCTGCTCCACGCAGTTGAACCAAGGCTGTCATTCAGCCGCCCTGGTTCTCAGTGTCGCCCCATTATTTCGGCTTTGCGAACACTCGGTATAGGGCCGGCATGAACAGCAGGTTCAGCAGGGTCGATGTGAACAGTCCGCCGAGAATCACGATGGCCATGGGGTTCTCGATTTCATGCCCGGGCCGACTGCCCCCGACCACAATGGGGACCAGCGCCAACGCCATGGCAAGTGTCGTCATGAGGATGGGGGAGAGCCGCTCCATCGCACCCCGGACAATCAGTTCCTCGCCAAACGGCACCCCTTCCTGGGTCTCCAGGTGCCGGTAGTGGCTGATCAGCATGATGCCGTTGCGGGCGACAATCCCCAGCACGGTGACGAATCCCACAATCGAACCCAGGGACAGCACCCCCCCGGCGAGCAAGGCCGCGCCGACGCTGCCCGTTAGCGCGATGGGCAGGCTCAGCATGATGAGCAACGCCAGACGGACGGAGGCAAAATCGGCATAGACGATCAGGAAGACCCCCAGAGCGGACAATACCGCCACGCCCAGGAGGCGGCTCTTCGACTGCTGCCGCTCCGCGTATTCCCCCAGGATCTCCGGGTGATAGCCCGCGTCGAAATCGACGGCGTTGACCTTCGTCTTGATCTCGCGGGCCACGCTGCCGAGGTCCCGTCCGGCCACGTTGCAGGAAACGTCGATATATCTCGAATTCGCCTCGCGCGTGATCTGACTGGGTGTGGGAACGATGCGGACATCGGCCACATGTCCCAGGGGTACTCCTCCGCCGGTCGGGGTGTCTATGGGCAACGCCTGCAGCGCCGCCACATCGCGGCGCACCTCGGGAGTCCCCCAGACCGTCACGTCAAAGGTCTTCTGGCCCTGATAGATCTCCCCGACTTTCGTTCCTTTGACCAGGGTCGTGGCGGCCCGGCGTACGTCGGCCGGCGACAGACCGAACTGGGCCGCTGCTTCCGACCGAAACCTCACTTCCACCTGCGGGATCATCGTCAAAGGCTGCACGTGCAGATCCACGATGCCGTCGATGCCGCCGATGGCCCCGGCGATCTCCTTGGCTTTCTGCTGAAGGAGCTCTAGATCCGGTCCGTAGAGGCGCAGCACCACGGTGGCGCTCGTCCCGGTGAGCACTTCCTTGATTCGCTCCCGCAGGTAGGTCAGCACGTCCCGATAGAGGCCGGGATACCCCTCGACGGCCTCCTGGATCCTGGCGACGGTGGCGTCGTAATCGACCTCGGGATCGATGCTGATCCACAGCTCCGTGAAGTTCGTACCCACGACTTCATCGGCCACCTCGGCCCGGCCGATGTGCGAGCCAAAGTTCTTCACGCCGGGAATAGACCGGAGTTCCTTGCTGGCGCGGATAGTGATGCGGTCCATCGCCTCGACCGACGTGCCGGGCTTCTCCACGAAATGCATCAGGAAGTCGTGTTCCTTGAATCGCGGGAGGAACTCCTCCCCCAGGAAGGGAACGGCAGCCGCAGAGGCGCCGACGAGGCCGATCAGGAAGATAATCGCCAAGCCCGGATGCCGGATCAGACCCGGCAGGATGGCCCGATAGCCACGTTTGAGGAAAGCCACGAGGGGAGCCTCAGCCTGCCGTAACTTGCCACGCGGCAGAATGAGCAGACAGAGCGCCGGGGTGAGGGTCAGAGCCACAAAGAGCGAGGCCATGATCGCCAGGATATAGGACAGCGCCAGCGGTCGGAAGAACTTGCCGCTCAGGCCCGGCAGGAAGAACACCGGCAGCAACACCAGCGCCACAATCAGGCTGCCGTAATATACGGCGCTTCGCACCTCGACGGAGGCATTGAGGACTACGTGAAACGCCGAGTGGATATTACCCGCCGCACGATTGAGGCGAAGACGCCGCATGATGTTCTCTACGTCGATGATCGCGTCATCGACGACCTCGCCCAGCGCAATGACCAGGCCAGCCAGCACCATTGTGTTGATGGTGCCGCCTCGATAATGCAGCACGAGAGCCGCAAGGACCAATGAGCAGGGAATCGCCAACGTACTAATGAGAGCCGTACGCCAATCGTAGAGGAAAAACACCAGCACGATCACGACCAGGATGCAGCCCAGCAGCAAAGCGCGGTTGAGGTTCTCGATGGACTGTTCGATGAAGCCGGCGGGACGGAAGATCGTGGAATCGATCTGAAGGTCCTTCAACCCCGGCCGCAGCGCGTCCAGCGCCGCCTCCACGTTGCGGGTGACCTCCAGTGTGTTGGCCCACGGCTGTTTCTCCACGATCAGAAGAAGCCCCGGCCCATCGTTGATGATGGCGTCGCCGATGGGAGCGGGAAAACCCTCGACCACATCCGCCATGTCGGCCAATCGCAGGGCGGCGCCGTTGCGAAAGGAGACCACGACTTGGGCAAGGTCGTTGGACGTGGCGATGGGAGAGAGATGGGAGACAGCCAGCCGTTGGTTGGGCGTATCCAGAAAACCGCCGCCCGCCAGCTCCACAGCGTCCCGGACCGCCTGCTGCACCTGTCCGAGAGTGACGTTGTGCGTCCGCAGCCGGTCCGGATCGACCAGGACCTGGAGTTGTCGGTCACGCTGGCCCCAGATGGCGACGTTGGCCACGCCGGCGATCGACATCAGCCGCGGACGAATCGTCCACTTTGCCAGGGTGGTCATTTCCATCTGGGAAAACTTGTCCGAAGAAATCCCAATCTTGAGAACCCGGCTGGTCGAAGACAGCGGCGAGAGCATCACGGGAGGCTTGGCAACGTTCGGCAAGGACCCCGCCGCGAGAGTCAGACGTTCCTGGACCATCTGCCGGGCCGCCTGCAGATTGGTACCTTCCTGAAAGAACAGTACCACCGAGGAGAGACCCAACACCGACTTCGAGCGGCTGGTCTGGACCCAGGGGGTGCCGTTCAACGCGTTCTCGATGGGGACTGTGACCAATGCCTCGACTTCCGCCGTGGACAGCCCGGGAACCTCCGTTTGGACCTCCACGTAGGGAGGTGCAAACTCGGGGAAGACATCCATCGGCATCCGTCGTATGGCGCGAACTCCCACAATCAGCACGACCCCCATCAGGGCGACCACCACCACCCGAAGCCGCAATGAGGTTGAAACCAGCCATGTCATCATTATTTGCCCACTCCGAACTCGGTGCCAAATAACTCTGCGGCCCCGGCGATGACCACGTTGGCCCCAACGGCCGGGCCGCGGGACAGGATGGCCAAGTCTCCAAGTACATGAGACAACTCCACGCGCTGGCGGACATATACATGTGGCCCACTGCTTTGGTAGATCCACGCGCCCCCATACATATCGTAGAGAACCGAGGAATAGGGCACGACCAGACTCTTCTCGGCGACTCGCAGGGCGAGGGTGACGCCAACCTTCTGGCCGGGCCGGTACAAGGAATCCGTATTCGATAGTTCGTAGAATAGATCGGCGGTCACGGACACAGGATCAGCGATGAAAGGCGCCGCAACGGGTTTGGCGGGCCGCATCTGAGTTCCGGCGACATCGGCAAGGCTGTGAATCCGGGCCGGTTTCTGCGCGTCGATGATCGTCAGGTCACCGACGTAGACCGGGACCTTGATCCAGACCGGGTCAATACCCACGATGCTCACCAGGGCCGTTGAGCCTGTGACCGTCTGACCTGGGGCGGTATGAACCTCTTGAATGACGCCATCGATCGGAGACTTGATTGTCAACGCACAAAGCCCGTCGGAGGTCGAATCGAGGTCGCCGGTCTTGAGCAGTCCCAGCCGGGCCTCGGCAGTTTCCAGACTTGCCCGAGCACTGGCCAATTGAGCCCGCGCATCTTCCCACTCTTTGATGCTGCCGGCCTTGTCATCCCGCAACTGTTGAGCCCGCTTCACTTTCGCCTCGGCCAGGTCGCACTCGATCTTCCTGAGGGCAATCGCCTCCTGCACGCTTAAGAGGTCCTTTTCAGGAAGTGCCAGCAACAGGCGGCACAGCGGCTGACCTTTGGCTACCCGCCGGCCCGCCGCAATTGCTGCACCCTCCGACGGCGACATGAGCGTGCCGGACAAGGGGGCTGAGACGGTCACCGAATGGCCCGAAACCGGCACTATCTCGCCGCCGAACGTCCGGCTCTTCTCCACGGGACGGTACTCAACGGGCGTCACCTGGATTCCCAGCCGGGATTCAGCTTCGGCGGCGAGAGTGATCGTTGTCAGGCTCGCCTCTTTGACGGGATTCTGAACCGTGGCGGGTTTTGCCGGCGGCTCGCGTGTCGCTGTCGTCCTTTTGCTGCACCCCCAGAGGGCGGTCATCGCAGCCGCCAGACAGAGGTACTTCACGTACGTATTCATCGTATCATCATCTCCCGTCTGTCTTTGCCCGACACGAAGTGGCACTTCGCCCCAGGGGTCAGGACCTTGAGAACCACGCCTATATCACCTTCATGCCAATGCAGTAGTTGAGCTGCGCGGCCGTGCGACGCAGTTGCGCGGCCAGTTCGGTCTGACGCAGACGCGCCTCGAAGAGTCTCTGCCTCACTTCCAGAACCAGAAGATAAGACACATCCCCCGCTTCATATGACCGCTGAGCCTGCTCGCCTACCTTCTCCATGGAGGGAACGATCTCATTGTGCCACAGGCCAAATCCCTCATGGGCCGACACATACCGTGCATATGCCTCTCGCACTTGGAGCATGATGTTCTGACGCACCGCTTCATATTGCCGGGCCGCCTGTTCCAGTTCCGCCTTGGCGCGGGCGATCCTGCCGTTGTTCTGGTTGAGGAGGGGTATTTCGACCTGAAAGCCCGGCCCGATGGTGAGAGAGTCCTCGCCTTTGTCCTTGCCATCGATGATCGCGATGAAATTATAGACCTTCGATTTCTCCCACCCGATGCGTTCGCCGGCCGCTTCGATCTTGAGCTCGGCCGCCCGCAGGTCGGGTCGCGCGGCCAAAGCCGTCTTCAGCAATTCATCGACGGAGACCGTCGTCGGGGAGGAAGAACCCTGAGACACCACATCGCATGCCGTGTTGTCCGAGATGAGCCCGAGCAAGGCGCCAAGCCGTTGTCTCATGACAAGCGTCTCCTCGGAGAAACGCACAACCGCATGCGCAGCCCGAAGCGAATCCACATGGGCCGCCGAGGCCGTCAGCTCACTAATGTCGCCGGCTTTGAGACGGCTCTGGGCAAGATCGTCCATCTCGACCCGCAGTTGAGCCTCTTCCCTGGCCAGGCGAGCCTGCTCCTGGGCCAGCCACAGATCCGCATGGGTTGTCTGAACGTCACGAATCAGGCCCAAACCATGTTGGATAAGGTTCTCAGCGACGCTCTGCGCATCCATTTTGGTCGCGGCTATGCGATGCGGACGCTGCCAGAGGGCATCCACGGGCAGATTCAGCTTCGTCTCCAGGAGTTTGGGTCCGACGGGGAAGAAGAGGGAGAGGACCGGATTGGGCAACATGTTCGCCTCGATCAGATCCGCTCTGGCAAAGCCAAGGCTCGCCAAATCAGCCTGGAACTGGGCATTGTTCCAGAGGGCCAAAGCCACGGCTTCGTCATCCGAAAGGCCGTCTTCAAGGCAAACGCCGGCCGGAAGGCTGAATTCCCCGGGTCTTGCCGGCGGTCCCAGTTCATGCTCCGTGCGGTCTTCAATCCCTCTGGCAACGTAGGGCCTGTCATGGGGGAATTCGACCCCGCATCCGGCTACCAAAAGGACCACTATGCCGACCGAACTCCTTCCGATCATAGGTCTATCCCTCGTCTACAATTGTGGAACGCCGACGAGAATCGCCTGCTCTGCGCCGGGCGGACTCGTCGGCGCGTACTCGGCCCAGACAAGACCCTCGCGTCGCTTCTCATGAGAAGGCTTCGGGAGTTGTCCCTCGTACTGGGCATAGCACTTGGCTCCAAGCACAAGAACGACAGGTTCTGTTCTCGCCGGTCCGAGAATCAGATCCCGGATCTGTTCGACGTCGAGTTCGCGGGACTGCGAGTCCCCATAATTCAGGCCATAGGCGTATTCTCCTGTACGGCCCGTGAGAAGAACATCGTCACGCTTGCAGAACCAGCAGACGGCCCCGACAAAACGATTCTCCGCGATGAAAGTACTCTTGGCGGAGACGCCGGAAGCATGCGACAGAAGAGACTCGCCAGGAGCCTTCTCCGGAGGTAACGCCGCGGCAATGATGAAGTGCCAACTGAATATGAACAGCACCGGCCCGGCACAGGTGAGCGAGAGTCTCGCGTGAACGCGTTGTCTGGTTGTCGCCGCCCGGCACAAAACGACCCAGGCAACGAGCCCCGCAGCGGCGATCCCCCATTCCCACATGGCCACCCTGTCGTACATCCCCGGCACAGCGAAGAGGGCCACAACCAGGATGGTGAGAAGAGAACCAACTCCCAGCATGAGCACCCAGATGCCGACGACAAAGCCCTTCGTATCGCCTTCCTTCAGACACCGAAGCAATCCAACGGCGATCAGAAACGCCAGAGGCGGAAAACAGGGGAGGATGTATGTACCGAGCTTGCCGCTCGATGCGGAGAACAAGAGAAACGGAAGCGCGAACCAACAAATGGCCAAGCGTATCATCGGCTGACTCCGGTTCGTGTGTCGCAACCCCTGAACAATGGGCCCGACAAGGGGCGTCCAGGGCATTGCTCCGGCCAGGAGAATCGGAACATAGAACCAGAAAGGCGCCGGATGTTGTCCCCCATGCGGCGAAGTGAACCGCGCGACATGCTCCACCCAGAAGAAGTACCGCCAGAAATCTGGCTCCCGGCCATGGATCGCGAGGGCCCATGGGAGCACAACCAGAAAGGCGGCCACGAGCGGGACCCAGGCTGTGCGCAGGCAGATCCTGAGCCGACCCTGCCAGAGGGCGAAGGGGAAGATCACGATGACCGGCACCGCCAGGGCCAGAAACCCTTTGGTGAGGAATGCCAAGCCGCAAGCCACTCCCGCAATGACGAGCAGAATCAGTCTTGGGCGAGGCGCCTGCTGCTCATAGGCGAAGTGAAGCAGGAGGATCGCGGCAGTCACAAACAGCGACAACATACCGTCGAGAATGCTAAACACGCCAATGGCCAGGACCTCAAAGGACAGGAGGAACACCGTCGTAGCGAGCCACGGCGTCGCGCCATCGTCCGTGAATCTGCGGGCCCACACGAACAACAGCACCGCCGTCAGGCCGGCAGCGATCGCGGAAGGCAAGCGTATGGCGAATGCACTTTCACCAAATAGCCACATCGACGCGGCGTTCAGCCAGTAGCCCAGAGGAGGTTTCTCGAAGTACCTTAGTCCATTCAGGCGAGGGACAATCCAATCGCCCGAAACCAACATCTCTCTGGGGATCTCGGCATACCGGGTCTCATCGGGGATCACCAGGGGCCGCACACCCAGGGGAAGGACGTACAGGACCAGGAACACCGCAACAAACGTCAACGGAAGCATCAGTCGCATTCCCACCTCGTCGGAAGATAGGTGTAAGGCACTTGATAGTAGTCGAAGACCCCGCCCGCACGATGGCCCGTGAGTCTCTCCAGCAGATAGGTCATATTCAGTCCGATGCCGACGTAACCATAGCGGTGTTGCCCGTTGAAGTAATCATCGTCGCCGGAAACGTAGCCCCGCGTGTAGTAGCCTGTCTGCAATTCCAGGGCCTTGAGGACAGGGTTGCCCGTTCTGAGCCAGCCGTCCAGCTTGAATGCCAGCAGGAACTTCTGGCCGGAATAGTCGGTGAGGATATCGAAACGCTCCCCACTACGGGCGGCTGGAGAGGGGAACCACTCCCACCGCAAATCCACCCTCTCCCGGACGGCAGGAAACCGATGGCGCAGATACGCCAAGCCCACACCCAGGGTATTCATGGCTTCATCCTGCCAACTGTACCCCTCGCTCACGCTGAAACCGTCTCCGATCTCGATCAGCGACATCGTCAGCCAACTGCTCGCCGCACCGATCAGGATGGCGTCATTGTCGGAGTACCCCCAGTCCTTGTAGACCCGGTTAAAGGCGCTCGCCAGCGCGTAGCAGGTGAACACGTGCCCGAGTTTGTCGGCGCCCCCGTAGGGGGTGTCGCTGCCGAACCAGCCTTCATTGGACGTGTTGAATGAATGACTGCCGTAATCCCATCCGGCAAAACCAATCGCTGCGATGGTCCCCACGGTCACCGCATTCAGTGCGATCACCTTCCTCTCCCGTGACCAGTCCCCCACGGACCACCACGGAGGCTCTTCCGGCGTCTTCTGTTCTGTCTCCTCCGTTAGCCCAAGCATGAAACTCGGGCCTGGAAGCCGGGGCATGGCGTCTATGCCACTGGGCAGAGTCTGTCCCCGCACCAATGTCTGCAAGCCAGATATTGTCCACATCGCCGTCATGAGCGGTATAAGGAACGACGTATGCTTCATTCGACTCCTTCTGGGACGTTCCGCAATGCTACGTCCGCATCGTATCGAGCTCGATAAATGCGATGGGCACAAAGATAAAGACCGGCAGCCAGGCCCACAACTCCGGCATGACTCTCCCCGCAAGGACGACCTCCGTCGAGAGCATTTTGCACACGAACGTGGCAACAAAACACGCGATCGTCAGTGCGAAACTGACAAGGATCGCTGATTTCATCGTCTTGGGGTCTCGGCAAATCAGCACAGGCAAGCTCACCAGGAGCATCGTCAGATTGATGATGGGTTCCGTGATCCGGAAATGTCGCTGGCTGTGGATCTCGGCCATGTCCTGGGCTCTCGTCTGGCAACTGGCCAGAGCTGACAGTTGTCGAGAACTGAACAGGGATTTGTACTCCGATTCACACAGGACCGGAATGTCCTTGGGCAGGAGACCGGGCGAATGATAGGAGTGCACCACCCGCGGATCGTTCTGCGGCTGGGCATCGTGAAACCGGCCGTTGTCAAGGTCCCATTCGCCCGTCGTCTCATTGAAGCGGGCCCTATCCGCCGAGATCCACCCGGTTACTTCCCAGATCCCCGGTCTGTCCGTCTTGCGGCGAGTGACGATCGCGGGCGCGTCGAGGGTCGCGGTCTTTACGAAGAATGCCCGACCAAAGATCAACGAGCCGTTCCCATCGGAAAGGAAGTCCACCTTGAAATACTCTTCGCCGGGGAGGTCCCCATGACCCCGTGCGAGTTTCGCGCTGATCGAGGGTATCAACAGCTCCTGATCCCCCACCCATAGAACCGTGGAGAAGAGGGCGAGGCCCAGGATGGGCACGACAATCCTCTGGGCACTGACGCCGGAGGCAATGATGGCGACCAGTTCATTGTCGCGAACCATCCGTCCCAGTGAAAACACGGCGGCCACAACCGTGATGACCCCGGCGAGATCGCGGAAGTAAACGGTTGCGTGGAGGCCGTAGAAGGTTGCGATGTGCATGGAGACGGACCAGATTCCCAGATCGGACTGCTCAGCGAATTCATCCAGATTGACGAACAGATCGACGATGACCCACAATCCGATCAGGACGCAGAATGCGATAGCGTAGCCGATCAGGAAGCTCTTCATGATGTAGCGATCCAGAATCTTCACCGCTTGCCATCCAGAGTAAACAAGACACAGTCCCTATGCCCGATCTTGCCGCGAGCCAACAATCGCATCGGCCGGTCCTCGTCCACGGGCAGGGAACGAAACACCGCCTCTTTCGCGATGACGTAGTGGACGCCCGGCGTGTCCCACAGTGTCTCAATCGAACTGGCGAACCGGGGTTCGAGCGGCCTGGACAAGTTCGCCATGAACTTGATATCTTCGGCATCGGGACCCACGCGGAAGAAGGTGACGGTGCCCCGGGCCTTCTCCTGTAGGGCTTCAACCTGTTGAACGAAGGGCCCGGTCCTTTCCAGGGAATACAGGACGGGGCCGGCCACCCCAAGATGGACGACGAGGAAGGTCGCAGCACCGACCGCGAGTAGATACAGGTCTCGATTCGGAACACACCTCCAGCCGCGATCCAGCTTCCATGCGGCTATCTGGGGAGGAATGAGCAGGCCCAAGGTGACGAGACTGCACATGCGCCATTCAGGCTGGCGCAGGCATGCGAACACCAGGAGTCCCCCTACGCCCACAGCGGAGATGAGGGGCAGACAGGCGCAGATGGCGAGAAACACTCGTTTAGTCCAAAGCAAGAGGCCCGCGAGGGAGGCATCCGCCAGGAAGGAGGAGGCGATCAGCGAGAGAGCCGGGACGATGGGCATGACATACCGGGTCTTCTTGGCCGCAGGTATCGACAAGGCCAGAAGCACAACGACAACCCAGAGAATCAAGACGCCCAGAAAGCGGGCCTCCTCGGTTTTCCTGTTCACGACGTCACGGAAGCGCGAGATTGCCACGAGGATCGCCAGAGGGTAGGTCACGGCGTAGGACACCAGACTCCCGTACCAGTAGTACGCAAAGCCCGGGCCTTTGTCGCCGAATCGGCCGGTCATCTGGGCCTCGATTACCTGTCGCAGGAAAGGCGTCCCTCCCTGGGCCCGGGCGGCGAGCAAGAGACCGCCGAGGCACAGAACGAATAGCCCCCCGGCCAGGGTCCCCGCAAGGAGCATCCGCTTGAATCGGCCATTCCAGAGATAGTAAACGCACGTCACAGCCGCCGGGATAAGCAGCCCTAAGGGGCCGCGAAAGGCAAACCCCAAGGCCCAGGCCACGGGCAGCAGCCAAAGGCGTCTGCGTCGCCCGAGACAATCCGACGAACAGACCAGATAGAAGGACAACGCAGTCGCCAGGCTGGCGTACTGATCCAGGGCGACGCTGCGAGACGCAGCGAGGAATTCAACCGTGAACAGAGCAAACAGGACCGCCGCGAGCCCCTTCTGTCGAGAGCGCATCGCGCCGATCCGGTAGGTGAGAACCAGGACCAGGGCGGCGGCGACAGCCGTAGGCAGCACGGCCGTGAATGGCGTCACGCGTCCCAGGGACAGCGATGCCAGGTAGATCAAAACAATCGATGTGGCTGGATAGTCCGGATAGGGTGTGCCGTAGGCGGTGGGAAAGAAGCTCGGGCCGTCCCGAAGCATCTCCTGGGCGAACAAGGCAAAGCGGGCATCGAAGTTGATGAATTCCGGGGCCAGCGCGAAAGTGAAGGCAGTCACCCCACAGGAGAAGATCAACAGAGAATCCGTCTTTGTGGATCGGGACTGCACGGCAGCAGAGACGGCTGCCTCCCGTCCCAAATCCAGGTATCTGCCTTCCAAGGACATCACTGCGGCACCTGACAAGCGACCCATCCCTCGCGCCCGGGAATCGTGGCGGCTTCGATTCGGGCCGTCCCGATAGGCCCGGAGTCCTGGAGCAGATCGCCCAAAGGGACAAAGCAATGGCCCAGCGACAGCGCCTTCTTCACGTATCGTTCGAACATGTCCAGGCAAACGATGCCTTCGACTTCGGCATGGATGGTAAGAACATTGAGCTTGCCGGGTCGGAGCAGGCCGAGCATGTACTCGTTGTAGTTGTCGCGCGACACGCCGCTTCGCCCGATGGCTTCATCATAGGTGGGCAGGGTCACAGGAATCTGAGGCTGCGGCAGCTCGCGTCCCTTCACGACGGGCCGAAAGATGCTGTCGCCCTTGCAGTCGCTGTTGTACTGAAAGACAAATCTGGCCTTCTCCTCCAGAACGAGGTCGTTGCATTTCCAGGCGGGGACGGCCGAGCAGACCGGCGGGTGGCCCAGGATCTCCGAGAGCATCTCGGCTCCCCAGTCCAGGGACCGGCAAATGGCGTCGGCGTTCATTCGGTCGATCCGGGCCTGCCAAGCGTGGTGGTCCCAGGCATGAAGCCCCACTTCATGGCCGGCCTGTCCGGTGTCGCGGATGACATGAGCGAGCTTCTTTCCGATAACGGGTCCGGGCCAGAGGGTTCCCCGCAGCAAGACGTCCCAGCCATAGAGCCGGGAGGCTTTCGTCCGAAGCATCTTCAACAGAAACGCCGGGCGCAGCAGTCGCCACAGATGGCGGCCCATATTGTCCGGGCCCACACTGAAGAAGAACGTGGCCTCGACGCCGTGGCGCGCAAGGACCGCGCAGAGGTTCGGAACGCCGATCCGAGTTCCTCGGAAGGTATCGACATCGATTCGCAGACCTATCCTCATAGGGCATTCAGCCGAATGGACTCCTTGGGACCTTGGGACGGGACGGAGACGATCCGGGCTGCCTTCCTGCGAGGGTGGGCCACAGCGGCTGTCTCCACGATCTGTGCCGTTTCCTCATCAATCACGATCTCTCCCGTCCGGACAGCCTCTCGAAGGAAGAAGTCGAGGGTCTGCTCCGTGGACTGTTCCAATCCGATGGTGGGATTCCACCCCAGGAGTCTGCGGGCGTTTTTGATGCTCGGCCGCCGATGCTCCACATCTTGATAGCCGGCGCCGTAGTAGGAACCGCTTTCGATCTCTCGGAATCCGGCGAAGGGTGGAAACAGGTGCCGTAGCG
>CALEZT010000265.1 GCA_937927975.1 uncultured Phycisphaerales bacterium
GATCGTATTCGGTGACTGGAGTTCAGACGTGTGCTCTTCCGATCTAAGACGATCCGCCACTGATGGCCGTTCGTCAGGACGGCGAGTTGCTGGTCGCCCTGGCGAAGCCACTGGAACACGTGGGAACAGATGCGTTTGCCACGTCCGAGACCGATGCGTTTCTGACTGTCGATGAACACCGGCACAGTGGCACCGTTGTGACCGAGCCACAGATGGCTGGGGCGAATAGCCTCCCCTGTGATACCGCGTCGGGTCCATATCGAAGCGACGTTGCTTCCACGAGACCAACTGCCCAGCGGCGATACGAAGCCACAAGACTTCTCCAGTACGAATGCAATGAAAGAGCCGCGTTTCTCAGCGGGGTCATCCTGGAAAGCGATCAGCTCCCGCCGCAGGCGATCCTGCTGGAAACTCAGGAGTGCGTCCGGCAGCTTGGACACGAGGCTGCTGAGTCGCTGGGCATCGAGCAGCATGCCGCCATGCCGAAGATTACTCCACCACTGGAGATGATCGACGCTCATCGCTCGCCTCCCTTCGGCTCCGGCAGGCGAATCTCAATCGCCACGGGAAAGACCTGGGCCTCTCCCTGGAGAGCGTACCGTCGCGGCAGGAGGAACTTGGTGATGCGTTCCCGCTCCCGTGCAAGCTGGTCACGGACCTCCTCGTAGTGTTGGCGCCGACGTTCGACCTCCGCCTGTTTATCCTCAATGGAACGGTCTAGTTCGTCCAACTCACGCTGAGACCGCCACAAATACTGTTGTGCCCGCTCGGACTTCAGCTCACGGATCTGCTTTTCAAGCTTGGTCAGCGTGTTCTCTACGATCAGGGTGGAGACTTCGGCCTGACGACTTTGGTAGCGGCGAATTTCTTCCTGGCGAGCTGCCTCGCCATCCACTCCCAACTGGTCCCGCAGCCTTCTGGTCAGTTCCGGCCGCAGTTGTTTGATGAGGTCCTGGAGGTCGGGCGTAAGTTCGTCGAGCAGGTTGCGGGCCTGCTCCAGATGTGACTCGTCTCGGCAGGGCCGGGACTGACGCAATCTGACCGCTGGGACGTGGGGCAGAGGCTTGCCTAAGCTCTCGCCGTGGACTGGCAGCACGTATGTCTGCACCCAGTGATGGAAGGTCTCGCGGAGTTCATTGACACCGAGTTCCTCGACGTGGAGGAGCACCAGCGCGTCCGATCCTGGGGGCATCTCGCCATAGCGAACCGTCCAGCGGGAAACCGCCCCGGGGCCCGGGATGCCTCCGGTGGGATACCGACGACGGTTCAGCGCACCGGTGGCTTTCTTTAGGAGCGGGTGGGCCAGATGAAGCATCAGCCCATCCACGCGTGACCGGAAGATAGTTCGTCGCCCAATGGTCTCCAAGAACGGCTTGGGACTGAACGACAGCCACGGCACGGGTCCGAGCTGTCCCCGGCTGGTCTGCTTTCGAATCGTCTCATCGATGATGTCCTTCCAGCCGAGCAGGTTCGGATTACAGATTTTGAATCGGTCCAGGTCATCCGGCGTTGTCAGTTGGGGCCGTCCGACCTCCATGGCCATAGCGGTCTCCAAGGTACTATGGCCCGCGATCGGGTCAAGATCCAGCTCCTCGGACAACGCTTGCAGTTTCTGTTTCGCTTCCAGTCCATCATCCGTGTCGTCCGCATCAACCTCTATGGATTGGCGAGCCTGCTCGATTTGAAGCTCGAGAGTCTGCTGGACCGCATTCACGTCCTCGCCGTCGATCAAGCGACGATGAATCGCCTCGTCGAACAACTCCCCCGTCGCCCCGAGGTCCTCCCGTATCTGGTCGACCTTGCGAATCAGGTAGGACATGAACTTCAGATCCGCCTCCTGCTCACTGGTAAAATAGTGAACGTAGACGTCCCTTGCCTGGCCGTGGCGGTCGAGGCGGCCATTGCGCTGCTCCAAGCGAGAGGGATTCCACGGGCAGTCGTAATGGAGCAGATAGCGTGCTGTGCTCTGGAGGTTCAGGCCCTCCGAAGCAGCATCGGTCGCGATGAGTACCCGTACACGGGCGTCAGGATCGTTGAAGGCGTCCTTGATTTGCTCTCGCTGCAGATCCTCCATGCCTCCATAGAGGCATAAGAATCGATCCTCCTCCCGGGAATACATCTGCCTGAACCGGCGCAGAATATAGTCGAGAGTCGTTTTGTACTCCGTGAAGACGACGAGACGCTCTTCACTCGACCAATGGCCATCCTTCCGGAGCAGCCTCTCGATCAGTCCGCATAGAGCGTCAAACCGAGCGTCAGCGGCAGGGTCTTGGTCCGTGATCGAGCCATCGAGCGAGACGCCCAGCCGCTCCGCGGCAGCATCAATGGCTGTGATTTCGTCGCGGACCTGGTCCACCAGAGCCTTCATCCAGGAGCCAATGACACCCGCAGCCGTGGACTCCCGCTGCTCTGCTTCAAGATCATCATCGGTATCTTCCCCAACCACACGACCCGCGACCACGACATCGTTGTCATCGGCGGTTTCGTCTTCCTGTAGGCCCAGCTTGCATCGACCCCAGGAGTCAAGAAAGGTAACTGGGCCGCTCAGCATCCGCTTACCCAATATCTCGATGGCGAAGCTACCCGCCAATCGTCGTTGCTTGGAGGTAGCGGCGATGACAGAGCGAACCTTCGCCCGGAACGCTTCATATGCCTGGATGAGTGAAAGCTCCTTGGGACCAAACGCGAGCATGATGGCCTGGGGAGGCTGCCGGGTACAGAACCGAGGCGGGTTACTCCTTTCGTTGATCTCCCGCTTGAGCCTTCGCATCACAACCTGCTTGATACGCTCCCTCTCAGCAGGCCGCAGTTCATCCACACGACTGAACCGCACCGGGTCGAGCATCTCCAGCAGGCCCGTGAAAGACCGGGTGTGGCCGTTGTGTGGCGTGGCCGTCATGAAAAGCCGATGCTCGAAATGCGGCGCAATCAATCGCAGAGTCTGGCAAAGCTGGCTGTCAGCACCGAATGAGGCTGGCATGAGGTTGTGGACCTCGTCCACGATCAGTAGATCCCATGGTAATTGAGGCGAACCCTCGGGTACTCTGCATGCATTGATGAACTGGTCTCTGACGTCGGGTTGTCGCAGGTAATGGTACGAGGCGATGATTCGGGAGCAGCATCGCCAGGGGTTGGCATCGATACCGAGAGTGCGCTTCAATTTCAGTGTGGACTGGGAGTCGATGACATCGAACGGCAGGGCGAACTTCGACCACATTTCGTCACGCCATTGGATGCGGAGCGATGCCGGCGTGAGAATCAGGATGCGGTTTACTCGCCGGCGGATCAATAGCTCGCTCAATATCAACCCGGCCTCGATGGTTTTGCCCAAGCCCACATCATCAGCGATCAGCAGGCTCACCCGGGGCATCCTGAGGGCCTTCAATAGCGGCACGAGCTGGTAGTCATCAACCTCGACTGCCCCGTGGAACGGAGAGGACACAGGAAGCCGTTTCAGTGGCCCGTCCTCATCAGGATCAAGATACGGATTCATGGCAGTCCACCGGGCGGCCCGGACAAGGGCATCAAAATCGTCGCCGGGCATTGGCGGACTGCTGGCAGGCGGCAATTCGTTGGGCTCAAGCAAATGCGTTGAACACTCAAGCTCCCAGACTACGTCTTCACCGGCAGGCTGTTGATCATCCTTGTAGTCGACGTGGACCAGATGCAGGCAGCCATCTGTACCGTCAAACTCACGGACCTCACCTATGATCGCCCGCCTCCTCCGAACAATCGCGAGCATGCCCGGACGCGGATTCGGGCCCTTCTGAATCTCAGTAGCTGTAGGGTGCCTCATTACATATCCTCTTGCTTCTCCTGATTAAACCGTGAGCTGGTTAAGTAAGGGTGCATGGGCTCAACCACTGTCTCGGAGCCGCGCATGAGCCACCATAGCGCCTTGACAACCACGTTGGCCCCCGGTCATCAATGATGACCGGCCATTTCTCCGCCATGTCACGGCCTCTCAGCCTTGCAAATGCTCGTGAACTCACTCGAATCCTATCTGCTTACGTCCGCACGAGCAAGGGGATTCTGAAAGACAAGACATTTCCACCAGAGCCCATAAGCTATCCTCCTTAGCGTGCCGGCACGCCTCGCTTCAGGGAACCTCCGCGCCGTCGAGGATTGGGCCTCCAGCGTCCGTCGGGTCATGGCCTCGATGGGCTCAAGTTCCTGTGCCAAAGTCAATGCCATGACCTCAGGCTACGGGCCCGGTGGGAACGAACGAAGGGGCTGATTGCTACGGATTAGTAGGAATGGGGAGAACTCCTTGCGGGGATTAGCCGATGTCTAATACGGTCTATTTCGAATTACCGACTTCCCTGTCGTTTGCCGCACGAAGGGATCTGATCCACGCCCTACAACAGGGTACCCGCCAATCGGCGACGCCTGACCTTGCATGGGTCACACCATGTATCCGATCCGGCCAATGCATCGGTTGCCGTACTTGTCCTTGTGGGGGTTCAGGCGGGTGACGTATTTATCTCGGCGGAACCGCTTCCCGCAAACCGAGCACTGGATAGTGTACCGCGATGCCGACCTGGGTGTAATCCGACGCCGGGTCTTTGTATGGATTGGCCGAACTCCGCCAAACGGGGTACGTGCCCCTGGTCGCCCTTCAAAATAGAGGGAACTCGAAATCTCGCCCGCCTTTGTGATCTCAACAGGGAAACGCGGCTCAAAGGTCTCCTCGGTGTTCTCAATGGCCTGTATACCGTCGGCCACCAGCGCCTTGATTCCTGGACCGGATGAACCGCCCGTGCGATCATAGACGTAGAAGTATTCCCGCCCGATGCCGTCCTGGCGGACCTTGTAATCGAGCGAGTACGGCTCCACACGGCGGCGAACACCCTTATAGATCACGTCAAGCAGGGTAAGTGTGTGGCCGGCCTGCATGATCGGGTTGCGGAGCGGCGCCGGGAAGAACTCGGTCTGGCGCTGGACAACCGGAACGTTGCCGAAGAGGCTGATGATGAAATCCTGAAAGACCATCTGGACTTGGGAAAAGTCGATGCGTGCCCGGACGGGACAGACGATATAACGGTCCCAGAGCCCCTGAAAGGCAGCAAGCGGCAGGTCAAGAAAGAGCCCCTTGGCAACGCCAGGGCTGTGACCGAAGATCGTCTTCTTGAAGAAAGTGCCGACGACTTCGCTGCGATTGACATCGAATTCCGGGTGGATCACGGTGGCGAAGACAAAATCGAAGAGGTCCGCGACGTGCCGTCGCTGCAAAAGACACTTCATCTTTGACGCGAGTTGCTCCTCCAGCTTGACCGAGCGGATTTCGGCAGAACACGATTCGTAATCCGAGTAGTCATGGATCAGGCGGCGGGTTTGGACCGGCAGGTAGAGCCGGTCCATTTCGGTGACATCTAGGCGCACACTGATGGTCATTGAGCTTTCGACCCCGTAGAAGTCGCGAAAATAGACCCTCGCCTCCAAGACGCGGATCGTATCATCCGCGCCCCGCTTTGGCCGGGCCATTGTGCGCGACAGGTCGAATTTCACGCCCGCGTTGATAGCAACGAAACCGCAAACCCGGTTCAATTCGGTGGCAAAATAGTCAGGCGCGATGCTTCCTCCGGTGGAGAAGTCCAAGTCGGCGGAGTAGCGTCCGAACGGGAAATATGCCTTTCTGAGACAGTTCCCGCCTTTCAGGACAAGGTGCTGGCCAAGCTCGCTCTGCGTGTAGATCCCCGCAAGCAGCCAGCCGAAAATGTAGTCTCTTTGAACATCCGACGTATGGACGCCGAGTTCGATGGCCTTCTGATCGATTTCGCTGCGGTCAATCACGAGAACCTCCTCTTGATCCTGGTCCAGAGGCTTTCCCTCGGCTTGCCCGTGGCCGACGGTGTGGCATTCGGCGTTACCTTTTCACTCGCCGGGGCCGGCGTGGCGGCGTAATACTTTTCCTTGGCCCTAGCGTCAGCAGCGCGGCCTCTGGCGATCTGCTGCTTGGTCCATTTCGGCACCCACACCACCTTGTTCTTCGTGATGAAATAGTGCGACTGGCAGGGCAGGCTCCAGCTACCTATGGAGGGATAAAGCGAAACCGACTTGCCGTCTAAGATCAGTTGCCACCCCGTGGGCGACAGTGGCGTTACCACCTCCCTTCCGCATCCACAGCAGCACTTATGCACGGCAGTCCCATATGCCACGGAGATATACACTGTTCGCTCTTCTAACTCTTCGGGGATGTACTCCACGAACTCATATGCGAGCGCAATATCAGGCTTCATGTAGGTCCTCGGATATGAGTTGATTCGACCTTATCGTGTACGCACACCAATGCTCACTCGTAGCGTCGTCGTAGTAGCCGCAGAGCTTCTTCCATTTGATAACAGCGAGGGCGGCATTCAGTGCATTGATCTCAGCGATCTGGACGTTTCGAGAGTACTCGTCAGCTCCTTCGCCATCGGCGAAGGCAACGCGATTCGGCAGGTGGTCACGTTTACTCGGTATGCTGGTTGTGACCGTGACAATCCCACCAAGTTTGTTGTCATCCCCGAGCTGTATCCCCATCCCGACATCGATGAATGGCAGTCCCCATTCTTCTAGCCGTTCGACGATCAGCCGCTTGCCTGTTCCTTTGTCGATGCAGAGAAAAGCGAAATCTATCCCTTCGAGTTGCTCGACTGTATCTTCATCGACGAAACAATCGTGCCCGATGACATGCTTGTGCATCCGGGAGTAATTGGCAGCTAGATAATCGACCTTCTTCTGCTTCTTGGCCAGGTCGTCAAGCGACGCGGCCCCCGGGCACCTGAATGCATTATGGTTCAAGAAGACATCATCGTCAAAGAGATGAATCTCCGCCACGGGAGTCTTGGCAACCAGATCCAGTACGTAGGAGCCTGTTCCACCCGCTCCGATGATGGCCACTGTCCTGCCCTCCAACTTGCTGTTGGCAACGACGATTCCTGCCTTGGTCGCGGCCGTATCAACGTAGTTGAAGACCGACTCATCTTCATCTGGCACGACAACGGGGTTGGTGATGGCCGCAGCCATGGGATCAATGGCTTGGGCAGGACCGCTGACAATGGCGATGTACGTCGTGAGTTTCTCGTAGTAGTCCTGGTACTTGCCGGCAGTTGGCCCCGTCGTAGGCTTCCGTGATATCTGGTGGTTAGGGGTCAAACCCTCGCCAAGAGCCTGATTCGTATTCTGGCTGACTCCGGGGAGCACGGCGCCTTGCTCGTTGCAGGGATAATCTCCCACGAAGAAGACGACATGTGATTTCGGCTGGACCGTTGTCTCTCCAGCAAGGTCCAGGTCCGATACGATGGTCCCGCGCTCGACCTGCTTGGCGGAGTTCACATACGGGACGTTCCTGACAAGCAAGTGCTTGGAGGTCCCGATCGCAACATCATACCCGTCGGCCCGTAACCGACTGAGGTCGGCATTAAGACTGACCAGTCTCTGTGACATCGAACTTCATCCCATTCCGGACCTGGACGGTTCTGCCGGCTGTGAGGCTTCCGCCCTCGTTGCCGTGGCTGTAGGTGACCGTGAAGAAGGCGTTCGGTGGTACTGGGGTGAAGGCCAAGGCGACAACCTCTTCAAACGAGATGGCCTTGTTCGGTACCTTTCTCGGACGACCATTGACGATGATGTTGACCTCTTTGTCGTGTACAACGTTCATAAGCTCTCCTACTATAAAGTGGTTGATTGGACTCGCCACCTCACCTGGCGCTGCTCCATGGCCACACGGTGGCTCCGGACCATGTTCACACTACGTTAGGTCTCTCTGGCAGAGCCAACTGATGGCAACGCCATTTCTGGACCTACACCAATCTCCGCCACCAAGCGAAGGTGCCCGGCCAATCGGCTGCTCAGTGCTCCGTATCCCTCGGTGGACACGAATCGTTCCCTGGAGCGATCGTGTCCTTGCTCCGAATCTGTCCGTTCCGGCCCATGGTCGTCAGTTCCCCGCCGCCCTGGTTCTGCAGCATCTGCCGAGCTGTGTCCAGAGCAGCCTGCTGGGTGTCGTGTACGCTGGATGCTTTCTGAGCACCGTTCAGCATGTTGACCCACTGCCCGTTGCGCCGAAACACGCTGCGGTGGTTCTTGTTCGCCATGAATAGGTATCCTTACCACTTGGCCTCAAGCCCACATTATGCCGCTTGGCTGGTGCTTGGGGTCGCCAGCGTCAGCGGAGAGGGGAGCACTGTGCTCCCCCTTCCTTATATGCCGCCATCAATGGAGAATTTGCCGCGACCAGCGGAAAAAAAGATCCTGTCGCGGGCATATAGGGATAGAATGGCCCCCGACACCACCTCCACGAAGGCGCCTGGGGGAGACGGAAATGGATAATGTACCGAACCTTACAGACGATCAATGGGCGGAACTGCTGGAACGGCTGACACACCGAGCCTTACGGAAATACCGAAGGCAAGGGTGGCGGCGCGGTGACCATCGGCGGAACGAATGGGCCGCGCCTGACGGCACTTCCCCTGAGGACGTGGCGCTGGAGGCGATCTCGTTGGTTATGAGTGGTCAGCGAGAGTACAACGCCTCTACGCAGCCGGACTTCTCCAAGTTCATGCGTTCGGTCGTCGACAGCCTTGTCTACCACATGGGCAAGAAGGCCCACCGCCGCAAGACCACCAGGATTCCCGTCCGATCGGACGCAGAGAGCGGTGAGATGGTTGAGATCGAATTCCAGGGGAGTGAGCCCGACCCGTTGGACGAATGTCTGGCATATGACGTGATGGAGCAGACCAGGGAGATAGTCATGGCGGAAGCCGACGAGGACCCCTTTGTCTTGCGTCTTTTCGAATGCCTGGAGGCAGGTATCACCAAACGCGTCGAGATAGCGGAGTACTTGGAGATCGACGCGGGGGAGGTGGACAAGGCTCAGAAGCGGTTCCGGCGGAAACTCGACCGAAGATTCTCGGCCGAGAAGGAGCGGCAGCAATGAAGAGCATTGGCGAATACGATGAACGAGTTTGGAGCCAGTTCTTTGACTTCATCTTCCCGGATGAACAGGAGCTGACTCGTGAGCAGGTTCAAACCGAGCTTCGGGACTCTGGCATCGATATGCGTCCGGCGCTGAGCAAGCTGCAAGGGATGCTGCAGAAGAGCCGGGAGGCCGAGGCTGGGAGGGCGGCGCTTGAGTCTGCGAGGAAGTCGCGACCTTCGGTCGTCGCTCGGCTGATGGGATTGGAGGTACCGTCTGGTTCGGAGATACGCCAGAAGCTCCAGGAAATGATCCAGAGCCGGTTGACGGGGCCACAACAAGCCGTATACGCCCGAAAGCTGGAAGATGCAGCAAGCGATGACGACCTTCGTTCGCTTCTCGAGGATATCGCTCGCCTCGACGCTTTATCCGGGGACAGAGAAGATGACGACACGTAACGTCCGCAGAGCGATCGCCGTTGCCGAAGGAGAGCGGCTGTGGCAGATCTACGGGTTCTCATCGCCTGAGGATCTCGTCCTGGAAGACGTGGCGTATGCCAGGGGCGTTGTCGTTACCGACGGTCGCCTGGACAAGATGGAAGCAAGGCTCATCCGAAAGGGAACCAAGGGCTTGATTCGCGTCAAGACCGGATTGCCGGAAGCGGGCAGACGTCGCTTCGCGATCGCACATGAACTCGGGCACTGGGAGCTGCACAAGAACGTCTCACAGCTTTTTGCCTGCACGAGCGATGATATGGTCGCGACGTATAAGGTGAGCCAATACGAAGCAGAAGCCAACTATTTCGCTTCTGCGCTGCTGATGCCGGATTTCCTGTTCCGCAAGGCTGCCAACTCCATGAAGCTGTCCTTTGCCAGCCTGTCCAGCCTGGCGACAATCTTTGGCACCTCTCTTACAGCTACGGGTATACGCTACGTTGAGACCAGCGACGACTACGTTGCCATTGTCGTCTCACAAGACGGCCGTGTCAGATGGTGGCGTGGCAGTGATCTGTTCGAGGAGAAATTCTGGATCGAGTGTCGGTCACGGCTGTCTGCCGACACGGTCGCGAGTTCGATCGATTCTTCATCGGGAACGGCCCGTACGCCGAAATCAGACATCGTAGACATCGACGCCTGGTCGGATCGAGGCAGCGGGACGGAATGCAGGTCCTTCGTCGAGGAATCCGCCTACATGGCCAGCTGCGGTCAAGTCCTGACTCTCCTGCGACTGCCGTAGGAAGTATGGCGACACGGCTTCCGGCCCCAGATAGAGGACGTGTGTACCGTCAAGCCGTCTTGAAACCACCTGTACCTGTCAAGCGCCAATGAGACCACCCAGGGCACCGCCCTATTCCCTTTGATTACGGGCACTTACGTCCCCGAAGCTGCGCACTGGCATTTTGCCTGCGTCTGACGCTATAATGCCTCAATATCTCACATGCACAGCAACAATTCTCTCCTTGCGGTCGGGCACAGGCACCCAAACCCTCTGCCCCCTGCCACCTCGGTCCTACACGTAGCATCTCCTGAAACCGTTCTCACGCCCAATTTGGTCGATCCAAGCCGGTCCCGCCGCCGCTTGACAGGCACACATTGTCCCGGCCCGTGCCGCCCACTCTTTTCTACTCCTTGAAGGGGTCTCCAACGCAATCTGCCGCATTGGAGGGCCCCAACCCCCGGGGTCCAGTGCCGGTGATCCACGCGGAGGATCGGCATCAGAGCGGAATCGCAGGAACTCGCAATTGGTGAGATCTGATGAAAGACGTGCGTAATAGGTTAATCCGAGCCGGTCGATTTGCAACAGAATCTGCAACAGACATGCGCGTCTGGGCTACGGTTCGGCTTCGGTTGCGCTTCGGTCAGCATCCTAAGTCCTTATTTTACAAGCGTAACACGTTTATTGACAAGTACTTACAAACGACATCTTCGAACTGTCGATCCGAAGGTTGAGGGTTCGAGACCCTTCGGCCTCGTTCTTTAAGTGTAGGGCCAGCAAGCACTTGTGCTCGCTGGCCTTCTTCGTTTCGAGGGTCAAACTGGGGCGCGTGCCAAGTGCGCGCCAAAACCGGACCAAGGGCGGCATCACTCGCTTGCCGAGCGCGATCCACCAAATCATCCGCGACGGCCAAGTAGAACCGGTGGGTCGTCTCG
Organism: uncultured Phycisphaerales bacterium; assembly: GCA_937927975.1. GTDB lineage: Bacteria > Planctomycetota > Phycisphaerae > Sedimentisphaerales > Anaerobacaceae > PLanc-01. The sequence continues at coordinate 11,050 of CALEZT010000265.1, forward strand.
AATTTCGAGTGCCCAGCCAGCCGCATGACCTCGTACTCCTTGAGGCCCATGCTAAACCAGTTCGTCAGGGCCGTGCTTCTGAGGTCGTGGAATCTCCCATCGGCGACACCGGCCCGTTTGCGAATCGCGGTGAACTGCGGCCGGAAGTTGTTGATCACCTTCAGCCGAGAGTCGGAATAGGTCCAATGCCCTGCCGCTCGACGCTTCTGGATTTGGTCGTACCGCTCCGGGGGCACGAAAACATAAGGGTAGCCCTCCGGCCGACTCGCCTGCAGATCGGCAAGCTGGGAAAGTACGGCCGGGGTCAGCCCCAAGGTGCGACGGTCCGTGTCTTTGACCCGCCAGAGCCAAGTCTCGGCGGAATTCGTCTTCGGCTGGACTTCGACAACACCGGCATTGAAGTCGATGTCGCCCCAGACAAGATTGAGCATCTCGCTCTTTCGCATTCCGGTAACGAGACCGAAGGCAATGAGCAAATCCCATTGCACGACCCAGCGGTCCCGCACTTCGAGCGATGACCGCAACAAACGGTCGCACTCGTCGCGGCTGTAGACCCTTACCTTCTTCTTCGGCGTCTTCGGCTGCCTGATGCGTGCCAAAGGGTTCTGGTCAAGCTGGCCACGATCAACAGCCAACTGGAAGAAACGCTTGAGGTGCCGAATCTTCTTGGCCACGGTGCCCGCGCTGTCGCCAGCATCGAGTCGGGCCTGCAGGAACCGCTCGGCATGCTTGTGGGCGATGCTTTGGTAGTCGAGATCGCCCACGACCTGGATGAAATCCGTCATGGCAGCCGCGTACTCCGCGCGCGTACTCTCGCGGATCTGATCGCCAGTGCGAGTCAAGCTGTCCTCGGTGAAGTCGGTCAACTTCATGGATTGCGGCTCTACAAACCCCATGCGCAGTTCGCGTTCCTTCTGGGTTCTTTCGAGTTCAGCTTTGCGGCTATCCGCATGCCCCAGAGAAACCCGGTGCCGGAGACCATTCACATCAACGTAGTCGAGCATATAAACAAACTCTGTGCCGTCGCGTGACGGCCGTGTTCTGAGCCTTACCAGCTTCTTGGGCATATCGTCATGCCTCCTTTCTGTCTGGCCTTAGCTGGTAAGACCGGTCCGCCTCCATAATACGGCGGACCCTCGGCGATGTGGATCGAAAAATCACTGGCGCTCCTTTTCAACCTTGTCCAGTATCCACTGCCGGACAGCTTCAAGCGGATACAAGGGCGTTTTGCAAATATGGATGCACGGCAGGCCGTGCATTCGCTTGAGGTTCTCGATCACATTGTGGTAGTTGGCGGCACTGCTGATTTCCGGTATGCGGAGTAGGTTGATTAGCTCATTCTCGGTCAGCAGGATAGGGAAGGCGTGAGAGGCTGTCGCTGAGAGAACGGTGCTTCCGTCTTCTTTGTCGGCCGTATGCATACCTACTCCTTACGTAGACGGCTATACCCCGCCGGGACGCATGTGTAGATGTCTCCCAAAGGTGAGAAAGCCGTGGCAAACCGATCCGGTCTGTCGCCTAGATAGACCACAACAGAGGGGAATGGGGCAGAGTTTTGGGCATCGCCAAACTTAAGACGACCAGTGACAAAACACTTGGGGTATGGCCGCAACACTCGGAACCACTGGGTATCAGTGCGGGCCGGTAGAAGAGCAATAGCCTCGCGAACGGATCCCGCCTGATAGGCGTCGTGTAGTTTGCGTATCCAGGCCCCGATTTCCCGCCCATAGGGCGGATTCATATAGACACGGCCCGCCCATGTCTGCTTCAAGCCGTCCTCCTGTTTCGTATAGTGCCTCTTGGCCGGAACGTTGGGACGGACCTTTGAGTTGCTGCAGGGGTCCATGTCGATGGAGCCAAGTACGTCCAGCACGTAATCGACGATGTGACTCGGCGTGTTCCATTCGGGGCTTGCACTTGAGTAGAAGACGCCAAGCCGTCTGTCATTGCCAATCTGGGGCACTTCGGCTCCCATGCTGGCCGCTGCGGAAAACGACTTGTGACTGGTCCTGACCACATACTCATTATCCGGAAACGCCGCACAATAGTCCCAGACACGTGAGGGCACATAAGAGGCAGTTTGAAGTCAAATAGAGGCAGAAAGAGCCACTTGGCGTGGAGAAGACCATCTTGCGTCCCGATGGACCCGAATAGGTGCGTCAGTCTCGACGGAGGGTGAAGATGACTAAGGTTTCAGTTTGCGTTATCCTGGTGGCGATGAAACAGTGTTTCATCGGCGTCAGGACGCAAACATGTGGACTGGCAACATCAATGTGAACTCCGACACCCGGTAAACCCGGCCTCACCAGCCAGGCTAAGGGGGCGGTCTCATCAACCGTCATGTTGGAGGCACGTAGAGCCGGATGCATCGAGAGATGCTCGTCCGGTTCGAGGGAGGCTGCTGTAAGTAAACCTCGTCAAGAGTCAATCTACAGCTTCTATCCCATGCTTTGGCGGAATACGGGCGACCGAGACAGACCGGGCTTAGGCCCGGCCGTGGTGCTCGAATGGGTGATGCCGACGAAGTCGGCTAATCCCTCCGGGGGGTTCGGAACGAAGGATGCCTTCGGTTCGTTCAACCTGGGCCGCCGTGGGGAGCCTGCACGTGGTGACGCGTGCAGCCGGGCCAATGACAAGGCTCGGTGTTCGGCTGAAAAGGCCGACAGTGAATAGCTCAACCATGAAAGGGGCGTAAGGCCCTTGGCGGTAAGCGCAAGCGGAGACGGTGCCGAACAGCGTTAGAAAGACCTTTCCTGGCGGGTAAGGGAGAGCTTCTAGATTCTGCTCCCAGAAATCGCTCGGAGCCCATCCGAGTGGAAACTATGCCGGGGCGGGAGCCCTGGACATACAGGAACTGGTCAAGCGACGTGACCGCTCGTGCGAAGAGTAGCACTAATCGGGGAAGGACTGAGGCTGCCGGCGTGATACCCGGTGCCCGTATGTCAGACGGGTGTTTCAAAGGCCTTAGTCCGGGAGAGTGCTGCAAGTAGAAGTCCCTGCGGGGAACGAGTCCATGGCAAGGCAGTCATGGGCCGCTGGAGTGCTGACGGGTGGTGCCGGGCACAGATCCACGACGAAAGCAGCGACGTGCATCTTTTTCACATTGATGAGTCTGTAGGCGGCTTGCCTGCGTGTGCAGGCGGGCCGCCGGTGCCTCGGAAGAGGACCACATGGTCAGAGCAGACCGCGCCGGAAGGCCGGTCTGCTCTGGCAGCGTTCTGGTGTTGCCGGAGTGGATTGCAGATCCATGAAGGTTCAGCAGCCGCTACGTCTATGAATTGCGATTCCACCATTAAAGGAATTTAGCAGGCCAGGATGAAGCAGGCGCAAAAGGTTGTTGCGGCATCTCCAGTACAGGTGCCGCTGAAGGTTCTTCGAGTGCATCGATGCAACAGGGTTGAAAGGAGATGATTCACTTGCGTGACACGGCTTTGGGGAATTGTGCCTTAACAATTCCCACCTTTTAAGCAGTTGGAGGTGAACCATGATGTATCGTCACGTTGCAGCATCGCAGAATGCATTCGTTCAGCAGTTGGCCGTCGCGTATGTGAATCACGGATACTGGTACTTTGTCACAGGCATTGTTCCGGGCCATAAGGAAGCGTCCGCCGTGGATGAGAAGCTGATTGAGAAATACAACATCGCCATCAGCAAGTGGGCACGGGCAAGGCGTAAGCAGCAGGGTCTCGCAAACGTCCATTACCTGCGGCACGAGCAGTTCTTCGTCCTCATTGCCACACAGGGCGAACATTCGTTCTTTCAGGAAGAAGGTGCCAACATCAAGGACGTTCGGCGGTGCCCCATTCGCTTCGCTGGCTACAGCATCAGCTATCGTCAAGGCGTGGATCGGAAATGGCATGCGTCCGTGCGGATTCAGCCTGAGCAGTACAACATGATGAAGCAGTACTACGTAGATCTGGCCGTCCACCGTTCTCTGGAGCAAATACGGGCAGAACTGGAGTCGGTTCCATTCGAGCCCTATGCCCCTGTGAGGAGACAGGTGCTCAATATCCTGCGAGCCATCAACCGAGCACGCAAGAAGGCTGGATTCGAGCAGGTTCCTGCTTCGGCGTTGCGGCTGCGACGGCAGATACTGCGTCCTTTTGCTGATGAGGAAGGGGCTAACTCAGACGATGATGAAGCCACGGTGACTCAATGGGACTTGACGGAACAGAGTTTCTCTGAGTCACTCGCGAAGTACCGTCCGAGTGACAAGTGAGATCGCAGTGGAATGTGGGAGGCGGAGCGGGTTGGGCGCAGGGGCACCACGAATACGCCGCCAGCTATCCACCTATGCTGAGAAGACAGTCCCTACTTCGGGCAGGTCAAGTTCCATCTCCTGAAGAAAACGAGACGGCTGCTTGGGCCAGCCGAAGTATTGATCTGCAAAGGTCAGGGTTAGCGTGAGTTGTGCCCGCGTAATGGCGACAAAACAATTCCGTCGTTCCTCCTGCATTTCGCGGCTCGCATCGCCTTTCTTGATCGCCTGGAAGGAAGGAAGCTGATCCTCGGCCAGCGCAACAAGATAGACGTGCTTGAATTCCATGCCCTTTGCCGAGTGGATAGTGAGGCAGCGAACCGCGTCTGGTGGAATAGGCGGGGATTTCTCGGAGAGGTCGAACTCCTGCAAGAGCACGTTCAGGGTCAGGTCGTCACGCCCATATTTGTTTATGGTTCGGGTCTGCAACTCTTCCCATATGGCTTTCTCATCATCAAAATCGGTGAAGCCTTCCTCATTGTGACCATCAAGTTGTCTATTCTTCGTGGTAAACCATGCGAGAGCATCGTGAATAGTGGATAGACAGTCCATTCGATCCACAATGGAAGCCTGCACGTGATCAAGAAAGACCCTCGTTTGCGCTTCGATTGCAGGGCGGCTCTTCACGGATTCTAACCAGGATCGCAGATAATCGCCATTGAACTGAGGGGCAGTCGCTACTACGTCTGAGACCTGCACATCGATTCCTTCGAGTTCGTAGAACGCCTTGCATGCGCGGCGGAGCTGGTCTCGGTCTGCCCTAGAATTCGCAAGACGCAAAATAGCGTGCAGGTAACGGAATGGGGCACTGGTGAATTCTGCCTTGCGGACTGTTAGTGACGCACTGATGCCAGCAGCTTCGCACTGGGTCACGGCGGCTTCGAGGACTTTACGTGTGCGGGCAAGAATGGTGCAGGAGCCAGTCTCCCCACCGTGTTGCTCTGCTATGTCTTGAGCAATCCAGTCTAACTCGCTATCAAGTGAGTCGAAATGGCAGACGCGAACAGTGGCATCACGTGTGGCCTGCTTCATGGCATACAAGGGTTGCTTATCAGCAGCTCTATCCAAGTTATGTCGGATCAGCCGGTTGGCCAAGACGATGACCTCTGGCGGGCAGCGGTAATTCGCCGGTAGCTGTAGAACGTGCATCTTGAAATCATTCCGCAACGCCTGTAGACGTTCCGGGCTGGCACCGTTCCATTGGTAGATAATCTGGTCGTCATCCGCTACGACAAACAGGTCCTTCGGCGTATCGCCTACAATCGCCTTTAAGAGTCGGTATTGAGTAAGGTTAGTGTCTTGGAACTCATCAACGCAGACGCTGGGGTAGACAATACGCAATTGCTGGGCGACTGCCGGACGTTCATAGAGCAGACGCAACGCCAAGAGGAGAAGTGAAGCAAAATCTAGTCTGTTATTGACAATCAACTGATGCTGGTATTCGGCGTACAATGCGGCGAGCTTACGCGCAAAGTCCTGGTCGCGGACAACTGAAGACACTTCGGCGGGAGCAATGTAGTTATTCAGCAAGCTATCGATGCTGGGCAACAGGCGTACATCGCCGGAGTCAGTGTCAACGCCAGTCTTGGCGACAACTTGAATTGCATCGGCTAGAACTGCCTCTCGGTCAGCATCCTGATTCAGGATGGTGAAGTCAGGTTTTATACCAACGTGACTTCCGTGTTGACGGAGGATATCGGCACAGAAGGAGTGGAACGTGGTGAGAAGCACGCGATCACAGCAATCGGGGACCATCTCTTCCACGCGGGACCGCATTTCCGCAGCGGCCTTGTTAGTGAATGTCAGTCCGAGGACACGAAATCGCTTACCTGGCGAATCTGCTAACAATCTCGCGGTTCGCATTGTCAAAACACGGGTCTTCCCAGAGCCGGGTCCAGCCAACACGAGTAAGGGGCCTTCGTTCCAGTCGATAGCAATTCGCTGGTTCTCGTTCAGTTTCTCCCGGTCGATCAGCATTGGCTAGCCTCCGCAAGAGAAATTGCATCTTCAACGATCTTCTTTAGAGAGGACGGAACAGAGGGCTTCCCTTTCTGCCGCATGGCCGTCATAACCTCGCATATACGCGATGGCTTCTCCTTGCTGGGTTGGGCATCTACAACTTGCTCCCAGTAAGCCGGAGTACCCTTGACCGAGGTGACAGTGGCTTTCTTCTGTGGAGATATGTGGCTCTCGTAGATCTGGCCAAAACCTGCTGTACACAGCAAAACTTCGATGTTAGGGGACGGAAGAAGACATATATGTTTTGCCTCAAGGCGTCCTGCCAAGTACCTTTTGCATGTCTTGGCATCATCTTGCCCGTGTTTGTCTCCGTCGCCAACGAACAACCAAGCAATACCGAAAGCATTTGCGGTTTTGAGGAGCGGCTCCACGCCTGAATGACTTGTGTTCACGATACGTACTCCTGATCGATCCATGTCATGCCCGAGTATATCGGCAACCTCCCTAAACGCCCAGAACTCTGACTCGCCCTCCCCAAGAAGCCAACAGCGGGCGAAGAGGAGTTCGCCTCTCGCGCTTTGAATGTGGAAAGACACCTTCTGTTCCTCGTCTGGAGTCAGCGTGTTGGGCTTGAGGGACTTGACAACAACTGAGCCATTTTCAAAGCAGAAGCGACGAACCGAACCCAGGGGCACGCGGCCAAGCAAGTCGCCGGAATGCGTGGCGATGACCTTCTGTCCGGAGATTGCCTGAAGTGTATTCCAAAGCGAGCGGATAGCACACGGATGGAGGTGGGCTTCAGGTTCTTCAAGAGCCAAGATAGGCTGGCTCAACTTGTCATATTGTTCAGCGAGCATCGTTGCGAGAAAAGCCTCGAAGAGAAAGATGACTGCAAGACTTTGCGTGCCAGCACCGTGATGCGTGAGCGGAAGTGGCGCTCCGGTTCCAGCCGTGACATTGATTTGGGCTCTTGCGAGCAAGTCAGTAATGCGTCCAGGAAGGGCTTCGATGTCAACTGTACCGGCTTTGCCAGAGGCCACAACTTTCTGGACCTTGGCCAAGTGGGTCTTCAAGGACTGGAGCGATCCGTGGGCCGTGAGCACTTGCTTGTTGAGCGAGTTGATTTCGACTTGCAGTTTCTGGCGTACATCATCAGGGATTGCAGCGCTCTTGAGGAAGGGAGCCCAGAACATGGATCGACCTTGAAACTCACGGGAAGCATCGCGAAGCGCAGAGAGATAGAAGAACGGGACAAGCTGGACGAATGTGGCAAGCGTCTGGGGGCGTTTGATCCTCGGTCCCAGTGCATGTCCCTGGGCGTCGAGGAAGTCCCAATCGGAAGTAAAGCCTTTGAGCGTTTTGTCGTACGAACTCGTGGTACGCAGGATAACGTGAGGCACATTAGCATCATCGAAAACACGTATATCGCCAAGTGCCTGAACCAACTCGTCAGGGGCCTTGGCGTCGGTGACAAAATCCAGTGTGATGGCCAGTTCCCCGGTCTGGTCCGGCTGGGAAGCTGCCGTGGGCAGATGGTAGTCGTACTGATCTAACCAGTCGCTGCGACGGAAGCTGCTGCGTGCAAGACACAGTTTGATGCCCTCCAAAAAGCTCGTCTTGCCGCTGTTGTTCTCGCCGATAAGAACCGTGGTCTGGTCAAGCGGAACACTGATATCTTTGAAGCAACGGAAGTTCTTGATTGTGACAGAAGTTAGCTTCAACATTCAGTGCGGTCCTTTCTCTGTGCGACGTATCGTGGCTACGTTCTACCCCTGAAGCTGCTCGGTGAAGCTGGTGTAGCTACTTGCGACCCTAAACCGGACCTCGGTGCCAAGGGCCTTGAAGTGTTCGCGTCCACAGTCGATTTTTGCCTGCTCTGCCGGGCGCAGGGCGTCAGTCAACAGGGTGCTCTTGGACTCCACCACGAAATACAATCGCTGCTGGCCGTCCACTTCCACCAAGACGGCCCAGTCGGGATTGTAGCTGCCCAGCGGCGTGTCGATCTTGAACCATCCGGGGAGCTTGGCGTAGACCTTCACTTCCTCATTCACCTCGAAGGACCGGGCGAATTCTTCCTCCACGTCCGAGTCATAAACGACGTGGTCGTAAACCGACTTCTCGCTCTCCAGCATGTTCTTGCTGAGATAGCCGTACAGCTCGTTCTCCTCGAAAAGCTCCTGAGCGTAGTAGTCCTGGTCGCCGATCTTCTGGTATTTGATGCCATCCACGATGAACAGCCGCATCTGGTGCTGAATGATTGCCAGAACCTGCTCGATGTACTTCTGCGGGTTGTTCTTGAAGTCCTGGAGCCGGTCGCTCCGCTGGAGGATCTCTACCAGCGTCCGCCGGGTCAGATTCGTTTCGTTCTGGAGGTAGCTCACCACGTCGGGTAGCTCGAAGTCCTTGGCCTCGTAGACGTGGGTGCTTTCCTTGGTCAGCTTGCCGTCCACGCCGCCTCGGTCAATGCTCGTCAGGCGTTCCCAATAGGCAAACCGGGCCTTGCCAACCACAAGTTTCTTGGCAATCTCGTCCGCACACTTACGGATCAACGCCTCGCAATCGAAGTCCACGCGGAAGGTCGTCTTGTACTTGATCCGCTCCCAAAGCTGCTTGAACTCGTCCCCCAGAAACACGGCCTTGTTCAGCTTGACCTGCTTGCGGTCGGCCTCATTCTTGATGTTCAATCCACCCGCAACCTTCTTGAGGGCAGCCATGATCTGGGGGGCATAAGGCTGGACCGCGGGCGGCAGGTCAACATTGTTGTTCTTCAGTGCCGTACGCAGGGAATCCTGGACGTGGCCCCCAGCGTCAATGTACCCCTTGTCCTTCAGGTGGTTGAACACCTGCTCGGATGTCTCCACGCCAAGGTACTCAGTCTTGTGATCGTCGGTTGGTACGGGGATGTTTGCGAACAGGTGGCGTTCCACAACGCCGAACTTGATGCCCTCTTCGTCCTCGATCTCCTTCTGCAACTGCCGGGCGAAGTCCTCGTAAGATTCGTTCGCCATGACGGTCAACGTGTTCACGTCGAAGCCGTACACACGCTCGCCGTCCTGGTTCACCGCAATGCGGAGCCCACGTCCGATTTCCTGCCGTTTCTTCATGACGGAAGTGGTTTCGTTCAACGTGCAGATCTGAAAAACGTTCGGATTGTCCCATCCCTCCTTCAGGGCGGAATGGGAGAAGATGAACTTCAGTTTGCAGTCGAAGCTGAGCAACCACTCCTTGGCCTTCATGATCGTGTTGTAGGCGCTCTCGTCGGCCTGGGCGGTTCCCTCGCCGCGCGAGTCCTTGAACACTTCAACGCTTTGGCCTGAAGCCGTCTTCTTCTTGTCGATGGCGAAGTAGCCGTCATGGACGCCCTGGGCGGCCGTGTCCAGGTCCGCTCCCTCGAAGAGGATGTGGTACTTGGGCTTCCGGACGGCACGGGCATACTCCTCTTCGAACATGGTGGCGTATTTGCCTGGCTGCGGGTTGCCGTCGTCATCATACCAGCGGTAGTTCGCCACGCGGTCGATGAAGAACAGGCTCAGAACCTTCAAGCCCCTGGGGCGAAGCACCAACTCCTTGTCCAGGTGCTTCTCGATGGTCTTGCGGATCTGGAGTCGCTTGTATTCGTCGTCGTTCACCTGGCCGATAGCCTGGTCCAGCCGCACGATCTCCGGCTTGCTCGTGAAGCTGATGTACTCGTTGCCCTTTTCGCAGTAGATGTCCTCGATGATGTAGCCGTCGTACACGTCCCGGCCGCGGGAAAGCTCCAGCAGGTCGTTGCCGCTGCGGACCTTCTTCTTCATCCGCTTGGCCTCGCCGCTCCGCTGCATCACATCCATCTCGATCTGGGCGGTGATCGGGCTGGTCCTGTTGTCCACCTTCAGCAGCTTGACGTAAGCTCGGTTGTGGCTGTCCTGCACCTGGATGCCCGCAACCTCGATCTGCTTGACCAGCTTGCGTTCATAGGCATCTACCGAGTCCAGCCGGTACATCATGTTGTACTTGTCCACGTGGGTCGCGGAGAATCGCAGCGTGCAAAGCGGGTTCAGGCTCTCGATGGCCTCCTTGCTCTTGGCCGTCGTGTCCACGCTCTGGGGCTCGTCGATGATGACAATGGGGCTGGTCGCCTGGATGAACTCAATCGGGCGGCTGCCGGTCATCCGGTCGTGCGGCCGGTGGATGATGTTGGCCTTGTCTTCCTTCTCCGGGTCGGTGAAGCTCTTGCGGAAGGCATCGATATTGATCACCATGACCTGGATATAGTCGCTGGTAGCGAAGTTGCGGACCTGGCCAAGCTTCTGTGAGTCGTAGACGAAGTAGTCAAACTGCACGTTGTCGTACAGGCCCTTGAAGTGCTCGTCCGTCATCTGGAGGGACTTGTTGACGCCTTCCTTGATCGCCAGTGACGGCACCACGATGATGAACTTCGTGAAGCCGTACTTGCGGTTCAACTCGAAGATCGTCCGCAGGTAGACGTAGGTCTTGCCCGTGCCAGTCTCCATCTCAACGGTGAAGTTCATCCCGTCCAGGGTCTCCGAAGGGGCAAGGCCGTTGCGGAGTTGGATCGCCTTGACGTTCTTGTGGATGTCCTCCGGCAAGAGGCGCAGCCGGTTGCCCACGCCCAGATCGGAATGCTGCATGAATTCAAGATAGTCCGGATGTTGCTGGAGCGGCGCAACCGTGAAGTTGGTCCGGCAGACCTCCTGGCCCTCGAAGATGTCCACGATGGCGTTGATGGCTTCCCGCTGATAGGTGAGGTCGGGATTGAATTGGAACTTCATGGCTTCGCGCCGCCTTCCTTGTCTTTACCCTGGATGCGTTTGGGCAGGCTCTTGGCCGCGTCTTCAAGGGCCTTGATCGTGTCCTGTTCGCCTTGGGCCTCCTTAAAGGTCCGGCGACGTTCGGCGAACCGGTCGTACTGCTCACAGGCAAACGCATCGGCTTGTGCCTTGCTGATGTGCCCCGCATTCGTGAGCACGTTGCGTTCATTGAATTGCAGGAACTCGTTGAGCCGCTGCTCCCAATCCTTCATGAACACCTGCTTGCGGCGTTTGGCCTGGTCATCGGCGAAGTCCAGCCACATCACAACAATCCTGTTCAATTCGTCAATTTCCTCCGCCTTCAGATAATTCTTGGCGACAATCACGTCGGTCTTGCGGACCTCGTCGGACTTCCACGATGTCAACCCCATATTCGGCAAGGCGTGGTTTGCCCGGCTCTTGATCAACTCGGCCGCCGTCATGCCGGTGGCGGCGAAATGCAACTTGTTCTGGATCGTTTGGAAGAATCGCGTCGTCTGCTCGGATGACGGCTCGTAATCGGCCGCCATCGCGAAGATTTCCCTCACCCGCAAGTACATCCGCTTCTCGCTGGCCCGGATGTCCCGGATGCGTTCGAGCATCTCATCGAAGTAGTCCGGCACGCCCAAGCCTGGGGCAGGCGGGTTCTTCAGCCGCTCATCGTCCAGGACAAAGCCCTTGAGCAGGTATTCCCGCAACCGTTCCGTCGCCCATCGGCGAAACTGGGTTCCACGCTGGCTCCGGACGCGGTAGCCGACGGCCAGAACGGCATCCAGGCTGTAATGCTCGATCTGTCGAGTCACCTGACGGCTGCCCTCCTGGCGAACTATTCGATAAGATCGAATAGTTGCCCCAGAGTCGAGTTCCTTGTCTCCGTAAATCTCTTTGATGTGGTGATTTACGGTGCCGACGCCGATTTGGTAAAGCTCAGCTATCATGGCCTGGCTCAGCCAGATCGTCTCGTCCTGGAAACGGCATTCTACCCGCGTCCTGCCATCCTCCGTCCGATACAGGAGTATCTCGCCCTGCCCGGCGGGGACCATTGCGCCTCCATTTTCGGGCAAGGGGGTAGGGAGCTTGTCTTCATCTTTCTTCTTGGCCATTTGTCAGACCTTGACTTCGGATTGCAGATTCATGATTGTCGCTTTGTTCATACAGTCACCCCCACACCTTCGCGCTGGCCGCATCAAAGAACCGAACGTCGAGTTTGTTGCGACGGCCAGAATTGTCTCGGCCTTCCCGAAACAGCTCAGCCCGCGCGATGATCCGTTTGTTGTCCTTGCTCTTCGCGTCACCGTAGATGCTCACGTATACTGCCGTGACTCTGCCCTTCTCAATCAAACGCAGAACGTGTTCGTCATTGGATGCGAGAGAGTGGCCGTAGATGAAGAGCGATCCAGACACTGAGGGAAGACTGCGATACCCTCGGCTAAGGAATGCGCTGTGCTGAACCCGCTGCATTTTCGAGTCGGAACTCCCCTCAGCTACGTAGATCGGATACCGATTCTTCCCAAGGGCGTCACGAATCTGCTCTACCAGGGCAACGCCTGTATTGCACCAGGTATATTTCTGCACCTCGGCCCCCGCATCGAATATATGCAATGCTCCGTGCATGTAGAAGACGTTCTGTGACCCGACATCACTGACCTCCCAAACGACATACTCCTCCGGCCCGTCCTCGGGCTGGTGGAATCCGTCATTGCAGGCTATGCTCAGATCATCAACGTCCTCGTGCATCAATGCCCAGTACAGCAGCAGGTCGTAATTGAGCGTGTAGATGTTTTCGAAGTGGGACAGAAACGCCCGGCAAGACACAAACTCGCTGTCCTCGATCTTGTTCGGCCGCTCTGGATGACTGCTGGCAATCGCCTGCGCCAAAACGTCGCGTAGCTTATCAGCGTCAGTCGCCAATCTTTGGGCCAGCTTGGGTCTGGTGGGGGCATACACCTTAACCAAGTCGGCCGCCTGCTTCAGTGCTCGCATGACTGATTCAAAGTCAGTTGTGTTCAGAGCATGGAACGCTTTCTTCGCACCATCCGACAATTTGCCCTTCGCTTGCTTGAAAAGGGCCTCATAGGCAAACAGATTGTTCCGACAGGCGCGACTAAATCCATTGCCCAGCAGCAGGTGCCGCTTGCCGCCATCGGCTTGCTTCAAAGCCTGATCGAATGTCAGCAACTTGACCATGACTCTCGGCCCTCCATGTGAACGCTACAGCGACTTTACGTCTTCGATACCGGCTTGCCGCAGGATCTGCACGGCGTTGGTTTTGACTACGTCGTCCTTGAAACCGGCGTCCTTGAAGACCACGCGCATCACTTCGGGCTTGAGTTCGGCCTTCAGCTTTGCGATGCCTTCCACCACGTCCAGGCTCACCTTGTCGGCAAGGCATACGATCAAGGCCCCGGCCCCGATGATGTAGACGGTCTTGCCGTCGATCTTCCGCTGTTCGATGGGCACGGCCAAGTCCAGGCCGTATTTCAGAAGCAATTCGTAAAGCACGTCCGCCTCTGTGCGGTCGGGCTTGATGTTCTCCACGGCATTGAGCAAGGCTTCTTTGACATTGTCGAAATCCGCGTCCCACGGCTTGATATTGCTGGCATCCAGCTTGAAGACCTTGAAACCAAGGTCCAGTGTCGGCATGGAGTCTCTCATGCCGGGCAGCTTCTTCTTTGCCTCTTTGGCCCGTGCTGTGCGGTCAGCCTCAATTTTCTTGATCACACGACGTATGCGATCCTTACCTATGTCTGCGATAGTCCTGTAGCCAGCTTTATGCGCTTCGGAATCCTTGTCACAGGGCTCTGGAAGCTGAACCATAATGAACTTCCGATTGCCGCCACGTTCGTTGTTCAGGTCCATCAGAGCATGAGCGGAAGAGCATGATCCGGAGAAGAAATCGAGATAGACACCGTCATCTTCAGGTGAGTCATTCACAACGCAGGAGAAGAAGTACTTGATCAAACTGCTGGGTTTCGGAAAGTCAAATACCGGACGGCCGAACAATTCATGGATCTCTTTAGTGCCTTCCTGGTTGAACGGTCCATTGAGAAGCGAAATCGGTTTCCCCAGGCGTTCCACCCCATTCTCATCGCGAAGATATTGCTTCGTTCGCACACTGTACTTGCCATCTTGCTCGTTGATGACGATCTCATCGTTGGCGTAGGCGGCCTCGAATCGCTCCTGTGCCCAAATCCACTGTTTCTCTGGCCATATCTCCGCGCCATTGTGGTGTATCGCATATCGCAGGTTGGGCCTATCATCCTTGCTGGTGGTTGCCAGGGGTTGTGTGATGTAACCACCCCGGACAGCGAACTTGGAGTCTTTGTTCTTGTATGCCTTCTTCTGTTCTTCATCGAGAGGAGCAGCAATGTTACCTAACAGTGTCTTTGAGTAGACAAGCACGTACTCATGAACGCTGGCGAACCCTTTTGTCAGGGCACCCGATCCGTACTTGTTCTTCCAGGCAATTTGCTCTACGAAGTTCTCGCCACCGAATATCTCATCGCAGGCTTGTCGCAGATTCGCGACTTCCACGTCATCGATAGATATGAAGATCAGGCCATCATCCCGAAGTAGGTTACGGGCGAGCTTCAATCGCGGATACATCATGTTCAGCCAATTGGTGTGATACCTCCCCGAAGTCTCCGCATTGTTGGACAAGGGCCGTCCTGTTTCATCAATCTGTCTCGTAAGCTCCTTGTAGTTGGCTATATTATCCTTAAAGTTGTCCGGATAGATGAAGTCCCCACCTGTATTGTAAGGTGGGTCGATGTAGATCATCTTAACGCGGCGGTGATACGACTTCTGGAGCAGTTTGAGGACTTCCAAATTATCGCCCTCAATGAAGAGATTCTTCGTAGTCGCCCAGTTGACCGACTCCTCCTGGGACGGCCGGAGCGTGCCGGTGGATGGTGTCTGGGCAATACGCTTGGCAAGACCCTTGCCGTTCCATGCGAAGCTGTATCGCTCCTGCCGGTCGTCGATATAGTCGCCCAGCGTCTCGCGCAGGGCATCGAAGTCGATCCTTCCCTCGGTGACGATGTCAGGCAAGAGTTTCTTGAGCTTGGCGACATTCTGCTCAACGATATTGACGGTCGAACCATCGGTCTTCGGATCGAGTTTCTGCATCATGCAATCCTCACGGCTACAGGCAGGCGGATGCCTGCTGTAGCTGCTGCTCCAATTGTTTGATCTTCATATTCAGTTCCACCTGGTGGCTGAACTGTGTTTCGGCTTTGATAGCGGCCTTGTGCTCGGCGATCTGGACCTCCAACTCATGGCAGGCGGCGAGCCGCTGCCGCCGGGTCTCCCGGTGTTC
>CALEZT010000266.1 GCA_937927975.1 uncultured Phycisphaerales bacterium
CGGCATACGAGGTCGTATTCGTTGACTGGAGTTCAGACGTGTGCTCGTCCGATCTAGAAGGCCAGTCGAGGATACCGGCAGAAACTCCGTGATTCCCTCGATGAACCCCAACACGATGACCGCAATCCATTCGATCATAATCACCTATGGGCCTGCAGGGTGCGCATCGCGCACCGCCTTGGCTAGCCTCGCACCATCAAGACCGCCGCGACACAGACGCAAACAGCCGCGGCCGCCCCGGCCCCCAGATCGTCCGCCAGGATGCCCCACCCTGCCGGGAACCGCTCCAGCTTTCGGATGGGGCCGGGCTTGAGGATATCGAACACACGAAACGCAAGGAATCCGATGGCCGCGATCGCAAGGCTCTCCCAACCAGAGAGACTCCTCGCCAACAGCAGCGGCGCCGCCAGAAACGCCAACGCCTGACCGGCGAACTCATCCATGACGACCTCGCCCGGGTCCTGCTTGCCTTTGGCCGCGATCGAAGCCGGCGCGCAGCGGATGCACGCCACGCACCCCACGACCACCATCGCAGCCATAACCATCAGGATCGCAACATTCGCCGCGCCGAAATACATCAGCAGGCCGAATGTAATCGCAGGCGGCAGCGAACCCCAGGTCCCCGGCGCAACCGGCATCCAACCCAACCCAAAACACGCGGCAATCAGTCGTCTCCAGTACATAGGGCAGAAACACTACCGGAAACGGACACGAAGGTCAAAAGGAAACAGGCAGTGGGTTTGTCCGGCAGAACGATGTGGATCGCAATATCACGAAGCCACGACGCCGAGCGTCTTGAGGCAGTAGCGGTCGGTCATGCCGGCGATGTAGTCGCAGACGGCCCGCTGAAGACCGTGTTGGCGGATGAAGCCCTGGAAATAGCGAGGCATCTGGTCGGGCCGGCGGCACAGCCGCTCGAACAGCTCGGCGATCCAGCCCCGCACCTTCTCGCCCGTCTGCACGAGCGACTCGTGGTGGTAGAACCTCTGGAGCAGGAACTCCTCCAGGACCCGTAGTCTGCGGTCGTTGTCGGGCGACAGCGAGATGCGATTGGCCGCGTCGGCGCATGCCTGGTGGGCGGTTCGGATCCCCGCCGACTCGATGTTGGCGCCGCTGGTCTCGATGCAATCGCCCACGAGGATGTCCATGATCGCCTTGGCCACACGCGTCCGCTTGATCGTCCAGTCGTCGATCGCGTCGAAGTGAACGCGGCCCCCGGCCTGGGCGAAGATCTCGATGTCGCGCATCGATTCGGGCTCGATCAGCCGGGCCCGCATCCCGTCCTCCAGATCGTGACAGTTGTATGCGATCCGATCGGCCAGGTCCGCCGCCTGGCCTTCGAGCGTGCAGTTGGCCTCCGCAAACGCGCGTGCATCGGGCTGGTCGTACCGGCTCTTGTGCCTGGCCAGGCCCAGGCGAGTCTCGTACATCAGGTTCAGGCCCATGAACCGCGGATACGGATGTTCGAGCAGATCGACGATCCGCAGCGACTGGGCATTGTGCTCGAAGCCGCCGTGGTCGGCCATCACGGCGTTCAGCGCCGCTTCCCCGGCGTGGCCGAAAGGAGGGTGCCCCAGGTCGTGGGCCAGGCAGATCGCCTCGGTCAGGACCTCGTTCAGACCGAGCGCCTTGGCGAGCGTGCGACCGATCTGCGAGACCTCGATGGTGTGCGTCAGCCGGGAGCGGTAATAGTCGTCCAATCCCGGCGTGAAGACCTGCGTCTTGCCGTCGAGCCGTCGGAACGCGGAGCTGTGGATGATCCGGTCGCGATCCCGCTCGAAATCCGAGCGGTAGGGATGGGGCGGTTCGGTATACGCACGCCCCTTACTGGCCGCCTCCGTGGCGGCGTAGGAACACAAACCCTGGACCATATGATTCTCTCCGCGCCTCGGTCCGATTCGTCCGATCGGTCCTATGAGTCTTACCCACCCTGTCCTCAAAGCCCCGGCAGAGAATGCTTCTCGCTGGCCAGCCTGAGCTCCGCCAGCAGATCGATCATCGACTGGCTGATCACCTTCGTATCGCTGCACACGCCCATGAAGTTCGTGTCGCCGTCCCAGCGAGGCACGACGTGGATGTGCATATGGCCCGGCAGACCCGCTCCCGCACAACGGCTGAAGTTCAGGCCCACGTTGAAACCCATCGGGCGGATCGCCCGGGACAGCGCCCGCTGCGATTCCCGGACCAGTTTGATCAGCTCCAGCATCTCCTCTTCGGACGTCTCTTCGAGCGTCGCGATGTGCCGGGCCGGGGCGATCAGCAGATGACCGTTATTGTAGGGGAACCGGTTGAGGACCACGAGGCTCCGCGCGGTCCGCCACAGAACGAGGTTCTCGTCGTCCTCCTCCGGATGCGCGAGGTCGTGACAGAGAAAGCACCCGTCGCTCTTGCCAATGTCGCGGATGTAGGGTATCCGCCACGGCGCCCACAGGTTCGTTCGGTCCAAAATACGATTACCTCCCAATTAGAAAGCACGAAATTCGAAACTCGAAATCCGAAACAAATTCAAAGGACCGAAACCCAAATGACCGAAACGCTGCCGCCATGTCGAATGAACCGTTTTGAATCTCGAGCTTTGGTCATTCGGATTTGTTTCGGATTTCGATATTCGGATTTCGGATTTCATTGCTCAGCAGTTCCGCAATCAGCGTCTGCTCGATCGTGATGTGCGGATGCGCCTCGATCCCCATCGGGGGCACCGAGGCCTGGATCTGCATCGTGTACGTTTGCCGACGCTGTTCGAGCCGGCCGGCCTGGATGTTGTACAGTTCTTCGCCCATGCCTTCCAGCGAAAGCGCTTCATAGGGACCGAGAAACCCGAAAGTCCCCGCGACCCGGAACCGTCCCGAGTACGGCACGGGCCAGTCCGCCGGCGTCGAGTCGGCCAGCGCATACGTGCCCTCGATCACCGCCGCGGCGCCGCGCGGGCCTGAGCGAATCCCGTTGAACCGGTACGTCACGTCGCGGGCCTTTCGCATCACCATCGGGGTCGGCACGGAAAGCTGCGACGTCCATGTCTGCCCGATCGCCAGCCCTTCGGCCGGCAGGGGAATCGTCGCGGCGCCGTCCCAGAGGAACCACACGCCGGCCACGAAGTCCCCGATCATGTCGGGGTTCTTGATCCGACCGCCTCGTGCGCCGGTCTGGAAGGCGTTCTCCCCCATCTCCTGAACAAGGCTCCTCAGTTCGTTGACATCGACGATCCGGCCGCGAGCATCGACCCTGAGCAGGAAGCTCTTGCCCCTGGCGCTCTCGACGGCGTCTACTCCCTGCGAACGGGCGACGGGTCCCCCGCTGCGGGAAGCACTGATGGATTCCACCGTCGCACGGAGGGTGCTGACGCCGTACGGGTCCACCTCGACCGGCGTGTATGCGACGATCGTCTCCATCTGCTCCTGGCGATGCTCCACGCGGTTCTTCGCAGCGGACGCGTTGGGGTCCCAGTCCAGCGTCACCGCCCGTCTCGATGCGATCCGGTATCGAAGCGTACGGCCCTGCTCAAAATCCACGGTCACAAACACGCGGCTCCGATCCCGCGCCGGCGCCGTGGCCTCCGCAACCTTGCCCTCTCCGTCCGTGGGCGTCTTGCAGCCTGCGATCAGGGCCGCAGCGGCCGTGATGACGAGCATCCATCGGGCTCTCACGCGTTTCCTTTCAATCCCATCCTGCATCCTGCCACGCCGCGACTACTCGACCAGTTCCAGCCGCTGGAGCCGTTGGGCGGCCATCTTGATGGCCCTCGGCACAGCGGTAGTATCCTGCATCGCCGCGGGATCGGCAACGATCCATTCGGTCTGCATGTCCTCTGCGTACTGGCGGAGCCGCCCGCCCTCGAGGTCGAGCTCCAGACGGCCTTCGTACTTGTCCGTGCTGTCGAACAGTCCCGGCATCAGACCGGCGGGCTGGCGTTTGTGCATCTGCTCAGCCATGGCCGCTGAGGGGATCGCCTTCATCTCGACCACCGCGGTCCTGCCGGCGTCTTGCCCCACTTGCCTGAGCGTGTAGACCCGCTCGAAGCTCTTGGCGCCCATGCTGCTGAATGAGAACGACTTCAGATCGCTCCAGCTCTGTCCCGGGCCGACCTGCCCTCCCTTGAGGGCCGACAGGGGCGGAATCTCGTGCTGATCGCGGATCATCTCCTCGGAGAGGATCTTCGCCGCCACGCTGTAGGCGGGCGACCCGGCCTTGACCGCCTTGCGGGCCGATTCCATGTCGAGCAGTGCGACCACTTCGCCGCCGGACGACATCTCCAGCCGATAGCTCTTTCCGATCAGCGCCATCAGGGGTTCTTGACCATCGTTGGGATCGGTGCTGTCGAACTCGAAGACAGGCCGACTCGCCACCACGCCGCGATACTTGAGGGCGTGAATCGTGATCGCCAGGACGGCGTTGCCGTTTTCGCGGACCGTCTCGACGCGCTGCTCGAACGTCATCTCGACAGAGTTGCCTGTGTATCCGTCGGAGAAATCGGCGGGTTTGCCCGACTCGGACCCCATCCACTCGATGCTCTTTCTCGCTTCGGTCGTGGCCTTGTACGTGGCCGCCCGACCGACCGAAAACGCCAGCGCGAGGCCGACTGTAGGCTCCGCGACACTCGGCTCTACGACCTGAACCGCCGGTTCGACCGTCGTCGTCTGGGCCGGTCCTTCGTCGGGTTTCTCGGCAGCCGCAGGCACAATCGGGACCGGCTCGACCTTCACCGACGGACCGGCCGAACGATCCTTCTGGCAACCTGCGATCATCGAAAGCCCGCACAGGGCGACCCCTGCCGCAAATCCGGCCACTCTGATTGTCCGCACCATCACATCTCCGTCAACAAACGACATCCGCTCCGAGCCCGATCACCCACCGCCGCGGGCGATTATAGGCCCGATCCGCATCATGGGCCAAGGTTTTTTGCGGCGTCTCCAAAAGGCACGGCGTGCGGCGGAAAATCACAGGACAGAAGTCCCCCTTCTGTCATGCTGAACGAGGGTAAGAAGCTCGCGTGGGCGTCATGACGCGCGTCTTCTCGCCTCGCAACGCCGTCGGCGCCCGCATTACGCATCTGTTGCGGACATAAACAGAGCCACAGCGACCGATTCCGGACGAGCGATCACGTCACGGACTGCGCAGGGTCTTCATGGCGGCGCCCCAAGCGACGAGCTGATCGAGCATGGCGTTGACGGACTTCTCGTGGAACGCGGCCGGCTTGAACGTCGTGAAGTTCTCGAAGTCGGTGAACAACGAGAGCATGACCTGCGCCCTCACGTCGGCGACCTGCAACTCGCCCATGATCAGCCGCAACTGCTCGACCGCCCGAACGCCACTCGCGCTGCCGTAGCTGACGAAGCCCGCCGCCTTGTTGTTCCACTCCGCATAGAGGTAGTCGATGGCGTTCTTCAGGGCCCCCGACGGCGCGTGGTTGTACTCGGGCGTCACGAAGACGTAGGCGTCGAACGACGCGATCTTGGCGGCCCAGGCCTTGGTGTGGGGCTTGCTGTATTGCCCCATCGAAGGAGGTACAGGCTCGTCCAGCAGCGGCAGGTTGAAGCTCTGGATGTCCACCACCTCGTACTGGGCGTCCCCCCGCTTCTTGGCGATGTCGTACACCCAGCGGGCTACCGCCTCGGCCTTCCGCCCCGGACGCGTGCTACCGATGATGATCGCTACCTTGATCATACTATTGCTCTCCCCGACAAGACTCCGTTTCAGGCGCGGCACGCGCCGACGCCCATGAACTGCCTCAGTCAACCACAGAATTCCGTCATAGCAGACGCCGTCACGACAGACCTGCTGAACTCACGGCCGACTCTAGGTCTACGCCGCCCGCCACAACGGGTTCGTGTTCAACCACCACGATGCCCGCCCCCGGAGCGGAGATGACTTCTTCGTCAAACTGAGGCAACCTTTCGAGTATCCCCAACGACTTCACGAAGCCAGCTCATGCCGATCGTCGGAGAAATCGGCATTTCTCATCGACGGCCTTGGCGATGTCCTGGATAGTCTCGACTTCCTGTTCCTCGAACAACGGCTCGCCGCACTGCTCGCAAATCCAGGCGGGGACGCTGTCGATGGTGATGTGGCAGCCGTCGCAGTCGATGTGGATCGGGGCCTTGCCGCGTTTCATCGTTCCCCAGCAATGAATGCACTTCATGGTTATTTCCTCACTCGGCAATCGCTGCGATATCTCATCTTCGCCTAAGAGAGGCCCAGTAGTCTCTTATCCAGTTCGATCTTTGGGACATCTGTCTTTGTAGAAATCTTCCGTTCTCTTCAGGGTGTTGCTATTGGGAAAACGGCAACGACCCTCCTCCAGATACCTCCAACCCTCATGAAGATTGCCCAATTCGAAATGGCACGTGGCAATGCCGGCATAGTCAGACCACGTGAATGCATGGCCCTGCCGATTCGCCTGTGCATAGGTAGCCAGGGCAGTCCGAAACTCCCCCATGTCGGAATGCAGCCAGGCGATTCTCGTGAGATCACAGGCACTTGGATGCAACTCCTGGGCTCTCTTGACCAACAGCAGGGCCTTTTCACGATCCCCCGTCTTGGCCGCAAGAACGCCCAGGGCAACATGTGCGTGAAAGTCGAGAGGCTCCTGCTCCAGCACTCGCTTCAGGATGTCTGCCGCTCGAGCATCGCCATCAAACGACAGCGCGTCACCGAGCAATCCCAGGTTGAAGACGCTGGGTTCCATGTCGACAGCCTTCTCCATCTCCCGAATGCCCCTTTCACATTCACCTGCACGCCAGAACACGCATCCGCTGGCGGCATAATACGTGGCCATATCGCGGCATCCCAGCCGCAGAGCTGTGTCGAAAAGCTCGCCAGTCTTGGACAGGTCATCATTCACCATAAGCTCAAGCCACGCACAATGCACATACGCGTCGCCGAAACGCCAATCGGGATGACGGTCCAGAACGCCTCGCAAGAGTGCATAGGCCTCCCGATACGCGCCTTTCTTGTGCAAGGTTGCAGACCGATCCAGAGCGACGCTGTCGGCATACCTGGCTGAGAACATCGCCAGGACTCTCTTCAGGGGGAGCCACTTCACCATCACATCTTCCGATTGCTCCGGACCTCTTCGAGGTTGGCTTTGGCCGGGGGGACTTGGGCGAGGAAGGCGCTGATCTTGTCGCAGGGATAGTCCTTGCACAGGCCGCAGTTCTTCACCTTCTTCGCCAGGCCGCACTTGCGGATCTCGCATTCGGCACAGTGGCCGATCTTGGGGCCTTCCGGCTTGAGACACCCCACGCAGTTGACAGCCTCGGGCGGCATTTGAACGCCGAACTGCTTGGACCACTCCTCGGCGGTCTTGATCCGCAGGGCCTGGTCGTCGGTCTTGTAGGCGGTAAACGCCGGGCAGGCGACGCAGTCCAACCCGCACATTCCGAGCATCTTGCCATTTCCTTTGTTCTGATTCATACAGCCTGCTCCCATAATGCCCGCGGCGGCGACGCAGCCCGCGGTGGTTGTCAAGAACTCGCGACGTGACAAATCCGATTGCACGGTTCGTTCTCCGCTCCAAATGACACAGAAATCTCCACGTCCACGCAGGTATTGTAGGATCGAGCCGCTGGAAAGGCAAGAGATCCCCCGCGAGCGAATCGCCACGACCGCTTCGGG